>NC_014375.1:0-688125 GCF_000144605.1 Brevundimonas subvibrioides ATCC 15264 | reverse complement strand
GATGTTGAAGTCGGAGGTGAAATAGTCGACGCGCGACTCCAGCTGGTCCTGGGTGAGGGCGGTGCCGTTCGTGAACTGCAGTTCGCGGCGCTCGGAGTTGCGGCTGTTGTCGAGGAAGGCCACGCCGCCGCTGAAGACCGCCTCGCGGAGATCGGACAGGGGGAGCGTGTAGCGGACATCGGCCCCGGCCGAATAGACGTCGTCGTCCAGCTCGCTGAACGCGATCAGGTTTCCGCCGCTGCCGGTGCGATGCGACAGGTTGCCGGCCGCGTTGAAGGCGTAGCCGAACTGGGTCTCGTACGGCGCATCGCGCGAGGTCGTCGCATAGGCCGCGCGCCAGTCGAATTCGAGGGCGCCGTCCAGGAAGTCATGCTCGCCGGCCAGCTGGGTGGAATACAGCTGGCGAACGAACCACTCGGTGAAGTCGTCACGCTGGATGGAGCCGCCGGCACCGAACACGGATCCGATGCGCGAGCGGGCCTCCTTGGTGGTGTTGCGAACGAAGAAGTTCGTCCACTTGAGTTCGTGATTCATGCCCGAGAGCGAAAGGCCGCCCAGCAGATTCAGCTGAACGTCGTTCTGGTTGGAGGCGAAGGTGAAGCTGTCGAGCGGCACCAGGGCGCCCCCGTCGAAGCCGCCGTTCTCCTGGAACCCCTCGCGAACCTGCCAGCTGTTGTCGTAGCCGGCGACGGCGATGACACCCAGGGTCCCCAGGGGGGTTTCGTTGGAGAAACCTCCGGACACCTCGAGGCCGACGTCGACCGGGTTTTCCTCCCGCTGCAGAAGCCGCAGGGGCGCATTGATCAGCGACCGGCCGAGCTGCTGGAGCTGGCGATCCGTATAGGCCGCGCTGCCGATCCGGTTGCCCGAGCGGAACGCCAGGTCGATCTCGCCCGGGAGATCCCGCGTCCCGTCATCGAAGCCCAGGAAATCGGTGCGCGAACCGTAGTAGGTCAGGGCCTTCTTACCGGTCGTTTCCGTGTTTCCGCCCACCCCGACCTGCATCGAGAAGAAGGGCTCATTTGGCGCATCGATGGTCTGGAGATCGATGACGCCGCCGCCGAATTCGCCGGGGAAATTGGCCGAATAGGTTTTCTGGACAGTGACGCTGTCCAGCACATTGGCGGGGAACAGGTCCAGGGGCACGACGCGCTGCAGCGGCTCGGGGCTGGGCAGGGGCGACCCGTTCAGCAGGGCCGAGGAGTAGCGCTCTCCCAGACCGCGAACATAGATGAACCGACCCTCGACCACCGACAGGCCGGTCACGCGCGTCAGGGCGGCGGCGGCGCTGGAGTCTCCGGTCCGCTGCAGGTCCTCGGCGGTGACGAAGGCCGCAACCTCGGAGCTCGCACGGTTCGGCTCGGGGATATAGCGGCCGAGGACGACGATCTCGTCCAGCGACGACTCCGGATCGGCGGCAGGCTGTTCGGCCTCCGGCGCGGCCAGTTCGGCCGGGGTCTGCTGGACGGGAGCGGTTTGAGCATAGGCCAGCCCCGGCGCGATCATCGCGCTGGTGGCCAGCAGGACCCCGGTGAGGGTCATGGAAAGCGTCTTCATGATCTGCGCGCCTTGGTAGGGTTCAACGGAAATGGCGAAAGCCGGCGGCAGCCCCCGAAGAGGCTGCCGCGCCTCCGTCGTCAGCAGGTCAGGCCGGCGGTGATGCCGCAGGTCCAGCCCAGGTACCAGGTGTCGGACGTGTTGCGCACGGCACCGATATAGGGGGTGGCCACGAAGAACGAGTAGACCGAGTTGGCGTTGACCGGCGTCACGGCGGTTTCGTTGGCGCCGTTGATGAAGGCCAGCGACTGGTTGGTGATCGTCGTGCCGGAGGCGGGTGCCGTCAGGGTCGAGGTTCCGGCGGCCGTGTTGTTCGTGCCGCTGGTGAAGGCGGCGCTGGTGCCGGCCACGGCGGCGGTCGCGTAGGGTGCCGAGCAGGCGAAGAAGACCGAGGTGAAGGTCGGCGTGCTGGTGATCGTGTCGGCGCTGTTGATGTCGAGGCAGGCCGCGACCGAGGTCGTGGGGTTGGTGAACACCGAGTTCAGAATGGTCGCGTCCGTGCCGGAGTCGAGGCGGATGAGCGAGTCCGCAGCCACCGCGGCGTTGCGGCCGACGATGGTGAAGTTCGACACCTTCGGCTGCGACAGATAGCGGGTGGCATAGGGCGTCGTGGTCGGCGCGGACGACCACTCGAAGCCGCGGCCGCCGCCCGTTTCCGTCGTCGGGCGCTGGGTGACGATGCCGAACTGGGCACCCCCGCGCCAGCCCGTGTCGGTGTCCAGGCCGTCGTCGTCGGCCCCGTTGATGACCAGGTAGGACAGGTTGGCGTTGCCGCCGAAGATCTCGATGCCGTCATCCGAGCTGTTGTAGACCTGGATGTGGCTGAGGGTCGTGCCGGACCCGGCACCGGCCAGGGTCAGACCCTGCAGCTCGTTGCCCGCGGAGACCTGGAAGCCGGAGTAGCGGATCTGGATGTAGCGCAGCCGGCCCGAGCTGTCGGTCGGGGTGTTGCCGCCGTAGAAGACCGACAGACCGCCCTCGACCGTGCCGGTGCAGGCGACGGGCGCGGTCAGCTGGCAGTTCGCCTGGGGCGCGCGGCCGGCCAGGATGATGCCGCCCCACTGCCCTTGCGACGTGGCGTTGGTCTGGCCTTCCACGTTCTGGCGGCTGGTGAAGATGATCGGGTTGGTCGAGGTGCCCTCGGCGAAGATCTGCGAGCCGCGGTTGACCACCAGGGCGTCGCCGCCGCCCGAGGCGAAGACGCGGACGCCGGGGTCGATCGTCAGGATGCCCTGGGCACCGCCGGTGCCGTCGATGCCGCGGTCGACGCCGACCTGGGTGGCACCGGCGATGGCGTAGATGGTGCCGGCGCGCACCGACAGGCTGAGGTTACCGGTGATGACCGCGGGCAGCTGGCAGGCGCGGAGCGTGCCGCCGGCGACGAGACCGATGTTGGACAGGCCGGTCGGGCAGTCGGCGGCCGGGGTGCCGGGGGTCGGGGTCGTGGGGGTCGTGGGGGTGGTCGGGGTCGTGCCGCCGCCGAAATCGCCCTCTCCGGGGGACGCGACTTCGGCGGAGCCGCAGGCGGCCAGCGCCATCACGGCCGCACCGGCCATCAGTACCTTGGTCAGACGAAGCATCGGGCAGTCCCTCGCGTTGAATGTGCGGGTCGCCACGCGTCCGAACGACATCGTCCCAGCAACCCCGACGGCGGCTTTAAGGCGCGATTGCGATGCGTCGGTGACAGAAAATCGATGGAATATTACAGTTCGTCCCGACACGGATCGAACGAATACAGATCGGTCACACGACCGTCTTCGCGACGTCTCAAACGGCTCAGATGAGGTCGCGATTCACACTGTTGATCCGACACAGGGCCGCCAGGTGTGCTCTGACGGTCTCAGGGCGTACTCAAACGCCCGACCGTCGCCCCACCACGGTGACGTCCACCCGCCCTGCCCCGCGCGTCCGCGACAGGCGACTGGTCACGACCTGATCGACGTCGCCGACGGTGACGGCCGTGACGGTCCGGAAATGGTCCGAGGTGAAGCCGAGCCCCGTCGACGAGGCCCCGACCCCCGCCAGTTCGGCCGGCGTCAGATAGCCGACGCGGTCACGCTGCCGGATCAGGGTGCGGGCCGCCGCAGGATCGCGCAGCACCAGGGCCAGCAGGGTTTCGTCGACGGTGTTGACGTTCAGCAGCGCCGCGGGCGGCAGGAGGGTGGTGAAGGGCTCCAGCAGGGCGATCTCGTCCCGCGTGACCCCTGCCGCGACCAGCAGGCGGCTGTCCGACAGGGGGCCGGCGACGCGGACCACGGTCGCGATCCGGATCAGGGTCTCGGGCGCGACGCCGGCGGCCTCGCCGATCCGCTGGAACAGGCTGATGGCCGCCGGATCCGCATTGACCATTCCGTTCAGGTTGAACCGGGCCTGTTCGTCCTCGATGGTCAGGGCGAAACGGCCTCCGGGGACCGCGACCGGCGTCTGGCCCAGGGCCGCCCAGGGCTCGGCGAGATTGTCGGTCCCCGCCGCGACGATGCCGTCGCGCCTCAGGCTGGTGACGGCGGACAATTCGCCGGCCCGCGCATAGGCCCCGGCCTGGGCCACGTCGCGCAGCCGGGCGCTGCGCTGGATCTCGATGTCCTGACCGGCGACCATGATGAGGACGGTGACGCTGGCCATGGCGACGACCAGCAGCACATTGAGCAGGATCATGCCTTCGCGGTCGGGGCGGCGCGCCATGGGATCGTCTCCTGACCGGGCCGACTAGACCCGACCGCTGGCGGCGGCAAGCCGTCTTTGGCCTTGAGCGCCTGCCGCAATCCGCTAGGTTGTCGGCGCTTCCGCGGGCGTGATGTAGTGGTAGCCTGAAAGCTTCCCAAGCTTTTCGTGCGGGTTCGATTCCCGCCGCCCGCTCCAGCTCCCACTGATCCGACGTCGGCGACATCCGCCCACCCGGACCGGAAGCGGGTTGTTGATCTGCAGGCGTGGCGCTCTACGCTCTTCGCATGGCCCCTCGATCCGCTGCTTCGCGCAAGGCGCTCAATGCGTCCAATCTCGCCGGACTGGGGGCCGACACGCTGGCCCGTCTGCTGGTCGAGGCGTCGGCGGGCGACGGGGGTCTGAAAAGACGGCTCAAGCTGGAGCTCGCGGCCGAGGTGGGGAGCGCGGACCTCGCGGCGGAGATCGATCGCCGCTTCGCCGCCCTGGCCAACAGCCGCACCCGGGTGTCCTGGCGAAAGCGCCCCGAGCTGCTGCGCGACCTCACCGTCCACCGCAGGATGATCGTCGAGCGCCTCCTGCCGGTCGAGCCCGTGCTGGCGCTGGACCGGCTGATGGCCTGGTTCGATCTCTATCCGGGCCTGGCCGGGCGGGTGAAGGACCCCAAGGGCGAGCTGGCGCTGCTCTATTTCGAGGCGGCCGCCGATCTCGCAGAAGCCGCCAACGCCACGGGGCCCGCCGGCGTCGCCCCACTGGTCGAGGCCCTGCAGACCCGTCAGTCCGAGTGGAGCAACTGGATCGGCCGTGCCGCGCCGGACTTCCGCACCGAGATCGCCCAGGCCCTGCTCGACAGCACCCGCGAGGGCCGGGCGGCGCCGACCGGGCGACTGGCCCTCGTCGTGCGCAAGCTGGCCGACCGCTGCGGCGACGTCATGGCCTGGGCCGCCGCCATCCCGAAGGAGGATGCGGTCAAGCCCGACATCGGCGCGGAGATCGCCCGGCGGTTCGCGGAACGCGGCCATGCCGCCGAGGCCCGGGCCGCGCTCGAGGCCGCCCGCCCGCGCGCCCCCGAGCCGGCGCGCTGGACGCGTCGCAACGCGCCTGCGCCCACGCCCGAACCGTCTCCCGCCTGGGACAGCGCCGAGATCGCCGTGCTCGAGGCCGAGGGCGAGACCGCCAGGGCGCAGACCGCGCGGTGGGCCGCGTTCGAACGCACCCTGTCGGGCGCGCACCTGGACGCCTTCGTGTCGCGCCTGGCCGATTTCGACGATGTGGAAGCCCTCGATCGGGCGCATGCGATCGCCGCCCTCTGGCCCGACCCGGCGGCCGGCCTGGCGTTCCTGATGAACCGGGGCGCTCTGAGGGACGGGGCCGCGATGGTCCTCGCCCGCAGCGAGGCGCTGACCCTTTCGGAAGAGGACACCGCCCTGTGGGCCGGCCGGTTCGAAGGCCGGTTCCCGGCCGCCGCCCTGGCGCTGGTGCGACGCCGGGCGACCGGGCTGGCGCGGGCGGGGCTGGGTCGATCCGAGGTCGTCCGCGCCCTGTCGGCCGAGGCCGCGCGGCTGGCCGAGCTGCCGGGAGCGGTCGCCACCCTGGAAAGCCACGCGGCCTTCATCGACGGTCTCGAACGCCTGTCGCCGACCGCATCCGGCCGCGGCTGGCGCTGACGCGCGCGGCCGCCCCCGTCACGCCGGCGTCCCGTCCGTTCGGCCGCGCGTCCGCCACAGCGACCAGACGATGCCCGCGGCGAGGATCGCGAAGGTCACGCCCAGCGACACGGCGGGCGGGAACTTCTCGAGGCCGAACAGGTCGGCGAGGAAGATCTTGGAACCGATGAAGACCAGAAGGACGGCCAGCGCCTGTTTCAGATAGGCGAAGCGGTGCAGCACCGCCGCCAGGGCGAAATACAGCGCGCGCAGACCCAGGATGGCGAAGATGTTGGAGGTGTAGACCAGATAGGGGTCGGTGGTGATGGCGAAGATCGCCGGCACCGAATCCACCGCGAAGATCACGTCGGCCACCTCGATCAGCACCAGCGCCAGGAACAGCGGGGTGGCGTAGGCGACCGGCTTGCCGGTCCCGGGGTCCGGGGCCCTGACGAAGAAGCGCTCGCCGTGGAGCTGGTCGGTGACCCGCAGCCGCGTCTTCAGCAGTTTGAGCAGGGCGTTGTCTTCGAGGCCGTGCGTCTTGTCGGCCATGACCAGCATCTTGAGCCCGGTCAGGATCAGAAAGGCCGCGAAGACATACAGGACCCAGCCGAACTCGCTGACCAGGGCGGCCCCGCCGGCGATCATGACGGCCCTCAGGACGATGACGCCCAGGATGCCCCAGAACAGCACCCGATGCTGATAGACGGCCGGGATCGAGAAGTAGGCGAAGATCATGGCGATGACGAAGACGTTGTCCATCGCCAGCGACTTCTCGACTACGAAGCCGGTCAGATACTCCAGCCCCGACTGCTGGCCGAGGCTGAACCAGACCCAGCCGCCGAACCCCAGGCCCAGCGTCAGATAGCCCGCCGACAGGACCAGGCTTTCGCGCACCCCGATCTCGCGATGCTTGCGGTGAAGAACGCCCAGGTCGAGCGCGAGGAGGACGGCGACGATGCCGAGGAACATCGCCCACATCCACACGGGTTTGGTCAGAAAGTCGGCGGTCAGCCAGTCGAGCGGCATGATGAGGTCTCGCAAAAAGGCGCCGCGGCCGTCGACCGGCCGCGGCGTGAAGGATCAGACGATGCGGAAGGTCAGGCCGCGAGGCCCTGGGTCGCCAGCTTCAGCTCAAGGGCGCGCAGCCGGTCGCGCACCAGCAGCTTTCGCTTCTTGATGTCGGCGATGCGTCGATAGTCGGGTTTGGGCCGACGCATCTCCTCGCCGAGCGCGTCCTCGAGCAGCGCGTGGCGGCCGTGCAGGCGATGGATGAGATACCGTGTGATCATGGTTTGCTCCTCTTCGAGAGGAGCGCGCCCGATGGACGTCCGGGGGTGGGGGAGATCGGACCCTGCACCGAGCGCGCTCGATGCGGTCCGACATCACGATCACCATGATCGTCAGAGGGGCCCGGGCCGCTGGATCAGACTGCCGCGACCGCAGCGATCCCGCCAGTTTATAAGATTTATCTCGCTCATAAGCGATGCATATCCAATCAGCCGCCGGTCGGACCGCGTTCGAGCGCGCGCAACACTTCCTGGGCCAGAAGCTCGGCGGGCCCGCCACCGCTCCGGCTGGAGACAAGGGCGATCTCGCTGTCGCTGAGGGGCGGCAGCCCCGCATGCAGCACCGACAGGTCCCGGGGGGCCATGGCGGCGGGCAGGACGCCGACGCCGAGACCGGCTCGCAGCGCCGCCATCTGGCCCGACAGACTGGGCGAGGTGAACGACGCCCGGTACGACAGACCCGCCGCATCCAGCGTCCCGAGCGCCCGCTTGCGATAGATGTCCGGCGCGGGCGCGACGATCAGGGGCAGCGGCGAGAGCTCCAGGATCGACGCATCCAGCGCCACCCAGACCAGCGGCTCGCGCCAGACGCGGACACCCAGGTCGGGCCCCATCGGCTCGCGCTTGATGAGCGCCAGATCCAGCATGCCCCGCGACATCTGGTCGAGCAGGTTGCTGGTATAGTCGCACGTCACCGCCAGTTTGATGCGCGGGTGAGCGCGCGCGAAGGCTCCCAGGATGCCCGGAAGGTGCATCGTCGCGATATCCTCGGGCGCGCCGAAGCGGACCTCGCCCTCCAGATCGCCTTCGCCCATCGTCGAGACGATCTCGTCGTTCAGCCGCAGCAGCTTGCGGGCCTGGGGCAGCAGCGACGCCCCCTCCGTGGTCAGGGTGACGCTCCTGCCGCTGCGATCCAGAAGCGGCGCGCCCATCTGCTCCTCCAGCCGCCGGATCTGCAGGCTGATGGCGGGCTGCGTGCGTCCCATCAGGGCCGCGGACCGCGTGAAGCTTCCTGTCTCGACCACGGCCACGAAGGTCCGCAGGAGGTCGATATCCAGATTCATCGGTTGCCCCGTATGTCATCAGGTTTGCTTATGAGCAGCATCAGTCGAATAAACTGGCTGCGATCCGGCGTCGAGGCCAAAGGCGCTGCTCGTTCCTCCCCCCCCGGACCCGTCATGCCCGATCTCGCCGCCAGTCTGGCGCTTCTGACCACGCCCGCGATCCTGTTCTTCTTCGTGGGGGCCCTGGCCGCTTTCGCGAGATCCGACCTCGCCATCCCGGAGCCGGTCGGCAAGGCGGTGTCGCTGTATCTGATGCTCTGCATCGGCTTCAAGGGCGGGGTCGAGGCTCGCGCGGCCGGGCTGGACGGGGGCTTTTTGACGGCGGCCGGGCTGGGAATCGGACTCAGCGCCCTGCTGCCGCTTCTGGCGCTGGCTGTCCTGCGCCGGCTGCCCGGGCTGGACCGGGCGACCGCCTGCGCCCTGGCCGCGACCTACGGCTCGGTCTCGGTCGTGACCTTCGCGGCGGGACAGGATCACCTGGCCTCGGTCGGGCTCGCGCCCGGGGGCTACATGGCTGCGGTCCTGGCCCTGATGGAGACCCCCGCCATCCTCACGGCCCTGCTGCTGCTGAACGGGGCGGGCCGGACCGGGCCGGTGCAGGGCCGCGCGGTCCTGAGAGAGGTCTTCGTCGGGGCGGCGACGGTGATGCTGCTGGGCAGTTTCGGCGTCGGCCTGATCTCCGGGACGGCGGGCCTGGCACGGCTGGACGTGTTCGTGGGTCCGCTTTTCCAGGGGGCGCTGTGCTTCTTCCTGCTGGATATCGGCCTGATCGCCGCCCGCAGGCTCATGGACGGCGGCCGCAAACTCAGCCCCGGCGTCGTCGCCTTCGCCCTGGGATTTCCGCTCCTTTCGGCAATCATCGCCCTGGGGCTGTCGCGCCTCGCGGGCCTTGGAGCGGGCGACGCCGCCCTGCTGACCATCCTGGCGGGATCGGCGTCCTACATCGCCGTGCCCGCTGCCATGCGGCTGGCCGCGCCACAGGCGGACGCGGGCGTCTACGTCACGGCCTCGCTCGCCATCACCTTCCCCTTCAACCTCACGGCGGGGATCGCGCTGTACACGGCGGCCGTGCAGTGGCTCTGGTGACGACGGCGGCGGTTCGCGCGGGGCCTAGAAGGTGGTGAACCCCGACAGGACCAGGTTGTCGTTCTTCCGGTCCGGGGCCGAACCGCCGTTGATGCGCTGGTGCATGTAGCCGCCTTCCAGCCGGAACGTCGGGGTCACCTGCCAGCCCACGCCCGCGAACGCGCGGTTCTGGTCATAGCCGTCGCCCTGTCCCCAGTCGGTCTCATTCAGGCCGACGAAGGTCTCGTTCGACAGGACCACGCTCACGGCCGGCCACGCGACGGGGCGGCTCCAGCGCACGAACTGACGAACCCGCCAGCCCGTGTCGTCGCCCCCTTCGCGGAAGCGTTGCTCGATCCGGGTGCGTCCGGTCAGGCGGCCGCCGGCGATCCCGGCGATGGGATAGGTCGCCTGTTGCCAGGCGCGGTGCTCCTCCCCGTCCGGTCCGGGGCGGCGCAGGGTGACGTGGGCATAGCCCGCCCACAGATCCAGGCGCGGCGACACCCTCCAGCCCACGCCGGGGCGCAGGATGGTGGTGTCGAGCCGATCGCCCTCCTCCCGGAACCGCGCGTGCGCATCCCACCAGACGAGGACCCGCCCGCCGTCGCGGACCGGCCCGCTGGCGAAGGCGGCGGCCCACGCCTGGGTGTCGGTCTGCGCGGCGGCGGGGGCCGCCGACACCGTGGCGACCATCGCCACGGCCAGGGTCGTGAAGGGCTTCATGAGAACATCGCAACAGGACAGATCGGGAAGTCGACGGCCGGCCACGGAGGCCGGCCGTCTTCAGGCGACGCTTCAGTCAGCGTCGTACGGCAGCGACGAGTGGTGCAGAACGATGCGCAGCGACCCGTTGGCATCGCGCACCCAGCCCCAGGTCTTGTTGACCGTGGTCACCTCGCCCTTGTCGTTGGTCAGCATGACGTTGCCGGTCGAGATGGCCGTGTTGCCGTTGAGGACGATGGCTGCGTTGTCGATTTCATAGGCGCGCCAGCCCTTGAGCGCGAAGCCGGTGTCTTCGGCGAAGCGCGCGTTGCCGCCCACGAAATAGGCCAAGGCCCCCTCGCGGGTGGTGCGGAAGGTGGTGTCGCCCGAAGCGAGGGTCGGCTTGAACGCCACCGGGCCCAGATTGTAGCCGTAGGCGGCGTCCAGCACCTCACCGGCCAGGCGGGTAGCGGCGGCCTGGCCGTTCGTCTTGTATTCGGTCGCGATGGACACGAGGGCCTCGCCCCAGGCGCGCTGGGCGGCCTCGACCTCGGCCACGGTGATGGGGGCGGCGGCCGGAGCGACCGGAGCCAGGTTGGCGACGGCGTAGGAATCGCTGGCGTTCGGGGTCGCTGCTGGACCCGCGGCGTAGGCGGGAACGGCGAGGAGGGCGGCGAGGCCGGCGAGGGCGAGGGTCTTGCGCATGGGGGCGTCCTTTCATCTGGGCCGCGGTGCGGCGACCCGTTCAAGATGTCGGGGCGGTGACGCTTGCGCATCGGCGCCCTGGCGCGCCGACCGGCCTATGCCGTTCGGCATATGACGCCACGGCCAAGGTCGGTTAGGAAGTCAGCCCAAGCCGGAGATCGACCGCGTGCCCCCCGACGCCGCCTTCACCACGGATCTGCGATCCCTGTTCCGAGATTCCGAGGCGCGCGCCGCGCGACTGAAGCTCCTCATCGGCGTGAGCCGTGACCTTGCGGCGGCGGACGGCAGGGAGGTGGAACAGGCGGTCGATCGCGCGACCAGCAGGGCCGCCCTGTTCGCCGGCTATGCTCGCGGTGCCGTCCAGCGGACGGCGGAGGCGAACCCGGAAGATGCGTTCGTGATCCCGCTGGAGGCCCTGGCCGGGCAAGGGCGTCCGGGGGTCCGCCTCGTCTTCACCGCGCCGCTGAACCCGGGCGCGATCTCCACCCAGGACGATGCGGAGACGCTGCGCCTGCTGGTCGAGATGATCGAAGCCCGGCTGACGGTCGATCTGCAGCAGCGCCGCGAGACGGAACTGCGCGGCCGGCTGGAGCGACGCGAACGCGAACTGGAGCAGGTCCTGTCCCGGGTCGTCACCGCCCAGGAGAGCGAGCGAGCCGCCATCTCCGCCGATCTGCACGATGGCGTGGCCCAGCAGGTCGCCGCCCTTCATCGTCGGCTCGAGCTGCTGCGCCTGGATCTGGAGGGTCAGGCGCCGGACGGGACGACAGCCGAGATGGACGCCCTGATCGGCGTGGCGCGCCAGTCGGTGGCGGACCTGCGCGGCGTGATCTCGGGGCTTCGTCCGACCAGTCTGGACGACCTCGGGGTGGTCGCCGCTTTGAAGGACGAGGCGCGCCGGCTTGAGGCGGCGGGCCATGCGGTCACCGTCTATGCCCGGTTGCCGGGCCGTCTCCCGGACTGGCAGGAAACCCTCCTGTTCCGCATCGGTCAGGAGGCGTTGAACAACGTCGCCAAACACGCCCCGGGCGCGAGCGTGCGCCTGGACATCGGGACCGATACCGAGCGGGGCGACGTGATCCTGAGCGTGGAGGATCGCGGCGGACCGGTCGCGACCGGCGTGACCCAGGCCGGCACGCCCCGCTTCGGCCTCGAGATCATGCGCGAGAGGCTCGCCGCCGTGGCGGGCACGCTGGAGGCCGCTGCGACCGCCACGGGTTTCCGCATTCGCGCCACCGTGCCCTCGGCCCGAAGATGAGCATGCGGATCCTCATCGCCGACGATCATGAACTGACCCGCGCCGGGCTGCGCGCCGTGATCGATCGCGAGCCGGACATGGTCGTCGTCGCCGAGGCCGGTACCGCCGAGGCCGCCGTCGAGCGGAGCCTTGCGGGCGACATCGATCTGGCGATCCTCGATATCCGCTTCGGTCCCGGGATGAACGGGCTGGAGGCGGCGGGACGCATCCTCGAACGAGCTCCGACCCGGATCCTGCTTCTGACGCTTCATGACACGCCGGAATATGTACGCAGCGCCCTCGCGGCCGGGGCCACGGGCTACGTCTTGAAGGACGCCGGGCGGGAGGAACTGCTGCATGCCATCCGGGCGGTCGGCGCCGGACGCAGCGCCCTGCCCGGCGACCTGCTGCGCAAGGCCATGGCCCCGACCGTCGGTCCCAGACCCGATGACCTCGACAGGCTGACACCGCGCGAGCGCGAGGTCCTCGAGTCCGTGGCCCGGGGGCTGACCAACAAGGAGATCGCGCGGGACCTCGGCATCGGGCCCGGCACGGTGAAGGCGCATGTCGAGAAGCTGATCGCCAAGCTCGGCGTCGCCGACCGGACCCAGGCGGCGGTCTTCGCCGCGCGGGCCCGCCCTTGAGCCGACTGTCGCCATGGTCGCGCGCGGCGCGGGCCTGGGCCGACCTCGGCCTCGGCTCGAAGGGCCTGATCGTGCTGGCGCTGCCTTTGGCGATCCTTCTGTCCGGCATCGGGGCCCTTCATCTGTCCGGCCGGGCGGAGGCCGAGGCCGAGGCGCGCGTCCGGCTGACCTTCGCCATCCAGCGCGACATCCATGAGGTGCATGCCCTGCTGGCCGAGGCGGCC
This sequence comes from Brevundimonas subvibrioides ATCC 15264, assembly GCF_000144605.1. NCBI lineage: Bacteria > Pseudomonadati > Pseudomonadota > Alphaproteobacteria > Caulobacterales > Caulobacteraceae > Brevundimonas > Brevundimonas subvibrioides. The sequence goes on along the minus strand of NC_014375.1, from coordinate 675,331 downwards.
AGCGGCGTGCGGGGCTATCGCCTGACGGGTCGCCGCGCCTTTCTGGAGCCCTACATCAAGGCCGAGGCCCTGCTGCCCGAAACCCTGGCGCGGCTTCGTCAGACGACCCGGGACCCCGAGATCCGTCAGCGGCTGGCGCGCGTCGATACGCTCGTCGTTCAGAAACGACGCGGACTGGCCCAGCTCGCGGCGATGCCGGGAGCCGGCACGGCGGAGGGCGTGGAGGCGCCGACCGTGGCCGGGGCGCTGGTCGCCAACAAGGCGGTGCTCGACGCGCTGCGCGCCGAGATCGACGCCATGCAGCGCCGGGAAAGCCAGCTGCTCGAGCAACGCCAGGCGAAAGCCGACGCCGAGCGACGCAGGACCTGGACCCTCACGGCGGTCCTGGCCGGGATCGGCCTGCTGGGCGGTCTGGCGGCGGCCCAGCTGCTGTTCACCGGCATCGTGCGCCGCGTTCGGGGACTGGAACGGGACGCCGAGCGTCTGGAGCGGGGCGAACCCCTCAGCCTCGCCGACGAGGCCCAGGACGAGATCGGGCGACTGGCGCGTCGCCTGGTTCAGGCCGGCGACCTGCTGCGCTCGCGCGAGGCCGCGTTGCGCGAAGGCGAGGAGCGCTACCGCCGCGTGATCGAGGGCGTCCGCGACTATGGCATCTTCGCCCTGGACCTCGAGGGTCGGGTGGTCAGCTGGAACACCGGGGCCGAAAGGATCAAGGGCTGGACGGCCGACGAGATCCTCGGCCAGCACTTCTCGACCTTCTATCCCGCGGAGGCCCGCGCCGAGACGCCCATGCGACTGCTGGAGGCCGCCCGGCGCGACGGCCGTGTCGAGGACGAAGGCTGGCGCGTTCGCCGCGACGGCGGGCGGTTCTGGGCCAATGTCGTCATCACCGCCCTGCACGACGAGACAGGGACCCTGACCGGCTTCTCCAAGGTCACGCGCGACGTCACCGAGCGACGCCAGGCCGAGGAAGCCCTCGGGCACGCCCGGGCGGAGGCGGAACGGGCCAGCCGCGCCAAGAGCGACTTCCTGTCCCGGATGAGTCACGAGCTGCGCACTCCCCTGACGGCGATCCTCGGCTTCAACCAGCTGCTGGGCATGGATGGCGAAACCCTGACCGACGACCAGCGCCATGGCGTGGACCAGATCTCCAGGGCAGGCGGCCATCTGCTGGCGATGATCGAGGAGGTCCTGGACATCGCCCGGATCGAGGCCGGCGGCCATGCCCTCGCCCCGGTGCCTCTGGATCCGGCCCCCCTGCTCGCGGATGTGCGCGATCTGATCGCGCCCCAGGCCCAGGCGGCGGGCGTCGAGGTGCGGATCGAGGGCGACGCGGGACTGTCGGTGTTGGCCGACCGCCGCGCGACCGTGCAGATCGTGCTCAACCTGCTCTCCAACGCGATCAAGTACGGGCCGGCGGGGGGCGTGGTGACGGTCACCCTGGTCGGGGCGTCCGGTCGCGTCCGGATCGAGGTCCGCGACGAGGGCCCCGGCGTGCCCCCGGAGCTGGTCGACCGGCTGTTCATCCCCTTCGACCGGCTGGACGCCGAACGCTGGAGCGGGGCCCAGGGCTCCGGGCTCGGCCTGGCCCTCTCCCGCGGCCTGGCCCGCGCCCAGGGCGGCGAGGTCAGCTACCACCCGCCCGGCGCAACCTTCATCCTCGAGCTGCCGGCCTCGCCGTCGCACGGACAGAAACCGTCATGAAGATCACCCCCCCCGACCCCCCGCTGAAAGCCGCGCGGATCATGGCCGTCGATGACGAGCCGGCCAATCTCAGCCTGGTCGAACGGGCCTTCCACCGCGAAGGCTTCCAGGACGTGGCGACCTTCCTGGATGCCCGGGACGCGCTGGCGGAATTCGCGGCGCGGATGCCGGACCTGGTCCTTCTGGACCTGATGATGCCCGGGGTGGACGGCTACGAATTGCTGGAGAGCTTCCGGCGGCTGACCCCCGAGACCGACTATCTGCCCATCCTCGTGCTCACGGCGGATTCAACGATGAATGCGAGGCTGCGCGCCCTGTCGCTGGGGGCGAACGACGTCCTGCTCAAGCCCTATGATGTGGCCGAAATCCTGATGCGCAGCTGGGTCCTTCTGGACACCAGACGCCGCTTCAAGGCGGTCAGCGCTCGGTAGACCGGCCGCGTCAGAAGCAGACGTCGCTCCAGGGTCGGCCCAACCGCCGCGTTAACAACGAAAGAGGCCCGGCGCATAGCCGGGCCTCCCAGTGGATCGCGGGCTGGTCCTACTCGCGCGTGACCGCGACCCCGCGCTGTTCCAGGATGGCCTGGACGCTGTCGTCACCCGCGAGGTGCGCGCTGCCGACGGCGATGAAGACGGTGCCCGACCCCTCGAGCAGGGTCTGGATCTGGCCGGCCCAGTCGGTGTTCCGGCGCACCAGCAGGGCCTGATAGATCTCTTCGGACTGGTTGCGCATCTCCGTCACCCCCAGCCGCTCGATCGAGGCGACGTCGCCGGTCGCCCAGGCGCCGACCAGGGCGTCGAGCTCCGCCGTCGCGTTCTCGACCTTCTCAAGCGTCGCCCGCAGAAAGGCCAGCTGGGTCTCCTCGGACAGGCCCGCCAGGATCGAGACCTGTTTGTCGATGGTCTCGAAGCCGGAGATCGGCTTGCCCGCCGCCTCGGCCCGCGCCTTCAGGATCATCTCGACGCCGGACTGCGGGTCGTAGCCGGCCTTCACCAGCGGGGCGATCGACAGCGACAGGCCGACCAGCCAGGGACGCAGGGGATCGAGCTGGGCGGCCGTGGCGCCGATGGTCTGGGCCGCCGCGTCCAGGCGGGTCAGCTCGGCCGGGGTCAGCAGGCTGGACAGGGGCCGGTCGGGCGAGAGGCCGTACTGCTGGATCAGCGGCTGGATGGCCGCCTGGTCGTCGGGGTTGGAGATTTCCAGGATGACGCGGTCGGCGCTGTCGAAGGCGGCATCCACCCTGGCCGTGCCCCAGGCCGTCTCGGGGCGCAGGACGTGGACCGTGCCGAACAGATACAGGGTCGAGTCCGCGTCGCGGACGACCCACAGCGCCGGGCCCTGGCCCTGGGCCTGGACCACCGTGCGCGGGGCGGCGGGCGCCGCGGCCTGGGCGAAGGCTTGTCCGGGAACGCTCAGCAGGCTGACGGTCAGGCCGAGGCCGAGGGCCGTGCCGGTGGCCAGGCGGGCAATCTGTCCGATGGAGGTCTTGAGGTAAGAGGCGAGCGTCATGGTCCGATCCTTTCGATCAGCGTGAAACAGAGAAGAAGAGAGTGAGCGGTCGTCGGGCGTCAGTTGATGCCGCGGCGGGCGGCGGCGGCGATGGACGCCACCAGATAGACGGCCATCAGGATGCCGGTCAGACCCCAGCCGCTGATGGTATCGACCAGTCCGAGGCGCTCGGCGGCGGCATAGAGGAACAGGGCCGTCTGCAGCACCCAGAAGGCTATGGCGCTGGTCTCGGCCATGACCTGTCGCAGCATCTCGTCGGCGGCGCGCCACAGCATCAGATTGGCGACGCTCTGGACGATCAGGAGCACCACGATCCCCCCGAAGACGACGTCGGCGTTGAACCAGGCCGGGCCGTAGATGGGCGCGAGGAACATCACACCGGCCAGAAGGAAGACGGTGATCTGAAGAATGCCGCAGCCCTTGGGGACGGTCGAGGGACGCAGGACCATGGTCACGCCGCTGAGCACGGCGATGGCGAGCAGCGCGACGGCCATGGCCAGCGCCAGGCTGTCGGCCCAGGACGCGCCCTGCTCGGCCTCCATGATGCTGGCGAAGCCGAAGCCGGTCAGGGCCCCCATGGTACCCAGGGCGAGGATGCCGAGGATCTTGACCACGAGCGGCTGGTTGTTGGGTTCTGAACGGGACATCATGCCGAGGCTCCTGCGTCCGAAAAGATGGATTCGATGGGTTGTTCGAAAACCCGGGCGATCTTGAAGGCGAGCGGAAGGGACGGGTCATAGCGACCGGTCTCCAGAGCATTGACGGTCTGGCGCGAAACCCCGAGCGCGGCGGCCAGATCGGCCTGGCTCCAGTTCCGCTCGGCGCGGAGGACCTTGAGACGATTGTTCATCGGGTCACCGCCGCTGCAGCCACCAGACGGCCCAGGCGATGCTGTAGCCCAGCGTCTGGGCGAGCCCGATCAGGGCCGCCCCGCCCAGCAGCAGGTCGTCGGGTGCCGCGGTCAGCACGGACGGCGTTCCATAGGCCAGGGTGAACAGCGCGACCGTGCCGATCGCCAGACCAAAGGTGGAGCCCCACCACCAGGCCCACTTGTGCGCTTCCTGGGCCGCTTCATCGAGGCCGCGCCACCAGCGGGCGCAAACCCAGAGGACGGCGGCCATCGCAAGGCCGACCGAGGCGGCCACGATGATCGGACCGGCCCCCGACCGATCGCCGAACGCGGCGGAGACCCCGCCCGCGATCGCACCGGCGAGCATGCACACGGCCATGAGCGCCCCGTAGCGGCGCAAGGGATGTTCAGACACCCGCATCTCCATAGACATGACAACTGACCCCGTCTTTTTGACAAGGGTGTTTTACACCCCAAATCGACGTTGTCAAGCGACCTTGTCAGCAAGCCGGGGACGCGTCAATCAGCTCCGGCTGGACGTATCGTGGACGAGTTCGGGCCGTGTCACGGGGCGCGGCGATTGATCGATCGCGGTCAGGCCGGGCAGCTCCTTGCCCTCGTGATCGACCTGCAGGTCTTCGAACCGCCTGGCGGACACCATGACCTGGCTCTCGAGCGAACCGACGAACTGGTTGTACTTGCCGACGGCCTGTTCCAGCGCGCGCCCGACGCCGAACACGTGGCCGCCCATGACCGACAGCCGCTTGTAGAGCTCCTTGCCCAGCCGGGCGACCTCGTCGGCGTTCCGCGACTGTTCCTCGGCCCGCCAGCCGTAGGCGACCGCCTTGCACAGGGCGAACAGGGTCGAGGGGGTGACGATGATGACCCGCCGGGCCATCGCATCGGTCATCAGCTCGGGCTCCCGGTCGAGGGCCGCCGACAGGAAGGCGTCGGACGGCACGAACAGGGCGACGAAATCGGGGCTGGGCTTGAACTGGTCCTGATAGGCCTTGGCCGCCAGATCGCGGACGTGGTTCTTGATGCTGGCGGCGTTCCTCGCCGACATGGCGGCGTCGCGGGCCTCGTCGTCCGGTTCGGAGGCGTCGGGAAAGGCCAGGGGCACCTTGGCATCGATCACGAACAGACCGCCGCCGGGCAGGCGGACGAGGAAGTCCGGCCGCATCTGGCGGCCCTCGTCATTGGCGCTGGACGACTGTTCGTCGAAATCGAACCGGCCCGCCATGCCGGCGGCCTCCAGCACGTTGCGGCAGGTCTGCTCGCCCCAGCGGCCCCGCCGGCCGGTGTTGCCGCGCAGGACCTCGGTCAGGCGGCGCGCCTCGTCGCGCGTCGCGCTGGAGGCGAGCATCAGGGCCGACAGCTGTTCCTTGAGCGTGCCGGTCTCCTCCGCACGGGCCTTCTCCAGCGCCGCGACCTGGGTCTCGAACTTGGCCAGGGTCTCGGCCACGGGCTTCAGCTGGGCCTCCATCCGCTCGCGGGCCACGCGATCCTGCGCCTGAAAGGTCTCGGTGGCGCGGGTCACCATCTGGTCCGCCACCGCCTGCGCCGACTGTGCCGCCTGCGCTTTCAGAAACTCGCCCATGGTGACGCGGCTGTCCTCGATCAGGGCGATCTTCTCCTGGGCCGCCAGGACCGTGCCCTTGGCCGCCTGCCAGCCCAGGAAGGCCCACACGAAACCCGCCGCCAGCAGGACGGCGAGGGCCAGAAGGATGAGGGACAGCGTGTTCATGCTCCGTTCCTAGACAGAGTCGAGGGACCGGCAAACCCCCTGCTTTCCCCGGCGAAAACTTCGTACGAAAAATTGCGTAAGCGCGGACGGACGTTCACGGGTTTGAAGAGACTTACGGTCAAGCTTGGGTTCATGATGAACAGTCCCGTGCCCGCTTCCTCCGTCGACCCCGACAGCCAGGCCATAGCACTGGCGGCGCTGGAGAGCTCCGGCGCGGGGTGGTGGCGGGTGCGCGACACCCAGACGGCCTGGTGGTCGCCCCGGATGTTCGACCTTTTCGGCATGCCGCAGACCGCCGAGGTCCCGACGATCGAGGCCCTGTACCGGATGTATCATCCCGACGACGCCAGTCTGGCGGCCCGAAGCTTCATGGCCCTGTTCGCGTCCGAGGCGCCGGTCACGCTGCGATACCGCGTCGTTCACCCTTCGGGGGCGGTGCGCCATCATCTGACGTGGGGCCGTCGCCAGCCGGCCGACGCGAACGGCGAGGTCTGGCTCATCGGTATGGTCATGGACGTGACCGATCACGTGGACGATGCCGTCATGTTCGAGGCGGAACGCGCGTTCCGGTTCGTGGCCGGGCATACCTCCGACATGGTCGTCCGGCATCAGGTCGGGGTGGGGCTGACCTATGTCTCGCCCGCCGCGAAGACCGTCCTGGGCTATTCGCCGCGCGAGATGCTGGGCCGTGCCCCCGGAGACTTCGTCGCCCCCGGGGATCTGCAGCGCGTGCGCGGCATCGTGCACGGCCGGATCGCGCGGCGCGAGACGGTCTCGACCGAGGGCTATGAGTATCGCGGCATCCACAAGGACGGCCACGAGGTCTGGCTCGAAGCCAATCCGAGGCTGGTAATCAACGGGGCGGGCGAACTGTCCGAGGTCGTCGACGTCGTGCGCGACATCACGGCGCGACGCGCCGCGCAGGCGGAGTTGCAGTCGGCCCGGCTCCTCGCCGAGGCGGCCTCGCAGGCCAAGAGCGAGTTCCTGGCCAATATGAGCCACGAGCTGCGGACGCCCCTCACCAGCATCCTGGGCTTCTCGCGTCTGATCGGCGCGGGCGGAGACCTGTCCGCCAGCGACCGGGGCTATCTCGACCTGATCCGCAGCGCGGGTGAAACCCTGCTCACGGTCGTCAACGACATCCTGGATTTCTCCAAACTGGAAGCGGGCGCCCTGGCGCTGAGCCCGGAGCCCTTCTCCGTTGCGGCCCTGGGAGAGGGCGCGACCGCCCTGTTGCGCGAACAGGCCGAGGCCAAGGGCCTGGTCCTGAGTTGCGAGATCCTGGGTGCAGGCCCGGCGGGAGACGCGCGGCTGGTGGGCGACGTCACCCGACTGCGCCAGGTCCTGCTGAACCTCCTCGGCAATGCCGTGAAGTTCACCGAGCGGGGGAACGTGAGGCTGAGCCTGTCGGTCGAGCCGGCTCAGGACGGGACGGCCACCCTGTCGGCCTCGGTGACCGACACAGGGCCGGGCCTGGCCGCCGGCCAGATCGAACAGATGTTCGAACGGTTCACCCAGGCGGATGGATCGGTGTCCCGCCGGTTCGGCGGCACGGGTCTCGGCCTGGCCATCTCGCGCCGGCTGATGGACGTCATGGGCGGCGAGATCGGGGCCCGGAGCGATGGATCGACGGGATCGACCTTCTGGTTCCGCACCGTCCTTCCGGTGGCGGAGACCGCGCCGGACGCCGCCGGTCGCGACAGCGACGGTCAGCCCGACGGCCCGCTGCGCATCCTGCTGGCCGAGGACAATGCGGCCAACCGGACCCTGATCACAGCCCTTCTGGCGTCGTTCGACGTGGCTTTGGACATGGTGGAGAACGGCCAGGAGGCCGTGGCCGCGGTGACCGCCCGCTCCTACGATCTGGTCCTGATGGACATGCAGATGCCGGTGATGGACGGCCCTACGGCGACGCGGGTCATTCGCGCATCCGGCGGGCCAGGCCACGACACGCCGATCGTGGCCCTGAGCGCCAATGTCCTGCCCGAACAGATCCGGCAATGCCTCGACGCCGGCATGCAGGGCCATGTCGCCAAACCCGTCGATCCGCGGGCTCTGATGGCGGCCCTGATCGAACACGCACGCCCCCGCGCAGAGAGGGCCGGCGGGGTCGACGCGGCCTGAGCCGCGTCGACACGATCGGATCGGTTCCTGGCGACGTTAACGACGCCGCCAGGCCGGTTCGGCGTTCGACCTAGCTGACCGGGAAGCCCCGCACCTTCAGCAGCGCCGTGACGTCCACGTCGCGTCCCCGGAACTGCCGATAGGCGTCCGCGCGGTCGGTGGTGTTGCCCGGCGCCAGGATGATCGACTTGAAGCGGCCGCCGATCTCCGGATTGAAGACGTCGCCCGACTCCTCGAAATAGGCCCAGGTGTCGGCGTCCATCGTCTCGGACCACAGGTAGCTGTAGTAGCCGGCCGAGTAGGCGTCGGACGTGAACAGGTGATTGAACTGCGGCAGGCGGTGCCGCATCACGATCTCCTTGGGCATTCCGATCCGGGCCAGCGAGGCCTTTTCGAAGGCGTCGATGTCGGTGGGCGGCGTGGCCTGGGTGTGCAGGTCCATGTCGACGATGGCCGAGGACAGATAGCTGACCGTGGCATAGCCCTGGTTGAAGGTGGCCGCCGCCTGGATCTTGTCGACCAGGGCCTGGGGCATCGCCTCGCCCGTCTGGTAGTGCTTAAGATAGCCGTCGAGGATGGGGCGGCTGAGCACCCAGTGCTCGTGCACCTGCGACGGATATTCCACGAAGTCGCGCGGGGTGTTGCCGTACGACGGATAGGTCACCACCGAGCTCAGATAGTGCAGGGCGTGGCCGAACTCGTGGAACATGGTCTCGGCGTCGTCCAGCGACAGCAGGACCGGCTCGCCGGGCTCGGGTTTGGTGAAGTTGTTGTTGTTCGAGGCCAGGATGACCTTGGATCCATCCAACTGCGAGAACGACCGGTAGGTCGTCATCCAGGCCCCGGAACGCTTGCCCGCACGGGCATAGTCGTCGGTGTAGTAGAGGCCGATCAGACGGCCCGTCGCCTTGTCGTGAACCTCGTAGGTGACGACGTCCGGCTCGAAGATCGACACCGCTCCCTTGGGCATTTCGGTGAAGGTGAAGCCGTACAGCCGCTCGGCCATGTAGAAGGATCCGGCGCGGACCGCGTTCAGTTCGAAATAGGGTTTCAGCTCGTTCTGATCGAGGTCGTACTTGGCCTTCCGGACCTTCTCGGCGAAGTACAGATAGTCCCAGGGCTCGATGTCGAAGCCGGCGATGGCGCGCATGTCGGCCACTTCCTCGGCCACCCGGGCCCTGGCCGGGGTCCAGACGCGGTCCATCAGACGCTGCGCCGCGGCCGGGGTCTTGGCCATCGTGTCCTGCATCCGCCATTCGGCGTGGTTGCGGTAGCCCAGCAGTTTCGCCCGTTGATCGCGCAGGCGGACGATCTCGGCGATCGTCGCATTGGTGTCGTTGGCGTCGCCGTTGTCACCGCGACCGACGAACTTCTTCCAGACCTGCTCGCGCATGGCCCGGTCGTCGGCGAAGGTCAGGAACGGATCCACGCTGGAGCGCGTGTTCATGATGATCCAGCCGTCGATGTTCTTGGCTCGGGCGGCCGAGGCGGCGGCGGCCTTGTTGGACTCCGGCAGGCCCGCGACGCCCGCGGCGGTCGGGACGACGGTCCAGGCGTTCTCGTCGGCCACGACCTTCTGTCCGAAGCGGGTGAAGGCCGTGGAGAGGGCGGTGTTGATCCGGCCCAGTTCGGCCTTGCCGGCGGCATCCAGGTTCGCGCCGGAGCGGATGAAGCTGTCGCGGCTGCGCTCGGCCAGCCGCTTCTGCTGGGCGTTCAGGCCCATGGCGTCGGCGTTGTCCGCGACCGTCTTCACGCGCTGGAACAGGGCGTCGTTGAAGTTGATCTCGTCGAAGAAGGCCGACAGCAGCGGCGACATCTCGGTGTCCACCGCGTCATAGGCCTCGCCGCCGATGTTGCCGGTCATCACGCCGTAGATGTTGACGACCTGGTCCAGCGGCGCACCCCACAGCTCCATGGCGACCAGGGTGTTGGTGAAGGTCGGCGGTTCGGGATTGTTCGCCACGGCGGCCACGTCGGCGCGCGCCAGATCCATGGCCTCCACCATCGCCTCGCGCAGTTTGGCGGGCGTGACCTTGTCCCAGGGCGGGGTGCCGTCATAGGCGCCGGTCCAGGGCTGGAGCAGCTCGGCGCGCGGCGTCTGGGCCGGCAGGATGGCGCGGGCCATCTGGGCCTCCTGCGCCGGGGTCATGGCGCTGGCCTGACCCGCGCCGGAGCCGGCGGTGGCGCATCCGGTGAGGGCCATCAGGCTCGCGCCTCCGATAAGGACCTGGCGTCTGTGCATGGGGATTTCCTGTTCATCGTTTCCGGCTTCGATCACAGTCTAGGGCCTGGCGACCTGACCGTCACCTGAACAGGGTCTAATCCCGTGGGACGACAAGGCAAGCGTTCATGCCCCGGTCCCCGGCCCTGCCCGGGCCCGGGCCCGGGCGGAAAACCGCTTACACTTTTGCAGGCCAGGGCTTAAACGCCGCACCCATGGCCATAGGCGTATTTGACTCAGGCGTGGGCGGTCTGACCGTCCATCGGGAACTGACCCGGCGTTTTTCGACGCGCGATCTCGTCTATCTGGCCGATCAGGCCAATGCGCCGATCGGCTCCAGGAGCGGCGAGGAGATCGTCGAGATCACCCGCAACGGCTGCGAGCGTCTGTTCCAGGCCGGTGCCAGTGTCGTCGTCCTGGCCTGCAACACGGCCTCGGCCGTGGCGCTCCGCCGGCTGCAGCAGACCTGGGTCGCCGAGGCGGCGGTCCGGCACGGCCGGCCGCTCAACGTCCTGGGCATCATCGTGCCGACGATCGAGGCGGCGACCGGCCTGCCCTGGACCTACGAGGCCGAGCGGCTGGGGGACAAGGTCGAGGCCATCGACATCACCGGGGTGTTCTGCACCGCCGCCACCGCCATCAGCCGGGTCTACGAGATCGAGATCGACAAGCGGCGCGAGGACCTGGCGGTCTTTTCAGAACCCTGCCCGGGCCTGGCCGGCCTGATCGAGCTGGGGGCCCCGACCGAGGAGCTGCGGGTCGTGGTCGCGGACCACGTCGATGCCCTGCGCCGACGGATCGGTCGCCATCCCGACACCGCCATCCTGGGCTGCACCCACTACGAGATCGTCGCCGACCTGTTCGCTGCCGCCCTGCCCGACGGCACCACCCTGATCCATCAGCCGAGCGCGGTGGCCGATGCGCTGGAGCGGTATTTCGCCCGTCACCCGGAGTACGCCCTGGGCGACAGCGGGCGGCGCACCTTCCTGACGACCGGCAAGACCGGACCGCAATCGGACCGGGTCAGCCAGTTCTGGGGTGCGCCGCTGAGCTTCGAGGCGGCTTAAGCCGCCAGCGCCGTTTCCGAGGCCACGATTCGGCTGGCAGCGTGGACCACGGCACCGATGCGCAGGGCTGTCTGGACCTGCTGGGCCGGGACACCGTGCTTGCGCAGTTCGCCTTCGTGGGCGTCCAGGCACGCGCCGCAGCCGTTGATGGCGCTGACGGCCGTCGACCACAGCTCGAAGTCCATCTTTTCCACGCCCGGGTTGGCCAGGATGTTCATCCGCAGGCGCGCCGGCAGGGTCGTGTACTCGTGGTTCTTCATCAGGTGCAGCGAGCGGTAGTAGATGTTGTTCATGCCCATGATGGCGGCGGCCGCCTTGGCCGCGTTCAGCGCCTCGGGCGACAGCTTCTCGGCGGCGGCCGCCTCGATGGCGCGGACGACCGGGCCGACGCCGACGGCGTGGGCCGAGGCGAGGAAACAGCCCCACTTCTGCTGGTCGTTCAGCACGGCCTCGGAGGCCAGCGACGACAGGTTCAGCGAGATGTCCTTGGCATAGGCGGGCATCAGGTCGCGCAGGGTGTCGATCGACATTCTTGGTTTTCCTTCGGAAAAGGGCGGCTACCGCTCGCGCCGCGGGCGCGCGCTGCTTGAGCCGCAAAAGTCAGGATGGAGCGACGCGCACGTCCGCGCTCATGCAGCGAGACGCCGTGCGTCGAGCGTTCGCGCCCTGAAGAAACAAGCGAGCGCCGAAAAGGCGGCGGCACGAATGCCGCCGCCTCCGGATCTCAAGCGCCGACTTTACGCCGCGAGCGTCTCGCCGCCGACCGGGCGGTTGCAGGCGCACAGTTCATCGGTCTGCAGCGCGTCGACGACCCGCAGGGTGTCGGCGGGGGCGCGGCCCACGTTCAGGTTGGTGACGTAGACGTGCTGGATGACGTTGTGCGGATCGACGACGAAGGTGGCGCGCAGGGCGACACCCTCGGCTTCGTCGAGCACGCCCAGGGCGCGGGCCAGCTTGCCGCCGTTGTCGGCGAACTGCCAGATCGGCAGCTTCGACAGGTCGGCGTGGTCGCGGCGCCAGGCCAGCTTGACGAACTCGTTGTCGGTCGAGCCGCCCAGGACGACGGTGTCACGATCCTCGAAATCGCGCGCCAGCGAGGCGAACTCGGCGATCTCGGTCGGGCACACGAAGGTGAAGTCCTTCGGGTAGAAGAAGATGACCTTCCACTTGCCTTCGAACGACGCGTTGGTGATCGGCTCGAACGCGGAGACGCCGTTCTCCTCGTGGCTGTTGAAGCCGGGCTTGACGCCCATGATCTTGAACTCAGGCAGTGTCTGACCGACGCCGAACATGGCTGTATCCCTTCCGGATGAAATCGAATGTCTTGGAGCGGCGCCGGGGAGGGCCGACCGCATGTGCGAAATGGCGGTTGCACTGCACAAAGTCAATGGATAGAAGATCAGGCGTCCATAGATAATATCTATGATATTGAGAGGTCGCGCCTATGCTCCCCACCTTGCGTCAGCTTCAGTATCTGAAGCTTCTGTCCGAGCATGGATCGTTCAGCCGGGCGGCCGAGGCCGCGCACGTCAGCCAGCCCGCCCTGTCGTCCGGCGTCCAGGAACTGGAGCGCGTCCTGGGCGCGCCCGTCGTCGAACGCACGCGGGGCAATGTGCAGCTGACGGCCGTCGGAGCCGAGGCCTGTCGGCGGGCGGAGGACGTTCTGGCGCGGACCGAGGACCTGGTCGAGGCCGCCCGCAACGCCGGCAAGCCGCTGTCCGGGCGTCTCCGGCTGGGGATCATCCCGACCGTGGCCCCCTTCCTGCTGCCCGCGACCCTGCCCCGGCTCAAGGACGCCTATCCTGCCCTGCGTCTGTTTATCCGCGAGGACCTGACGCCGCGGCTGATCGCCGGGCTGAAGGCGGGCCAGCTGGACTGCGCGGTCATCGCCCTGCCCTATGACGCGCCCGGCATCGAACACGCCCGGATCGGCGACGACGAGATCCTGGCCGTCGCTCCCGTGGGTCATGCGCTGGCGGCGGCGGGTGACATCCAGCCGGGCGCGCTGAAGGCCGAGGACCTGATCCTGCTGGAGGACGGCCACTGTCTGCGCGACCAGGCTCTGGCCGGCATCGAAATGGAGGCACCGCGCGGCGAGGACGTCTTCGCCGCCACGTCGCTGCACACCCTGGTGCAGATGATCTCGTCAGGCCTCGGGGTGTCCTTCCTGCCCGCGATGGCGGTGCGCGCGGGCCTGGCCGACGACAAGGGGGTCGTCATCCGCCACTTCGCGGCCGAGGCCCCCAGACGCGAGATCGTCGTCGCCTGGCGTTCGGGCTCGAGCCGGGCGGCGGAAGCGCGCCTGCTGGCCGAGGCGATGCGGCTGGATTGAGCCCAAAGAAAAAGGGGCCGGCGCTTGCGCGACCGGCCCCCGTTTCACGAAGCGAGCCTATCAGCCCGCCAGGTTGCGCAGCACGTACGGCATGACGCCGCCGGCCTTGAAGTAGTCGAGCTCGGTCTGGTTATCGATGCGGCAGCGGACCGGGAAGCGGGCCATCTTGCCGTCCGACGGACGGAACAGCTCGACCCACAGGTCCTGACGCGGCCGCAGGCGACCGACGTTGACGTCGGACAGGCCGCGGATGGTGACGATCTCCTCGCCGGTCAGGCCCAGCTTGGACCAGCCGTCCGCCTTGAACTGCAGCGGCACGACGCCCATTCCGACCAGGTTCGAACGGTGGATCCGCTCGTAGCTCTCGGCGATGACGGCGCGGACGCCCAGCAGGCGCGTGCCCTTGGCCGCCCAGTCGCGCGACGAGCCGGTGCCGTATTCCTTGCCGGCGAAGACGACCAGCGGCCGGCCCTCCGACTGGTAGCGCATGGCGGCGTCGTAGATCGACATCGTGTCCTGCGACGGGAAGTGCTTGGTCACGCCCCCCTCGATGTCGGGGGTGATGCGGTTGCGGATGCGGATGTTGGCGAAGGTGCCGCGCATCATCACCTCGTGGTGGCCACGCCGCGCGCCGTAGGAGTTGAACTCCTCGGATTCGACACCCCGGTTGGTCAGGTACTGACCGGCGGGCGAGGTCTTCTTGATCGAACCGGCCGGAGAGATGTGGTCGGTCGTGATCGAGTCGCCGAAGATGGCCAGGACGCGGCCCTCGACGATGTCAGTGACCGGCGTCGGCTCCATCGACAGGCCCTCGAAATACGGAGGGTTGGCGACGTAGGTCGAGGCGGCGTCCCATTCGTAGGTCTGGCCGCCCTCGACCGCGATGCCCTGCCAGTGCGCGTCGCCCTTGAAGACGTCGGCATAGCGTTTGGCGAACATGGCCGAGGTGACGGCCTTCTTCTGGATCGCGGCGATCTCGGCGGTCGTGGGCCAGACGTCCTTCAGGAAGACGTCATTGCCCTTCTTGTCCTGGCCGATGGGCTGGGTCGTGATGTCGATCCGCATCGAGCCGGCGAGGGCATAGGCCACGACCAGCGGCGGCGAGGCCAGATAGTTGGCCTGGACGTCCGGGTTCACGCGACCTTCGAAGTTGCGGTTGCCCGACAGGACCGAGGTGGCGACGATCGCGTTGTCGTTGATCGTCTGCGAGATCGCCGGGTCCAGCGGACCCGAGTTGCCGATGCAGGTGGTGCAGCCGTAGCCGACCAGGTTGAAGCCGAGCGCGTCCAGCTCCTTCTGCAGGCCGGCGGCCGTCAGATAGTCGGTGACGACCTGCGAGCCGGGTGCCAGCGAGGTCTTGACCCAGGGCTTGGTCTTCAGACCCAGCTTGTTGGCCTTCTGCGCCACCAGGCCGGCGGCGATCAGAACCGAGGGGTTGGAGGTGTTGGTGCACGAGGTGATGGCAGCGATGACGACGTCGCCGTCGCCGATGTCGAAGCTCTGGCCCGCGACCGGGAACCGCGCGGCGTCGGTGGCGCGGTTGAAGACCTCACCCAGCGCCGTCTCGAACGACGGCGCGGCGACGGTCAGCTCGACCTTGTCCTGCGGGCGCTTGGGTCCGGCCAGCGACGGCACGACGGTCGAGATGTCCAGTTCCAGCACGTCGGAGAAGACGGGATCTTCCGACGTCTCGTCGATCCACAGGCCCTGGGCCTTCGCATAGGCCTCGACCAGGGCGACGCGCGCCTTGTCGCGGCCCGTGGCGGTCAGATAGCCGATGGTCGCGGCCGACACCGGGAAGAAGCCGCAGGTGGCGCCGTATTCCGGAGCCATGTTGGCGATCGTGGCCTGGTCCTCGATCGTCATGTTGGGCAGGGCCGGGCCGAAGAACTCGACGAACTTGCCGACGACGCCCTTCTTGCGCAGCATCTGGGTGACGGTCAGAACCAGGTCGGTCGCGGTCGTGCCCTCGGGCATGGTGCCCGACAGCTTGAAGCCGATGACCTCGGGGATCAGCATCGGGATCGGCTGGCCCAGCATGGCCGCCTCGGCCTCGATGCCGCCGACGCCCCAGCCCAGCACGGCCAGGCCGTTGATCATGGTGGTGTGGCTGTCGGTGCCGACCACGGTGTCGGGATAGGCGACGGTCGCCTTGCCCTCGGGCGCGGTCCAGACGGTCTGGGCCAGGTTCTCGAGGTTGACCTGGTGGCAGATGCCGGTGCCGGGGGGCACGACGCGGAAGTTGTTGAAGGCCGACGAGCCCCAGCGCAGGAACTTGTAGCGCTCGATGTTGCGCTCGTATTCGCGCTCGACGTTCTGGCCGAAGGCGGCCGTGGTGCCGAAGTTGTCGACCATGACCGAGTGGTCGATGACCAGGTCGACGGGGACCAGTGGGTTGATCTTGGCGGCGTCGGCGCCGAGCTTGGCCATCGCGTCGCGCATGGCGGCCAGGTCGACCACGGCGGGCACGCCGGTGAAGTCCTGCATCAGGACGCGGGCGGGGCGGAAGGCGATCTCGTGCTCGACCGAGCCCTTGTTCTCGATCCAGGCGGCGACGGCCTTCAGGTCCGCTTCGGTGACGGAGACACCGTCTTCGTTGCGCAGCAGGTTCTCGAGCAGGACCTTCATGGAGCGCGGCAGGCGGTCGATCCCGCCAAGACCGGCTTCCTGCGCGGCGGGAAGGCTGTAATAGGCGTATTTCTTGCGCCCGACGGTCAGGTCCCGGCGGGTGGAAAGGCTGTCGACTGACGGCATGGAGTTTTCCTCTGGTCAAAGCCGCCCGAAGATCCGGTCGCGCCGTCTCGCGGCAAACGACGGGGCGCACAGGTCCCCGGCGCGCGCGGCGACAGCCTGCTGCGGCGACGCTGGCTATAAACGCGGGGGACGGACTCGTCCATGTATCCACGATGGCTGTGGGGACATTGAGAATGGATCGCAAGAGGCTCGCAACATGATCTCGGCCCTGACGATCGCCGGCCTGACCCTCGCGCGCGGCGAGCGGACCCTGTTCAGGGGGCTGGATCTCGCCTTGGGGGCGGGCGAGGCGCTCGCCCTGACCGGGGCCAACGGGGCCGGCAAGACCAGCCTGCTGCGCGCCATCGCGGGCTTCATCCGCCCGGACGCGGGCGAGATCGCCTTCGCTGACGCCGACGCGAACGCCGTCGAAGCCTCCGAGGCCCGGGCGCATCAGGTGCACATGCTCGGCCACCTGGACGGGCTCAAGGGCGGCCGGCTGGCGCGCGACGAACTGATGTTCCAGTCGCAGTGGCTGGGACGCAGCCATGACGGCATCGACGAGGCCATCGAGACCCTGCGGCTGAAGCCCCTGCTGGATCTGGAGGTGCGCAAGCTGTCGGCGGGCCAGCGACGACGGCTGGCGCTGGCCCGCCTGATCGGGTCGCCGCGCGCGCTGTGGCTGCTGGACGAACCCCTGTCCCCGCTGGACGGCGGGTGGCGCGAGGCGGTCGGGGCGATGATGGCGCGTCACCTCGCGGGCGGCGGCCTGATCGTCGCGGCGGTGCACGATCCCCTGCCCATCGCGGCGCGCGGATTCGATCTGGGGGCCCGGTCGTGAGCGCCGTCGGCGTCCTGTTCCGGCGCGAACTGGCCCTGGCCTGGGGCGGCGGGGGCGGACCCTTGCTGGCGTGCGGCTTCTTCGCCTGCCTTACCACCGTCGTGCCGCTCGCGGCGGGCGGCGATCCCTCGGTGCTGAGGCCGGTCGCCGCCGGCATCGCCTGGCTGGCCCTGGCGCTGTCCAGCCTGCTGTCGCTGGAACGTCTGTTCGAGCGCGACCTCGACGACGGGGCGCTGGACCTTCTGGCCACCGGCCCCCTGCCGCTGGAAGTGGTGTTCGCGGTCAAGGCGATCAGCCAGTGGCTGGCGACCGGCCTGCCTCTGGCCCTGACGGCCCCCATCGCGGCGCTGGCCCTGGGTCAGCCGATCGACCTGGCGCCGCTGACGGCGGCGTCGGCCCTGATCGGGGGTCTGGGGTTCGCCTTCACCGGCGCGCTGGGCGCGGCCCTGGCGCTGGGCGCGAAGCGGGGCGGCCTGCTGATCGCGGTCGTGGTGCTGCCGCTGTTCATTCCGCCGGTGGTGTTCGGCTCGGGCGCGCTGGATCGGGCGGCGGCGGGGCTCAGCCCGATGTCGGCTTTGGCCCTGCTGACGGCCTATGTGCTGTTCGCGATCGTGATCGCGCCCCCGGCGGGCGCCGCAGCGATCCGCAGCGCCCAGGGGTAGCCAGACCTAGCGGACGGCGGCGTAGCTGTTCAGCGTCTGGGTCAGGCGGCCGTGCTCGCGCGCGGTCATGCAGCGCGGCGTGGCCCAGACCTCGCCCGTAGCGCGGGCGCGCAGGGCCTGGTCGGCGGTCACGAAGACCGGCCGCGAACCGAAGTCCCGGCGGTAGGCTGCGCGCGTGGCGACGTCGGAATCGCACAGCATGACGACGCGCTGGGCTCCCACGGGGGCAGCGGTCGGCAGGGCCTGTTCGGCGAAGGCCGGCGCGGACGCCGAGGCGGCGAGGGCGATGACGGTGGACATGGCGGCGAAACGGTTCATGGCGGGCTCCTCCCAAGCCTGAAAGATGTCAGGGTTCGGAGCATTAATGCGCCACTTTCCGGCTATGTAAAGAAAATAAGACAACTGGACCGACGGCGGATCAAAAAAGCGGGTCGGCACCCCGCTGCGGCCGCGCATGGCCCCCGGAGCCCCGTTCGCGCGTTGAGACCGGTTCGTGGAGCGCGCGCCTTGTCCAGATCGCTGAATTTGAAATCCCTCTGGCAGGACATCCGCACCCGGGGCGTCGCACCCGCCGGCGCGCGGATGGGCCAGTGGCGCGACTGGGTGGTCGAGAACGATCCGGTCTACGGCTCCTTTCGCAGGCCCGGTCGCACCGAAAAGATCGCGGCCTCGGTGGTGCTGGTCCTGATCGCGGCGATCGTCATCTTCCTCCTGCTGTTCGACTGGAACTGGCTGAGGGGTCCGATCGGGCGCTGGGCCTCGGCCAAATACGACCGCGAGGTCGCGCTGCAGGGCGATCTGGACGTCAGGCTGTTCAGCTGGACGCCGTCGGTCATCGTCAACGACCTGAAGTTCGGCGGCCCGTCGTGGGCGACAGAGGCCGACACGGCGAACGTCGAGCGGATCGAGGCGCAGTTCCGGCTGCGGAAGCTGTTCGTGGGTCAGGTCGAGATGCCGCTGCTGTCGATCACCCGGCCACGGGTCGTCCTGATCGCGACCGAGGACGGCCGGCAGAGCTGGGATCTGGAGCCGGACAAGCCCGACGACGGAGAGGGCGCGAAACTGCCGCTGATCAATCGCCTGGTCATCACCGACGGCCGCCTGTCGGTCGACGAGCAACGCCGCGACCTGACGCTGGAAGCCGCCGTCACGGCCCAGGAGGCGGCCTCCGACGCGGACGGCCAGAGCGGCTTCGTGCTGGAGGGCGAGGGGTCGATCAACGGGTCGCCCCTGACGCTGAAGATCGAGGGCGGCCCCTTCATCAACATCCGGCGCAATCGCCCCTATGGATTCAAGGCGACGCTGGCCGGGGCCGGATCCCGGCTGGTCGCGGACGGGGCGATCACCCGCCCGTTCGATCTGGGCCAGTTCACCTCCACGCTCAGCCTTCAGGGCCAGAACCTGAATGATCTGTATCTGCTGACGGGCGTCACCCTGCCCAACACGCCGGCCTACCGCCTGGCGGGCGCACTGACCCGCGACGACAACATCTGGACCTTCAACGACTTCAGCGGTCGGGTCGGGGCCTCCGACCTGGAGGGCGATGTGCGCGTCCAGGGAGGTGGCCGGCTGAAGGTCGATGCCACTCTGAGCTCCCAGCGGCTCGACATCGACGACCTGACGACCATCCTCGGCGGGCGGGCGCAGACGAATGCCGCGGGCACGGACACCACGACCATCAGCACCGGCGGGACCGTGGGCAAACTGCTGCCTGACGCGACCCTGCAGGTGGAGCGGCTGCGGGCGATGGACGGCACGATCAGCTATCGCGCCGCCAGCGTGAAGGCGAACGACATGGATATCCGCCGGGTCCAGCTGGGCGGCGACCTCAAGGACGGGGTGCTGAACCTGGATCCCGTCGCCTTCACCTTCAATCGCGGCACCCTGACCGGCACCGCGACCATCGATGCCAATCCCGAGGTCCCCTACAGCAAGATCGACTTCCGGCTGGCGGGCTATCCGCTGGAATCCATCATCCCGGCCAGGGATGGCGTGGCCCCCGTTTCGGGCGCCGCGCTCGGCCGCGCCCGGCTGGAAGGATCGGGGAATTCGATCCACCGCTTCGCCGCCGCCTCCAAGGGCTCGCTGAGCCTGGTGGTGCCCCAGGGCCGGATGCGCGCGGCCTTCGCCGAACTGCTGGGCATCAACGCCAGCGCCGGCCTGCTGAAGCTGCTGCGGGGGGACGATTCCCAGAGCACCATCCGCTGCGGCGTAGCCGATTTCGACGTCGCCAACGGCATCGCTCGGGCCCGGACCCTGGTGGTCGATACCGATGTGGTCCTGGCCAGCGGCACGGGTTCGATCAATCTGGGCGACGAGACCATGAACCTGAAGATCGACGGCGAGAGCAAACGTCCCAGACTGCTGCGCCTCTGGACCCCGATCCTGGTCTCGGGCCCCCTGACCGCGCCGCGCGTGGGCGTGGACACCAGCCAGATCATCGGTCAGGGCGGGCTTACCGCCCTGCTGGGGGCCGTGGTCGCCCCGGTGGCGGCGCTGTTCGCCTTCGTGGATCCGGGTCTGGCCGAGGATGCCAACTGCGGCTCCCTGATCGCCAACGCGCGCTGAATCGGTCGCACCAGGACGATTGAGCCGAATCCCGCATTCGCGCGTATCTGACGGCAACGCTGTCCCAAACCGCCAGAGACCCCATGACCCGCAGAGGCCTGCTCGTTCCCGCGCTCGGCGCGCTCGTCGCCTCCATGGCCGCCGCCTGCAGCCCCCTGGCGGTGCTGAACGCCGTGGCTCCGCGCGATCCCGGCGTCCGGCGGGTGGCGCGCGACCTGCCCTACGGAGACGATCCGCGACAGCGGTTCGACATCTTCGCGCCGGCGGCCGTGGGCCAGGGGGCACGCCTGCCCGTGCTGGTCCTGTTCTACGGCGGCGGCTGGGATTCCGGGTCCAGGGACGTCTACGGCTGGGCGGCCCAGGCGCTCGCGGCCCAGGGCTTCGTCGTCGCCCTGCCCGATTACAGGCTGGTGCCGGAAGTCCATTTCCCGACCTTCGTCGAGGACGCCGCTGCCGCAACCGCAAGTGTGGCCGAGATCGTCGCGACCTATGGCGGGGACCCGGCCCGTCTGGGCGTCCTCGGTCATTCCGCCGGCGCGCATCTGGCGATGATGATCGCGCTGGAC
The DNA here is from genome assembly GCF_000144605.1 of Brevundimonas subvibrioides ATCC 15264. NCBI lineage: Bacteria > Pseudomonadati > Pseudomonadota > Alphaproteobacteria > Caulobacterales > Caulobacteraceae > Brevundimonas > Brevundimonas subvibrioides. The sequence goes on along the minus strand of NC_014375.1, from coordinate 654,407 downwards.
GCCCACTATATGGCCGACCTCGGCCAGCCGGGGCTGATCAAGGCCGCGGCGGGGCTGGCGGGCCCGTATGATTTTCTGCCGTTCGACGTGGCCTCTTCGATCAACGCCTTCGGCCGGTGGCCGGACCCGCGCGAGACCCAGCCCCTGACCTATGCCCGGGCCGACGCTCCGCCCCTGTGGCTGGGACACGGCACGGCCGACGTCGTCGTCCACGACGAGGACACCATCCTGCTGGATGCACGGATGCGCGAGCTCGGCGGCCGCTGCGAGGCGAAACTGTATCCCGGGCTGAACCACGCGGACCTGATCGCCACCTTCGCCCCCCTGTTCCGCAAGAAGGCCCCCGTGCTGACCGACGTCAGCGCCTTCTTCCATCGCGAACTGGGCTGATCCCGGCGCTGAACGGACTCAAGCCGTGAGCGACCGCGTCGCGCGCGCCAGCCTTCCAAGCTAGGCCGTCTCGCCAACGCCACGATCCTCCGCTAGGGGAAGTCATGACAGAACACATGACCGGGGCGCTGTCGGCGCCCGAGGCGCTGGATCGCCTCGAAACCCTCTACACCCAATCCGTCGCCGCCCTGCGCGAGGCCGTGCGGACCTTCATCGCCACCGGCGAGCGCGCCGACATGGAGGCGCGGGCCGGCGGCCTGTTCTCCTATCCCCGGCTGCGGGTCAGCTGGTTCGGCGATCGCCCCGAGAACCTGGCCCAGCGCGCCTATGCCCGCCTGTCGCGGCCGGGCGTCTATTCGACGACGGTCACGCGCCCCGACCTCTTCCGGGCCTACATCGGCGAACAGCTGGCGCTGCTGGAACAGGACTACGGCGCGACGTTCGAGGTCGAGCCGTCGGATCAGGAAATCCCCTTCCCCTATGTGCTGGACGGGTCCGACGTGTCGCTGGACCGGACCATGACGGCCGCCATCGCCCGCTATTTCCCGACCACCGACCTGGCCCATATCGGCGACGAGATCTCCGACGGCCTGTTCGATCTGGCGGAGGAGTTTCCGCTGTCGCAGTTCGACGGGCTGCGGACCGACTTTTCGCTGGCGCGTCTGCGCCACTACACGGGAACGCCGGTGGAGGACGTGCAGTCCTATATCCTGTTCACCAACTACCATCGCTACGTCGACGAATTCGTCCGCTGGGCCTGCGCCCAGCTGGCCGATCCGAACTCTGCCTATGAGACCCTGTCGTGCGCCGGCGGCGTGGTCATCACGCGCGACAATCCGGATCCCGAGCTGGCCATCCTCGACACGGCCTGGCGCCGCCACCAGATGCCCGCCTACCACCTGACCGCGCCGGGCCATGACGGCATCACCCTGGTCAACATCGGGGTGGGGCCGTCGAACGCCAAGACCATCTGCGACCACCTGGCCGTCACCCGGCCCCATGCCTGGATGATGATCGGCCACTGCGGCGGGCTGAGGCCCTCTCAGACCATCGGCGACTACGTCCTGGCCCACGCCTATCTGCGCGACGACCATGTGCTGGACGCGGTGCTCCCGCCGGACATCCCGATCCCCTCGATCGCCGAGGTCCAGCGCGCGCTCTACGACGCGGCCAAGCAGGTGTCGGGCATGCCCGGCGAAGACGTGAAGCGCCGCCTGCGCACCGGCACGGTGGTCACCACCGACGACCGGAACTGGGAGCTGCGCTATTCGAAGTCGGCGCTGCGGTTCAACCAGAGCCGGGCCGTCGCCATCGACATGGAGAGCGCTACGATCGCGGCCCAGGGCTACCGGTTCCGGGTGCCCTACGGCACCCTGCTGTGCGTCTCGGACAAGCCCCTGCACGGCGAGATCAAGCTGCCGGGCCAGGCGAACCGCTTCTACGAGGGATCGATCTCGGAACACCTGCAGATCGGCATCCAGGCGGTGGACCTGCTCCGGAAGGAAGGCTCCAGCCTGCACTCCCGCAAGCTGCGCGCCTTCGACGAGCCGCCTTTCAGATAAGCGGCGCTATCGCTCGGCTCGCGGAGCCGCGCGACTTGAGCGCGGGGTCATGCCTTGCGGAACAGGTACAGCCCGAAGCCCAGATAGGGCCGCCCGAAGTCGAAGGTCGTCCTGATCTGGTCGGCGCGGGCCCGGATGGCGGCGGCCTCCGGGGCTTCGGGGTTGGCCTCCAGCCAGGTCCGGACCCGGGCGTCGGCTCCCCCGAAGAAGGCGTCCCAGTCCGCGTCGGAAGACACCTCGGCCACCACGCACTCGAGCCCCGCCTCGGCGGCCGCCGAGCGCCAGCCGTCATCGGTGGCATAGTCGCCGGTCATGCCGATGATCTGCCGCAGGGGCGCCGGCGGATCGCCCCGCCAGAACAGGTCTCCCCACAGGATATGGCCCGGTCGGCGCAGGTGGGCCGCCAGCCCGCCAAGGATGCCGGCCGGATCGCGCACTCCCCGCCCCGCCGCTTCGGTGGTGCCCAGGGCGACGATCAGATTTACGGGCGACAGGCGATCGAGGGCGCTGGCCGAATCCTCGCAGACGACCTGCAGGCGATCCTCGAGACCCGGTTCCGCCGCACGCGCCCGGATCATCGCCGCCATCGCGGGATCGCGCTCGATCGCGTGAACCGTCAGCCCGTGCGTCCGCGCCATCGCCACGGAGACCCCGCCTGCGCCCGCCCCGATGTCCAGGGCCACCGCGTCCGGCGCCAGATCGGCCTGGGCGATCATGGCGAGGACGCGGGACAGGGCCACCGGATTGGCGACCTCGAAACCGGCGTAGGCGATGCGATGATAGGTCGGCGTCATGGGACCGGTTTACCCCGTCCGGCCCGGGATTGAACCCGCCCTGCAGAAAGTACTTTACATTCCAAAGTCAGTTCGCCATGGTTCAGCCATCGATTGACGGAGAGACCCCATGACGGCCGCAACCCTGGACCTCGTGACCCCCGCACACCGCGCGCCGACGCTGGCCGTCGCGGCCGGACGCAACCTGATCGCCGCGGGCGCCATCTTCGGCCTGGCCAACCTTGTCCAGTGGAGCATTCTCGGCGGCGTCCTGCCCCTGCACCCGGCCCTGCTGTCGGTGACCTGGCCGATCGCGGTGACGCTGTTCATCGTCATCCTGCGCCGGTTGCGGAACGCCGGAGGGCCGGCCGCCGTGCGCGCCGCCGGCTGGTCGCGCGGGGCCATCCTGCTGCAGATCGGGGCCGCCCTGACCCTCGCCGGGGCCTCGGCCCTGACGCAGGACTGGTCGCTAATGATGTGGATGTCGCCGATCGGACTGGGCTTCTACGCCGTCGCCTGGCTGATCGCCGCGATGCGGGGTGGAGCACCATGGATGACCGCCGTGGGCGTGGGTGCCGCGGCGGCCGCCGGAGGCGTCGCCCTTCTGGTCGGGACGCCGGTGCAGTATCTGGCCTATGGCATGGGCCTGATCGTGTTCGCGCTTGTGCCCGGCCTGGTTCTGGCCACCGGCCGCGGCCGCTGATTTTGAGAGAGGGGATCTCCGCATGACCGAGAGCCGTGACGACACCGCCGACATCGCCTGGATGCGCCGACTGGCGGAGGAAGGCGGTCAGGCCCCGATGCGCGGGGCCGCGATCCTGATGGCCGCCGGTCTCATCTATGGCACGGCCGCCCTGCTGCACTGGTGCATCGCCGCCGGCCTCTTCACGGTGCCGGCCGTGGCCTTCAACACGCTCTGGCTCGTCGCCACCGTCGCCTTCCTGATCGTCGTCACCGTCGTCAGCCTGCGGCTGCGCGACCGTGGCGGCGTTCATACCACCGCCAACCGCGGGGCGAGCGCGGCCTGGTCTGCGGTGGGCTGGGGCATCTTCGCCCTGTTCACGTCGCTGGCCGTGATCGGCTCGCGAAGCGGCGACGCCGCCGCGGTGGCCATGCTGCTGGGCATCGTGCCGTCGATCATCATGGTCTTCTACGGCCTGGGCTGGTCGGTGACCGCGACGCTGCAGAAGTCGCGCCCCCTCGGCGTTCTGGCGGTCGCCTCGTTCCTGGCGGCCCCCGTGCTGGCGCTGATGGCCGGGATGACGGTGCAGTACCTGGCCTACGGCATCGCCCTGTTCGGCCTGATGGCCCTGCCCGGCTTTCTGCTGATGCGGACGGCGAAGGCCTGACCGTGCCCGACGATTTCGACATCGGACGCATCGACGACGTCATCCACGGACGCGTTCGGCTGGGGATCATGGCCGTGCTGTCGGGGGCCGAGAGCGCCGACTTCAACACGCTGAAGGCCCGTCTCCAGACCACGGACGGCAATCTTTCGGTCCATCTGCGCAAGCTGGAGGAGGCCGGGTTCGTGGCCGTGACCAAGCGGTTCGTCGGTCGCAAGCCCCTGACCGAAGCCTCCATGACCGCGGCGGGGCGAAAGGCGTTCGTCGCCTATCTGGACGCCATGGCCGGGCTGGTCGGCCCGCGCGGTTAGGCCCCCTGTCGCTCTGTTGCAGGAGCGTTCTATAGGGAGGGCATGACGTCCCGCATCCATGCCTTCGAGGCGCTCGACAACTTCCGTGACTACGGCGGCTATGACACGGCGGCCGGCCGGGCCCTGAAGGCCGGACGGCTGTTCCGGTCGGCGCACCAGGCCAGCGTGACCGACGCGGATCTGGAGCGGCTGGCGGCGCTGGATATCGGCACGGTGATCGATCTCCGGCGGCCCGTGGAGCGGCGTCGCCAACCCTCGAAGCGTCCCGCGGGCTTTTCCGGCCAGGTGATCGAGAGCGACCTCGACGAGGCCGGCGAGGCCCCGCACATCACCTTCCTGAAGACCGCCGACCTGACGCCGGACAGCGGTCGCCGGTTCATGACCGACACCTATCGCCAGCTGCCGTTCGCCCCCGCGCATCTGGATCTGTTCGCCCGCTACTTCCGGGCCCTGGGCGAGACGGACCGGCCGGTGCTGATCCACTGCGCGGCGGGCAAGGACCGGACCGGGATGCTGGCGGCCCTGACCCATCACCTGCTGGGCGTCGGTCGCGACGATCTGGTCGACGACTATCTGCTGACCAATACGGCGGTGGATCTGGCCGGGCGGGCCCCGGCCATCGCCGAGCAGCTGAAGGCCATCACCGGCCGGACCGCCTCGCACGACGCGGTCGTGGCCTTCATGGGGGTGGAAGAAGCCTATCTGGACGCGGCGATCGCCGCCATCGAGGCGCGCCACGGCTCGATCGACGGCTATCTGGAACAGGCGCTGGGCGTCGACACGGCGCTGCGCGACCGGATCACGGAGCGGCTGGCGGGGTGAGCACGTCCGATCGCTTCGTCCTGACCCTGCCATGGGCGCCGCCGCTGGCCGTCGCGGGCGGTCTCGCGGCGCGCGACGGCGCCCTTTGCCTGCTGTCGGACGGCGGGCCGAACGGGCGCGTGTCCTGGGTGGGGGCCGAGCCCGACGTCGCGGGGATCGGTCCCGTCGACGACGCGGACCCGTTTGCGGCCCTCCGGCAGGCCGGGTGGGATCGCCATGTGATCGGCCTCGCGGCCTATGACGCCGGCGCGCGCCCCGCCACCGGCGAACGGGGCCAGGCGGCCGGCGACTGGCCCGACCTGATGGTCGCGCGCTATCCGGCCCTGCTGCGGTTCCACCATCCGACGCAGACCATCCAGGCCATCGGCATCGGCCCCGACGCACCGGCCCAGGCCCGACGCGCCGCAGACTGGATCGCCTCGGCCAGACCCCCGTCCCAGCCCGCGCCACCGGCCGGGGAATTCGGGGAAGAGACACCGGAGACGACGTATACGGCAGCCGTCGCCGACGTCGTCGAACGCATCGGGGCGGGCGAACTGTTCCAGGCCAACATCGCCCGGGCCTGGGGCGGGGCGCTGGAACCGGGAACCGATCCGTTCGACGTCTTCGTGCGCCTGGCGACCGGGGCCGCGCCCTACGGGGCGTTCTGGAGGCTGGGCGAGCGCGTCCTGGTGTCGAACTCCCCCGAACTGTTCCTGACCTTCGACCCTGCCGACGGCCGGATCGAGACCCGGCCCATCAAGGGCACGCGCCGCCGCGACGCCGATCCCGTCCGCGACGCCGCGAACGCCGCCGATCTGGTGGCCAGCGCCAAGGACCGGGCCGAGAACCTGATGATCGTCGATCTGATGCGCAACGATCTGGCGCGCGTCTCCGTCCCCGGATCGGTCCGGGTCGAACGGCTGTTCGCGCTCGAGAGCTTCGCCACCGTGCACCATCTGGTGTCGACGGTGGCGGCCACGGCAGCGGAGGCCACCGGTCCCGCGGATATCCTGAACGCCACCTTCCCCCCGGGCTCCATCACGGGGGCCCCCAAGCATCAGGCGATGAAGGTGATCGCGGCGCACGAGCCGCCGCGCGGCCCCTGGTGCGGCTCGCTGTTCCTGCTGGACGACCGGGGCCGGATGACGGCGTCGGTCCTGATCCGGACGGCGTCGTTCTGGCGGGAAGAGGGCCAATGGCGGTTTCGCACCCTGGCGGGCGCCGGCATCGTCGCCGACAGCGACCCCCGGTCCGAAAGCGCGGAGACGGACGCCAAGATCGTGGCCATCCGGCGCGCCCTGACGGGCACCTGACCCTTCAGCAGTCGCTGCAGGTCACCTTGTCCACCAGCCGGGGCCGCAGATAGAAGGTCTGGCGGAACTGAATGGCGTTGGGCAGCAGGTAGCGCAGCGGCGAGACGTAGTCGTAGGTCGCCTCGCTCAGGATCACGCTCTCCCCATTGGCGATCATGCCGGCCGGCACCGTGACCACCGCGCCCGTCCCCAGGGCCGTCATGCCCGATCCCCGACTCCAGTCGATTTTGGCCACGCCGCTGGCGTTCCGCGTCACGCCCGACACCCGCATCTTCAGTGGTGTCGTCGGGAAGGGCGACATGATCAGTTGAGCGACGGCCAGGGTGTCGTCCAGCTCGTCGCGGGTGACGACCCCGTCCTGGGACGTGATGTCGGCGACCTGCGACGTCGCATGGTCCATCCGCTTCTGCGCCATGAAGCCCTGGCAGAACTCCGCGCTGCCGAAGTAGAGCGCGATCATGACCGGGGCCAGGAGCGCGAACTCCACGGCCGAGACGCCGCTCTCGTCCCGCCAGAAACGGCGCAGTCCGACGCGCGCGCGCGCGATCACGAGTAGGGCTCGCTGCGGAAGGCGGTCGTGACGCTCAACAGGGTCTCGCCCGTCGACAGCCGGGACATCGCCTGGAACATGGTCGGCGCGATCAGGGGCTGTTTGTACCAGACGCGGATCAGGATCAGGCTGCTGGCGGCACCGTTGGTGTAGGGCGGGGACGTCGGCAACTGGCCGTTGACCACCGGGTCCGGCAGGGTCTGGTTGCGGAATTGCGTGATCGTCCGGACCTCGACCGTGGCCCGGCCGGCGCATTCGCCCGAGAAGACGCTCATGCGCGAACACAGCTCGGTCTTGAACTGGGCCGGGGTCAGGTTGCGGGTCGAGGCCTCGCCCGTCCGGATCAGCCGGGCCGCCTGGAGCGTCGCATTCTCGAGCACCGAGTCGACCACGAACAGCAGCCCCAGCTGCATCACGGCGAAGATCATGAAGAAGAACGGCAGGGCGACCATGGCGAACTCGATCGCCGCGACGCCCGACCGGGGGGGCCGTCGCGGTCCGGCCGTTCGCGCCGAGGGGAGCGAGCGCGGGCGCATGGCGGTCAGGGGGTCGCGGTCGTCGCGGCCGCATCATTGCGAATGCTGGCCGAGCAGGACGCCGCGCACGCCAATTCCGTGGCCCGGGCGCCGCGCCAGACGCGGACGGACCCGGTCGATCCCCCGCTGACGATAACCTCGCCCTGGTAGATGGTGCGTCCCAGGCCGTCCACGGCGATGACCTCGGTCACGCCATAGCCCTTGCCCGTCACGAACAGGGTGTTGGCATCGACCACGGTCACGTCGGCGATGGCGGGGTTGCCGACGATGACGGAGGCCGCCGAACCGCGCAGGGCCACCCGGGCGGAACGGTCGATCCCGACGTTCAGCGACTGGGCCTGGGCCATACCTGCGGCGAACAGGCAGGTCACGCCGGCCAGGACGGCGGCGGAGCGGGCGGCGATGGAGACGCGGCGGCCGGCCATGATCGGCATTCCCTTGAGGTTCGACGCAGGCGCGGGCGTCACGGCCGCAGGATCGCCGTCAATCCTCAAGAAAGTCTGAAATCGCGTGCGGATCGCAGGATCCGGTTCATCCCGGTTAACGAACATCAAGACATCGCGAGCGGTTGTTCGCGACACTATATAGTCAATCGACTGTCAGACGGCCGCTCGGCGCAAATCATCTTGGATATTTACAGTAAATATCCGGGTAACCATGACTTCTGACCCGCCCTTAACCCGCCCCGGGCATTGTCCTCCTGTGTTTGGGGGTCAAGCGGGCGACCGGAGCCTCCAGCCAGAGTCGCTCGCTTAACAGATTTTGCAAAAGGAAGACCATCATGACCAAGTTCATCACCAAGTTCGCTCAAGACGAGTCGGGCGCCACGGCCATCGAGTACGGCCTGATCGCTGCCCTGATCGCCGTCGTCATCATCGGCGCGATCACCACGCTCGGCACCAAGATCACGGGCACCTTCACCAAGGTCGCCAACGCGATGCCGCAGTAAGACCCGGTCACACGGTCTTGCAGTCGGGGGCCGGAGCGGGAAACCGCTCCGGCCCTTCGTCGTTTGGCCCCTGCCCGTGTTCGGCAGTAACCGGGTAACCAGAATTTCTGACGTGGCCTTAACCGGTTCCAGCGATCCTGCCTGTGCATCGGAGGTCGAGCGGGCGACCGAAGTCCTCCAGCAGCGCCGCTCGCCTACCCATCATGCCAGGAGGAAGACCACCATGACCAAGTTCATCACCAAGTTCGCTCACGACGAGTCGGGTGCCACGGCCATCGAGTACGGCCTGATCGCAGCCCTCATCGCCGTCGTCATCATCGGGGCCATCACCGTGCTCGGCGAAAAGATCACCGGGACCTTCACCAAGGTCTCCACCGCGATGCCGCAGTAAGACCCGAGCCGAACGGTCTTGTTGCCGGGGGCCGGAGCGGGAAACCGCTCCGGCCCTTCGTCGTTCGGCGGGTCGATATCAGGGCCACGCCGGAAACCGGGGCTTAACCCGGGCGCGCTAGGGTGGGGGTCATGGACAGTCTCACCCTTCTGCTGCTCAGCGTGCTGCCCGCGCTCGTGATCGTCGCGGCCCTGTCGGACCTGACGACGATGAAGATCCCGAACTGGATTTCGGGCCTGCTGATCGTGGGCTTCTTTCCGGCCGCCTTCGCCGTCGGCCTGTCGCCGGCCGAGGTCGGCCTGAACGTCGCCGTCGCCGTGGGGGCGCTTCTCGTCGGGATGGGGCTGTTCGCCGGCAGGATCATCGGCGGCGGGGACGCCAAGGTGATGGCCGCCACCTGCCTCTGGCTGGGCTTCGGCGGCGCCGGCATGTTCCTGCTGTATACCGGCCTGTTCGGAGGCCTGCTGTGCCTGGCCCTGATCGCCGCGCGAAAGTCCGTCGTCCTGCCCGCGCACGCCACGCCGGGCTGGGTCGCCACCCTGATGGAGCCGCGCGGAGACCTGCCCTATGGCGTGGCGATCTGCGCCGGAGCTCTCGCGGCCTTCCCGTCCAGCCCGCTGCTGCTGACCTACGCGGCAGGGTAGGCGCGCCGCGGGCGCTTAGGCCCGCGTTAACCCGCGCCCGGCATGGTCGTTAACGGTAGGCCTCCCGCGTTTCGAATCGCGTGCGTGGTTCTTGCCGGAGACCCTGGATGAAACCCGCCCGCATCGCCGTCATCTGCATCGCCGCCGTGTCCGCCATCGGTCTGGCGTTCGTGGTTCGCGCCATGGGTTCCCCCTCCGGCGAGCCCACCGCCGTGGCCACCGCCGCGCCCGCGCCCACCCGCCCCATGGCCAAGGTCCTGGTCGCCGCGCGGGATCTCGCGCCCGGACAGCGTCTGGTCGAGGCGGATCTGGAGTGGAAGGACTGGCCGGTCGACGAGGTCAATCCCGCCTTCATCACCGACGGCTCCGTGCCGGTTCCGGCCGCGGCCGCCCCCGAGGGCGAGGCGGCCCCCGCCACCACCGACACCACCGCCGAAAGCGCCGTCGCCCGCGTGACGCGCGCCGCCAACGACCTGACGACCGGCGGGGCCAAGGCCGACTATTTCGGCTCGGTCGTGCGCGAACCCATTCTGGCGGGCGAACCCATCGTCGGCCGCAAGATCGTCCGCGCCGGCGACAGCGGCTACATGGCCGCCTATCTGGAGCCCGGCATGCGGGCCATGGCCATCGGCGTCTCGGTCGAGAGCGCGGCGGGCGGCTTCATCCTGCCCGGCGACCGGGTCGATGTGATCGTCACCGTCGAACAGCAGGCCGGCAATGACGACGACGCGGGCCGCGCCAAATTCGCCAGCCGCATCGTCATGCAGAACGTCAAGGTTCTGGCCATCGACCAGTCGACCCGCGCAGGCGACGACCAGCAGGCCGTGGTCGGCGCCACCGCCACCCTTGAGGTCGCCCCCCAGGACGCCGAGGTCGTGGCCCTGGCCAAGGCGGCCGGCACCCTGTCTCTGGTCCTGCGGTCCTATGCGGACACGTCCGGCCCGTCGGGGCGCGTCTCCATGCCGCCCCGCGCCTCCGAACGCTCGACCGCGATCCGCGTCTTCCGGGGCGGAGAGCCCGAAGTGGTCAACGTCCCATGAGCCGGCCCATGAGCGCACGCCCGATGACCTCGCCCCTGACCCGCATCGTCGCCCTGGCCACCGCCGCCCTGATGGCCGCGGCACCCGTGACCCTGCCCTCGGCCGTGCTGGCCCAGGACCATGCGGGCAGCCAGACCGTGGCGGCCGGATCCGGCCCGCGGCTGATCAACCTGCCCCGCGGCACGTCCTTCGCCGTCGACCTGCCGGCCGATGCGCGCGACGTGATCGTGTCCAACCCGGCCGTCGCCGAGGCCAATGTCCATTCGCCGCGCCGCATCACCGTCATCGGCATCGCGCCCGGCGAGACCGACGCGGTCTTTCTGGACGCCGCCGGGCGATCCATCCTGACCCTGCGGGTCCGCGTCGATGCGGGCGTAACCGCGCTGCAGGACACCCTGAGCCGCGTCGCGCCGGGGGCCCAGGTCCATGCCGAGGCCGTCAACGACAGCATCGTCCTGACCGGCCTGGTGACCAGCGCCGCCCAGTCCGAACAGGTCGCCCAGGTGGCCCGCGCCTTCGTCTCCGCGCCTGAAAAGGTGCTGAACATGCTGACCATCGCCGGGTCCGACCAGGTGACGCTGAAGGTCCGCATCATCGAGGTGCAGCGCAACGCCATCAAACAGCTGGGCTTCGACACCGCGGCCGCGCTCGGCCGGGTCGGCGACACCCAGTTCCTGCTGAGTCAGGCCGCCAGTTTCGGCGTCAACGGCAGCCTGCTGGGCGGCATCAGCGCGGGCGTGTCGCGCAACACGACGCAAAACTTCCAGCTACAGGGTCCGTGCGGGCCCGGCTTTCCGGCGGACAGCCTGTGCCCCTTCACCGTCGACGGCCCCGAGGACGCCTCCAACTGGGATACCGCCCAGCCGGGCACCGGTCCCGGGTCCGACGACCTGAACAAGGGTAACGCCATGATCAAGGCGTTCGAGCGGGTCGGCCTGATCCGCACCCTGGCCGAGCCCAACCTGACGTCGGTCAACGGCGAGAGCGCCAGCTTCCTGGCGGGCGGCGAGTTTCCGGTGCCGACCGGCCGCGACCGCGACGGCAACGTCACCATCGAGTTCAAGCCCTATGGCGTGAGCCTGGGCTTCCGCCCCATCGTCCTGTCCGAGGGCCGCATCAGCCTGCAGATCTCGGCCGAGGTGTCCGAGCTGACCCAGACGGGCGGCATCACCCTGGGCGCCGGCACCAGCACCGCCCTGAACATCGCCGGCCTGAACGTCCGCCGGGTCCAGAACACGGTCGAGATCCCCTCGGGCGGATCGATGATGATCGCGGGCCTGCTGCAGGAATCCACCCGCCAGGCGATCGACTCCCTGCCCGGTCTGGGGGGCTTGCCCGTGCTGGGCCAGCTGTTCCGCTCGCGCGACTATCTGTCGGGCGAGACCGAGCTGGTCGTGATCGTCGAACCCTACATCGTCACGCCGACCTCGCCGAACCGGCTGCAGACGCCCGCCGACGGTCTGCGGATCGCGACCGACGCCCAGACCATCTTCTTCGGCCAGTTGAATCAGGCCTATGGGTCCCCCGCCCCGACCGACACCGCCTCGGCCGGCTGGCAGGGCCCTGTCGGCTATGTGATCGAGTGAGCGCGCCCATGATCCGTTCCCTTCTCGTCGCCTCGGGGGCCCTGGTCCTGACCGGCTGCGTCGGCCTGCCCGCCGAGGGTCTGGACCCCGCGCCGCTGAACCCGAACTCGCGCTACAGCCTGCAGGTCGAACCGGGCATCGAACGCGTCGCCCTGGCGGTGCACGACACCGGCCTGTCGGCCAACCAGACCCGGGCGCTGGAGGACATCGCCGGCCGCTTCTACGCGGAGGGCGCCCCGGTCCTGCGGATCGAGGCCCCGTCGGGGAACGATCCCGTGGCCAGCGAGATGGCGTGGCGGATCAAGGGCGCGCTGGAGGCCTCGGGCGTCTCGTCCTACCAGGTCCAGGTCGTGACCTATGTCGCGCCCGACCCGCGCGCGCCCGTCCTGGTCGGCTTCGACACGGTGCGCGCCGTGGTGCCGCAGTGCGGGACCGGCTGGACCAACCTGACGCGGACGGGTTCGAATGCGGGCTACGGCAACTTCGGCTGCGCGGTGAATGCCAACCTGGCGGCCCAGATCGCCAATCCGCGCGACATCGTCCAGCCCCGCACCATGACGCCGGTCGACGCCGGTCGCCGGGCGGTGGTCTTCGACAACTATCGCCAGGGCGAACAGACGGCCGCCCCCCAGGAAGACCTGGTGGCGCGCACCCAGGTTTCCCGTGCGGTGGACTGAGCGATCATGAGCAACGCCTTCGCCCCGCGCGCCTTCGACACCGTCGACGACGAGTTCGATGCGGACCTGGACTTCGTCGTGGTCGAGCCCACGCTGGACGGGGACATCAATCCGCGCGAGCCGCTGCAGTTCACGCCTCCGGCCGGGATGGTCCCCGCGCCGCAGACCGGCATGGTCGTGAGCCATCCGGGCGCCGCCGTGGGCCCGGGCCAGGCGGGTCTGCCCGCGGCCGGCTACAATCCGGTCGGCGACATGGTGGCCGGCGCCGCGATGGCCCTGGCGCCCAGCGCCGCCGCCATGGCCGCCGAGGTCAACGTCCCCCGCATCGCCATCCACGTCTTCGGCGAGCGCCAGGACACCCTGGCCGCGGCCGAACGGGCCGGCCAGGACCGGCGCATGTCGCGCGCCACCACCCAGATCCGCATCGGCGGCATCCCCGCGGCCGTCGAGGCCTACAGCCACGAGCCCACGCCGCCGCTGATCGTGGTGGAGTGCCTGCAGGATCCGCAGACCCTGCTGTGGCAGGTCGACCGTCTGGCGGAATGCTGCGACGCCGGCACCAAGGTCGTCGTCATCGGCGCGACCAACGACATCATCCTGTTCCGCGAGCTGATGAAGCGGGGCGTCAGCGAATACATGGTCGCGCCGGTCCAGCCGCTGCAGCTGATCGCGGCCATCGGCGGACTGTTCTCCGACCCGGCCCAGCCGTTCGTCGGACGCTCGATCGCCTTCGTCGGCGCACGCGGCGGGGCGGGATCGTCGTCCGTGGCGCACAACACCGCCTATGCGATGTCCGAGAAGATCGGCGCCAACACCGTCATCGTCGACTACGACCTGCCGTTCGGCACCGCGGGACTGGACTTCAACCAGGACCCTCTGAGCGGCGTCGCCGACGCCCTGGGCCAGCCCGACCGGCTCGACCCCGTCCTCCTGGACCGGATGATGGTCCGCTGCACCGACAAGCTGAGCCTGTTCGCGGCCCCCGCGACCCTGGACACCGACTGGGAGATCAGCGCCGACGCCTTCGAGGAGGTCACGACCCAGATCCGGGGCACCGCGCCCTTCGTGGTGCTGGACCTGCCCCACCTGTGGTCCGGCTGGATGCGCAAGACGCTGATCGCGGCCGACGAGGTGGTGGTGGTCGCGACTCCCGATCTGGCTTCCTTGCGCAATGCCAAGAACATGATCGACCTGATCCGCTCGGGCCGCCCGAACGACGCGCCGCCGCGGCTGGTGCTGAACCAGGTCGGCGTGCCCGGACGTCCGGAAATCCCGGCCAAGGATTTCGGCGCGGCCCTGGGCATCCATCCGTGCCTGTCGATCCCGTTCGACGCCAAGCTGTTCGGCGCGGCCGCCAACAACGGCCAGATGATCCTGGACGCCGGGGCCAAGTCCAAGTCGGCCGAGGCCTTCCAGACTCTGGCCCAGATCGTGTCGCGCCGCGAAATGCCGTTGCTGGCCGCGCCCGGCAAGGCGAAGGGCGAAGGCAAGTCGATCTTCGCCAACCTGTTCAAGAAGAAGACCTGAGGCGTGTTCGGCAAGCGTACAGGTCAACCCGGCGGCGTCGACGCGGCCCCGCGCCCGGCCCCGGCCCCGGCGCCCGCGCCGTCCTTCGACGCCGGTGCGGCGCCGCAGCCGGCCCAGGGCCACCAGACCCAGGCCTTCGCCTACAGCGCCGAGACTGCCGCGCCGCAGGGCGGCTTCGCCCACAGCAGCGGCCGTCCGGCCGATGCGCCGACCTCGCCCGCCGCCGACCGGCTGGATGCCCTGGCCCAGCGCCCCCGCCCCGCCGCCGCGCCGCCGCCCGGCACGGGCCCCGGGCCCAAGTCCACGCCCGGCTTCGAGCAGCTGAAGAAGGCCCAGGCTGTCGCCGAGATCGTCCGCGAACAGAGCGACTACTACCACGCCACGAAGACGACGATCTTCAACGCGCTGATGAACACCATCGACCTGGCCCAGCTGGCGCAGCTGGACACCAAGGCCGCGTCGGAAGAGATCCGCGACATCGTCGCCGAACTGGTGGCGATCAAGAACGTCTCCATGTCGGTGGCCGAGCAGGAGCACCTCGTCCAGGACATCGTCAACGACGTCCTCGGCTACGGTCCGCTCGAGCCCCTGCTGAACCGCGACGACATCGCCGACATCATGGTCAACGGCGCCGGCCGGGTCTTCATCGAGGTGAACGGCAAGGTCCAGCTGACCAACGTCCGCTTCCGCGACAACACCCAGCTGATGAACATCTGCCAGCGGATCGTGTCGCAGGTCGGCCGCCGCGTCGACGAAAGCTCTCCGATCTGCGACGCCCGCCTGCCCGACGGCAGCCGCGTCAACGTCATCGCCCCGCCGCTGGCCATCGACGGCGCGACCCTGACGATCCGGAAGTTCAAGAAAGACAAGCTGACGATGAAGAACCTGGTGGAGTACGCCTCCATCAGCCCGGAAGGGGCCCGCGTCCTGGGCGTCATCGGCGCCTGCCGCTGCAACATCGTCATCTCGGGCGGCACCGGCTCGGGCAAGACGACGCTGCTGAACACCCTGACCGCCTTCATCGACCCGACCGAGCGCGTCATCACCTGCGAGGACGCGGCCGAACTGCAGCTGCAGCAGCCGCACGTGGTCCGACTGGAAACCCGCCCGCCCAACCTCGAGGGCCAGGGCACGATCACCATGCGGGATCTGGTCAAGAACTGTCTGCGGATGCGGCCCGAGCGGATCATCGTCGGCGAGGTCCGCGGCCCCGAGGCCTTCGACCTGCTGCAGGCCATGAACACCGGCCACGACGGCTCGATGGGGACGCTGCACGCCAACTCCCCGCGCGAGGCCATCAGCCGGATGGAATCGATGATCACCATGGGCGGCTACGGCCTGCCGTCGCGGACGATCCGCGAGATGATCGTCGGCTCGGTCGACGTCATCATCCAGGCCGCGCGCCTGCGTGACGGTTCGCGCCGCATCACCCACATCACCGAGGTGGTCGGGCTGGAAGGCGATGTCATCGTCACCCAGGACCTGTTCGTCTACGAGATCACGGGCGAGGACGAGAACGGCAAGATCGTCGGCCGTCACCGCTCGACCGGAATCGCCCGGCCCCGCTTCTGGGACCGCGCCCGCTACTACGGCCTCGAGCGCGAGCTGGCCGAGGCCCTGGACGCGGCGGAGTAGGCGCGATGCTTCCCATCCTCGCAGCCGTCCTGGCCTTCATCACCATCGCCGGCCTGGGCTGGGTCTTCGTCGGTGGCGACGATTCGAGCGCCCAGGCGATCAAGCGGGCCGAGGGTTTCACCTCCGGCACCGTCCGCACGGCGCGCGCCAAGGCCGCCAAGGTCGAGGCCAACACGCCCGAAGCCCGCAGGAAGGCCATCGAGCTTCAGCTGAAGGAGGCCGAGCGCAAGGAGCGCAAGGCCCGCATGACCATGAAGGCGCGCCTGAAGCACGCCGGCATGTCCATGGGCATCCGGACCTTCTGGATCATTAGCGCATGCCTGGGGGTCGTCGCCTTCCTGATGCCCCTGGTGTTCGGCCTCAACATCTTCGTCGCCATCGGCATCGCCCTGGTCGTGGGCCTGGGCCTGCCGCGCTGGGTCGTCGGCTTCATCGGCAAGCGGCGTCTGAAGAAGTTCTCGCTGGAGTTCGCCAACGCCGTCGACGTCATCGTGCGCGGCATCAAGTCCGGCCTGCCGGTCCACGACTGCTTCAAGATCATCGCCCGGGAGAGCCCGGCCCCGGTCGGCCCCGAGTTCCAGACCCTGGTCGAGGGCCTGGGCGTCGGCCTGACCCTGGGGCAGGCGCTGGAGAAGATGTACGAGCGCATCCCCACGCCGGAGCTGCGGTTCTTCACCATCGTCATCGCCATCCAGCAGAAGACCGGCGGTAACCTGGGCGAGGCCCTGTCCAACCTGACCACCGTGCTGCGCGCACGCCGGATGATGGGCGAGAAGATCAAGGCCCTGTCGTCCGAAGCCACCGCGTCCGCCGGCATCATCGGCTCCCTGCCCCCCGTCGTCATGACCCTCGTGGGGCTGACGACGCCCGCCTACATGGGCCTGATGTTCACCGACTTCCGGGGTCAGGTGATGCTGCTGGGATCGGCCATCTGGATGGGGATGGGGATCCTGATGATGAAGAAAATGATCTCGTTCAAGTTTTAGGGGGAGGGCGACGTGGAAGAGTTCATGCGCGCGATCGTCGAGCCCCGGACGCTGATCAGCATCGTCGTCGGCCTGCTGGTGTTCGCCACCATGCTGACCCTGCTGAGCTCGATGGGCGGCGGCGTCAGCCTGGACAAGCGGATGCAGGCCGTCTCGGTGCGCCGGGACGAACTGAAGCGCCGCTCGCGTCAGGCCATCGCCAACGGACAGGGCGGTCTTCGCCACACCGACGACGGCTTCAAGAAGCGGGTCGTCGACCGGTTGAACCTGGTGAAGCTGCTGGAGGACCCCAAGGTCGCCGAACAGATGATCCAGGCGGGTCTGCGGGGCCCGCGCCCCCTGACCACCTTCTACTTCTTCCGCTTCGCCACCCCGTTCATCTTCATGTTCGCGGCGGTGCTGTACGTCTTCGTGATGAACGACTTCGGCCTGTCGGTGACGGTCCGGCTGGGCATCGTCATGTTCGCGACCGTGGCCGGTTTCTATGGCCCCAACATCTTCCTCAAGAACCGGATCGCCAAGCGGCAGCTGTCGATCATGCAGGCCTTTCCCGATGCGCTGGATCTGCTGCTGATCTGCGTCGAGGCGGGGATGTCGATCGAGGCCGCCATCGTGAAGGTGAGCCAGGAGATCGGGACGACCTCGGTCGAGCTGGCCGAGGAACTGGCCTTGCTGTCGGCCGAGCTCAGCTATCTGCCCGAACGGCGCATGGCCTATGAGGGGCTGGCCAAGCGCACCAACCACCCCGGCGTGCGGTCCGTCTCCACCGCCATGATCCAGGCCGAACAGTACGGCACGCCCCTGGGGTCGGCCTTGCGGACCATGGCCAAGGAAAACCGCGACCTGCGCCTGTCGGCGGCGGAAAAGAAGGCGGCCGCCCTGCCGGCGCAGCTGACCGTGCCGATGATCATCTTCTTCCTGCCGGTGCTGTTCGTCGTGATCCTGGGACCCGCGATCATCAACATCCAGGATACGCTCAAGGCCAACAACCGGGCCTCGGCGGCCACGGCGGCCGCGCCGCAGTAGCGCCTAGGACTCGGCCGTCGCGCGCAGGGCCTCGGAGATGCTCTCGCACGCCGTACGCAGCGTCTTGCGATGCTTCTCGTAGAAGCCCTCGCCCCGGAAGCCCGAGAAGATGAAGCCGTTCGAGACGATGCAGCTGCCGACCTCCAGCTGGTCGATCTCGTAGTAGCGGATCACGTTGAACAGGAAGCCGCGACGCTCGATCCAGACCAGCCGGGCGTCCGGCTGCCAGTCCCCGACGCGCGCCGTGTAGGTCCGCTCGGGCAGACCGGGAACGGCCTCGGTCAGGGTGATGGTGCCGCCGAACGCGATGGTGCCGGACAGGTCGGTATCGACGGGGTTCCAGGCGTTCCAGCCCGGCAGGTCGGCGATGACCTCCCAGATCCGTTCGGATGTGGCGCGGACGCCGATGCGTTTCTCGACCTTGAAGTTCATGGTTTCCGATGTCGCAAGCGACCGGGCCGAACGCAAGCCGGGCCGTTCGCGCCACGCATCGTCGAGCCGATGCGCCGCACCCGGGCTCAGCTGTTGCCTTCGGGCCCCGGCTGCGACGCCGGAGCCATTTCCGGCGCGGGGGCCTCGTCGTCCACGCGGGCGGCCAGGGCCTTCAGCGCAGGGCTGATCCAGGCGACCACGACCGCCCCGGCCAGCAGCAGCGCATTGCCGAGGAAGGGCGCAAACTCGCGCAACTCGTACAGGGCCACGCCGGCGACCGGCGGCCCGAGGAAGCTGAGCCCCGCCAGCGCCATCATGAGCCCCGCCACCGCCCCCTGCTCGTGCGGCCCGACGGCCAGGGACGATCCGGCGGTGAAGCCCGGGCGCGCGAAGCCCACGCCCATCGACACCACGGCATAGCCGACCACGACCCCGAAATAGCCCGGCGAGGCGATGCTGAGCAGGTTGCCGACCAGGGCCAGGGCCGCCCCCCAGCGCATCAGCTCGGGCGGGCGCAGCTTCAGCAACGGGATCAGGCCCCACTGCACCATCAGGGTCGCCAGGGCACCGGCGAACATGGCCAGACCGATGAAGGGCTGGGCCGCCCGCGCGTCCAGCCCCGTGGCGGCCATCTCGTCGATGATGTGGAATCCCAGCACCGAGATGTTGACCGCCTGGGCCCCCGTGACCAGCAGGCCGAACAGCAGGAAGTCGCGCACCCGGGGATCGCGCCACAGCCCCTTGGCGACGTCGGGGGCGCCCGCCCCCCTCTGGCCGGTCGGGGACGGGGTGCGCACCACCTCGCCGGACGGCAGGAACCGCAGGACGATGACCAGCACGATCAGGCCGAACAGGGCGAACACATACATCGGCCCCGCCAGCCCCACGAACGGCAGGATGAAGAAGGGCGACAGGACCGGCCCGATCACCGTGCCCAGCCCCTGGGCCGAGGCCAGCAGGGACATGGCCTGGGTCCGCTCGGCCGGCCCGGTCCGGTCGGCGACATAGGCCTGGGACGCGATCGGCGCGGCCGATCCGAACACGCCGTAGATGGTGCGCGCCGTGGCCATCAGGGTGAAGGCGAAGATGGCCCCCAGCCAGCCCTCGATCCCGGAGGTCGCGGCCAGGCCGAAGCCGAGCATCGAGACGACGAAGCCCGTCATGCCGATGAGGATGACCTTCTTTCGTCCCAGGCTGTCGGACAGCCGGGCCCAGAACGGCGAGGCGAAGGTCCACATCAGGGCCGAGATGGCGAAGGCTCCGGCCACCAGCGTGTCCGACAGCTGAAACTGTCGACCGATCGCGGGCAGGACCGACTGCAGTCCCATGTTCCCCGCCGCCGCGATCAGGCTGACGATGAACAGGATCATGAAGGCGGGGGATCTGGGCGACATGAGACCGGCTTAGCCCCGAAGCGACATCGGGTCACCCGCCGCGGTGATGCGGGCCGAAAAGCGCCAGACCCCGGCTGCCCGCCTGATATGGAAAAGCCGTATCCGAAGGAGAACACGCCATGGCCACCCTTCACATCGAGCGGACCATCCAGGCCCCGGCCGACACGGTCTGGGACGCCCTGCGCGACTTCGGCGCGCTTCACACCCGGGTCGCCCCCGGGTTCATCCTCGACACCGTGGTCGAGGGCGACGTGCGGACGGTCACCTTCGCCGGTGGCCTGGTCCTGAGGGAAAGGCTGATCGCGCTCGACGACGACCGCCGCCGCATCGCCTACAGCATCCTGTCGGACACCTTCGAGCACCACAGCGCCTCGAACACCGTCATCGCCGAGGGCGACCGCTGCCGGTTCGTCTGGGTGGTCGACTTTCTGCCGGACGGACCGAAAGACCGGATCGAGGCGATGATGAATGCGGGTGCGGACGCCATCAGGGCGTCCATGGAGCGGGCCTGACGCCTAATCCTCGCCGACCACCGTCAGCGTGGGCTTCAGCCGTCGGCCGTCGTCCAGACCCAGCCGGGCCTTGACCTCGAACAGGTCAGCCCCCGTGGGCACGATCAACAGGGCCTTGGGGTTTGAGGCGTTGATGGCCACGACGGCGTTCTTGGGACAGATGTCGAAACAGCCGGTCTGGATCACGGCCAGCTCGGCCTTGCGGCCCTTGCCGTCGCCGGGCCGCAGATAGGTCTTCAGCGCCTTCTTCAGGGTCTTGTCGCCGTCGGGCCCGAAGCCGCCGTCGAGCTTCTTCTGGCATTTCTTGCAGACCAGGACGACGTCGCGCCATTTCGTCTTTGCGGTCTTGATGGCCATGCGTCCTACATCGGACGCGTCGCGCGGCACCGCAAGACGCTTGCGTCGCCTTGACGCCTGCCCTCATCATCGGCCCACCGCTTCCGGAGACCGCCGATGATCCGCCCTGCCCTCCTCGCCGCGCTCCTGACGCTGGCGGCCTCGCCCGCCCTGGCCCAGACCGGCCCGGTCAGCGCGGCCGAGGTCGCGGCGGCGGCCGAAGGCGTCAATGCCGAGGTCGTCGCCTGGCGCCGCGACCTGCACCAGCATCCTGAGCTGGGTCTGGCCGAAACCCGCACGGCCGCCTTCGTCGCCGAACGGCTGAAGGCCATGGGGATCGAGGTGCGCGAGGGCGTCGGCCGTACGGGCGTCGTCGGCGTCCTGCGCGGCACCGGCACCGGGCCGCAGCGTGTCGTCGCCCTGCGCGCCGACATGGATGCCCTGCCCGTGCTGGAGGCGACGGGGCTGCCGTTCGCCTCGACCGCGACCGGCACCTATCAGGGCGCGACCGTGCCGGTGGCCCATGCCTGCGGCCACGACGCCCACGTCGCCATGCTGCTGGGCGCCGCCGAGGTCCTGAGCGGGATGAAGGACCGGTTCAGCGGCACGATCGTCTTCCTGTTCCAGCCCGCCGAGGAGGGCGTGCCGCCGGGCGAGCCGCTGGGCGGGGCGCGGCTGATGATCGAGGCGGGCGCGCTGAAGGATCCGAAGGTCGAGGCCATCTTCGGCCTGCACGTCGTGCCGGGCGTCCCGGGGACGATCTTCTATCGGCCGCAGGGCTTCATGGCGGCGTCCGACCGGGTCGACATCGTCCTGCACGGTCGCCAGACGCACGGGGCCTGGCCCTGGCGCGGGGTCGACGTGATCGCCGTGACGGCCAATGTGATCCAGACCATCAACACCCTGACGGCCCGCACCGTCGACCCGACCACCACCCCGACGGTCTTCACCATCGCCACGATCGACGCGGGCGTCCGCTACAACATCATCCCCGAGGAGGCGACGCTGGCGGGCACGCTGCGGACCTTCGACATCGCCCAGAGGGACGCCCTGGTCGCCCGGGCCGAGGCGGCGGTCGACCACGTCGCCGAGGCCTATGGCGCGACCGCCGACTTCTCGGTGCGCCAGAACGCGGCCCTGGTGTTCAACGACGAAACCCTGTCGGCCTGGCTGGCCCCGGTGCTGACCGAGGCGGCCGGCGAGGGCAAGGTCAACCCGGCCTCGCCGCCGACGACCGTGGCCGAGGACTTCTCCTACTTCCAGGGCGAGATCCCGGGCGTCTTCTACCACCTCGGGGCCACGCCCGACGGGGTCGATCCCGCCACCGCCGCGCCCAACCACTCGCCCCAGTTCGACGTCAACGAGGCCGTGCTGCCGGTCGGGGTCCGCGCCCACGTCCTGAGCGCGCTGCGCTTCCTGGAGCGGTCCTGACCATGGCCGATGCCGAATTGGAGCGGTTCCGGGCCACCCGCGCCACCGCGATCCACCGCCTGGACCTGATCGCGAGGGGCGCGCAGATTTCCTACGAGGACGGCACGCCCATCGACATGGCGTCGGAGAAGGCGCGGCTGGAACAGGTCGTCACCGACATGGATCGCCGCATCGCCCGGGCCGAGATGATGGCCGCGGCCCCGACCGGTCTGCCGAACTAGGGCGACCGGGCCGACAGGTTCATCACAAAGGGCACGAAGGGAGCCACAAAGGACACGAAGGCAGCGGAGCCGGGTCGACGCCAATGTCTTTCGGGGTTGATTATGATCGCGGCGTACGCCGCATTGATCCAGAGAGACGAAGCGCGCGGTGCTGAAGACCTCACAGGACCCGTCGTGTCCTTCGTGCCTCCCTTCGTGCCCTTTGTGATGAACCTGCCGTCGTAGCGGACGGCGCGTCAACGCCAGCCACGCACCGTCTAGCCCTGACCCTGCACCGTCTCGATGACGCGGCGGTAGGCGGCGGTCAGGGCCACCAGTTCGGCGACCGGCACGCGCTCGTCGACCTGGTGCATGGTCTGGCCCACGAGACCCAGCTCCAGCACCGGGCACATGGCGCGGATGAAGCGGGCATCGGACGTGCCGCCCGTGGTCGAGGCCTCGGGCCGCACCCCGGTGGAGGCCTCGACCGCGTCCTGGACCGCCGTCACGAAGGGGCCGTGCGGCGTCAGGAAGGCCTCGCCCGAACACATGTGCTCCAGGGTGATCTGCAGCCCCGTCTCGGCCTGGACCCGCCCCGCCTCGCGGTTCAGCCAGTCGATCAGGCCGTCACCGGTCTGGGCCGGGTTGAAGCGGATGTTCAGCCGGGCCCGCGCCTCGGCGGGGATGACGTTGGTGGCCGGGTTGCCGATGTCGATCGTGGTGATCTCGAGGTTCGACGGCTGGAAGGCCTCATACCCCTCGTCGAGGACATGGGCGTCCAGCGCCGCCAGCAGCCGCACCAGGACCGGGGCCGGATTGGCCGCGCGGGCGGGATAGGCGACGTGCCCCTGTTTCCCGTGGACCGTGATCCAGGTGTTGAGCGAGCCGCGCCGGCCGATCTTGATCATGTCGCCCAGCTGGGTCTGCGAGGACGGCTCGCCGACCACGCAGGCGTCGATGACCTCGCCCTCGGCCATCAGGGCCTCGACCACCTTCTTGGTGCCGTGCAGGGCGGGACCTTCCTCATCGCCGGTGATCAGGAAGGACAGGGATCCGGCCGGCTCGCCGTCCGCGAGGATCTGCGACACCGCCGCGACCCAGGCGGCGATGCCGCCCTTCATGTCCACCGCGCCCCGGCCGTAGAGCAGCCCGTTCCGCACCTCGGCCTCGAACGGATCGGACGACCAGGCGGCCGCCTCTCCCGTGGGGACCACATCGGTATGGCCGGCGAAGCACAGGTTGGGACTGGCGGTGCCCCGGCGGGCGTACAGGTTCTCGATCCGGGCATCGGTCGCGGCCCCCGTCGACCCTTCGAACGCCATCCGCCGACAGGTGAAGCCCAGGCCAGTCAGCACCCGCTCCAGCGTGTCCATCGCCCCGGCGTCCACCGGCGTCACCGACGGCCGCCGGATGAGGTCCCGGGTCAGTTCGACAGGATCGATCACAGGAGTTGATGCAGTGCCCATGGTCCTATGCTTTAGGGAGATCACGCCGAGCCGGAAAGGGGAGCGACCGTGCCGAAGATCGACATCGATGCCGCACCGACCGGCCACGGCACCGCCTACCCCGACGACCACGCCGGCCCCTGTCTGGCGCGTCGCCGCTGGAGGCTGGGCGATGCGGCGGGCCTGACCCAGTTCGGCGTCAATCTGCTGCGGCTCCCGGCCGGAGCCTGGTCCAGCCAGCGCCACTGGCACGCCACCGAGGACGAGTTCGTGACCGTCCTGGCCGGCGAGGTCGTGCTGGTCGAGGAGGACGGCGAGACCCTCCTGCGGGCCGGGGATTGCGCGGGCTTCAAGGCGGGCGTGCCCAACGGCCACAAGATCGAGAACCGATCGGGCGCAGAGGCGCTTCTGCTGGAAGTCGGCACGCGCTCGCCCACGACCGACGCCTGCGACTATCCCGACATCGACATGGTCCTGCCCGCGGGCGCGGACCGCTACTTCCACCGAGACGGAACGCCTTACCCCAAACATGACCGACGCACCTGAGGCTCCCGAGCCGATGACCGGGCCGAATGCCAAGGCGGCGCTCGAGGCCCACGGGACCAATCCGTGGAAGATCAACGACTTCCGGCTGATCTGGCTGGGCCGGATCGCGGCCGTCCTGGCGATCCAGATCCAGTCCTCGGCCCTGCTGTGGCAGGTCTATGAAATCGCCCGCCGGGACCATCCGATCGCCGAGGCCAGCCTGTATCTGGGCTTGGTCGGTCTGGCCCAGTTCATTCCGCTTCTGGCCCTGACCCTGCCGGCGGGCGAGATGGCGGACCGTCGCGACCGCAAGCGGACCGTCGCCCTGGCCATCGTCGCCGAGGGCACCTGCGCCGCCACCTTCCTGGCCATGGCGATCCACGGCAACCCGCCCCTGTGGGGCCTGCTGCTGGTCGCCGTCGGGTTCGGGGCGTCGCGCGCGTTTCTCGCCCCCGCCAGCCAGGCCTTCCTGCCCATGGTCGTGGGCCGCGCCGCCCTGCCCCGCGCCATCGCCGCCCAGTCCATCGCCTTCCAGACCGGGGCCATCGCCGGTCCGGCCCTGGGCGGGGTGATCGTCGGCCTGTCGGTGCCCCTGGCCTATGGCACGTCTCTGGCGCTGTTCTTCCTGGGTCTGGCCTGTTTCCTGATGATCCGGACCAGCGGCAAGCCGGCCCCGATCGAGGGGGGCGTAGGGCGCTGGCAGGCGGTCAAGGACGGGCTGAAGTACGTCTGGGACACCAAGATCGTGCTCGGGGCCATCTCGCTGGACCTGATCGTGGTGCTGTTCGCCGGCGTCGCCCTGCTGACCCCCATCTTCGCCCGCGACATCCTGCATGTGGGCCCCGAGGGCTTCGGCCTGCTGCGCGCCTCCTTCGGCGGCGGGGCCTTCCTGATGGCCCTGGTGCTGGCCCGCTATCCGATCCCGGGCAGGGGGGGCCTGCTGATGTTCGCCTCCGTCGCCGTGTTCGGCCTCTGCACCATCGTCTTCGGCCTGTCGAAGATCGTCTGGATCAGCGCCATCGCCCTGTTCATCGGCGGCATGGCCGACATGGTCAGCGTCAACATCCGCCAGACCCTGATCCAGCTGTCGACGCCGGATCACATGCGCGGGCGGGTCTCGTCGGTCTCGATGCTGTTCATCGGCGCCTCCAACGAACTGGGCGAGGCCTATTCCGGCGTCATGGTCCGGTTCCTGGGCCCGATCGGCGCGGCGGTGTTCGGCGGCGTCGGGGCGCTGACGGCGACCGGCCTGTGGGCCAAGCTGTTCCCGGGCCTGAGGAAGGCCGACAAGCTGGTCTGATCCTCACCCGGAGCGAAGCGAACGGGGGAGGGGGACCGCCGCCCGCTTGGGCGGGGGTGGAGGGGGCGACCTCAGACACGGTGGGTGTTTCCGCCCCCTCCACCACGACGCAAGCGCGTCGCGGTCCCCCTCCCCCGCTGCGCGGGGGAGGATTACCCCCAAGCCCTGAAGTGCTTCGAAAGCTTCAGCCCCTGCCGCTGATAGTGGCTGCCGCCCTCGCCGTAGAGCCGGGTCGGCCGTTCGGTCAGGGGCTCATAGACCAGCCGGGCGACGATCTGGCCGTGTTCCAGCAGGAAGGGCGTGTCGTGGGTTCGCACCTCCAGCACCCCCTTTGACCCGGCCCCGTGCGCTTCGTCGGTGCCGAAGCCGGGATCGAAGAAGCCGGCGTAGTGGACGCGGAACTCGCCGACGCTGGGGTCGATCGGCGTCATCTCCGCCGCCTGCATGACCGGGATCTCGACCGCCTCATTCGAGGCCAGGATGTAGAATTCGCCCGGGTCCAGCAGCAGCTCGCCCCGGCGCAGGCTCAGAGGCTCCCAGAAGTCCTTGGGATCATGGCCGTCGATCTTGTCCAGATCGACCACGCCCGCATGCCGGCGACCGCGGAAGCCCACGATGTCGCCGCCCTGCAGATCGACGCCGACGCTGCGGGTCTCCAGCTTGGGCGGTTCGCCCGCCTTCAGCCGCAGCTGATTCAGCCGGGTGCCGGGCCGGACCAGGATGGAGAAGGTCTGGGGTGCGATCTCCAGATACAGCGGCCCCTCGTAGCCCTCGTCCACATCGTCGAACGAGCCGCCGCGATCGGTCAGCAGGCGCACGAAGACGTCGACCCGGCCGGTCGAGGACTTGGGATTGGCGCGGGCGATCAGACCCTTGGGCAGGCTCAGCCGTTCCTGCAGCTCGGCGATATAGACGCAGCCCTTTTCCAGCACATAGCCGCCGGACAGGTCGATCGAATGCATCGACACGTCGGCGATCCGGTCGGCGACCAGCCTCTGTCCGGGCAGGAAGGAGGCCCGCACCCGCCAGGCGCGGTCGGACAGGCGCAGGTCCAGACTGGCGGGCTGCACCTGATCGGCGTCGAACGGGGTCGCGGAGGTGATCGCGCCGCCGGCGATCAGGGCCTCGATGGACTGGCAGGGCAGGATACCGGGGACGGAGGATTCGAAGGTCATGCCGAACGCCTTACACATGGATGTCGCCGGACGCACGTCCGGGCGAGGGCCCTGTCGCCCGCGCCACGGTCGCGCGCTGCTTGAGCGCAGCCTTTGGGCGCTATCGCACGCGACGCGGTCGCGCGCTGCTTGAGCGCGCTTGAAACCGCCTTTTTGCCGGGCGACGATGGGGGATGCACGATACCCGACCCTATGAAGCCGAAACCGATGGCGTGATCGTGCGGGTCCGACCCAGCTATCTGGCCGGTCAGTCCGATCCCGACGAGGGGCGCTGGGTCTGGGCCTATCGGGTCGAGATCGAGAACCGGGGCTCCCAGGCCGTCCAGCTGATGGCGCGGCGCTGGATCATCACCGATGCGACCGGCCATGTCGAAACAGTGCGCGGCGCGGGCGTCGTGGGCGAACAGCCCCTGATCGGGCCGGGCGACAGCTATTCCTATGCCTCGGGCTGCCCCCTGCCGACGCCCTCCGGCTCGATGGAAGGGGCCTATATGATGACCGACGCCACGGGCCGTCAGTTCGAGGCCGTGATCCCGGCCTTCAGTCTGGATGTCCCTGGCGGCCGCGTTCTGAACTAGAAAATCCTCCCCCGGAGCGAAGCGAACGGGGGAGGGGGCCCGCGAAGCCGTGGAGGGGGCGACCCCAGACACGGTGCTTGGTTCCGCCCCCTCCACCCCGACGCAAGAGCGTCGCGGTCCCCCTCCCCCGCTGCGCGGTGGAGGACCAAGAGGTGTGGGGCTGCGTCAACCCGGATAACCGCAGCCCCGCCCCGGTCTCGCCGGGAAGCCCGGCGAGGCGGATGCGGCCCCTTAAGGGGCAACCGTGACGACAGCGCGACGCTGCCGGATCCAATTCTGCCCCGCGCTCAAGCAGTGAGCGACCGCGTCGCGAGCGGTAGCGCCCTTCAAGAGAGGCGCTCAAGCCGTGAGCGACCGCGTCGCGAGGGGTAGCGCCCTTCGACTAGATGTAACGCCGCAGGCTGCGGGCCAGCTCTTCCTTGCCGCCGCGCTTCATCTGCGGCTGGTAGGCGACGCGGGCGTGTTCCTGGCAATAGACGCCTTCCGAAGCGCGGCGGCCGCAGAAGCTGAACTCGGTCGAGGACGGGTCCCCGATCGGCCATTTGCACATGTGCGCGCCCAGGGTCATGACCGTGGCGGTGCCGGGCATCTCGGCCACGGCGGGAAGGCTGGGCGCGGCCACGACGGGACGGGGCGCCGGCTGGGCGGCCTCGATCCGGCGCGGGGCCGAGGGCTGGGCCGGCGGCGTGGTGCGCGTGCGGGCCGGGCGGAAGGTCGAGGTGCGGGCGGGCTGCGACGGGGTCGCGCGACCCGACAGGCCGAGGCGGTGCACCTTGCCGATCACGGCGTTGCGGGTGACGCCACCGCCCAGTTGCTTGGCGATCTGCGAGGCCGACTGGCCTTCCAGCCACAGCTTCTTCAGCGCGCCGACGCGGTCTTCGGTCCAGCCTGCGGTCATGACACCCTCCGGGTCGAGCGATTCAAGATGTGGCGCCTGAGATCCCCCTCGGGTCCCCGCTGCCACAACTAATCGTAAACGACCCCTTAACAGACGCAAGATGTGCGAATCACTCCGTCCACAGAAACCACATCTTGAATCGGTGTTCGGCGAGGCCGCCGGGTGACGCGGCCTCGCCTGACCGGGCCTATTGGGCCGAGATGCGGATCAGCTGGCCGTCATCCTCGTCGGTGATGGCCCACACCGCCCCGTCGGGCGCCACGGCGATGTCGCGGATGCGCTTGCCGAAGTCGGCGATGAGCCGCTCCTCGCCCACCACCCGGTCGCCCTCGAGCACCAGACGGGTGATCGACTTGCCGCCCAGGCCCGCGATCAGCAGGTCGCCGTCCCAGCCGGGGAACATGGCTCCGGAATAGAAGGCCTGTCCGCCCGGCGCGATCACGGGATCCCAGTAGTAGACCGGCTGCTCCAGCCCGTCGCGCGCGGTGATGCCTTCGTTGATGGGCCCGCCCGCGTATTCGACCCCGTAGGCGATGACCGGCCAGCCGTAGTTCTTGCCCGCCTCGGGCCGGTTCAGCTCGTCGCCGCCGCGCGTGCCGTGCTCGATCGTCCAGACCGCGCCCGTTCCCGGCTGGACCGCCACGCCCTGGACGTTGCGGTGACCCAGCGACCAGATCTCGGGCCGTGCGCCGGTCTGGTTGACGAAGGGATTGTCGGCGGGGACCGACCCGTCGGCATTGATGCGGATCACCTTGCCCATGTGCGAGCCCAGGTCCTGGGCCTGGGGCCGCATCGGCCGGTCCGATCGCTCGCCCAGGGTGATGAACAGGTGCCCGGCCGGATCGAACGCCAGCGCCGAACCGAAATGCTTGTCGCCGTCATAGACGGGCAGGGCCTGGAAGATGACCCGGACGTCCCCGACCGAGGCGCCGTCGTCCGACAGACGGCCGCGCGCGACCGAGGTCGCGTTCCCGCCCTCGCGGGGCTCGGCATAGCTCCAGAAGATCGTCCGGTCGGTCGCGAACGACGGCGACAGGACCACGTCCAGCAGCCCGCCCTGCCCGCGGGCGTCGACGGCCGGCAGCCCGGTGATCGGCTGGCCGACCTCACCTTCGGCGGTGATGATGCGCAGACGGCCCTCGCGCTCGGTCACCAGCCAGCGGCCGTCGGGCAGAAGGGCCAGTCCCCAGGGATGCGACAGGCCCGACGCGACCACGCGGGTGGTCAGGGCCTGCTCGGTCCGCACGCCCGGCGCGCGGGTCTGGCCGGCAAACGCCGGCGTCTGGCTCGCGCCGTTGGCCGGCCGGGTTTCGAGGGGGGCGCCCGCGGTCGGGGTCTGGGCCTGTCCGCTGGCCTGGCAGGCGGCGGCCAGAACCAGAACGGACGTCGAAGCGGCGAGCAGAAGCGGACGCATGGTGTTCTCCGGGTCGTTGAAGGGTGTGTTCCTGTGTGCCCCGAACGGCGGTCGGGCTCCAGCGTTCCGGTGTCGCGGACGATCAGGGCGAATGCCGACTTGAACCGAAGGGGTGCGGACGATATACGCACGCCTCTCGCGCGCGGCCCCGGCCGTCCGCGCTCTGCCCCTCGGGCCAGAGGCTGGGTAGCTCAGATGGTTAGAGCGGTGGATTCATAACCCACAGGTCGGCGGTTCGATCCCGCCTCCAGCCACCACTTCCATGGATCACGACGGTTGCAGGATCGGCCTTGCCGCGCGGATCAGGTCGTCAAGCCGCGTCAGCAGCGCGCGCCCCGCATCGGTGGCATAGAGGTGTCGCGACGTCGCCTCCCGGCCGTTTGACGCCATCAGCAGCCAGCCTCGACCGGGAGGCAGGGCACCGCTGTCGCCGGGAGTCAGCAGGGCGCGCGAGGCCCGGGACGCCGTGGCGTTCGTCGTGTCCATAAGGATCGCCAGTTCCTTGACCCGGATGCCCGGGTTCTCGGCGACATAGAGGAACGCCAGGAGCTCTGACACGGTGACGTTGGGAGCCTGCTTTCGGATCATCACGAGGCAGGCCAGGACGCTGTTCCTGCGTCGGCCGTCTTCAGTCATCGACATAGGGCGCGATCCGGACCGGAGCCACCGCCCGGGGACGGGTCCTGGGCTTGCGTTTACGGAACGCCAGCTCGGCCCTCGGAAGGCTGCGGCTCAGGATCTGGTGTTGCACGACGATCTCGTTCGTGGCGCGCTCGAGTGCGACCGGATCATCGGCTTCGATGTCGATGACGATGGTGGCGCGGACGCGCAAGGGGGCCGCGGACGGTCGGCCGTCCGACGGTGACAGCCTCCCCGGCCTGAAGTTGTCCCGCAGCGTCATGCCCCCCCCCTGTGTCTCCGTTGGCCGGCACCTCCAGTATCTCGACCTGAGGATCAGCAACCGGGACGCGATTGGCTCACCCATCGCCCCCTTCAGACAACGGTCAATACCGTGACGCCAGCGCGTTCCGAAACATAACTAAATTTAATGTCTCGGAATTACTTGTCGATATTGCGAATATAAGTCCGACCACCCACGATCGACTGCAATCCAGGGCTCGTGCCCTTTGAGGGACGGCCGCGCGCGCATTTGATTACATATACGTAACTCGAAACACGGACGCGAGGGAGGGTCCCGTGCCGCGTGTCGGCTGACCGCCGCTTTCGAATGCGCGGCAAAAAAGTCGAGGGTGGGGCAACCTTCACCGTAATCTGTGTTTGATCGGCGCGCTCGACCGACTTTTCAGCCGGGCGCGCGGATCGGCCGGGCGCTTTCGATCAGAACGTCGAGCCGGGCACACAGATCGACGCCGGACTCGGTCAGGTACAGATGCCTCGACACCGCCTCGCGGTCGTTGGCGGCCATGAAGAGCCATCCGCGCGCGGGCGGCAGCACGCCGGGATCCTCTGCTCTCAAAAGCGCGCGCGAGGCGCGGGACGCCGTCGCCGCGGTCGTCTCCATCAACGCGGCCAGCTCCTTGACGCGGACGCCGGGGTTCTCGGCCACATAGAGAAGCGCCATGATTTCGGACATCGTGATGCCCGGCGCCATCCGCCGCAGCAGCACCAGACTGGCCAGAAGGGTGTTGCGACGACGCCCGGTGGCGTCAGTCGTCGGCATAGGGCGTCACGACGATCGTCGGCGCGGGCGGTCGGCGCGTCGCCCTGGGCTTGCGCCGCCGGACGTCCAGGAGGGCGTCCGGGAAGCGGCGTCGGAGCGCCTGATACTGCTGCTCGACGGCTCCGAGCTCGTGGTCGGCGCCGGACTGGTCCGCCGCATCGACGTCGATGGTGATGGTCGCCCGCAGCCGGAGCGGGGCCTCGGAATCGGGTGCGGCCTGGCCTGGCTCGCTCCTGAGCTTCTTCTCGATACCCGCAGCCCGCACGGCCAGGAACGCCCACCCTATGCTGGACTGGACGAGCAGCAGCAGTTCGGAACGAAACGGGTTGATCATGTACCGTACCTCCCCTGCCGCGGCCCGCCGTAATGCGGCTTCGTGGTGCGTGCCAGGGCATCATGTCGCAAAAGAAGCGGTGCGTTAAGTGCACATCGCCGGTCGGAGCCGCCGCTGTGATAACGGGTCGCAGGTCCGCGACGGCGACGGGGACGGGGCCGCCCGCAACCGATCGATCCAGATGGCGTTTACGGCAAAGGTTCATCCCTTCTCGAGGACAAAATGATCATGCGCTCTCCCTCCCTGCTGGCCGTTCTGGCCGTCGCTTCCCTCGGCATCGCCGCCTGCACCCAGGCCGAGCAGGAACAGACCGAAGTCCGGGCGGACGCCGCCGGCGACCAGGCCGAGGTCGCGGCGTCGCAAGCCGGTCAGGAGCTAAAGGAAGGTGCCGCCGCCGCCGGTGAGGTCATCGAATCCGGTGCCATGAAGGCGGCGCAGGCCGTCGAGACCGGGGCCGGCAACGTGGCCGACCGCCTCGAGGCCGAGCAGGCCGAAGCCGCGGCCCAGGGCCGTCCCGGTGCCGTGGATCCCGCCACCGACGAACGCCAGTAGGTAGGGACCCGGCCGCGCGCTACGACGCGCGTTCGGCCCGGACCGCGTCGATCAGGGCCCTCGCCTGGGGGCTCGACCAGTCCGCCTCGCCGGCAAAGGCGGCGCGGATCCGCCCCTGACGGTCCAGCAGGATCGTCTGGGGCATCTTCCCCTTGCCCGGAAACTCGAACGGCAGCTGGAATTTCGGGTCGCTGTAGAACGGCAGGGGGTCGTGGACGTCGATGAAGCTGCGGGCATCGGCCAGGGCGTCGGCCCCGACGTCCACATTCACCGGCACGACGACCAGGTCGCCATCAGGATAGGCCTTGGCCAGCGCCGCCAGCGTCGGCATCTCGGTCCGGCAGGGGGCGCACCACATCGCCCACAGATTGACCAGCACCACCTTGCCCCGGAAGTCGGCGAAGCGGACATCGGCCCCCTCCCGGGTCTTGAAGATGTAGTCCGGAGCCGTCTCGAGCGCGGCGGGCGTCTCCAGGGTCGCAAGCGGGCCGACCGCGAACCGGGAGAGGGGGCTCTGAGGCAGATCGGCGGGTGATGTCGCAGCCGTGACGACGTCACCCCGGCCGCTCAAATTCATGCGCCAGACAGTATAGGCTAGGCCGACGACGGCGAGAGCGATAAGGCCCGCGACAATCGCCCTGGTCCGTCCGCCCTTTTTGCCCGAGCCACTCATGTCCGACGCCATCCCTGATGATCCCTCGACTAAGGCCGCGACCCCGGCTCAAGGTCAAGGCATGTGGGGCGGCCGCTTTTCGTCGCGGCCGGCCGACATCATGCAGGCGATCAACGTCTCCATCGGCGTGGACCGGCGATTGTGGGCCCAGGACCTGGCCGGGTCGCGGGCCCACTGCCGCATGTTGATCGACCGGGGGATCGTGACCGCCGCCGACGGCGCGGCCATCCTGTCGGGCCTCGACACCATCCAGTCGGAGATCGAGGCCGGGACCTTTCCCTTCCGCGACGAGTACGAGGACATCCACCTGAACGTGGAGGCGCGGCTGTCCGAGCTGATCGGCGAGCCGTCGGGCCGGCTGCACACGGCCCGCAGCCGCAACGACCAGGTCGCCCTGGATTTCCGCCTGTGGGTCCGCGACGCCTGCGACCGGACGATCGCCCAGCTGTCGGCCCTGCAGCACGCCCTTCTGGCCCGCGCCGAACAGCATGCCGGCGACCTGATGCCCGGCTTCACCCATCTGCAGACCGCCCAGCCGGTGACGCTGGGCCACCATCTGATGGCCTATGTCGAGATGTTCGGCAGGGATGCGTCGCGCTTCACCGACGCCCGCGCCCGGATGAACGAGAGCCCGCTGGGGGCGGCCGCCCTGGCCGGGTCCCCCTTCCCCATCGATCGCCATGCGACGGCCCTGGCGCTGGGCTTCGACCGGCCGATGGGCAATTCGCTGGACGCCGTTTCGGACCGGGATTTCGCGCTTGAGACCCTGGCCGCCGCCTCGATC
Organism: Brevundimonas subvibrioides ATCC 15264; assembly: GCF_000144605.1. NCBI lineage: Bacteria > Pseudomonadati > Pseudomonadota > Alphaproteobacteria > Caulobacterales > Caulobacteraceae > Brevundimonas > Brevundimonas subvibrioides. The sequence continues at coordinate 620,697 of NC_014375.1, read as the reverse complement.
ACGGCCGGCCACCTGTCGCGGTTCGCCGAGGAGATCGTGGTCTGGATGACGCCGATGTTCGGCTTCGCCTCCCTGCCCGACGACCTGACCACCGGCTCGTCGATCATGCCGCAGAAGCGCAACCCCGACGCCGCCGAACTGGTCCGGGCCAAGACCGGCCGCATCCTGGGGTCGTTCGTCGCCCTGTCGACCGTGATGAAGGGCCTGCCGCTGGCCTATTCCAAGGACATGCAGGAGGACAAGCCGCCGGTGTTCGAGGCCATGGACGCCCTGGACCTGGCCCTGACCGCCATGACGGCCATGGTCACAGCCTTCACGCCGAACATCGCCCGCATGGCCGAGGCGGCCGGCTGGGGCTTTTCCACCGCCACCGACCTGGCCGACTGGCTGGTGCGCGAGGCCGACCTGCCCTTCCGCCAGGCGCACCATGTGACGGGCGCGGCGGTCAAGCGGGCCGAGGCGCTGGGCGTGGGTCTGGCGCAACTGCCGCTGAAAGAACTGCAGGCCCTGCATCCCTCGGTGACAGAAGCGGTTTACAAGGTGCTGACCCCTGAGGCTTCCTGCGCCAGTCGCCAGAGTTTCGGGGGCACCGCGCCGGAACAGGTCCGCGCGCGCATCGCCGAGTGGAAAGAGCGTCTCGCATGAAAAAGCTGATCGTCGCGGGCGCGCTCGCCCTGACCGCCCTCGCCGCCGCCGGCTGCGGCCGGATGGCGGACCTTGAGACCCCCGGCCCGCGCGAGACCGAGCGCGCACCCCGCGACGCCCGTGCGCCGGACCTGCCCGATCCCGCGACCGTCAACCGCCCGTCCAGCCAGATCCCGATCGACGGCGGCCCGTCGAACCCGTTCGGCTCTCCCGCCGCCGCGCGCGACCCGCGCTAGGTCGGCAAGCGCCTTGGATCACTTCCAGCTCCGGGCAGGCACCCTTCACGCCGAGGACGTGCCGCTCGACACCCTCGCGGCCGAGGTCGGCACGCCGGCCTATGTCTATTCGACCGCGACGCTGAGCCGGCACTACGGCGTGTTGCGCGAGGCTGTCGACGCCCATCCGGCCGCCTTCGGCGACGCGCTGATCGCCTTCGCGGTCAAGGCCAACTCAAACCTGTCGGTGCTTGCGACCCTGGCCCGTCTGGGGTCGGGGGCGGACACGGTGTCGGAGGGCGAGATCCGCCGCGCCCTGAAGGCGGGCATTCCCGCGGCCCGGATCATCTTCTCCGGCGTCGGCAAGACCGATGCGGAACTGGCCTATGCGCTGGACGTCGGCGTGCGCCAGATCAACGTCGAGAGCCCGGCCGAGCTGGACCGCCTGATCGCGGTCGCCGCCGAGAAGGGTGCCTGCCCCGACATCGCCATCCGCGTGAACCCCAAGATCGGTGCGGGCGGCCACGCCAAGATCACCACGGGCGGCGAAGGCGACAAGTTCGGCATCCCTGCGGATGAAGCACTGGCCCTGTATGCCCGCGCCGCGGCGAGCCCGCATGTGACCCCCGTCGGCCTGGCCTGCCATATCGGCAGCCAGATCATCGACCTGACGCCGCTGGAGGCCGCCTTCCGCCTGCTGCGCGAGATGACGCTCACATTGCGCGGACAGGGCCTGTCGGTGACCCGGCTGGACCTCGGCGGCGGTCTGGGGGTGCCCTATTCCGGTGGAGCCGAGACCGCGTCGGTGGCCGACTATGCGGCCATGGCGGCGGGGGTGCTGGAGGGGCTGGAAGTCGAGGCCGCGTTCGAGCCGGGCCGCCTGCTGGCCGCCAATGCCGGCGTGCTGCTGGCCCGCGTCATCCAGATCACCGAGCGGGCGGACGGGCGACGCTTCCTGGTGCTGGACGCCGCCATGAATGACCTGGTCCGCCCGGCCATGTATGACGCCTTCCACGAGGTGAAGCCCGTCACCCCCCGCGACGGCGACCTCATCGCCTACGACATCGTCGGCCCCGTCTGCGAGACCGGCGACACCTTCGCCCGCGGCCGCGACCTGCCGCCGCTCCAGGCCGGAGACCTGGTCGTGTTCACGGGGGCCGGGGCCTATGGCGCGGTCATGTCGAGCGAATACAACAGCCGTCCCCTGGTGCCCGAGGTGCTGGTCGACGAGGCCCGCTGGGCGGTGGTGCGCGGACGGCCGACCTATGATGAGATGTTGACGCGGGAAACGGTGGCAGGCTGGCTGTAGCCCGCCCTTTCCGGGTTTCGGATGGAGAGAGCCTTGGGAAAAGCGTTCGGGCTCTCGTTACTCGCCTTCATTCTGGCGTTCGCCATCGGCACGGTACGAATCGGCGGGCCGCTTCAGCTGTTCGTCGGCATGGGGTTGATCGGCGTCATGCTGGCGGCGCTCGCCGCTGCCGGCGTCACGTTCGTCGCCGTCGTCATCACGACCGTGGCGGAGCGGCAGTCCCGCAGGCGCGATCCATAGCTGTCCGGGCGGGACCGTCCCGGACCGGGCTCACCCCAGAAACCGCGTCACCGCCGCCAGGAACCGCCCCGGCTGGTCGATCATGACCATGTGCTCGGCGCCCTCGATCCGTTCGAAGCGGGCGGGCCGGGGCAGGTTGCGGTATCCGGCCTGGAACAGGCCATCCAGCTGTGACCGGGGCGAGCGGTCGTCGGCGCTCCAGCCATAGACGACGGTAACGGGGGCCGTGATGTCGGGCAGGCGGCTGCGCAGGTCGGTGGTCATGACCTCGTACAGGCCCTGGGCCAGAACCTGGCGGTCGCCGCCCTGCCAGCCCACGGCGGAGAAGACGCTGTCCGAGGCCCCGCCGAGCTGGTCGCCCAGGGCGGACCCCTGCATGCGCAGGGCCTCGTCGCCGAGAAACAGCAGGGCCTGATAGGCGATGCGGGCGATCGGCTCGACGTCGCCGACCGTGGCCCCCGGGCTGATCAGGGACGGAAAGAAGGGTGTGGCGTCCACCACCATGACCCGGCCGACGGTGCCGCCCCGCCGGTCACGCCCGGCATCGGCGGCGGCTCTCAGCGCCACCAGACCCCCCATCGAATGACCGATGAGGGCGGGTCGGTCCAGTCGGGTCTCGGCGATATAGCGGCGCAGCTCTGATGCGACCGGCGCGACCAGGGCCCCATTGGTATTGGCTCCGGACGGCACGTCGCCGAAGCCCCTTACGGAAACGATGTGGACGCGGTGACCGTCGTCGAGCCGGTCCGCCGTGCGCCGCCAGACCTCGCCGGTCGAGGCCAGGCCGGGGATCAGGATCACGTCGGGCCCGCTGCCCTGCACGGTCACCACGATCCGGTCGGAGGTGAACGGCCTCGCCTGGGCCACGGCCATACCGGGCAGGGTCAGCAGGGCGAGGATCAGCAGGAGGAAACGGCGCATGTCGAACCCCTGAACGGCTATCGCGGCATTTGGTTGGCGCACTTGAAATCCGCGTCGCACAGGCGTGAAGTGCGCTCAGGAACCTCGGGGGAGGATGCTATGAGAACACGCTATCGGCTCAACACCCTGGCCGCCATGAGCGGCGCCCTGGCCCTGGCAGGGCCCGTGTCGGCGCAGGAGGCCGTGCCCCCTGCCCCCGCCCCGCCGGAATCGTCGACCCAGACGCCTGCGCCCGCCGGGTCGGACTGGTGGGTCTTCTCGCGCTCGGACCAGCGCGGCTATCTGATCGACGTGAACAGCATCGCGCGGACCGGCGACGAACTGACGGTGACCATCGCCCGGGTCCCGCGACAGGGCGATCCGACGGATTACAGCCATACCCGGGATGTGTTCGGCATCCGGTGTGCCGCGCGCGAGACGCATGTCGATCAGGCGATGGACGTGTTCGAGGACGGCGAGCCGACCGAAGCCTACGCCACCGGAGAGCCGTGGGAGGCCATTCGGCCTGGCTCGCTGGACGAAGGCGCCCGGGTGATCGCCTGCGAGGACCGTCGCCCGCCCGGGCCCTCCTATCCCAGCGTCAACGCCTGGATCGACGCCGGCCGGCCCTGAGCCCGGAACGAAAAACGGCCCCGGGATCGCGCCCGGGGCCGGCTTCGTCTCACACGTCCAAAACGATCAGGCCGCGGCCTTCACCCCGGCGAACTTGCCGTAGAAGGTCTCGCCCTTTGCCGCCATGTCGCGCAGCAGCTGCGGCACGCGGAAGCGGTCGCCGTAGCGGTCGGCATAGACGTCGGCCTGTTCCACGAAGGCCTTCAGACCGATCTGGTCGATCATGGTGATGGGGCCGCCGGTCCAGGGCGCGAAGCCCCAGGCCAGGATGGCGCCGACGTCGGCCTCGCGCGGGTCGTCGATGACGCCCTCTTCCCAGCATTTCGCGACCTCGACGGCCTGGCGATACAGCAGGCGGCGCTTCTGGTCCTCGATCAGCTCGGGGGTCGAGTCGTTGATGGTGACGGTCGCCAGGTCCGACAGGCCGGACCAGAGTTTCTTGGGCTTGGTGTCGTAGTCGTAGAAGCCCTTGCCGTTCTTGCGACCATAGCGACCCAGGTCCTCGACCATCTTGCGGACGATCTCGTGGCCTTCGATCGGCACATAGGCGTCGCCCAGATCTTCGGCCGTCTGCTTGGCGATCTTGACCGACAGGTCCAGCGCGACGTCGTCGTGCATTTCCAGCGGCCCGCGCGGCATGCCGGTCATCCGGCCCAGGTTGTCGATCAGGGCGGGGGCATAGCCCTCCTCCAGCATCGCCAGCCCCTCGGCCACATAGGTGCCGAAGCAGCGCGAGGTGTAGAAACCGCGGCCGTCGTTGACGACGATCGGGGTCTTCTTGATCTTGATGATGTAGTCCAGCGCCTTGGCGATCGCCGCCGGGCCGGTCTTCTCACCCAGGATGATCTCGACCAGCATCATCTTGTCGACGGGCGAGAAGAAGTGGATGCCGATGAAGTCCTCGGGCCGGACCGAGGCCTCGGCCAGGCCCGTGATCGGCAGGGTCGAGGTGTTGGAGCCGAACACGGCGCCGGCTTCCAGCTGGGCCTCGGCGCGCTTGGTGACATCCGCCTTGATCTCGCGGTTCTCGAACACCGCCTCGATGACCAGGTCCGAACCCTTGATCTGGTCATAGTCGGTCGTGGCGACGACCGAGGCCAGCAGGGCGTCGAACTTGTCCTGGGTCAGCTGACCGCGCGACAGCCGCTTCTTCAGCAACTCCTCGACATGGGCCTTGCCCTTGTCGGCGGCGTCCTGGTCGCGGTCGATCAGGATGGTCTGGATGCCGGCGAGGGCCTGAACATAGGCGATGCCCGCGCCCATCATGCCGGCGCCGATGACGGTGACCTTCTTGGGGTCCGACTGGGGAATGCCGGCGGGACGCACCGCGCCCTTGTCGAGCTCCTGCTTGGACAGGAACAGGCTGCGGATCATGCCCTGGGCCTGCGGCGTCATCAGGGTCTTGATGAAGTAGCGGGTCTCGATGCGGAGCGCCGCGTCCATCGGCACCTGGGTGCCTTCATAGACGGCCTTCATCAGGTTGGTGACGGCCGGGTAGTTGCCGTACGACTGCTTGCGGATCATCGCATTGCCGACGAGGAAGTTCTGGATGCCGGCCGGGTGGTAGGGGCCGCCGCCCGGCAGCTTGAACGACTTGTCGTCCCACGGCTGGACGGCCTTGCCGCCGCCCTTGATCCAGGCCTTGGCGGCCTCGACCTCGGTGCCCGCGGGCACGACCTCATGCACCACGCCCGCGCCCTTGGCGTCGTTCGGACGCCACGACGAGCCCGAGCTCATCGCCGTCATCGCCGCCTGGACGCCGATCAGACGCGTCAGACGCTGGGTGCCGCCACCGCCGGGGAACAGGCCGACCTTGATCTCGGGCAGGCCCAGCTGGATCTTGGGGCTGTCGCCGACCACGCGGTAGTGACAGGCCAGGGTGACCTCCAGCCCGCCGCCGAGCGCCAGGCCGTTGATCGCGGCGGCGACCGGCTTGCCACAGGTCTCCAGCGCGCGCAGGGCGCCGTTCATCTTCCAGCCGGCGTCGTACGCCGCCTGCAAGTCGCCCGAGCCGGACAGCAGTCCCGACGCCATGTCGCCCAGGTCCGCCCCGGCGCAGAAGCCGGAAGCCTTGCCCGAGGTGATGACCGCGCCCTTGATGGCGTCGTCGGTCTTGATGCGTTCGACCAGGGCCGGCAGCTCGTCCATGACCTTGCCGGTCAGGGTGTTCATCGACCGTCCGGGGACGTCGAAGGTGATCAGGGCGATGCCGTCGGCGTCGACGTCGATCTTGAAGTTTTCCATTGGATCAGTTCCCTCAGACGCGTTCGATGACGGTGGCGGTGCCCATGCCGCCGCCGATGCACAGGGTGATCAGGGCGGTCTCCTTGCCGGAGCGCTCCAGCTCGTCGAGCGCGATGCCGGTGATCATGGCACCCGTGGCCCCCAGCGGGTGGCCCATGGAGATGCCGCCGCCGTTCACGTTCATCTTGTCGTGCGGGATGTCCAGCGCCTGCATGTAGCGCAGCACGACGGCGGCGAAGGCCTCGTTCAGCTCCCACACATCGATGTCGGCGACGGTCATGCCCAGCTTGCCGAGCAGCTTCTTGGTCACGAACTCCGGACCCGTCAGCATGATCGAGGGCTCCGACCCGATCGAGGCGGCCCCCTTGATGCGGGCGCGCGGCGTCAGGCCCAGCGCCTTGCCGGCCTCCAGCGTGCCGATCAGCACCCCGGCCGAGCCATCGACGATGCCCGACGAGTTGCCGGGCGTGTGGACGTGGTTGACGCGCTCGACCTCGGGGTAGCGCTGGTTGATCACGGCGTCGAACGCCATCTCGCCCATCATGGCGAAGGACGGGTTCAGGCCGCCCAGCGACTGCATGTCGGTGTTCGGACGGATCGTCTCGTCGCGGTCCAGATGGACCAGGCCCAGCTGGTTCTTGACCGGCACGACCGACTTGCCGAAGCGCCCGTCGGCCCAGGCGGCGGCGGCGCGCTTGTGCGACTCCATCGAGTAGGCGTCGACGTCGTCCCGGCTGAAGCCGTACTTGGACGCGATCATGTCGGCCGACACGCCCTGGGGCACGAAATAGGTCGGGAAGGCGCTGGACGGATCGACCGGCCAGGCCCCGCCGTCCGAGCCCATGGGCACGCGGCTCATGGCCTCGACGCCACCGCCGACGGCGAAGTCGGCCTCGCCGGACTTCACCTTGGCGGCCGCCATGTTCACGGCTTCCAGGCCCGAGGCGCAGAAGCGGTTGATCTGGACGCCGGCGACGCTCTGGTCCCAGCCGGCCGCGAGGACGGCGGTGCGGGCGATGTCCGCGCCCAGTTCGCCGATCGGGGTCACGCAGCCCAGGATGACGTCGTCGACCTTCGAGGTATCCAGGCCGTTGCGGTCGCGCAGGGCCTCCAGCACCTGGGTCGCCAGGCTCAGCCCGGTGATCTCGTGCAGCGATCCGTCCTTCTTGCCCTTGCCGCGCGGCGTCCGCACGGCGTCGTAGATATAGGCTTCGGTCATCGGGTGGGTCTCCAAAGAGGACGGTTTCGACGCTGGGGCGTCTAAAGCCTACGTTTACGTCAACGTCAAGTAATGGCTGGTCCCATTGAAGGCCAGAGGCGGTGCCCGGGCAAGCGAAAGCCGGCGAGGTCGCCCCCGCCGGCTTCACATTCTCTGGAGGCTTCGACCCTAGGCCGCCTTGCCCTGCATGGCCTCGGCATTGACGGCGGCGTCGGCGATCGCGGTCAGATCCTCGTCGGTCTGGGACTCTTCCTGCAGGGTCTCGTCCAGCAGGGCCGCCGCGTCGTCGAGACCGAGCACCAGGGCCCAGCGCTTCAGCGTGCCGTAGCGGGTGATCTCATAGTGTTCGACGGCCTGGGCCGCCGCCAGCAGTCCGGCGTCGAGGGCCGCCGTGCCCTTGTATTCCTCGGCGATCTCGTCGCCCTCGGCCAGGATGCCCTCGATGGCGTCGCAGGTCTTGCCGCGGGCAGGCTTGCCGATGATCTCGAACACCTGCTGCAGGCGTTCGATCTGGCCCTCGGTCTGGCCCTTGTGCTTCTCGAAGGCCGCCTTCAGCTCGGGCGACTGGGCCGCGCGCTGCATCTTGGGCAGGGACTTCAGGATCTTGCGCTCGGCGTAATAGATGTCCTTGAGCGTGTCGTGGAACAGGGTGTCGAGGGTCTTGTCGGCCATGGGGAGGGCTCCGTTGGTGTGAGCCCCTAGAAGCCACTGCAAGAACGCCGGTTCCTATGTCGTCAAGGCGACTCCGGTCACGCCGCCGCCACATCGTACAGCGCGTCCAGGCGTGGTTTGAGCATGCGGTAGCATTCGCAGGCCGCGGCCTCGAGACCGGGGCGGTCGATGATGCGGATGATGCCCCGGTTGTAGGACACGAGCTTTCGCCGCTTCAGCTGGGAGGCCGCCTCGCTGACGGTGGAACGGCGCGCGCCGATCAGACGCGCCAGCTCCTCCTGACGGAAGGTCATCACGTCGCGGGGGGACAGGTCGTCGGCCGTCAGAAACCAGCGGGCGATCCGGTCGGGCACGGGATGTTCGGCATTGCAGGCGGCGGCCTGCGCGGCCTGGGCCTGATACAGGTCGGTCAGCGCCAGCAGCCGCGCCATGATCATCGGTCGTTCAGCCGCAAGCGTCCGGAGCGCCTGGGCGCTGGCCACCCAGGCCTCGCCCGACGCGCGACACACGATCTCCCACCCGCACGTCAGGTTGGCCATGACGGGAGCCAGACCCGTCAGGCCCTCGCAGCCGATGACGGCGGTCTCGATCGCGCTGCCGTCGGAGAACCGGATCAGGTTGGCGAACTGCGCGTCGATCGGAAAATGGACCTGATCGACGGGCGCGCCCTGGTCCACGACGGTCTGATCCACCGTGACCGATACCCGGCGCAGCAGGGGTTTCAGGGCGGCGGCATCCTCGGCAGCGAGGCCGGATACGAAGCGGTTTTCGACTGGGTCTGACATTCCACCGCAACGCTTCAGGCCCGTCTGCGATCCCTGTGTGCGGCACCGGGCACAGTTCGGGCGAACAGCGTGCTAGTTCACGGTCTGTTCAGGAGCCCGCCCTTGCCGACCTATTTCTGCTTCATCGAGCGCGACATCATGGGAACGCCCCATATGGAGGCGCTCGATGCCGAGAGCGAAGCCGAGGCGCGGGCCCAGGCCGAAGCCCTGCTGCAGACCCACACCAGCGGGATCGCGGCCCATATCCTGCTCGACGACGTCCGCATCGCCACGATCCGCCGACTGGCCCAGGATCGGCGCTGACTAGCGCAGGTCGGGCGGCGTCGCTTCTTCGGTCAGGATGCGGATGGCCTCCTCGACCGAGACCACCGTCTGGGCCTGGGAGCCAAGGCGGCGGATGGCGACCTGGCCCTGTTCGGCCTCGTTGCGGCCGACCACGGCGATGACCGGCACCTTGCCGACCGAGTGTTCGCGCACCTTGTAACCGACCTTCTCGTTCCGGAGGTCGGTCTCGACCCTCAGGCCCGCCGCCTTGAACTTCGCGGCCACCTCTTCGGCATAGCCGTCAGCGTCCGAGGTGATGGTGGCAACCACCGCCTGGACCGGCGCGAGCCACAGCGGGAAGGCTCCCGCGTAGTTCTCGATCATGATGCCGATGAAGCGTTCGAACGATCCCAGGATGGCCCGGTGCAGCATGACCGGCCGGTGCTTCTGCCCGTCCTCGCCGACGTATTCGGCGTTCAGTCGCTCGGGCAGGACGTAGTCCAGCTGCAGCGTTCCGCACGTCCATTCGCGGCCGATGGCGTCCTTGACCACGAAATCCAGCTTGGGCGCATAGAAGGCGCCGTCGCCCTCGGCGATGACCGGATCGACCCCGGCCAGGCGCGCCGCCTCGCCCAGCATGCCCTCCGCCTTGTCCCAGAATTCGTCCGATCCCGCCCGCACGTCCGGGCGCGTCGCCAGGTTGATGTAGGCCGTCTGCATGCCGAGGTCGGCGTGGACGATCCGGGTCAGTTCGATGAACCGGCGCGTCTCCTCCACGATCTGGTCCTCGCGGCAGAAGATATGGGCGTCGTCCTGGGTGAAGCCGCGCACCCGCATCAGCCCGTGCAGGGCTCCCGACGGCTCGTAGCGGTGGCAGGCCCCGAACTCGGCCATGCGCAGCGGCAGCTCGCGGTACGACCGCTGGCCGATGCCGAAGATCTGCACGTGGCCCGGGCAGTTCATCGGCTTCAGGCTGAGGGTCTCGCCCTCCACCGTCTCGCAGACGAACATGTTGGGCCGGTATTTCTCCCAGTGGCCGGAGGCCTCCCAGAATTTGCGATCCAGCACCTGGGGCGTCTTGACCTCGACATAGCCCGCGGCGTCCAGGCGGCGGCGCATATAGGCCTCGATGACCTGCCACAGGATCCAGCCCTTGGGGTGCCAGAAGACCATCCCCCGGCCCTCTTCCTGCATGTGGAAGAGCTCCATCTGGCGGCCCAGCTTGCGGTGATCCCGCTTCTCGGCCTCCTCGATGCGCAGCAGATAGGCGTCGAGATCGTCCTTGGTGGCCCAGGCGGTGCCGTAGATGCGCTGCAGCTGCTCGCGGTTGGAATCGCCCCGCCAGTAGGCCCCCGCCAGCTTGGTCAGCTTGAACGCCTTGCCCACCGACTTCGTCGACGGGAAGTGCGGGCCCCGGCACAGGTCGATCCAGTCGCCCTGCTTGTACAGGGTGATCGTCTGGTCGCCCGGCAGATCGCGGATCAGCTCGGCCTTGAACTTCTCGCCCTTCGCTTCGAAGAAGGTGATCGCCTCGTCGCGGTCCCAGACCTCGCGCTCGAACTTCGCGTCGCGATCCACGATCCGCGACATCTCCTTCTCGATGGCGGCGAAGTCGTCGGTCGAGAAGGGCGTCTCGCGGAAGAAGTCGTAATAGAAGCCGTCCTCGATGGCCGGGCCGATCGTGACCTGGGTGCCGGGAAACAGCGTCTGCACGGCCTCGGCCAGCACGTGGGCCGTGTCGTGGCGGATGGTGTAGAGCGCCTCGGGGTCGTCGCGCATGATCAGGCGGAACGATCCGCCCGTCTCCAGCACACGGTTCAGGTCGCGCTGCTCGCCGTTCAGTTCGGCCAGGACGGCCTTCTTGGCCAGCGACGGCGAGATGGCATGGGCCACGTCGCGCGCGGTCGATCCGGCCGGATACTCACGCGTCGCGCCGTCGGGAAAGGTCAGCTGGATCATCGGTCTTCAGTCTCAAGGGGCGGTGCGTCTTTTGCAGGCACGGGGTCGTATCCCGAACCGCCGAAGGGGTGGCATTTACAGAGCCTGCGCAGCGTCAGCCACCCCCCCTTTCGCAGACCATGCCGTATCAGGGCGTCGCGGCCGTAATCCGAACAGGTCGGCAGGAACCGGCAGGACTGGCCGAAGAACGGGCTGAGCGTCAGCTTGTAGCCGCGATGCGCCGCGCGCACCCCGCGTTCGTACAGGGTGACGGGCGTCTCGAGGGGCGGGCCGTGATCCGTCACGCGGCGCCGGTACGCGGGGCGTGGACGCCCTGAGCCTGGGATACGGCCTCCAAAGTCGCCTCGATGGCCACCATGGTCGAGGCGTGGCGCGCGGGATAGGCGGCGACCTGTTTCAGCGCGCGCAGGCCCTCGAAGCGACCGTCCGGTCCGTCGCCGCCGGACTTCAGCATGGCCAGCATGGCGTCGCGGGCGGCCCGGAGTTCCGCATCGGAGGCCCCGATGACCGCCTCGCCGAGAACCCCCGCGGCCGCCTGGCCCAGGGCGCAGGCCTTCACGTCCTGGGCGAACCCGGCCACGCGCCCGTCGGCGTCGAGGGTGACGTCGACGATGGCGCGCGATCCGCACAGCTTCGCGGTCCGGTCGCCCGTGCCTTCCGGGGCCGTCAGCCGCCCGGCGTGAGGCAGGTTCGCCGCCAGCGTCAGGATGCGCGCGCTGTAAAGGTCGTCGATCATCCGGCCAAGATAGGCGGGGCGGGGCACCGGGAGAAGATGGGCGCGCGGCCCATCGTCAGGAACCGTGCATTTGTCACAGAGTTGAGGGCTGGCTAGCCTTCCTCCGTCCCCGACACGTCTGTCTCGAAACTGCCAAGGAACACCCATGCGCCTGACCCTGATCGCCGCCGTATCCGCCCTCGCCCTGACGGGGGTCGCCACCGGTGCCCTGGCCGCACCCGTGGCCGTGACCCAGGCGACCGAATATTCCGACGCCCAGCTCCAGGCCTTCGGCACGGCGATGAGCGCCGTCCGCGCCGCCGCCCCGACCGACGGCAGCGCGCCGAACGCCGAACAGCAGGCCGCCATGGCCGCGGCGGTCTCGTCGTCCGGCATGGACATCACCGCCTTCAACGCGCTCGCCACCGCCGTCTCGACCGATGAGGTGCTGCAGGCGCGCCTCGCCGTGCTGGCGACCCCGGACTCTCCGGCCGGCTCCGTCGCCGCCTCGGTGACCGACGCCGAGATCGCCCAGTTCGGGGCGGCCATGGTTCAGGTGCGCGCGGCGGCCCCGACCGACGGCTCGGCCCCCACGACCGAGCAGCAGGCCGCCATGGCCTCTGCCGTGTCGGCCTCGGGTCTGGCTCTGGACCGGTTCAACGCCATCGCCCAGGCCGTGTCTTCCGACGAACGCCTGCGCGCCCGTCTGGAGCTGGCCGACGTCAAGGCGGACTGACGCCTACTGGCCCTGCAGCGAGGACCAGGTTCGGGCTGACGCCAGGGCGGTCGTGTCGGACGTCGCGGGCGCGGCCGTCCGGCCCTGGCTGCGCAGCCACTGCAGGTTCCGCTCGGCCGAGGCAGGGGGAAGCTCGCGGCGGATGATCTGCTCCGCCTCGCCCGTCTTGCCCTGGAGCCCCAGAACCATGGCCAGGTTCAGTCGCATCTTCTGCGTCGCGGCCGGCTGGGTGACGGCGCGGCGCAACAGGGTCTCGGCTCCCGGGGCATCCCCGTCGGTGGCCAGGGCCATGGCGGCGTTGGTCAGGACCTCGGGATTGTCCGGCGACAGGGTCAGGGCCGCGTTCCAGGCCTCCCGGGCATCGGCCGTGCGGCTGACCTGCTGATAGGCCACACCCAGCAGCGACAGCGGGCGCCAGTCGGTGGGTGCCAGGCTGCGCGCCTGTTCCAGCGGCGCGATGCCGTAGAAGGCCTGTCCCCGGGCGATCTGGGTGCGCCCGATCTCCAGCATCGCCTCGACGTTCTGCGGCTGGATCACCAGCACCTGCTGACCGACGGTGGTGGCCTGATCGAACTGGCCCAGCTGGCGCAGGGCCTCGACCAGACGGACGCCCGCCACCGGGTCGGCGGGGTTCACCTCCATCTCGCGCGACCAGAACACCGACCGGGCCAGAGGATCCAGGCGGCCGTAGGCGGCCCTCTCCTCGGCCGAGGCCGGCTGGCGCGGCGCGGACGCCGCTGCGGGATCGGCGGTCTGCGCGACGGCCGCGCCCGCTCCGGCGAGCGACAGGGCCGCCAGGGTCATTGAGATCAGGGAGCGATTGCGCGACATGGGTCACCCGGCGAATGTCTTCGACCCGCAGAGTCCGCTCTTCGCGTCAATCATTGGTTAATCCGTATCCAAGGCCCTCCATGTCCGTCGTCGCTCCCGATCCGATCGTCCCCGCCGATGCGCCCGAGGCGGCGACCGCCGTCCCGGTCCGCTTCGTCGGCCCGTCGGGGGAGGTCGCAGCGGAGGGCCGCGCCTGGGCCGGGCGACTGGGTTTCACGGGCAAGCCGGGACAGGTCGTGGTCGTGCCGGGCCCGGACGGCGGCATCGACCATGTGCTGGTCGGCACGGGCAAGACCTTCGATCCGATGAGCGCGCGCGCCCTGTCGGCCCGGCTGCCGGCCGGCCTCTATCGACTGGAGGCTGAACCGGAGCAGGCCCGCGTGGCCGCCCTGGCCTTCCTGCTCGGCCGCTACCGGTTCGACCGCTACAAGCCGCGCAAGGACGAGGACGAGGTGCGTCTGGTCGCGCCGGAGGGCTTCGAGGCCGCCGAGGCGGGCCGCATCGCCGCCGCCTGCGCCCTGGCGCGCGAGATGGTCGACACCCCCGCCGCCGACATGGGCCCCCTGCAGATGGAGACCATCGCCCGCGAGATCGCCGAGGCTCACGGGGCCTCGATCGCGGTCGTGACCGGCGATGCCCTGCTGGAGGAGACCTATCCGGCCATCCATGCCGTGGGCCGCGCCGCCGCCCCGCACCGTGCCCCGCGCCTCATCGAGATCGGCTGGCGGATGGACCGGACCGACCGGCCGCTGATCGCCCTGGTCGGCAAGGGCGTCGCCTTCGATTCGGGCGGACTGGACATCAAGTCCGCGGGCGGGATGCGCAACATGAAGAAGGACATGGGCGGCGCGGCCCACGTCCTGGCCCTGGCCCGTCTGGTCATGCAGGCGGGCCTTGACGTGCGGCTGGTGGTGCTGGTCGCGGCGGTGGAGAACGCCATTTCCGCCGACGCCTTCCGGCCCGGAGACGTGCTGGCCAGCCGCAGGGGGCTGACGATCGAGATCGGCAATACGGATGCGGAAGGCCGCCTGATCCTCGCCGACGCCCTGACGCGGGCCGGCGAGCACGAGCCCGACCTGACGCTGGATTTCGCCACCCTGACCGGGGCCGCGCGCGTCGCCCTCGGCCCCGAACTGCCGCCGCTCTACACCGATGACGAGGCGCTCGCCGCCGACCTTCTGGCGGCCGCGACGGCCGTGCGAGACCCCCTGTGGCGAATGCCGCTGTGGGCCGGTTACCGGGCCGCGATCGAGTCGGACATCGCCGACGTCAGGAATGACTCCGCCGCCTGGGCCCAGGGCGGCTCGATCACCGCGGCCCTGTTCCTGCAGAAATTCGCGCCGACGACGGGTGCCTGGGCCCATCTGGACGTCTTCGCCTGGAACAGCCGCAACCGCCCCGGCCATCCCGAAGGTGGCGAGGCACAGGGCCTGCGCGCCGCCTATGCGATGCTGAAAGCGCGATACGGCATCGTCTGAACACCCCACGGTCGACCGTCTCCGTCGGAGGGGCCTTCCGTCGGTGGGGATGACGATCTGGGCACCCGGCGGGCGCGCGCAGCGCCCCGGCGCGCCATTGTCCGGACAAGACGGGGCACAGCGATCGCCTGGGCCCGGATCGCGCGCAGACCGTTCGTGGCCGCGATGGCACCCGCGATCAGCAGGGCGTCGACGAAGACCCCGACATCGAACAGGGCGAACCATGCCAGCGTGTCGGGGAGCATCAACCCGAACAGCCGCATCCCGTCGGCCTCGAACAGCACCACCAGCCCGACTCCGGCCATGGCCAGAAGGGCGTAGAAGGCGATCCGGCCGCGCCTCAGCCGGTTCAAGCCGCGCGCGGGAGCCTCGACCAGCCAGCGGTTCAGCGCCCGCCCGATCTCCGTGTCCGGAAAGGCTCGCATCACGCCGATGACCACCACCATCCCTGCAAGCACCAGCAGCATCCGTCCCTCCCTGGCCACGCCCGACTGAACTGGCGTTCTCCGACCGGGATTCAAGATATCCGGACTGCGTCGCGCCATTAACGGGACTTTCGCCTTCGTCGGGCAAAAGGGTGGGCCAATCGTCAGGGCCTTCGCGTTTGACCGACCCCTCTGCCACCCTCGATCCGGCGACCACGCTGGCCCGGCCTGATCTGGCCGCGCTGACGCTGGAAGGCCGTGTCCGGGCGCAGGCCTACCGGGCGACCGAGCCGCTGCGCTGTGTCCAGGCCTTGGCCGATATTCACGCCGAGGCCTCGCCGGCCTCGGAACGGGTCGATCAGCTTCTGTTCGGCGAGATCTTCGACGCTCTGGAGCGGCGCGGGGGTCGCGTCTGGGGCCAGGCTCGCCGGGACGGTACCGTCGGCTGGATGGACGCCGAGGCTCTCGGCGGGGCGGGTGCCCTCCCCACCCACCGGATCGCCGCTGTCGACGGCGACCTGCCGCTGAACGCCCTGGTCCGGAGCGGAGAGGCCGCGCAGGCCGGTCTGGTCGAGATCGGCGATTTCGAAACAGACCCGGTCACCGTGGCGGAACGGCTGGTGGGCGTGCCCCATGCGCTCGGCGCGCGGTCGTCCCTCGCCACCGACTGTTCGGGCCTGGTGCAGCAGGCCCTGCTGGCCTGTGGCCTCGCCGCACCGCGCCGCTCGCATCACCAGGCCGAACTCGGCCAGGCCGTCTCGCGCGCCGAAGCCCGCCGCGGCGATCTCGCCGTCTGGCTGAACATCCAGCCGGGCCAGAGCTGGACCGGCCATTCGGCCTTCATGCTGGATCAGGCGCGCGTCCTGCACGCCACCGGCCATCACGGCGCGGTGGTGGTCGAGGCCTTCGCCGAGGCGGACGCCCGGTATCTGGCCGACGGCTTCCAGCCGGCCGTCTTCCGCCGCCTGACCCCCTGAACGCAAACAGGCGGCCCGAAGGCCGCCTGTCCGAAGTCTGTCCGAGACCGCCGATCAGGCGTTCGGCGGAGCCGGGCTGTCCGCCGCAGGCGGAGCGGCCGGGGCTTCCTGGACCGGAGCCGTGCCCACGGTGCCATCCGTCGGGGCGGCGGCGCCTTCGCCCTGGACGGCGGCGGCGCCGTCGGCGGCGGGGGCGGCCCCCTCGGCCGGCGCGGCGGCACCGGGTTGACGGGTCGGATCGGGCGCGGGGATCGCATAACCGCCCGAGCCTTGGCTGCGCAGATAGGCGATCAGGTTCACGCGCGCTTCCGTGTCCCGCAGACCGGCGAACGACATCTTGGTGCCCGGAACATATTTGGCCGGGGCGAGGAGGAACTGATCCAGCTCGTCATAACCCCAGGTCGGGGCCTCGGCCTTGTGCGCCGCCATGGCGTCCGAATAGGCGAAGCCCGCGGCATGCATGACCGGACCACCGACCACGCCGTACAGGTTCGGGCCCGTGCCGTTCGCGCCGCCCTGGGCCACGTTGTGGCAGCCCTGGCAGCGCGCGAAGGCGGCCTCGCCGGCAGCCAGGTCGGCGACCGGCAGGACGGTGCCCCAATCCGGCATCAGTTCGACTTCCTCGGCCCCGGCGGCGGCTTCTTCCGGCGCGTTGACGAAGTAGCCGGCCTTTTCCGGTGTCTCGGTCGTATAGACCGCCTGGGACACCTGCTGGACCATCAGGATCGCGAACGCCGTCGCCAGGCCCGCACCGAAAATCTTGTTCAACTTCAGATCGCCGCTCATCGCGTCGTCGCATCCCGTCTTCTAGAGGCCCGTTGCACTGCAGCAATCCGGGCGAATTTCTTGCGTGGGGGTCTCTGACACGCTAGCGCCGCCTTCGCAACCGGCCCGGCCCCTGTTCGCGGGTGTCGGTAAGTCGCAGCCAGGAAACGCATCGATGACGCCTCTGATCCTGATCCCCACCCGGATGGCCGCCACGCGCCTGCCCGGCAAGCCCCTGGCCGACATCGGCGGCCGGTCGATGATCGTGCGGGCCTGGGAGCGGGCGATGGATTCCGGCCTGCCGGTGGCGGTGGCCGCCGGGGATCCCGAGATCGTCGCCGCCATCGAGGCCGTGGGCGGGCGCGCGGTCCTGACCGACCCGGACCTGCCCAGCGGGTCCGACCGCGTGCTGGCGGCGCTGGAGACGCTGGATCCCGACGGCGAGTATGACGCGGTCATCAATCTGCAGGGCGACATGCCCTTCGCCGATCCGGGCATCGCCACGGCCTGCGCGGCCCTGCTGCACGGCGAGCCCTCCTGCGACATCGCCACCCTGGTCGCGCCCGAAAGCGAGCCGTCGGACCGGACCAACGTCGATGTGGTCAAGGCTGTGCTGGCTCTCGAAGAGGGTCACCGCCACGGGCGGGCGCTCTATTTCACCCGCTCGACCCTGTACGGAGACGCGCCCGTGTGGCGCCACATCGGCGTCTACGGCTATCGCCGCGAAGCCCTGAAGCGGTTCTGCACCGCCCCGCCCTCGCCTCTGGAGAAGCGCGAGAAGCTGGAACAGCTGCGGGCGCTGGAGATGGGCCTGTCGATCTGGGCCGCCGTGATCGCCGAGGCCCCGATCTCGGTCGACAACCCGGCCGATCTGCAAGCGGCGCGGGCGCTGGCCGCGACCGCCGGCTGATCCCCCCGGGGCACCTGCTTCCAAACCCCGACCGGCCTTTCGGTCCGTTGGACTCACAGAGTCCAAACGAGTGCAATTGAAGGGCAAGAAATTCAGCGACTTGCACTCAATGGACTCGGTTTTTCCGAGTCCATTTCCGTATGGGCGAACATCTAGGGCGATGGCCAGACAAATCGCCATATGATGTTGTTTTTACTGGATTTTATCCATCATTCACTGCTGCCTGCCCAGTGCTCCAGAAGCGTCCGGGCGATGGCGAACTTCGGCGGGGCCTTCACCTCATGGGCGCCCGCCAGCACCGCCCGTGCCTCATCCCGGGTCAGCCAGCGCACCTCCTCCAGTTCCGTCTGGTCCGGCGTCGCGTCGTCATCGCTGACTTCCGCGATCAGGCCGATCATCAGCTGCGACGGGAAGGGCCAGGGCTGGCTGGAATGGTAGGTGGTGGCCGTCACCGTCAGCCCCGCCTCTTCCTTGATCTCGCGGGCGCAGGCCTCCTCGATCGTCTCGCCCGGCTCGAGGAACCCCGCCAGGGCCGACATCCGCCCCGCGGGCCATGACGCCTGCCGGCCCAGCAGGCAGCGATCCCCGAACACCGGCAGCATGATCGTCACCGGATCGACGCGCGGAAAGTGTTCGGCCGTGCAGGCCGGGCAGATCCGCTTCCACCCGCCACAGGCCGTCTCGGTCTCGTGTCCGCAGTTGGCGCAGAAGCCGTGGCGACGTCGCCAGTCGAACAGCGACTTGGCCCCGCCCGCGATCGCCGCATCGCTCGCCGACAGCACCGCCGCCGCCTCGCGCATCTCGGTGAAGGTGCCCAGCCCCCGAACCGGGCCCGTCGCCGGATCGGCCGCGCCGCCGAACTCGATCGCGAAACACGGCGCCCCCTTCCACAGGCCCAGGAACAGCTCGCGGTCCTCGTCCCGGATCATCTCGCGCGCATGGGTCAGGGCCAGCCAGACGAGGCGCGGCCCATCGGCGTGGTCCTCCAGCAGCGGCTGTCCGTTCCAGAAGACACAGGCCAGGGCGTCGGGGTTCGCCGCCTGTTCGTCCAGCCAGTCGGGACTGTTCCTCTGGTCGCCGGCGCGATCCAGCGGGTTGCCGGCGAAGGTATTCAGGACGGGGAGGACCATGACGGCTTCCTAGCCGGGTTCGCCGGGCCTTGGGAGGGGTCCCTTGATCTCGAACCCGTCCGGAGCGATATAGGCCTCGGAGATCGCGGGCGAAGGCTTCGCCAACCTGGTCAGGGCCGGAAGGCAGCAGCCACAACGAATTCCCCTTCGGGTCGCGGTCTCCACTCTCCTCATCTTGGTGCGCTAACGCTCGGCTCGCGGAGCCTCGCTGCTTGAGCGCATTCCTCCCCCATTGGGGGTGGAGGAAGGATCGCGTGCGATCCGACGACGGGACCGCAGCGCGCTTGCGCTGGGGTGGAGGGGGCCAGACGCGCACCGTGACTTCGCGGCGCACGCCGTGCTTGCGATCCCGCCCGCGTCCCCCACCTGAACGGGTCCCCCGATACGGAGCGCGCCCATGGCCGATCACGATACCCCCGTCTGGTTCATCACCGGATGTTCGACTGGCTTCGGCCGCGAGCTGGCCACGGCCCTGATCGACAAGGGCTACCGCGTCGTCGCCACCGCCCGGAACCCGGAGGACGTCGCCGATCTGGTGACCCGGGGCGGTGACCGGGTGCTCGCATTGAAGCTCGACGTCACCGACCGGGCTCAGGCCGAGGCCGCCGTGGCGGCTGCGACGGAGCATTTCGGCCGCATCGACGTGCTCGTGAACAATGCCGGCATCGGCTATTTCGGCGCGATCGAGGAGAGCGACGAGGACGAGGTCCGTCGCATGTTCGAGATCAACGTCTTCGGTCTGGCCCGCATGACCCACCTGGTGCTTCCCCAGCTGCGGGCGCGACGGTCGGGGACCATCGTCAACATCTCGTCGGTCGGCGGCCTGCGCGCCTCGGCGGGCGTCGGCTACTACAACGCCACCAAATTCGCCGTGGACGGCTGGTCGGAAGCCCTGGCGGCCGAGGTCAATCCGCTGGGCATCCATGTGCTGATCGTCGCGCCCTCCGGCTTTCGCACGGACTGGGCCGGACGTTCGGCCAACGAGATCAAACAGCCGATCGCCGACTATGCCGACACGGCCGGGGCCCGGCGCACGCAGATCCGCGGCTGGTCCGGGGCCCAGCCGGGCGATCCCAAGCGCGCCGCCGCCGCCATCATCGATGCGGTCGAGGCCGAGGACCCGCCCCTGCGCCTGCTGCTCGGCAAGGCGGCCCTGGCCGGCGCGCGCGGCAAGATCGATCTGCTGAAGAAGGACTTCGACGCCTGGGCCGAGGTGACCGAAGGGGCCGACTTCCCCGAGGGCGAAGGCTGACGCCAGCCGGGAACCTTCGCCGTCCCCGCCCGCTCCGGTGGCTGACCCCACCGGAGCACCCCGCATGAGCATCCTCGGCAACATTCTCGGCAAGATCTTCAAGCGCAAGGACGAGCCCAAGGCCCCCTCGGCCCCGTCGCAGCCTGCCCCGACGTCCACGCCCGTCCAGCCCCAGGTGACCGCGGCCGCCGCCACCGCGCCCCAGCCCGCCCCGGCCGTCGACGTCGCCGGAATTCTCGATTTCATGAACGAGCAGCGCGACCAGAAGCTGAACTGGCGCACCTCCATCGTCGACCTGATGAAGCTGTGCGGCATGGAAAGTTCGCTGGCCGAGCGCAAGGAACTGGCCGACGAGCTGGGCTACACCGGCGACAAATCCGACTCGGCCTCGATGAACATCTGGCTGCACAAGCAGGTGCTGCAGAAGATCGTGGACAACGGCGGGCAGCTGCCCGGCGATATGACGCCTTAAGCGCACAAGGACTCTACGGAGCGTCCTACACGCGGTAAGACGCTCCCATGACCGACGTCGACCTTGATTCCGGCGATCCGCCCTGGGCGGAAGACGATGTGCCCGAGCGCGATGAGAACACCGACGACATGTTCGGTGCGCCTGCAGCCGCGCCCCCGCCGGAGGGGGTGACGGACACGCCCAAACCCGCGCCGATCGTCGACGATACCCACCAGAACGACGGCGAGGCTTATACGGTCCTCGCGCGCAAATACCGGCCCCGGACATTCGAGGACCTGATCGGGCAGGAAGCGATGGTGAGAACCCTCACCAATGCCTTCGCCACCGGCCGGATCGCCCACGCCTTCATGCTCACCGGTGTCCGCGGGGTCGGCAAGACCACGACAGCCCGCCTGCTGGCCCGGGCCCTGAACAACGAGACCGACGTCATCGACCGGCCCTCGCTGGAGCTGACCGCCCATGGCCGCCACGATGCGGCGATCATGGCCGGCCAGCACATGGACGTGATGGAGCTGGACGCCGCCAGCCACACCGGCGTCAACGACATCCGCGACATCCTTGAAAGCGTCCGCTATGCGCCGGTCGAGGCCCGCTACAAGGTCTATGTGCTCGACGAGGTGCACATGCTGTCCAACCAGGCCTTCAACGCCCTGCTGAAGACCCTGGAAGAGCCCCCGCCCCACGCCAAATTCATCTTCGCCACCACCGAGATCCGCAAGGTGCCGGTGACGATCCTGTCGCGCTGCCAGCGCTTCGACCTGCGCCGCGTCGAGCCCGAGATCCTCGTCGAACACCTCGGCCGGATCGCGACCAAGGAGGGGATGAAGGTCGAGGACGACGCCCTGGCCCTGATCGCGCGCGCCGCCGAGGGCTCGGTCCGCGACGGCCTCTCCCTGCTCGACCAGGCCCTGGTGCAGGGCGAACGGGGCGAGCCGGTCGCGACCGACACGGTGCGCGACATGCTGGGGCTGGCCGATCGCAGCCAGACCATCGCCCTGTTCGAACAGATCATGGCCGGCCGCACGCCCGAGGCCCTGGAGACCTTCCGCACCCTGTACGGCTACGGCGCCGATCCGGTGCAGGTGACCAACGACCTGCTGGAACACTGCCACGCCGCCTCGGTCGCCAAGATGCTGGGGCCGAACGCCACCCGCCTGCCCAACGACCAGGCCCAGCGGCTGGCCGCCATGGGCTCGCAGGTGTCCGCCGGCACCCTGTCGCGGACCTGGTCGATGCTGCTGAAGGCGCTCGACGAGGTCCGGCGCGCGCCTTCGCCCGCCGACGCGGTCGAGATGGCCATCGTCCGCCTCGCCTATGCCGCCGACCTGCCCGGGCCGGAGGAGGCGCTGAAGCGGCTGCAGTCCGGCGAGCCCCTGTCCGGGGGATCGGGCGGCGGTGCGCCGCGCGGCGGCGGCGGCGGAGGCGGAGCCTCGGCGCAGATGGCGCCGCGTCCCATGGCCGCGCCCGCCTACCCCGACCCCCAGACCTTCGAGGCCGTGGTCGCCCTGATCGGCGAGAGGCGCGAGATCGCCCTGCAGATGGACGTGCAGCGCTACGTCCGCCCCGTCTCGTTCAAGCCGGGGGCCCTGACCTACGAACCCGTCGAGGGCGCGCCCGCCAACCTCGCCACCCGGCTGTCGTCGCGCCTCAAGGAGTGGACCGGACGCCCGTGGTTCGTGGTGGCCAACGGCCAGGGGGGTGGCGAGACCCTGATCGAACAGGAGAAGAAGGCCACGGCCGCCCTTCGCGCCGAGGTCGAGGCCGATCCCTTCGTCGTGGCGGTCATGGCGGCCTTCCCCGGCGCCGTCGTCGGCGAGATCAAGACCCTGGCGCCCGCCGTCGAGATGCCGGCGATCCCGGACGAGATCGAGGACGATCAGGACTAAAATTCGCGCGGGAAAGGCCCTATCTAGATCCCATGAAAGATCTCAACGCCCTGATGCAGCAGGCCCAGGCCATGCAGGAGAAACTCCAGCAGGCCCAGGCGAAGATGGCCGAAACCACCGCCGAGGGCACCTCGGGCGGCGGTCTGGTGACGATCACCCTGAAGGGGGCCGGGGAAATCACTGCGGTCAGGATCGACGACAGTCTGATGGCACCCGGCGAAGGGGAAATCCTGTCGGATCTGATCGTCGCCGCCCATGCGGACGCGAAACGCCGGCTGGACGCCATCAACGGCGAACTGATGCGCGAGGCCGCCGGCCCGATGGCGGGGATGAACATCCCCGGCATGCCCAAGCTGTTCTGACTTGGCGGCCTCCGCCGGACCCGAGATCGAGCGCCTGATCGCGCTCCTGGCCAAGCTGCCGGGGCTGGGCCCCCGGTCGGCCCGGCGTGCGGCCCTGGCCCTGCTGAAGAAGCGTGAGCAGCTGCTGGAGCCGCTGGCCGCATCGCTGGCGGAGACGGCGGCCAAGGTGGTGTCCTGCTCGATCTGCGGCACACCCGACACCCGCGACCCCTGCTCGATCTGCTCGGACGGCGCGCGCGACAACGGCCTGATCTGCGTGGTCGAGGAGGCCGGTTCGCTGTGGGCCATGGAGCGGTCCGGGGCCTTCCGCGGCAAGTATCACGTGCTGGGCGGATTGCTGTCGGCTCTCGACGGCGTCGGGCCGGAGGCGCTGCGCGTCGCCGAACTGGTCGGCCGCGTGAAGGGCGGCGAGGTGCGCGAGGTTGTGCTGGCCCTGCCCGCCACCGTCGACGGCCAGACCACCGCCCACTACCTCGCCGAACGGGTGGCCGGGAACGGCGTGGAGGTCACGTCCCTGGCGCGCGGCGTCCCCGTCGGCGGCGACCTCGACTGGCTTGACGACGGCACCATCGTCCAGGCCCTGCGGGCCCGGCGACCGGCCTGAGCCCTAGCCGCTGTTGCGCAGGCCGGCGGCCACGCCATTGATCGTCAGCAGGATGCCCTCGCGCACGCGGGGATCGTCGTCGCCCGAGCGCCGCCGGCGGATCAGCTCGATCTGCACGTGGTTCAGCGGCTCGACATAGGGCATCCGCAGCCGGATCAGCCGGTCCAGCTCGGGCTGGCCGCCCAGCAGGTCGGACTGGCCGGTGATGGCCAGGACCGCGTCGCGGGTGCGATCCCATTCGGCCCGCAGGGCCCCGAAGATGGAGGCGGCCAGCGCCTGGTCCGGCACCAGCCCGGCATAGCGCCGCGCGATGGTCATGTCGGACTTGGCCATGATCATCTCCATGTTCTGGAGCAGGGTGCGGAAGAAGGGCCAGTCCGCGGCCATGGCGCGCAGCTCCTCCATGTCCCGCCCCCGAACGGCCGAGCCGAAGCCGAACCAGCCCGGCAGCATCACGCGCGACTGGCTCCAGCTCAGCACCCAGGGGATGGCGCGCAGGTCCTCGATGGCGCTGGAGGCGGTCCGCGACGTCGGCCGCGAGCCGATCTTCAGCTCGGCGATCTCGTTGATCGGGGTGGCCGCCCGGAAATAGTCGACGAAGCCCGGCGTCTCGTAGACCAGCGCCCGGTAGGCCGCCATCGAGGCGACCGACAGGGCCGAGGCCGTCGCGCCGTGCTTCGCCGTCATCGCCTCGTCCGGGGGCGGGGCGAGCGAGGCGATCAGGGTCCCGGCCGTCAGGGCGTCCAGATTTCGGCGCGCCACGTCGGGCTCGCCGTATTTGTTGGCGATCACCTCGCCCTGTTCGGTGATGCGGATCCGGCCCGCGACCGTGCCCGTGGGCTGGGAGATGACCCCGGCGAAGCTGGACCCGCCGCCCCTTCCAACCGCGCCGCCCCGGCCGTGGAACAGCTGCAGCCGCACGCCGACCGCCTCCGTCACGCTCAGCAGGGCGCGCGAGGCCTCGTGCAGCTCCCAGGTCGAGGTCAGGTAGGAGCCGTCCTTGTTGGAGTCCGAATAACCGATCATCACCTCCTGGACGCCCCGCGCCCTGGCGACCGCGAGGGCGGAGGGTTCCTGCAGCAATCGGCTGAGGGTCGGTTTGGCGGCGCGCAGGTCGTCGATGGTCTCGAACAGGGGCGCGGCCTGGATCGGGCAGGTCGCCGGATCGTCATGGCGATACAGACCGACCTCCTTGAGCAGAAGGTAGACCTCCAGCAGGTCCGACGCGGCGTCGGTCTTGGACACGATATGGGTGCGGATCGCCTGGGGCCCGAAGGTACGCAGCGCCTCGGCCGCGGCCTGGAGGATGGCCCGCTCCTTCAGCACCTCCGGATCGTAGTCTTCGTAGGGGCTGAACAGCAGGCGGGGGGCCGCCAGCTCGGCCGACAGCAGGGCGATGCGCGCCTCCTCGTCCAGGGCCGCATAGTCGGGACAGACCCCGGCCACGCGCAGCAGGTGTCCGACCACCCGCGCATGGACGTCCGAGTTCTGGCGCAGATCCAGCGTCGCCATGTGGAAGCCGAACACGTCGACCGTGGCGATCAGGCGCGACAGGCCGTCGTCGGCGAAGACCGCGCCGTGGCTGGCGACCAGGCTGTCCTGCAGGACCGCCAGATCGTCCCGGAAAGCGTCCGGTCCGTCATAGGGCGGGGCGGCGAAGGGCGCGGGCCGGGGCGCGGTCTCTCCGGTCAGCAGGGGATGGGTCGCCGACAGCCGGGCATAGATCTGGCTGAGCGCGCGGCGATAGGGTTCGTCGGCCCGGTGGGGCGAGCCGTCGCCGGAGCTGGCGGCCAGGGCCTGCAAGGCCGGGCTGACGGCCGCGAGCGAGCCCGACAGGCTGAGCTCGGCCCCCAGGGTGTTCACCGCCTCCAGATAGTGGCGCAGCACGGCCTTGGCCGGCGTGGCGAAGGCGGCGCGCAGGGCGGCCGCGTCGACGTTGGGATTGCCGTCCCGGTCGCCCCCGACCCAGGCCCCGATGCGGATGAAGGGCTTGAGGTCGGGCGCATTCAGCCGTCTGCGCCAGTCGATCAGCTGTTCCGGCGCGACCTTCAGGAACACCCGTTCCAGGAAGGAGACCACCGTGTCGATCTCGTCCTGAACCACCAGGCCCGTGGTTCGGACCAGCCGCGTCGCCCACAGGATCACCGTCTGTCGACGCAGGCCGTTGACCATCACCTCGGGTGCGCAGGCCAGGTCGTCCCGGTCGCAGGCGTCCAGCAGGTCCGACACGGCGGCGATCCGGTCGATGACGCTCTTTCGGCGCACCTCCGACGGGTGGGCGGTCAGGACCGGCGAGATCAGGGCCTCGGACAGCAGCGTCCGCGCGTCCTCGACGGAACGACCGGCCTGGGCCAGCCGGGCCAGTGATCCCTCGGGCGTATCGGGCCGCGCGCCCTCGGCGGTCTGACTGCGGGCCCGACGCTTGCCGGCCCGGTCCTCGGCCACATTGGCCAGCAGGGAGAAGACCGCGAACCCGTGCGCCAGACCCACCGCGTCGTCCAGCGACAGGTCCGACAGCAGCCGCTCCAGCTCCGCCGACCCGCGCGCGCCGGAATGGCGGTGATAGCCGACCGAGGCCACCCGCACCGCTTCGATCCGGTCGTAGAGGTCCTGTCCACCCTCGTCGCGGATCACCTCGCCCAGCAGGCCGCCGAGCAGGCGAACCTCCTCGCGCAGGCGATCGTCGGCGGCGGGTTCGGCGGAAACGGGCATGATCATCTCGGGCAGCGGGGAGGCTGGGACCGAACCGTATCAGGGGTTTGCCGCCCCGCCATCGCAAAGCCGGACGCTGAAACGGAAAGTGCATCGCGCGGCCGGAGTCGACAAACCGCCCCTTTTCCCGCATAAGCCCGCGCTTCCGGCGCAAGTGAACCTCGCGTCTCCACCATCACGACCCCGGTTTCGACCGGACGAGGATGGCGAGAACCCCCTGCCGACGTGATCGTCGCCAGGGGCCGTTGTCGTATGGAGCCGCGTCACCCGCCAAAATGAGGTGTGTATGTTCGAGGCTCTGAACGAGCGGCTGACAGGCGTTTTCGACCGGATCACCGGCCGCGGTGCCCTGTCCGAGAAGGACGTCTCCGAGGCGATGCGCGAAGTGCGCGTGGCCCTGCTGGAGGCCGACGTCGCCCTGCCGGTCGTCAAGGACTTCATCGCCTTCGCCACCGAGAAGGCCACGGGCGAAGAGGTCATCCGCTCGGTCCGGCCCGCCGACCAGGTCATCAAGATCGTCTATGACGGTCTGGTCGAGATGCTGGGCGGCGAGGAGCCGACGCCGCTCAACCTGAACGCCACCCCGCCCGCCGTGCTGCTGATGGCCGGCCTGCAGGGGTCGGGAAAGACGACGACCTCCGCCAAGCTGGCGCTTCGTCTGACGAAATTCGATCGCAAGAAGGTCATGATGGCCTCGCTGGACACGCGGCGTCCAGCGGCCATGGAACAGCTGGCGCAGCTGGGCAAGCAGATCGAGGTCGCCGTCCTGCCGATCGTGGCGGGCGAGAGCGCGGTCCAGATCACCCGGCGCGCCCTGACCTCGGCGAAACTTCAGGGCTTCGACGTCCTGATCCTCGACACCGCCGGCCGCATCACGCTCGACGAAGGCCTGATGAACGAGGTGGCCGAGGTCGCCGCCATCGCCACTCCGGTCGAGACCATCCTGGTCGCCGACAGCCTGACCGGCCAGGACGCGGTCCGCACCGCCAAGGCCTTCCACGAACGCCTACCCCTGACCGGCCTGATCCTGACCCGCGCCGACGGCGACGGGCGGGGCGGGGCCATGCTGTCGATGCGGGCGGTCACCGGCCTGCCGATCAAATACATGGGGTCGGGCGAGAAGGTCGACGCGCTGGAGGTGTTCGACGCCCGCCGCGTCGCCGGACGGATCCTGGGCCAGGGCGACATCGTCGCCCTGGTAGAGAAGGCCGCCACGGAACTGGACCAGTCCAAGGCCGAGGCCATGGCCAAGAAGCTGGCCAAGGGACAGTTCGACCTGAACGACCTGGCGGCCCAGCTGCAGCAAATGAAGAAGATGGGCGGTCTTCAGGGCATCATGGGCATGCTGCCCGGCGTGGCCAAGATGAAGGCCCAGATGGCCGAGCAGAACATCGACGACCGGATGATCCTGCGCCAGGAAGCCATCATCTCCTCGATGACCAAGGCCGAGCGCAAGAAGCCCGACCTGCTGAACGCCAGCCGCAAGAAGCGCGTCGCCTCCGGCGCCGGCGTCGAGGTCCAGGACATCAACCGCCTGCTGAAGCAGCACCGCCAGATGGCCGACATGGTCAAGTCCCTGTCCAAGGGCGGCCGCGGCAATCTGCAGAAGATGGCGGCCATGATGGGCGGCATGCCCGGTGGCGGTGGCGGGGGCATGGGCGGCGGTCTCCCTGGCATGGGCGGCCCCGACATCTCGCGCCTCAAATCCCTCGGCGGCGGGCGGATGCCCGAACCGACCGAGGACGAAATCAAGGCCCTTCAGGACCGGCTCTCCGGCCTGGGCGGCGGATCACTACCGGGGGGCCTTCCGGGCCTGCCCGGCCTCCCCAAGAAACCCAACTGATCTCCCTGAAAGAAGATTGAAATGCTGAAGATTCGTCTGGCCCGTGGCGGCACCAAGAAGCGCCCCTACTACTACATCGTCGTCGCTGACTCGCACTCGCCGCGCGACGGCAAGTTCCTGGAGCGCGTCGGCACCTACAACCCGATGCTGCCCAAGGACGGCGACAAGCCCCGCGTGACCCTGAAGCAGGAGCGCATCTCGGAATGGCTCGGCAAGGGTGCCCAGCCGACCGACCGCGTCGCCCGCTTCCTGAGCCAGGACGAAGCCCTGGCCGGCAAGGTCAAGTGGACGCAGGGCAACAACCCGAACAAGGGCCAGCCGGGCAAGAAGGCCCAGGAACGCTCGGCCGAACGCGCCCAGCGCGAAGCCGACCGCGCCGAGGCCGAAGCCGCCGCCAAGATCGAGGCTGCCGAAGCCGCCGAACGCGCCAAGGAAGAAGCGGCTGCCGCCGCCGAAGCCGCCAAGAATGCGCCGCCGGTTGAAGAGGCTCCCGCCGAGGAAGCCGCTGCCGAGGAGGCTCCCGCCGCCGACAGCGAAGGCTCCGCCGAGGTCAGCGTCGAGGACGCTCCGGCCGAAGGTGCTGCCGAGGAAGAGAAGACCGAGGCCTGATCCGCTTCGTCTGAATGGACTATGGGAGGGGCGGCGTCGGATGGCGCCGCCCTTCTGCTATCGGAGACCGTGATGACCCAGCCCAAACTCATCCTCGTCGGCCATGTCGCGGGCGGCTTCGGCGTCAAGGGCGAGGTCAAGATCACGGCCTATACCGCCGATCCGCTGGCCCTGACGGCCTACGGGCCCCTGCTCCGCGCGGACGGATCGCACGCCCTGACCGTCCTGTCGGCGCGGCCGACCAAGGACGGCATCGTCGGACGGGTGAAGGAAGTCGCCACCAAGGAAGAGGCCGACGCGCTGCGGAACCTCAAGCTCCACGTCCCGCGTGACCGGTTCCCGGAAGCCGACGAGGACGAATTCTACCTCGCCGACCTGATCGGGGTCGAAGCCCGCGATCCGGACGGCGTCGTCCTGGGCACGGTGAAGGCCGTGCAGAATTTCGGGGCCGACGACATGCTGGAGATCGCGCCCGCTGCGGGCGGTCCGACCTGGTTCCTGCCGTTCACCCGGGCCTGCGTGCCCGACCTGCACCTGTCCGACGGCTGGCTGCTGGCTCTCCGCCCGGACGAGGTCGGCGAGCGCGAGCCCGACTGAGACCCCGTTTTCCCTCCCCCGAGGGGGAGGGAAAGGCTTCGGACTATTCGATCTCGACGGTTTCCGCGTCGCCGACGTGCTTCTTGATCGACTCGATCGCGCGCTTGGCGCCGGACTTGTCCGAATAACCCTCGGTCGAGAAGATGACCTCGGAATTGTATTTGAACCGGACGCGGAACTCGCCGGCCTTGTCCTTGTAGACTTCGAACTTGTGGGCCATCGGGCGCCTCCTGAGTTGCTGACGGCCGATATGGCGACGCTTCCGGCCGAACGACAAGCCGACGAAGTCTGACGGCATCCGCAGGCGACGCCTCTTGCGGCCCCAAGGTCGTCACCCGACATGCAGGACATCAGCAACCGACACGGTGTCCTATGGCCGACCTTTCCGCCTTCCCGATCACCCGCCAGTTCCCGGCCCGCCACCCCGACCGGCTGCAACTCTACTCCCTGCCCACCCCCAACGGGGTGAAGGCCTCGATCATGCTGGAGGAGATAGGCCTGCCGTATGAGGTCCATCTGGTGGACATCATGAAGAACGAGACCTGGACGCCCGAGTATCTGTCGCTGAACCCGAACGGCAAGATCCCGGCGATCCTCGACCCCGACGGCCCGGGCGGCCAGCCGCTGGCGCTGTGGGAATCGGGAGCCATCCTGGTCTATCTGGCCGAAAAGACCGGCAAGCTGATCCCGACCGATCCGGCGGCCCGATACGAGACCCTGGCCTGGGTCTTCTGGCAGATGGCGGCCGTGGGGCCGATGTTCGGGCAGCTGGGCTTCTTCCACAAGTTCGCGGGCAAGGACTACGAGGACAAGCGACCGCGCGACCGCTACCTCGCCGAATCGAAACGCCTGCTGGGCGTGCTGGAGGACCGGCTGAAGGATCGCGCCTTCATCATGGGCGACGACTTCACGATCGCCGATGTCAGCCTGATCGGCTGGGTGCGGAACCTGGTCACCTTCTACGAGGCGGGCGAGCTTGTGGAGTACGGGTCGCTGACCGCCGTGCCGGCCTGGGTCGAGCGGTGTCTCGCTCGCCCGGCGGTCGCGCGCGGCCTGACCATCCCCGCGCGGTCCTGACGCGGGATCATCCGGGCGGGTTGAGGGTTTGGTCGGGGCAACGTCACGGAGCCCCGATGAAACTGATCCTCAAAGAGCTGTCGAAGAAGATGCGCGCCATCGACTTCACCATGCTGACCACTCGCACCGAAGGCGGGGCGCTGGCGTCGCGGCCGATGAGCAACAACGGCGAGGTCGACTACGACGGCGACAGCTGGTTCTTCACCAGTGACGACACCCGGATGGTCGCCGACATCACCGCCGACCCGATCGTCAGCCTGACCCTGGCGGGCGACAAGGGCCTGCTCGGCAAGCCAGGCATCTTCATCGCCATCGAAGCGCGCGCCGAACTGATCCGCGACAAGGCGCAGTTCGCCGCGCACTGGACCAAGGGGCTCGATCGCTGGTTCCCGCAGGGCGTCGATACGCCGGGCCTGGTCCTGATCAAGGCCCATGCCTCGCGCATCGCCTACTGGGACGGCGAGGACCAGGGCGACCTGAACCTCTAGATCAGGCCTCCTCGTCTCCGGCCAAGAGGGCGTTCAGCCCTCGTCTTCGCCGGCAAGCCCCATCATGTGGAAGCCGGCGTCGACGTGGATGACCTCGCCGGTGGTGGAAAAGCCCAGGTCCGAGCACAGCCACAGGGCGGCCCCGGCGACGCCCTCCATCGAGGTGTCCTCCTTCATCGCCGACATCGCGCGGCCCTGGGCGATCATGCCCCGGCCGCCGGAGATCCCGGCCAGCGACAGGGTGCGCATGGCCCCGGCCGAGATGGCGTTGACGCGGATACCGCGCGGACCCAGATCGCGGGCGATGTAGCGGGTCGCCGCCTCCAGCGCTGCCTTGGCCACGCCCATGGTGTTGTAGTTCGGAATGGCGCGCTCCGAGCCGAGATAGGTCATGGTCACCATCGACCCGCCGTTCGGCATGATTTTCGACGCGCGTCGCGCCACGTCGACGAAGCTGAAGCAGCTGATGTTCATGGCCAGCAGGAAGCTGTCGCGGCTGGTGTTGTCGATGAAGGAGCCCTTCAGCTCGTCCTTGTTGGCGAAGGCGACCGAGTGGACGACGAAGTCGATGGTGCCGAACTCGGCCTCCAGCGCCGCGAAGGCGGCATCCATCGAGGCGTCGTCGGTGACGTCGGCCTGGATCAGCAGCTTGGCGCCCACGCTCTCGGCCAGCGGCCGCACCCGGCGCTCCAGCCCCTCGCCCATATAGGTGAAGGCCAGCTCGGCTCCCTGCGCCGCCAGCTGCGAGGCGATCCCCCAGGCGATGGAGTTGGCGTTCGCCACCCCCATGATCAGGCCCTTCTTGCCCTTCATGAGTTCGCCGGTCGGCATGTTCCAGCTGCTCTCGCTCGCCATGATCTCGTCTCCTCAGGTCCCGGCTTCAGCCGAGTTGTTCATCGCGCGGAGGGTTAGCAGGGGCGGCCCGCCGCTGCAAAGAGCGGCGGCCCAGGCGCTCGACCGGTCGGCACCGTCGCGCTGGACAGGGTGTGCCGCCTCTGGGACGGTGGACGCTGTCCCGTCGGAGTGTCCCATGTCCCCCCACCGTGCCCGCGGCCGGCTTTCGCAAGCCCTCGCCCTGCTCGTCCTGACGGCCGGCCCGGTCGTCGCCCAGACGCCGGCGGCGCCGCTGCTGGACGCCGCGGCGATCAAGCGGGACGTCCAGATCCTGTCCAGCGACGCCTTCTTCGGACGCGGCCCGGGCGAGGCGGGGGAGACGGCGACGCTGGACCATCTGGTCGGTCAGTTCCGCGCCGCCGGCCTGCAACCGGGCGGCGACAACGGGACCTGGCTCCAGGACGTCAACCTGACCCGATACGATCGCACCGGGGCCGAGGTGGCGATCCACGTCAACGGCCGGCCCCTGCCCCTGGCCCTGGCCGACGACATCAGCGTGACCTCGATGCATGTGGGCTCCAACGCCATCGCCGATGCGCCCCTGGTCTTCGTCGGCTTCGGCGTGGACGAACCCGGCCTGGGCTACGACCAGTTCGCGGGCATCGACCTGACCGGCAAGGTCGCGGTCTTCCTGATGAACGACCCGGACTATGCGTCCGAGACCGGCCCGTTCAACGGCCGCAATCGCAGCCCGCAGGGCGGGCTGGGTGCCAAGAAGCGGGCCGCCTTCGCGCGCGGCGCGGTCGCGGTCCTGCAGATCCACCAGTTCGAGACCGCAAGCTGGCCGTTCCAGCAGATCCGCAACGCCGACCCCGATCCCAAATTCGTCCGCGGCCCCGCCCCCGAGCGCGGCACAGACCTGTCCGGCTCGATCCGGTTCGAGGTGGCGAGCGACCTGTTTGCCCGGGCAGGTCTCGACCTGCCCGCCCTGGCGCTCGCGGCCCGCACGCCCGGCTTCCGGGCGGTCGAGGTACCGGGCGCGACGATGAGCGCGGCCTTCACCATCGCCGCTTCGCCGATGCTGACCCACAACGTCGTGGCCATGCAGCCGGGCACGACCCGGGCGGACGAGACCGTCATCTATGGAGCCCACTGGGACGCCTACGGGATCGGCCCGGCCTATCCCGACGGCGACACGATCCGCAACGGAGCCGTCGACAACGGCATCGGCACGGCGACCCTGCTGGAGGTGGCCCGCCACTATGCGGCGGCCCCGGCCCCGGAGCGCACCGTGCTGTTCATCGCCTATACGTCCGAGGAGGGCGGCCTGCTGGGCGCCTATGAATACGCCTTGCGGCCCCTGCGCCCCCTGGAGACCACGGCGGCGGTGCTGAACCTGGATCCGCATCTGGCCCTGCCGATGACGCGGTCGCTGGAGCTGATCGGGGCCGGACGCACGGATCTGGAGGCCGACCTGGCGCGTGTCGCGGACGGACAGGGCCTGTCGATCGAGGCCGAGCACGATCCGGCGGCGGGCTGGTACGGCCGGTCGGACCATTTCGCCTATGCCGAACAGGGCGTGCCGGTGATCTATTTCCGCGCCGGGGCCGATCTGGTCGAGGGCGGGACCGAAGCGGGCATGGCCCGGATCGCCACCTATAACAGCCACGACTACCACCAGCGGTCCGACGCGTTCGATCCGGCGTGGGACCTGGTCGCGGCCGCCCAGGAAGGGACGGTCGCCTATCTGCTGGGCCGCGAGATCGCCGACAGCGGTCGCTGGCCGGGCTGGAACGACGGCGTGGCCTACAAGACGCTCAGGGAGGCCAGCGAGGACCGTCGTCGCTGATTTCTGGAGCGCGATCTCACCCGAGAACCGCTGACATTTTTCGGGATCGCGCTCTAGACCTTCGAGAAGATCACCGTCCCGTTGGTGCCGCCGAAGCCGAAGCTGTTGGACATGACCGTGGTCAGTTCGACGTCCCGGCGTTCGCGCAGGATCGGCATGCCCTCGAACTCGGGGTCGAGGTTTTCGATATGGGCGCTTTCAGCGGCGAAGCCGTTCTCGAGCATCAGCAGCGAATAGATCGCCTCCTGCGCGCCCGCCGCGCCCAGGCTGTGGCCCGTCAGCGACTTGGTCGAGGAGATCAGCGGCATGTCGGCACCGAAGACATTGCGGACCGCGCCCATTTCCTTGGAATCGCCGACGGGCGTCGAGGTGCCGTGCGGGTTCAGGTAATCGATCTTTCGGCCGCCGGCCTGGGCCATGGCGATCTTCATGCAGCGCTCTGCGCCCTCGCCCGAAGGCGCGACCATGTCGTAGCCGTCCGAGTTGGCGCCGTAGCCGACCACCTCGGCATAGATCTTCGCGCCCCGGGCCATGGCCCGCTCGTATTCCTCGAGCACCACGATCCCGGCCCCGCCGGCGATGACGAAACCGTCGCGGGCGACGTCATAGGCCCTGGAGGCCACCGACGGCGTCGCGTTGAAGTCGGACGACATGGCCCCCATGGCGTCGAACATGTTGGACATGGACCAGTCGATGTCCTCCACGCCGCCGGCGAAGACGACGTCCTGCTTGCCCCACTGGATCTGCTCGGCGCCCGCGCCGATGCAGTGGGCCGAGGTCGCGCAGGCCGAACTGATCGAATAGTTGACGCCGCGCATCTGGAACCAGGTCGCCAGCACGGCCGAGGGGCCCGAGGCCATGGCCTTGGGCACGGCGAACGGCCCGATCCGCTTGGGCGCGCCCTTCTCGATCGTGGTCTGGGCCGCCTGCAGGATGACCTGGGTCGAGGGACCGCCCTCGCCGACGATGACGCCGATACGGTCGTCGCGGATCTCCTCCGGCGTCATGCCGGAATCCTTCAGGGCCTCTTCAAAGGCGATGTGACCCCAGGCGGTGCCGTTGGCCAGGAAGCGCGCCGCGCGGCGGTCGACCAGCGGGGCCCAGTCCTCGGCCGTCACGCCCAGCGATGGCGGGGCCCAGACCTGGGAGCGGAACCCGTGCTGAATGTGATCCGGCGCGGCGACCACGCCGGATTTCGCAGAACGCAGGGACGCCGTGACCTCATCCCGGCCTGTGCCGATGGAGGAGACGATACCCAGACCCGTGACGACGACACGCCGCATGCAGTTTCCTTCTCTCAACTCTTGTCCGCGTTGACCGCGGTATCTGTGTGGTTTCAGGCTTCGACGGGCTTCTCACCCGCCTGGAACAGTCCGACGCGCATGTCGGTTGCGGTATAGATAGGCACGCCGTCGGCTTCCATCACCCCGTCGGCGATTCCCATGACCAGGCGACGGTTGATGACCCGCTTCAGCGTGATCTTGTAGGTCACTTTCTTCACATCGGGCTGGACCTGGCCGGTGAACTTGACCTCACCGACGCCCAGCGCGCGCCCGCGCCCCGGGCCGCCGATCCAGCCCAGGTAGAAGCCGACAAGCTGCCACATGGCATCCAGACCCAGGCAGCCCGGCATGACCGGGTCGCCGATGAAGTGGCACTGGAAGAACCAGAGGTCGGGATGGATATCCAGCTCGGCCTCGACATAGCCCTTGCCGTGCTCGCCGCCGTCGCCGCTGATCTGGGTGATCCGGTCGAACATCAGCATCGGGGGCGCGGGCAGCTGGGCATTGCCCGGCCCGAACAACTCGCCCCGGCCCGAGGCCAGCAGGGCGGCGTGGTCGAAGGACGACGGGTATTGGGATGTGTTCAAGGCTGGGCCGCTCCGGCAACTTCGTTGGGGCTAACGCGCGGTGGCGCTGCTTGAGCCCGCGTGTGGCCGTGGGGTTACACGACGCTTGCCGACAGTTCTAGCCCGTCGGGACCTCGCCCGCAGGCCGACGGGCATCGCACTGGGCGGTCGGCTGGGTGCCGAACACCGCGCCCTCCGGCAGCCAGCCCTTCAGCTTGCGCGCGCGAACGCGGCACCAGCCGTCCTTGCAGTCATCGAGCGCCACGATCGAATGCGCACTGAACCGGGCGCGAACGGGGGACTGGGCGTTGCGAGCGGCGTGAACCGCCACCTCGGCACCGGTGTCGTTGAAGACCCCGCGCCGCCCCGAGACCACGCTGCGGTTGATCCAGGCGACACCGAGCTCGGGATCGCAGATCTTTCGCCATTCCCGCGTCTCGGCGATCACCTGCACCGGCAGGCCAGCGGCGCGGTATTCCCACAGGATGCGGTAGTCCAGTCCGGGCCCCTGGCGGGCGCGGACATGGGACGACTTCAGCGAGACCCAGCGCGGCACGTCCAGCCCCGTCGGCGTGGGCCGGCCATCCGGCATGGTCGCCCCGCCACCCGCCGCCACAGCGCAGGCCAGCACGGCAACGACGCCCGCGATCCGGCGCGAGAGGCTTTGGAAGCGGCCGCGAGACTTGCTAGACACCGGATAAGACCCGTCGCAGGCGGGCGGACCGGCTCGGTCGCCCTCAAAGAACCCAAGGCTCCTATGTCCAACCCCCGCCTTAAGGTCGTCTTAACCAGAAGATTGCCGGACGCGGTCGAGACCCGCATGCGCGAGCTGTTCGACGCCGAGCTGAACCTGAAGGACGTTCCGTTCGACCGCGCCGCGCTGGAGGCGGCCGTCCAGCGGGCCGACGTTCTGGTGCCCACCATCACCGACGAGATCGACGCCAGCCTGATCGCGGGCGCAGGCGACCAGCTGAAGATGATCGCCAACTTCGGCGCGGGCGTGGACCACATCGATATCGACGCGGCGGTCGCCCGCCAGATCATCGTCACCAATACGCCGGGCGTCCTGACCGAGGACACGGCCGACCTGGCCATGAGCCTGATCCTGGCCGTCAGCCGCCGCATCGTCGAAGGCGCCCAGGTGGTGGC
The DNA here is from genome assembly GCF_000144605.1 of Brevundimonas subvibrioides ATCC 15264. Lineage (NCBI taxonomy): Bacteria > Pseudomonadati > Pseudomonadota > Alphaproteobacteria > Caulobacterales > Caulobacteraceae > Brevundimonas > Brevundimonas subvibrioides. The sequence goes on along the minus strand of NC_014375.1, from coordinate 584,062 downwards.
CGAGGGCCGGTTCGAGGGCTGGACACCGACCTGGATGTGCGGTCGCAAGCTCTGGGGCAAGCGGCTGGGGATCGTCGGCATGGGCCGGATCGGCCAGGCCCTGGCCCGCCGCGCACGCGCCTTCGGCCTTCAGGTCCACTATCATAACCGCAAGCCCGTCAGCCCCCGGATCGAGGAGGAGCTGGGCGCGACCTACTGGGACGATCTGGACCAGATGCTGTCGCGCATGGACCTGATCTCGCTCAACTGTCCGGCGACGAAGGACACCCATCATCTTCTGTCGGCCGAACGGCTGGCGCGGCTCCAGCCCCACGCGATCCTGGTGAACACGGCCCGCGGCGAGCTGATCGACGAGGCCGCCCTGTCCGACGCGGTGGCGCGGCGCGGGATCGCCGGCGTCGGACTGGACGTCTACGAGCACGAGCCGGCCATCCATCCGGGGCTCCTCGGGCATCCCAATGTGGTCCTGCTGCCGCACCTCGGCTCGGCCACGCTGGAGGCCCGCCAGGACATGGGCGACCGCGTCATCGCCAACGTCATGACCTTCCAGAACGGCCACCGGCCGCCGGACCGGGTCATCCCGGCGATGCTCTAGAGGCCGGAATCCATCGTGATTGGGGCAAGTCGGACCATGTCGGGGTCATTTGGGGGCAAGCGAAACAAACCGTAACGGAGTGTGCATTATGGATCTGCGGGCACACCGGTCCGCGCAAATCAGGTCCTACTGATGATCCGCAACACCCTGCTGCTCGCCGCCGCTTCCGCCGCCCTGATGGCCGCACCCGCCCTTGCCCAGGACGCGACCGGCCAGACTCCGCCGCCCGCCTCGACGCCTTCGACTGCCCCGGCTCCCGCCTCGGGCACGCTGCAACTGCAGCCGGGTGCCAACGTGAAGGGCTCCGACGGTTCGGTGCTCGGCACGCTGGAGGGCGTCCGCAACAATGACGCCGGCGAACAGGAACTGACCGTGCGCGGCACGGATGGCCAGCTTCGCGGCGTGCCGCTGGGCGGTCTGACCCAGGAGGGTGCCGACGTGGTCGTCGGCTGGACCTCGACCGAATACCAGGCCGCCCCCGCGATCGCCGGCGCGCCCCCGGCTCCGGCGTCGTCCCCCGCCGCCGCCCCGCCGGCCTCCGATCCCGGAGCCACACCGCCGCCGGCACCGGAAAGCGACCCCGAGGCTGAGGCGGAGGCTGAACCGGCCGATCCCCAGGCCTGACCGGTTCGAAAACGAAAAAAGGGGCGGCCCGACGGGCCGCCCCTTTCTTTTGTGTCGTCAGACGACGCTTAGGCGCGACGCTTGACCAGTCCCAGCAGGAACAGCAGCAGGACGGCACCACCGAACGCGACCAGCAGGGTCACGATATTGAAGCCACCGACCGGGATGCCCAGCAGGTTGCCGGCGATCCAGCCACCCAGAAGGGCACCGACGACGCCGACGATCAGGTTGGTGAGCAGGCCGTGATTACGACCCATGACTTTTTCAGCCAGCCAGCCGGCGATGATGCCGATGACGATCCAGCCGATGATTCCGAGACCCATGTTTCTAGTCCTTCCAAAGCAGAGGTGGCCTGATAATGCGCTGCGGCATCGCTGGTTGCGTCGCACTGCAGAATGTCGGTCTCCCGGATCGGCACGGTCGCTCGCCCGTCACGCGAAGGCGGCATGGTGATTGCGGCATCCCTGGCGAGCCGTGCCGCTTTGGCACAGCCCGCTAGATCAAGGGGACTGGGCAAATGGCCACCGATATCGACCTTCACCTGGGGCGCCGTCTGCGTCGTCGTCGTCGCCTGCTGGGTCTGACGCAGCAACAGCTGGCCATCCAGGTCGGCATCCGCTTTCAGCAGATCCAGAAATACGAATGCGGCGCGAACCGCATCTCGGCCGCCCGCCTGTGGCAGCTGTCCGAAGCGCTGGAGACGCCGATCAGCTATTTCTACGACGGTCTGGCCGAGGCGATGGAGCGCCGGGAGACCGCCAGCGCCAATGGTGGCGAGATGTTTTCCAGGAAGGAAACCCTCGACCTGATCCAGGCCTACTACCAGCTGGGCGAACGGCCTCGCCGTCGTCTGCTGGACCTGGCCAAGTCGCTCCACAGCGAGGGGGACGCCGTCGCGTCCTAGGCAATAGGCGTCAGGCAGTAGAAGGCGAGGTTGGTGAAGCGGCGCGTGTCGGTCGCTTGACTACTGCCTACTGCCTACTGCCTAAGCCCTTCCTATGACCGAATTCGAATCCTTCGCCGTCGAACTGGCTGCCGAGGCCGCCCGCGTGACCCTGCCCTTCTTTCGCGGCGACTATGCCGAGGAGAACAAGGCAGGTCCCGGCGCCTTCGATCCGGTCACCCAGGCGGACAAGGAGGCGGAAGCCGCGATCCGCACTTTGATCGCGGCCCGGTACCCCGACCACGGGGTCATCGGCGAGGAGTATGGCGAAGACCGACCGGACGCAGAACACGTCTGGATCCTGGACCCCATCGACGGCACGCGGGCCTTCATCGCGGGTCTGCCGATGTGGACGACCCTGATTGCACTCCGGGTCGGTGGACGATCGAGCGTCGGTGCCATCTCCCAGCCCTATATCGGCGAACTGTTCCTGGGGGGACCGTCCGGCGCGGTCCTCACGCGCGGGGGCCAGACGCGGCCGATCCGGGTTCGGGCGTGCGAAAGGCTGACGGACGCGGTGATCGCGACCACGGCTCCCGAGATCTTCACTGCCCCCGAACTGGGGGCCTGGACGCAAGTGATGGCGGCCGCGCGCCTGGCCCGCTACGGCTGCGATGCCTATGCCTATGCCATGCTCGCCATGGGGCGGATCGACATGGTGGCCGAGACCGGGCTCAAGGTCTGGGACTGGTCAGCCCTGATCCCCGTGGTCGAGGCCGCAGGCGGCGAGGTCACCAACTGGGCCGGCGGACCCGTCAGCGGCGATGGCCGGATCATCGCCGTCGGCGACCCCCGCGTGCGCGACCAGGCCCTGGTCGCCTTCCGCCGGGGCGCGCAGTAACGGTTCAGTCGGCCGGGACGGGAGCCAGATCGTTCACCGGCGACACATAGTCCGCCATGGCGTCGAACTCATGCAGGAAGACGGCGCGCAGGTCGTCGGTCTCCATGATGATCTCGTGCCGGGCCCCCGCCACCTCGACATAGCGTCCGCGGCCCAGCCGCTTGGCTGCCCAGCGGTTGGTCTGTTTCCAGACCCGGTCGTCCTCGCCCGACTGCACGATCGTGCAAGGAATGGTCACAGACTTCAGCGCCTTGGGCTTCAGCGAACGCTCACCCGCGTCGATGCCGAAGGCCAGCCAGCCCCAGGTCGGGCCACCGACGGCCAGATGCGGGCAGGCATAGAGCTGCTGGCGCCACATCTCGTAGCGGCCCTCGTCGGACGTCAGGGCGTCCTTCTCGAAGGTGTGGTCGAAGGGATCGTCGGGATCGTCCAGCACGAAGTCGCCCGCCTTGCCGTGACGGACGTTCCAGCGCACCGCCAGCTTGACCGACCACATCGACCGCTTGCCGGTTTTGATGCGCAGCATGGGGCTGGACAGGATCGCGCCCGCGAAACGGCTTTCACCGGCCTCGAGGCTCAGCAGATTCAGCGTCCCGCCCATCGAATGGCCGACCGCGATCCACGGCTTGGGGGCCCGCGTCTCGAAGGCGTCCAGCAGCCGCGAATAGTCGTCGAGGAACTCCTCGACCGCCCGGGCGTGACCCTTCAGGCGGTCGGGCAGAAGGCGGGCCGACAGGCCCTGACCGCGCCAGTCGTGGGCCAGGACGCACCAGCCCCGCGCCAGGAAGTTGCCGATGACCTCGAAATATTTCTCGATCGGCTCGGTCCGGCCGGGGCTCAGGATCACCGTGCCGCGCGGCCGGGCGGCGACGAGGGTGGACGGGGTCCAGAAGGCGGCGCGCAGGCGAAGGCCCCCGGCACCGCGGAACCAGTCGCCGGTCCCTCCGGGCGGGGCGGCGGCACCGGGAACCCCCATCAGGGGCGCATTGGCGGCAAAGGCGGCGGCGCGGTTCACTCTGGCTTCCTGAACTTCAAGGTCATGCGATCGCTCTCGCCGATCTCACGGTATTTGGCATTGTCGAAGGTCGGGTCGGGCGGGCTGCCGGGCGCGGCGGTCGCCAGACGCGGGGGCAGGGTCTCGACGCCGAAGGGGTGGTCCTTGGTGTCGTCCTCGTTGGCGTTGACCTCGGACGCCGCCACGAAGATGAAGCCGGCCTCGGCGGCCAGCTGTTTGACGAAGGCCTCCTGGACATAGCCGTTGGCGGCGGCGGGATCCTGGTCCTGGTCGGGGGCCAGGCGGTGTTGCTCGATTCCCAGCGTCCCGCCGGGGCGCAGCGCCGCATGGGCGTCGGCGAAGGCCTTTTCGGCGATGCCCGCGGCCATCCAGGCGTGAATATTGCGCATGAACAGGACCATGTCGGCCTCGCCTGCCGGACAGACTGGCCCCGTCGTGGCCCCGAACTGGCTGAACTGGACCTCGCCGTATAGGCGCTCGTCGGCGCTGAAGCGACGCTCGAAATTGGCGTTCAGCGCGATCTGGGCCGGATCGGCCCCAGGGCCGGTCGCGAATCCGGCGGCGTAATACGTGCCCTTGCCCTCGTGCAGATAGGGCGCGAGGATTTCGGTGTACCAGCCGCTGCCGGGCCAGAACTCGACCACCGTCATGTCGGGCTGCAGGCCGAAGAAGCGCAGGGTTTCCAGCGGATGGCGCCACACATCCCGGGACCGGTCGGCCGCGCGCCACGATCCGGCGATGGCCCACTCCAGCGACCCTTCGGGCGGCCCGGCCGGCACTTCGGGGTCTGTCTTGGTCTCGGCCTTCCGGCCGCAGCCCGCCAGGCCCAGCATCGCGACGACGCCCACGCCGGACAGCATCGCGCGTCGCGACACGGCCGATGATCGAGGGGTCGTCCGATCCTGCATCAACTATCCGCGCCCCGCCGCCCCGACCGAAACGTGCCGGGAGCCGCTGGATTAGAGGGCTTCGCCAGGCACGTCAAAGGCTTGAGCATGCCTGGCGAAACGGGTCTCGATCAGGCCGGCTTGCGGAACCGCAGGGTCATGCGGTCGCTCTCGCCGATGGCGTCCAGGGCGGCGCGTTCGGCCTCGGTCAGAGGCGTCGGGCGGTCCGTGGCGACACCGTCGCGGGGCGCGCTGACGCGCACCGGCGGAAGGCTCCAGACACCGTAGGGGTGGTCGTGATCGTCCTTGGGATTGGCGTTCAGTTCGCTGCGCGCGTCCAGCACGAACCCGGCGGCCTGCGCCGCTTGGATCACATAGCTTTCGGAGACATAACCGGTGGGGGCCGTCACCGCCGCGTTCAGACCCTCGTCCGCCCGGTGCTGTTCCACGGCCAGGATGCCGCCGGGCTTCAGCGCCTTGAAGAAGGCCTCCAGGTAGGGACCGGTGCGCGAGGGATTGGACCGCTGCCAGTTGTGGAAGGCGCGGGCCACCACGATCAGGTCGGCCGATCCGTCCGCCACGCCCATGCTCTCCAGCGGGCGGTTCACGGCCGTATAGGTGCCGCCCGTCGACGCCGCGTAGGGCTGGAGGATCGCGCTCCACCAGCCGCCCCGTCCGGGCTCGATCTCGACGATGCTCATCCCCGGCGTCAGGCCCCAGAAGGTCAGGGTCTCATAGGGGTGGCGGAAGGGATCGCGCGCCACGTCGGCGGCGGGGCGGGCGGCGGATCCGATCGCGGCCTGGAGCTGTTCGTCCTCCTGCAGCACCGGCGGGGCCATTGCCTCGCGACGCGCGACCCGCTGGGCCTGGGTCTCGCCCAGGCTGGGCAGGGACTGGGCGGCGGCGGATCCCGCCATCAGGGCGAGGGCGGCGAGGGTCAGCGGCAGGCGGCGCATGGGCGTCTCCGGGAGATTCAAGGGTTGGCGCACCTTACGGAGGCGAGGCGAACCGGCAAGTGACGATCGCGCCATCGCACCGCCCCTTGACGTCGCAGGGCCCGATCCCATTTTTCTGTTCGAGAGCGCCGGTCACCGGGCTCTCGCAGGCCATTCGGTGCCCCTCGGGGGCCGGACGGACTGATCCCCACCGCCGGCCCGGGCACAAAACGCGGGACGGTTCCATCTTGCTGATGATCAGGAGATCGACATGCGTACCATCGACTTTACCCCCCTCTATCGTTCCGCCGTGGGCTTCGACCGCCTCGCGGGTCTGCTGGAAACCGCGGCGCGGACCAGCCAGGAAGGCGGCTGGCCGCCCTACAATATCGAGACGACGGGCGAGAACGCCTACCGGATCGAGATCGCAGTCGCCGGCTTCAAGCCCGACGAGCTGAACATCGAGGTCAAGGAAAACCTGCTGACGGTCACGGGCCGCAAGACGGCCAATGACGATGCGGGTGCCGAGCGCACCTATCTGCATCGCGGCCTCGCCGAGCGCGACTTCGAGCGCCGGTTCCAGCTCGCCGACTATGTGGTCGTGACCGAGGCGGGCCTCGACAACGGCCTGCTCTCCATCAGCCTGAAGCGCGAACTGCCCGAGGCCCTGAAGCCCCGGCGTATTGAGATCGCGACGGGCGGATCGGCGACGCTGATCGAAGGCAAGGCGGCGTAACCCGCTCGCCTCCGCAACGGAACGGGGCGGTCCTTCGCGGGGCCGCCCTTTTTCGTGTCAGGCGGCCTTCGACGCCACGACCAGACCGGTCGCCCGGTCGAGGCAGGCCTCCGTCAAGTCCGCGCCGTCCATGGCGGCGAACGTCAGGTCGGCGCCGGACAGATCGGCGCTGACCAGGACGGCCTGCGACAGGTCGGTCTGGCGCAGCACCGCATAGCGCATCCGCGCGCCGGTCAGGTTGGCGGGCACGGAGCGCGTCGGCCCGAGGGGAAGCGGGCTAAGGTCGGCCCCGGACAGATCGACCTTGGTCATCAGGGCGCCGCCGAAGCGCGCGCCCCGCAGATCCGCCATGCCCATCCGGGCTCCGCGCAGGTCGGCCTTGTCGAAGGCGGCACCCTGAAGCGCGACGCCGCGCAGATCCACACCCGCCAGACAGGCTCCGCGGGCGCTGAGCGCCGACAGCGACAGGCCCTTGAGCCGATCCCCGAGGGGCCGCAGATCCTCGCCGTCCATGTTCGCCGGTCCGCCGAGGGCACCCCCGCTCTCGACCCAGGCATTGGCGTCCAGTGCCATCTCGTACAGCACTTCGGCGCGGGCGATGGTCGCCGCATCGGGCTCGCGCAAGGAGCCGGTGGTGTCGGTCCGGTCCAGCCGGGCGCGGCCCATCTCCACGCCGGTCAGGATCGCCCCGCACAGGCGCGCCCCGGCCAGATTGGCTCCGACGACGTCGGCTCCCTCCAGGAGGGCCCCCGACAGGTCGGCGTCCTTCAGGTTCGCGCCGTTCAGGATCGCGCCGCGCATCGAGCAATCGGTGAAATCGGCCTTGCAGGCGCTGACGCCGTCGAACCGCGATCCGTCCAGCGTGGCGCCCGAGAAGGTCGCGCCGTCGGCGATGCCCTGGCGCGTCTCGTGCCGGGCGGAGGCCAGGCCCCGGGTTTCATGCGGGACGGCGATGACGCCTTCCCGGAAGTCGGCCTGCGACAGGTCCGCTTCGGACAGGTTCGCCCCCTGCAGGCAGGTGCCGCGGATGTCCGCTCGACGCAGGCAGGCCCGCGTCAGGTCGGCCCCACGCAGGTCGCACCCGAACAGGACCGCCCGCTCCAGCCGCGCGTTGGCCAGATTGCAGTTCTCCAGCACGGAGCCCGAGAAGTCGGCGTCGTCGAGAACCCGATGCGCCATGTTGACGCCGGTCAGGTCAACGAACTTCAGCGACAGCTTGCGGCCGCCCGGCTTGCCGGCGACGAAGCGTTCGTGGGCCGCGGCGAACAGGTCGAAGTCGCCCTGGCCCAGACGTCTGCGAACCATGCTCATGCGGTGTCCCCCTGGTGTTCGTAACCCCTGACCCCGGCCATCACCGCGTCGGTCAGGACAGCGTATCGCGTTTGCGCCCCATGCAGGCTGGCGCGTGTCAGATCGGCCCCGACCATGACGGCCCGGCGGAGGTCGGCTCCCGTCAGATCGGCCGAACGCAGGATGGCTCCGGTCAGGTCGGCGGGCAGCAGCCGGTCCGGCCCGATCATCAGAGGGCCCAACTGGGCTTCGCGAAGATCGGCCCCGTTGAGCCGCGCGCCCGTCAGCCGGGCACCGCGCAGATCGGCGCGCTTCAGATTGGTGGAGCGCAGGTCCGCCCCTTCGAGGCGTGCGCCCTGAAGCTGCACCCCCTCCATGTTCAGGCCGTAGAAGACCGCTCCCCGGGCCGACAGCGCCGTCAGGTTCAGGCCCGTGATCGATCCCAGACCGCGCAGGTCCACGTGATCGAACACCGACGGCTGACCTTCCGCCCCGCCGCTCTCGCACCAGATGGCGTGTTCGTGCAGCATCTCGGCGGCGGGCAACTGGGCCACCGGCTCTCCGGCCGAGCGGCTGTCGGTCAGGGCCCCTTCCAGGTTGGCACCATCGGTCCGCCACATGGACGAGGTCACGCCCACCAGCACCGCGTCGCGCATGTCAGCCCCGGTCAGGTCGGCCCCCGACATGTCGGCCCCGGCCAGATCCGCCCCCCGGAAACAGGCTTGTTTCAGGTTCGCGCGGACCAGTTTGCAGTCCTTCATGATGGCGTCGGAGAAGTCCGCCGACTGGGCCGCAATGCCCGACAGGCGCGACCTCTGCAGATTGGCGCCGACCAGACTGGCCCCCTGCGCCTGGGTCGTGTTGCGCCCCTGGGCCTCCACGATGCGGAACCCCGCCGTCTTGTCGGCCGAGGCGATGGCACCCTCGCGCAGGTCGGCTTCGAACAGGTCCGCGCCCGACAGATCGGCTCCGCGCAGGCAGGCCCCCCGCAGGTCGGCCCGGCGCAGCGAGGCGTCGACCAGGATCGCGTCCTGCATGTCCGCGCCGAAGAAGGAGCCGTTGTCCAGCCGCGCCCCCGTCAGGTCAGCCCCGATCAGACAGGCGGCGGAGAAGTCGGCGTCGGCGAGATTGCGGCCCTTCAGGTTCAGGCCCGACAGGTCCATCCAGGCGAACACAGCGCGGGCACCGCCGGGCCGCGCCTGCCACAGGCGGTCGTGCCGGGCGCAGATCGCGTCCAGCTCCTGCTGGTTGATGCGACGCCTGACGACGCCCTCTGAAACCCCTGCCATGGTCCCATCTTGGGACAGTCGGCTTAAGACGGGGTTTCAGAAACCGGGGTTTCAGAAGTCCGTGCCTCTCCCCACCGCCGTGCGGCGATGGGGAGAAAACGGCGTCCGACTACCAGATGCGGACGCGGTCCGCCGGTGCCAGGTAGTAGGCGGTCCCCGGCTGGACGTCGAAGGCGTCGTACCAGGCGTCGATGTTGCGCAGCGGGCCGATGACGCGGAACTCCGCCGGGCTGTGCGAGTCGGTGGCGACCTGTTGCTTCAGGGCGTCGTCGCGCGACTTGGACTGCCACACCTGCGCCCATCCGAGGAAGAAGCGCTGGTCGCCGGTGAAACCGTCGATGACGGGGGCCTCGGCCCCGGCCAGCGACAGGTGGTAGGCTTCCAGACCCACGGCCGTGCCGGCCGCGTCGCCGATGTTCTCGCCCATCGTCAGCCCGCCCTGCACCTTGTAGCCGGGCAGGGGTTCAAACTGGTCGTACTGGGCTCCCAGGCGGGCGGTCAGGGCCTCGAAATTCGCCCGATCCTCGGTCGTCCACCAGCTGCGCAGCACGCCGTTGCCGTCGGACTTGGAGCCCTGGTCGTCGAAGCCGTGGCCGATCTCGTGGCCGATGACGCCGCCGATACCGCCGTAGTTGACGGCCGGGTCCGCGTCGGGATCGAAGAAGGGCGGCTGCAGGATCGCGGCCGGGAAGACGATCTCGTTGTTGGTCGAGTTGTAATAGGCGTTCACCGTCTGGGGCGTCATGCCCCACTCGGTCTTGTCGACCGACTGGTTCAGGCGGTTCAGCTGGTAGTTCCACTGGAACAGCCCGGCCCGCTCGCCATTGCCGAACAGGTCGTCGGCCCTGATTTCGAGGGCCGAATAGTCCCGCCACTTGTCGGGATAGCCGATCTTGACGGTGAACTTGGCCAGCTTGTCCTGCGCGGCCGCCTTGGTCTCGGCGCTCATCCACTCATAGGTCTCGATCCGGGCCGCGAGGGCCAGGCGGAGGTTGGCGACCAGCTCGTCCATCTTGGCCTTGGACTCGGCCGGGAAGTAGTCGGCGACATACTGGCGACCGACCGCCTCGCCCAGCGCGCCCTCGGCGAAGCTGATGCCGCGCTTGTCGCGGGTGCGCTGCTCGGGCTGGCCGGACAGGTCGCGCGAGCGGAACTCCCACTGGGCGTCCGAGAAGCGGCGCGAAAGGCGCGGCGCGGCCTCGTCGACGCTGTGGAAGGCTTCCCACGCCTGAAGGGTGGCGACCGGGGTCTCGGCATAGATGGCCGCGATCTTCGGCATGGCCGTGTCCTGGCGCACGATGATGCGCGGCACGTCGCCCAGCTGGGCCGCCGTGTAGTACCCGACCCAGTCGAAGCCGGGGGCTTCGTCAACCAGGCGCTGGATGGTGTATTCGTTATAGGTCCGGTCGCGGTTGCGGTTCTCGATCGGGGTCCAGTGGGCCTCGGCGATGCGGGTCTCCATGGCGACGATGGCGGCGGCCGTCTCGACCGGGTTCTCCCAGCCGATCATCTCCAGCATCCGGGCCACATAGACCTGATACTTCTCTTTCTTGTCGGCATAGAGCGGCGACAGATAGTAGTCGCGGTTGGGCAGGCCGATGCCCGCCTGGCCCGTGGAAACGACGTAGCGATCCGGGGCCTTCTGGTCGGTGGTGATGCCGGTGCCGAAGATCGAGGCTCCGATGCGGCCGTTGGTGCCGCCCATGTAGGCGGCCAGCTTATCGTGGGTATCGGCGGCGCGGATCGCGGCGAGATAGGGTTGCAGCGGCTGGGCATCCAGCTGCTCGATGCGGTCGGTGTCCATGTAGGAGCGATAGGCGTCGGCGATCTTCTGCTCGTCAGAGCCGGCGACCAGATCGGTGCGGGCCGCCAGGCTCTCGATCATCACCTTGAGCCGGTTGTCCGACAGTTCGCGCAGCAGGGCGAAGGAGCCGTAGCTGGTGCGGTCCGACGGGATGACCAGACGGTCCAGCGCCGCGCCGTTGGCATAGCGCATGAAGCTGTCGCCGGGCGACACCGAGGTGTCCATGCCCGCGGTATCGAAGCCCCAGGTGCCGTATTTCGGCGCGTCGATGCCCTGATAGCCCGTCGCACCCTCGACCGCCGGCACGTCCTGGAACAGCGACATGACGGTGCAGCTTTCGTCCAGGCAGGCGTGCTCCTGTGCCAGCACAGTGGACGCGGGAAGAAGCAGCGCGCCGACAGCGGCGCCGATCAGAAGTCTGTTCATGGGATTTCCTGGGTTTTCCGTCAGCGGATGAGCGCCATGACGGCGACTGGGGCGAACCCTACGCCGGGTCCGCGACGTGTCGCCTTAAAAAAAGTTCATGAAAGGCGCGCCGCACCGGCGTGACGGGTTAGGCTAGGCTGAGCCGTATCGGCGAGGAGGGCGGATGACGGGCGGGCACGGCGGCGGGGAATACAAGGATCTGGTCGTCTTCCTGGCGGCCGCCGGCATCGTCGTGCCCCTGTTCAGTCGCTGGAAGATCAGTCCGGTGCTGGGCTTTCTGGCGGCAGGCGTGCTGCTGGGTCCCGACGGCCTGGCGCGCCTCGCGCCGCTGATCCCCTGGCTGGCCTGGCTGACGATCGACGACGCCGACCAGCTGTCGCAGCTGTCCGAGCTCGGCGTCGCCTTCCTGCTGTTCATGATCGGTCTGGAGCTGTCCTGGGAACGGCTGAAGGCGATGCGCCGGTTCGTCTTCGGCTTCGGCCTGATGCAGGTCGGGGTCTGCACCGTCGTTCTGGGCGGGGCCTTCATGCTGATGGGCCAGTCGCTGGCCTCCGCCGCCGTGCTGGGCATGGGGCTGGCCCTGTCATCGACCGCCGTCGTCCTGCCGGTCATGGCCGAGCGGGGCCGGATGAAGGGCGTGGTCGGACGGGCGACGTTCGCGGCGCTGCTGGCCCAGGACCTGTCCGTCGCCCCCATTCTGATCACCGTCACCGTGCTGGCGGCGCTGGCCGCGAGCGGCGGCGAAATGACGCCGTCCGTGCTGGGTCCGGCCCTGCTGACCCTGGCCCCCGCGGCCGTCGGTCTGGCCCTGATCGTCGTGATCGGCCGGCTGGGGTTGCGCCCCCTGTTCCGGTCGGTCGCCAAGAGCCGGAAGAAGGCGGCCGGCGGCAGTCAGGAACTGTTCGTCGCCCTGTGCCTGCTGGTCGTGGTCGGCGCCGGCGTCGCGGCCCAGGCGGCCGGTCTGTCGATGAGCCTCGGGGCCCTGATCGCCGGGATCCTGCTGGCCGAGACCGAGTATCGCCGCGAGATCGAGATCAATATCGAGCCGTTCAAGGGCCTGCTGCTGGGCGTCTTCTTCGTCGGCGTGGGACTGGGGCTGGACCTCGACGCCGTGGCCGCCGATCCGGTCGGCGTGTTCGGCCTGGCCCTGGCGCTCACGGCGATCAAGGCGGGCGTGGTCTTCGGGCTGGCGCGCCTGTGGGGCCTGTCCAGCCGGGCCGCTGTCGAGACGGCCCTGGTGCTCGGGCCGGCCGGAGAATTCGCCTTCGTCATCCTGACCACCGGCATGGTGGAAGGCATCGCGGACCAAGGGTTCACCCAGGGGGTGCTCGTGTCGGCGACCATCTCCATGTTCACCGTGCCCCTGATGGCGATGCTGGGCCAGAGGCTGGCCCGGGTGGCGGTGCCCGGCCCCGCCCTGACCCTGCCGGAACCGGAGGCGCGATCCGGCGACGTCCTGATCGTCGGCTTCGGTCGGGTCGGGCGGCTGGTCGCCGAGATGCTGGCCGAGCATGGCCAGAGCTTCATCGCCCTGGACACCGATCCGGCCGCCGTGGCCAGCGGTCGCAGGGATGGCTTCGACGTCTCCTATGGCGATGCGGGTCGACCGGAGCTGCTGTCGCTGTGCGGCATCGAGACGGCCCGGGCCCTGGTCGTGACCATGGACGCGCCGGGCAAGGTCGACGAGGTCGTGACTGTGGCCCGGGGCCTTCGGGACGATCTGATCGTCATCGCCCGCGCGCGCGACGACCGCCATGCGGCCCGGCTCTATGCCCTCGGCGTCACCGACGCGGTGCCTGAGACGACCGAGGCCAGTCTGCAGCTGGCCGAGAACCTGCTGGTCGATCTGGGCGTGCCGATGGGGCTGGTCCTGGCCTCGATCCACGAGCGGCGCGACACCTTCCGCGCCATCTTCCAGGCCGCCGCGCCCCAGGATCGACGCGACCGTCCGACACGGGCTCTGAGGGCAAGAATGACGTCGCCCCCGGCCCCTTAACCCAAAACACGACCCATTTTGGTCATCGTTGCGTGATGAAAGCCACACCTCCCCTGGGGCTCAGCCTTGGCTGGGTCGTGGCGCTGCGTCCGGTATCGGGCCACCCGGACCCGGTCGCTGCCCTGCCGTCCCTTGTTCCGCACCGCGCTCGCGGGCGTCATACAGAGTAATCGTGTTCATGCGTGAGTCCGCGTCGACCGTCGTTTCCCCCGCCGCCGAAGCCCAGGGCCAGCCCCGGATCAACCGTCGCCAGGCCGCCAAGGTCCGGACCCGCCAGAAGGTTCTGGACGCCGCCCGCGGCCTGTTTGCGGAGCGCGGCTACGAGCCCGCCACCATCCGCGACATCGCCAAGGGCGCCGGCATGTCGACCGGCGCGGTCTTCGCCAACTTCCAGGACAAGGCCGAGCTCTTCGAGGCCGTCCTGACCGAGGACATGGCCGGCCTGGCCGACGTCATGAAGAACGGGGCCGGCGACGGCACCACGCGGGGTCGCCTCGTGAACGCCCTGTCGGCCGGTTACCACGGCTCGATCGACCAGCTGCCGCTGTTCCAGGCCATCGTGGCCCGGTCGTGGTTCCAGCCCGTCGCCGCCGAGACCCGCCAGCGCGCGGCGACGGAGGGCCTGACGGGCGTCATCTCCGACATCCTGCGCTCCGGCATCGGCGCGGGCGACCTCAAGCAGGATGCGGACATCGCCCTGCTGACCGAGCTGACCTGGGACGCCTATCTGTCGAACTACCGCCGCGCCGCCTACGACGGCTGGTCGGTCGAGCAACTGGCCGACCACATCGGTCGCCAGGTCGACACGCTTCTGGCGGGCGTCAGCACACGCTGACCGTCTCCTCCCTGTCGCGCAGCGATGGGGAGGTGGCAGCGAGCCCTTGCGAGCTGACGGAGGGGTTCTTCGTGCACGCAGAAAGAACCCCTCCGTCTCTCCGCTGCGCTACGAGCCACCTCCCCATCGCCACAGGCGACGGGGAGGAGACACTTTTAGCTCTTCCACCTCAGCACCGCCGGCTTGACCGGGTTTGAGAAGTCGCGCCCCTCGGCGCGGCTTTTCTGCCATTCGCGCTTCAGCTGCTGGTACCATTTCGCCTGTTTGTCGGCGTCGTCGATCCAGATCAGGGCGGGGTCGTAACGCAGCCCCTCGTTCTGCAGGTTCACCATCCCGCCGTCCTGTTTCAGGAAGGCGACGACGCCCATCCGGAGGAAGGGCTTCGCGAGGCTGAACACCCAGTGATCGGACCAGAAGATCTGGGTGATCCTTGTCCTTGTCTCCGTCACCGGCGTCAGGCAGGTCAGGGCCAGCACCTGTTTCTCGCCCACCTGGATATGCTCCCAGCGATAGCCGGGCAGGCGGAAGGTAATCTCGGTCGCGGGGGCCCCGCCCAGGATCTTGTAGGCCCGGCTGTTGGACGACGGCGCGTGGCGGACCATGGCGAAGCCCAGGTCGCGCGGCTCGAAAGCCTTGGCCTTTTCGTGCATCGAGTGCTCGGACCGCCACCACCACTGTTGATGCACATAGGGCCCGTGGGCCGGGTCCATCAGGCCGACGACCGCGTGGTCGATATGGCTGTCGAAATCCATCCATTCGACCAGCTTCGCCTCGCCGCCGACCACGCCGGGAA
The DNA here is from genome assembly GCF_000144605.1 of Brevundimonas subvibrioides ATCC 15264. Classification (NCBI taxonomy): domain Bacteria; kingdom Pseudomonadati; phylum Pseudomonadota; class Alphaproteobacteria; order Caulobacterales; family Caulobacteraceae; genus Brevundimonas; species Brevundimonas subvibrioides. Next base: position 569,053 of record NC_014375.1, on the reverse strand, counting down.
AGGTCGGAGGCGGATGGTCGGGCGCGGCGTCCGAGCGGGGGTCTGACCGGACATAGACGAACACCATCCCCTGGCTCTCGGCCACGGGATAGGACCGGACCCGGATGCGGTCGGCCTCATAGGGCTGGTCGTCCACCAGGGACGGAATGGCGGCGCAGACCCCGTCGGTGCCGAAGCGCCAGCCGTGATAGGGGCATTCCACGGCCTCGGGTTCGCCGGGCTTCTGCACCAGACGGCCGGCCGACAGCGGGGCCGCGCGGTGGGGGCAGATGTCGCGCATGGCATAGACCTGGCCGTCCCGCCGGCGTCCGACCAGCACCGGCTCGCCCAGCAGCTCGTGGCGCTTCAGCGACGCCACGGCGACGTCGCGCGACAGGGCGACGAAATACCAGGTGTCGAGCACGAGCCCCCTGCCGAAGGCGGCGGGCGGGGCCTTGGCCTCGGGGGACGGGATCGGAGCGCTGTCTGCGGGCATGGGCATGATCCTAGAGCCCCCTCCGCCGTTCGTCATCCTCCGGCCGAGCGGAGCGCAACCCCGGCGGATGACGATCTCTCTTGCCAACTGCATCCAATCGCACGACCTGTGGCGACAAGGGACCAGATGGCCGGATGGTCCGGCTCGGGGAAATACGCATCATCAACAGCCAGCTTCTCACCGGCGTCATCGCCGCCCTCGGCCTGATGGCCAATTTCGGGCTCGTCGGGGACGTCCGGGCCCAGGAGGCACACGGCGACCACGGCCACCACCACGCCGCGTTCGAATCCGACCGCCTGCACGTCCGCGTGGACGGCGAGCCCGGGCCGGGCGTCCGCGAGATCATCCTGATCCCCGGCCTCAGCTCCTCGCCCGAGATCTGGCAGGGCACGGTCGATCACCTGGCCGAGGCCCCCCGGGGCGAGGGCTGGCGCATCCACCGCATCCACATCCAGGGCTTCGCCGGGGCTCCGGCCGAGGGCAATGCCGAAGGCCCCGTGGCGGCGCCCGTGGCCGAGGAGATCGCCCGCTACATCGCCGAGAACGAACTGGATCGCCCCGTCGTCGTCGGCCATTCGATGGGCGGCACCATCGGCATGATGCTGGCCGCGCGCCACCCCGACGCGATCGGCAAGCTGATGGTCGTAGACATGATCCCCTTCATGGGGGCGATGTTCGGCGGTCCCGGCGCCACGGTCGAAAGCGTGACCCCCATCGCCGACCAGGTCTATGCCGGCATGGCCAACAGCCCGCCCGCCGACTATCAGGCCGCCGCCGCGACCACGGTGACCGGCATGGTCAACAATGACCAGGCCCGCCCGGCCGTCCTGGCCGACACCGCCGCCAGCGACCAGAGGGTCTCCTCGGCCGCCTATCGCGAGCTGATCGTCACTGACCTGACGCCCGAACTGGCCCGGATCACGGTCTCGACCGAGGTCCTGTACGTGAAGTTCAACGATGCCCGGATGACGGCTGAGATCACCGACTCCATCTATCAGGGAGCCTTCGCCACCCTGCCCGGCGTGAAGCTGAAGCGCATCGACGACAGCGCCCACTTCATCATGCTGGACCAGGCCGCCGCCTTCCATGCGGCGCTGGACGCCTTCGTCGCGGAGTGAGCGATCCGGCCCGAGCGGCGGCCGCCGTCGTCGATCTCTATGACCGGCGCGCCGACGACTGGATCGTCGATCGTGGGGTCCAGCTGACGGCGGCCGACCGCCTCTGGCTGGACCGGTTCACCGCGACGCTGGCTCCCGGAGACCCGGTGCTGGACGTCGGCAGTGGATCCGGTCGGCCGATGGCGGCGGCGCTGCTGGAGCGGGGCCTCGACGTCACGGGCGTCGAGACCTCGGCGCGGCTGGTGACGAAGGCGACGCAGGACCTGCCGTCCGGCCGCTTCCTGCAGGCCGACATGCGCACGCTGCACCTGGGCCGGACCTTCGCAGGCATCCTGGCCTGGCACAGTCTGTTCCATCTGACGCCGGAGGATCAGCGACTCGCCCTGCCCCGGCTTCTGGCCCATGCCGCGCCCCGATCGGTCGTGATGTTCTCGTCGGGCCACCGGCTGGGCCATGAGGTGGGTGAGTGGCATGGCGAGCCGCTCTACCACGGCAGTCTGGACGCCGCGGAGTATGACGCGATCCTCGCCGGCGCCGGTTTCAGCGTCGAACAGGGCGTCTGGGCCGACGACGGATCCGTCTGGCTGGCCCGGAGAGATGGATGAGCGTTAACCCCGGCGCCCTCATTTCGGCCGAAAGCCCGATCACGGTGGCGTGAGGTCTTCATGCGCCGTTCACGGGAACGGCGTTTCAGTAGACGGCGCGACCGGCTATGACGGCTGGATCAGCTCGAGGATATTGATGGCGGGTCCGGGTTTCGGGGCGAGAAACGCAGGCGGCGGGGCACAGCGCACGCCTCTGCAGCGCTTCTTTTATTGGTCGTCGGTCCTGGCGGTCTGGGGCCTGATCTTCCTGGTCGTCTTCTTCGCCGTGTTCGCCCGCGGCCTGCCCGACACCTCGGCGCTCTACAACGTCGATCGCCAGCCCTCCATCACCTATCTGGATCGCAACGGGGCCCTGATCGCCACGCGCGGGTCACAGCAGGCCCCGCCCGCCGATCTGGCCGCCCTGCCCGACTATGTGCCCGCCGCCTTCATCGCCATCGAGGACCGCCGCTTCTACTGGCACCCGGGCTTCGACCCCATCGGCATGACGCGGGCCATGGCCCGGAACATGCGGGCCGGACGCGTCGTCCAGGGCGGCTCGACCCTGACCCAGCAGCTGGCCAAGAACCTGTTCCTGACCCCCGACCAGAACATCCGCCGCAAGGTGCAGGAGCTGATGCTGGCCGTCTGGCTGGAGCTGAAGTTTTCCAAGCAGGAGATCCTCGCCCTCTATCTGAACCGCGTCTATTTCGGCGCCGGGGCCTATGGCATCGAGGCGGCGTCGCAACGCTATTTCGACAAGTCGGCCAAGGACCTGACCGTGGGCGAGGCCGCGCTTCTGGCCGGGCTGCTCAAGGCACCCTCGCGCTATTCACCCGTGTCCGAGAGCGAGCGGGCGGCCGGCCGCGCCACCGTCGTGCTGGACCAGATGGAGGCGACCGGCGTCATCACCCCGGCGCAGCGCGCGGCCGCGGTGCTGGAACCCGTCCGGGTGTCGCGCACCCTGGCGACCCAGCACGCCCAGTACTTCATCGACTGGCTGGACAAGGAAATCCGCGGCCTGGTCGGCGAACCGACCGAGGACATGGTGGTCGAGACCACGCTGGACCTGACGCTTCAGACCTCGGCCGAACGGGCGGTGCACCGCATCCTCGAGCGCGACGCCTCGCGCGGCGTGCAGCAGGCGGCGCTGGTGGCGCTGGACGGCGACGGCCGGGTCCGCGCCATGATCGGCGGGGCCTCCTATGCCGACAGCCAGTTCAACCGCGCGGTCGACGCCCGGCGCCAGGCCGGATCGGCCTTCAAGCCCTTCGTCTATCTGGCCGCCATGGAGGCCGGATACACCCCCCAGACGCCCGTGGTCGACGAGCCGGTCCGCATCGGCAACTGGAGCCCGCGCAACTATTCCGGCAACTTCATCGGCGACACGACCATGGCCAATGCCATGGCCCAGTCGATCAACACCGTGGCCGCCTATGTCGCCGACCAGATCGGGCGCGACAGCGTCGCCCGCGCGGCCCGCCGCCTGGGCATCAGCTCGCGCATCGGGCTGGAACCGGCCATGGCGCTGGGGGCGGTCGAGGTCTCGCCCATCGACATGGCCACCGCCTATGACGCCTTCGCCAACGGCGGCCGCCGCGTCGACGCCTATGGCATCAGCCGCATCCGCACGCCGCAGGGTCGCGTCATCTACCAGCGCGCCGGCCGCGATTCTGCCGCCGGTCAGGCCATCAACAATCCGTCGCTCTACTACATGAACCAGATGATGCGCGGCGTGGTCACGGGCGGCACGGCGCGCTCGGTGCAGATTTCCGGACGCGATCTGGCCGGCAAGACGGGCACGACCTCGGACTACAAGGACGCCTGGTTCGTCGGCTACACCGGCGGCTTCGTCGCCGCCGTCTGGGTCGGCAAGGACGACAACACCGCCATGCGCGGCGTCACCGGCGGGGCCGCGCCCGCCGCCATCTGGAAGGCCTTCATGGAGGCCGCCCTGCCGCGCCTGAACGTCCAGCCCATTCCCAACGGCCCGGCCATGCCCGAGGGCTGGGTCTCGCCCGATCCGATCGGCGACCTGATGGGGGCGGTCGAGGACCCGTTCGGCGACGGCACCCCCATTGATCCGGTCGACCCGACCCAGGGCGAACCCTATCAGCCCGAAAAACCCACCCCGGAGCGTCGCGACACCCCGCCCGCCAACCGCCGCGACGACCCGCCGGACCAGCGCCCGGAGCCCGAGCCCCTGCCCGAGAAGCCGGCCAACCCGCTGTTCTTCTGATCCCCGCCCGTCCGGAAGGGGATCAGAGGAAGCTGTAGGGGTCGACGTCGACCGTCACCCGGACCGAGCCTGGCACCTTCACCCGTGCCAGCCAGGCCCGCAGGAAGCCCTGCAGGTCCACGTCGCGGTCGGCCCGGACCAGCAGCCGCTTGCGCCTTCGCCCCCGGATCAGGCCCAGCGGGGCATCCGCCGGACCATAGACCTCCAGCCGTTCGGCATTGGGGATGGCGGCGGCCAGATCGGCGGCGACCTTCTCGACCGCCATCGCGTCGACGCCCGACAGGATCAGCGCCGCCAGCCGCCCGTGCGGCGGCAGGGTCGCAGCCTCCCGCTCCGCCATTTCCGCCTCCACGAAGCCGTCGCGGTCGCCTTTCGCCAGCGCCATCAGCACGGGATGTTCGGGGGTCCAGGTCTGGAGGATGGCCCGGCCCGGACGATCCGCCCGTCCCGCCCGGCCCGTCGCCTGGGTCAACAGTTGATAGGTCCGCTCGGCGGCGCGCAGGTCACCGCCCCTCAGACCCAGATCGGCATCGACCACCCCGACCAGGGTCAGCAGGGGGAAGTTGTGGCCCTTGGCCGCCGCCTGGGTCGCCACCAGGATGTCGATCTCCCCCTCCGTCATCCGCTGGATCAGGGCCCGGGCTGCCCTTGCGTCCGGCACGGTGTCGGAACTGAACACGGCCGTCCGCGCCTCGGGAAACAGCTGGCGCACCTCCTCCTCGACCCGCTCCACCCCCGGCCCGACCGAGACCAGCGAGTCCTCGGCCCCGCAGGACGGACAGATCCGGGGCCGGGCCATGGTGAAGCCGGTCAGGTGGCAGACCAGCCGGCCGGTATAGCGATGCTCGACCAGCCAGCTGTCGGTGTCGGGCGAGGTCATCCGATGCCCGCAGGCCCGGCACAGCACCACGGGCGCATAGCCCCGCCGGTTCAGGAACAGCAGGGTCTGCTCGCCCGCCATCAGGGTCTGGGCGATCGCCTCGCGCAGGGGCTGGGACAGCCAGGTCTGGGGATCGGGAGGGCACTGGCGCAGGTCCAGCAGCTGGATGTCCGGAAGCTGAGCCGCCCCGTGCCGGCTGGACAGCTTCAGCCAGCCGTAGCGCTGGCCTTGCGCATTCCACAGGGTCTCCAGCGACGGCGTGGCCGAGGCCAGGACCACGACAGCCCCCTCGATCCGCGCCCGCGCCACCGCCAGGTCGCGGCCGTGATAGACGAGGCCGTCCTCCTGTTTGAACGAGCCGTCGTGCTCCTCGTCGACGATCACTAGCTTCAGGTTGGGGAAGGGCAGGAACAGGGCCGACCGGGCCCCGACGACGATGCTGCATCGGCCTGCGACCACCGCCTCCCACACCCGGCGGCGCTTCGGCGGGGCGACGCCCGAATGCCATTCCGCCGGGGCCGCGCCGAACCGGGCGGTGATGCGCGCGATCAGGTCCTGGGTCAGGGCGATCTCGGGCAGCAGGATCAGGATCTGGGCGGCCGGGTCGGCGGCCAGGGTCCGCGCCACCGCCTCCAGATAGGCCTCGGTCTTGCCCGAGCCGGTGACCCCGTCCAGCAGGAAGGGCCTGAACCCGCCCGCCGCCGTGGCCGCCGCGATCGCATCCGCCGCCGCCCCCTGGTCGGCGTTCAGGGTGGCCGGCGCATGGGCGGGGTCGGGCGCGTCGAAGGCCGCGTCGGCCAGGGTCTCGATGACCTCCAGCACGCCCTCGTCGACCAGACCCTTGATCACCGCCGACGAGACTCCTGCCGCGCGCGCCAGATCCGGACCGGGCATCGCGGCCTCGCCCAGCGCCGCGAGCACCGCCGTCCGTCCCGCGGTCGGCCGGGCCGGCGTCCGGTCTCCGACGCGCCGCAGCCGTCGCTCGGGCCGGGGTCTCGGCGCGCGCAGCCCCTTCAGGGCCGTGGCCGCCATCTCGCCGGGCGGACTGAGCGTCCAGCGGGCCGCCCATTCGACGAAGTCGACCGTGCCCGGCGGCAGGGGCGGATCGTCCAGCCGCGTCTCGACCACCTTCAGCCGCCGGTTCGAGCCCGTCGTCTCGCGAACCTCGGCGACGATGCCCCGCATCATCCGCGGCCCCAGCGGCACGGCCACCTGGTCGCCGCGCGCGAGCGCCATCGCCTCGGGCACCTCGTAATCGAAGGCTTCGTGGACCGGCAGGGGAATGAGGACGGAGGCGACTTTCACAGGCCCGGCCCGTCGGCTAGAACACGCCGCATGAAACTCTTTCTCGACACCGCCGACGTCGCCGTCATCAAGGACATGCTGCCCACCGGCATGGTCGACGGCGTCACCACCAATCCCTCGCTGATCGCCAAATCCGGTCGCAACATCGCCGAGGTCATCGCCGAGATCTGCGCCCTCGTCGAGGGGCCGATCAGCGCCGAGGCGGTGGCCACCGACTTCGAGACCATGGTCAAGGAAGGCGACAAGCTGGCCGCCATCGCGCCGAACGTCGTCGTCAAACTGCCCCTGACCTGGGACGGGCTGCGCGCCACGCGCACCTTCGCCGACAAGGGCATCCGCACCAACGTCACCCTGTGCTTCTCGACCGCCCAGGCCCTGCTGGCCGCCAAGGCGGGCGCGACCTTCGTCTCGCCGTTCGTCGGCCGGCTGGACGACCACGGGGCGAACGGAATCGAACTGCTGGAAGACATCCGCGTCCTTTACGACGTCCACGGCTTCGAGACTCAAATTCTCGCCGCGTCCCTGCGTCATCCGGGTCACGTCTCGGCCGCCGCGATCGCCGGGGCCGACGCCGCCACCCTGCCGGCCGACACTTTCAAGGCCCTGGTCAAGCACCCGTTAACCGACAAGGGGCTTGATGCCTTCCTGGCCGACTGGGGCAAGACCGGCCAGTCGATCCTGTAATCGCGTCCGGCGCTCCGGACAGGAGTGCCGCGTGACGTCAAAGGACCAGACCGCCGACCTGTTCGCCCCGTCCGAAGGCCTTCACTGGCCCGAGGTGCGCGCCTGGCTGCAGGCCAACCCCCAGACGATCGCCGACGACCGGTCCCTGTTGGAGGAGATCGGACTGAAGCCCCATGGCCGCAACGTCGTCGAGTTCGGCCGCGCCGCCCTGACGAAACTGGAAGAAGCGGCCGAGCGCGAGGCGGACGCCCGAAAACGCATCGAGTCCATCGCGCGCGCCAACTTCGCCGCCCAGACCCAGACCCATGTCGCGGCGCTCGACCTGCTGGAAGCCCGCAACCATTCCGACCTCGCCCGCCGCCTCGACGCGGCGGCGCAGGGCCGGTTCGGTCTGTCCGGGGCCGCGATCGCGGTCGAGAAGCCGGGCAGCGCCCCCTTCGGCTGGAGGCTGCTGGAGGTCGGCGGCGTCGATGGCCTGCTGGGCGACCATGGCCTGACCTGGCTGGGCCCCATGTTCGAGGGGCTGGACCTGTTCGGACCCGCATCCGGCGACATCCGCTCCGTCGCCTTGATCCGCATGGCCCCGACCCTGGGCGGCGAACGCAACGATCAGGCCCGCCACGCCCTCTGCGCCTTCGGCTCGCCCGAGGAGGAGGGCTTCACGCCCGGCATGGGCTGCGAACTGGTCGCCTTCATCGCCCGGGTCGTCGAACGCACGGCCGAGCGATGGCCCATCCTCAACTAGGCGGGCCCGACCTGACCGCCGCCGGGGCGCTCGCCGCCTGGCTGGAGCATCTGGCGCACGAGCGTCGGCTGTCCCCCCGCACGCTCGAAGCCTATGGCCACATCGGCCGCCAGTATCTGGCCTTCCTCGAACGCCATCGCGGCGAGGCCCAGCGCCTGCCGGACCTCGGCACCGTGACCGCCGCCGAACTGCGCGCCCATCTGGCCGAGCGCCGGTCGGGCGACCATCCCCTCAACGCCCGCTCGCTGAGCCAGACCCTGTCGGCCATCCGCACCTTCCATGTCTTCCTCGACCGGCGCTGCGACACGCCGGCCCCGCAGCTGGCCCTGGTGCGCGGCCCCCGGGTCAAGGCGACCCTGCCCCGGCCGGTCAGTGCCGACCAGGCGCGCGGCCTGCTGGCCGAGCCCGGCCTGGACCCCGACGTGGAGCCCTGGGAGGCGTTGCGGGACACCGCCGTCCTGTCGCTGCTCTATGGCTGCGGCCTGCGGATTTCCGAGGCCCTGTCCCTGACCCGGGCCGACGCGCCCCTGCCCGAGACCCTGCGCATCACCGGCAAGGGCGGAAAGACCCGTCTGGTCCCGGTCCTGCCCGTGGTCCGCTCGGCGGTGGACGCCGCCCTGGCCGCCCAGCCCTTTCCGCTGTCCCCTCCGGATGCCCTGTTCCGCGCCCGCCGCGGCGGCGCGCTGAGCGCCCGGCACGTGCAGGCGACGGTGCAGAGACTGCGCGGCCGCCTCGGCCTGCCCGCCAGCGCCACGCCCCACGCCCTGCGCCACAGCTTCGCCACCCATCTTCTGGGGGCCGGGGCCGACCTGCGCTCGATCCAGGAACTGCTGGGTCACGCCAGCCTGTCTACGACCCAGAAATACACCGCCGTCGACGCCGCCCATCTGCTCGGAGCCTACGCGGCCGCCCATCCGAGGGCTTGATTACAACGCCAGAACGCTGTTCTCTCGGCCTGCAACCTGAAGATGGGTTTTCCGGAGAGAACGCCATGCTGGATCGCAGACACCTGATCGCGACGGCCACGGCCGCCGCGGCCCTCTCCCCCCGGTCGTTCGCCCGGGCCGCGACGGCTCAGGAACCCGAGATCGTCGCCCTGCGTCCATCGCGGTATCGCTACGCGCGCATCGGCGCTGCCGTCCGGGTCAACGGTCAGGGCCCGTTCGTCTTCGGCGTCGACAGCGGCAGTCAACGCTCGATGGTGGCCGACAGCCTCGTCGCGCGGCTGGGCTTGGCCGAGACCGGCGTGACCCAGATCAACGGCGTCACCGCGCCGGCCAGCCTGTCGACCGTCGGCCTCCGTGAACTGAGATTCAGCATCCAGACCTACAGTGGCCTGACCCTGCCCGTTGCGCGGCGTGACCTGCTGTCGAGCGACGGGCTGATCGGCCTGGACCTGCTCTCGGAGTTCAAGCTGACCTTTTACATCGACCGGGGCCAGGCTGAAGTCTCCAACCAGGCCATGGCGGTCGGCGATGGCGGTCCGACCGAAGCGACCGGCACGCGCATTCCACCCCGCTGGTTCCGGGCCGGACGCCGGCAAGCCGGCCAGTTGATCGCCCGCGTGGGGCGTGTCGGCGACCTGCCGTTCTGGATCTTCGTCGACAGCGGTGCCCAGCACTCGGTCGGCAACAGCGCGCTTCGTACCCTTCTGTCAGACTCCGCGGGGCCCAGTGTCGGCCCATCGACGCCTGTGGCGATCTATGACACGCCCGGCCTGACCAGACCCGCGACCCGGGCGGCGGTCGAGGGCCTGGAAATCGCGGGTCAGCGCATGGGCGCGACGCCTCTGCTGTTTGCCGATCTGCACGTCTTCGACGTGCTGGATCTCGCCACCACGCCCGCGCTTCTGCTCGGGGGCGACCTGATGGGCCGGTTCCATCGGGTGGTCCTGGATTTCCCCAACGACCGCCTGGCCCTCGAGGCCCTCCGCCCAGAGGGCGCAGGGGCCGCGCAAGGCTAGTGGGCGATCGGACGGTCACCCCGTCCCGGGGCCACGGCCTCACGTCCGAGGGCATTGGATCCCGGCACGCGGTCCATGACCACGATCGGGGCGGGACAGCCGTTCACCCGTCGGTCGAGCAGGCGATACATCCGCACCGGCTCATCGCCCTCGCGCCACATCAATCCGCCACCGGGGGTGACGGCATCGTCCGTGCGGGTGATCGTGTCACGGCATAGCGGTGTCGAAAGGCCGTACATCGGCATCGAGGCCGAGGGCACGCCGGGTGCGGGCGGTGACGGCGGGCGGGCTTCGCCAGAGGCGGTCTGGGCCAGCAGAAGGAGCATCGTCAGCATCGGAACCTCCATCACTGAACGTTCCGGATGATACACGCTCTGAGGGTTTTCCGAAATCCGCACCCGGCGGTTCGCGTCCGCCGGGACCTCCGGGCGGCCTGATGTCACGGCGGCTGGTCAGCCCGATGGGGCCGACCTAGAGTTTGTGCGAGGTCGCGTCAGACGATCGCAGAGGGGCGCGTCATTACACTTGCATCGAGATCACAGCTGGATCGTCGCGACGTCCTGGCGGGGTCGGTCGGCCTGCTGGCCACAGGCAGCGGATTTCAGGCGGCGCCCGCGGGCGCTCCGCCCCTGGATCCCGCGACGGCGCTGTCGATCAACCTGCTGACACGGATGTCGATCGCGGTGCGGATCGAGGCGCGCCAATCGGCCCTGTTCGTCATCGATACGGGAGCGGAGCGCACCGTCCTGTCCACCGAACTGGCCCGCGCCATGGCCCTGCCGCCCGGGCCGCGTACCCTCGTCCACGGCGTGACGTCCGACACGGTCGTCGACACGGTCATGATCCAGACGCTGGAGTTCGGACGCCAGCGGTTCGAACAGATCCTGGCCCCCGTCTTTCCCCGCGCCGACCTGGGGTCCGACGGCCTGATCGGCCTGGATGCGCTCGGCCGGTTCGAGCTCCTGATCGATTTCGTCGCCAACAGCGTGCGCCTGCGACCCAACGACGGCGAGTTCATCAGCTTCAACCGGGGCGAGGCCGCGGCGGGGCGGCTGGGCCGCACGCCCGCCCGCGCCACCAAGGGCCGCTTTGGCCAGCTGCTGCTGCCGACCGAGATCGAGGGCGTCACGGTGGACGCCTTCGTCGACAGCGGTGCCCAGTATTCGATCGGCAACCGCGCCCTGCAGTCCCGCATCGGGCGGGACGGGGCGCGTGGCCCGACCGCGCCGACGCCGATCATTCTGGGCGTCGGGGGCGTGCCGCTTGCAGGCGAGGCCCAGACCGCGGCCAGCCTGCGCATCGCCCGGCGCGCGCTGGGGCCCACGCCCCTGCTGTTCTCCGACCTCAACGTCTTTTCGGCCCTGGGCCTGCAGGACCGGCCGGCCCTGCTGCTCGGGGCCGATATCCTGACCCGGTTCGAGACCGTGGCCCTGGACTATGCCCGGGCCCGGATCACCGTCGGACCGGTCCGGCGTCGCCGCGCGCGACCCGGCCTCTGACCGCTGATCAGGCCTGCATGGTCCAGCCCTCGACGCCCATGGCCGCCTGTTTGACGGCCTCGGAGCGGGTCGGGTGGGCGTGGGAGGTGCGGGCCAGATCTTCCGACGCCCCGCCGAAGGCCATGGCCACACAGGCCTCGCCGATCATCTCGCCGGCCTGCGGACCCATGATGTGGACGCCCAGGATGCGGTCGGTGGTGGCGTCGGCCAAGACCTTGGCATAGCCGTCGGTCTCGTGGTTGATCTTGGCGCGGGAGTTGGCGGTGAACGGGAACTTGCCCGACTTGTAGGCCACGCCGTCGGCCTTCAGCTGGTCCTCGGTCTTCCCGACCCAGGCGACCTCTGGGAAGGTGTAGACCACGCTCGGCACCAGATTGTAGTCGACGTGGCCGGCCTTGCCCGCGATCAGCTCGATGGCGGCGACCGCGTCCTCTTCCGCCTTGTGGGCCAGCATCGGGCCGGTCGTCACGTCGCCGATCACCCAGACGCCGTCCGCGACCTTGAAGTGGTCGCCGACGATCACACCGCGCTTGTCGGTCTCGACGCCCACGGTCTCCAGCCCCAGCCCGGCCGTGTAGGGACGCCGGCCGATCGCGACCAGCACCACGTCGCCGGTCAGGGTCTCGGCCGCGCCGCCGGCCGCGGGCTCGACGGTCAGTTCGACGCCGGCCTCGGTGACCTTCGATCCGGTGACCTTGGAGCCCAGCTTGAAGCTCATGCCCTGTTTGGTCAGGGCGCGCTGGAAGGCCGTCGCCAGATCCGAGTCCATGCCCGGCGTGATGCGCGGCAGATATTCGACCACCGTCACCTCGGCCCCCAGGCGACGCCAGACCGAGCCTAGCTCCAGGCCGATGATCCCGGCGCCGACGACGATCAGCTTCTTCGGCACGGCCGGCAGGCTGAGCGCGCCGGTGGAATCGACCACCTTGCCGTCGACGAACTCGACGCCCGGCAGGGGCGTGGGTTCCGAGCCCGTGGCGATGACAATGTTCTTGGCCGTCAGCGTCGTCTTCGAGCCGTCGGCGGCCTCGACCTCGACCGTGCCGGGCCCGGTGATCCGGCCCTTGCCCTTGATCCAGTCGACCTTGTTCTTCTTGAACAGGAACTCGATGCCCTTCGTCAGGGCCGTCACGCTCTCGCTCTTCTGCTTCATCATCACCGGCAGGTTCAGCTTGGGCGTCACCTCGATGCCGATCTTGGCGAACTCGGTGTTGGCCGACTCGAACAGCTCCGAGGCGTGCAGCAGGGCCTTGGAGGGCATGCAGCCGACGTTCAGGCAGGTCCCGCCCAGGGTGTCGCGCATCTCGATACAGGCGACCTTCAGGCCCAGCTGACCGGCCCGGATCGCGGCGTTGTAACCCCCGGGGCCGCCGCCGATGATGACGACGTCATAGGATGCGGGGGTGGAGGCGGCGGGGGCGGCGTCGGTCATGGAAACCTCTGGGTCGTGCGGGGTCGGGGAACGCGCCGCTGTCGTAGCGGCTGGCCCGCCAGAATCAACAGACGTATCGGTCGAGCACCCCGATATGGGGACGGTCGGGTCCGGCTGCGAGGGCTTTTCAGGCCGCGAGCTGTCCCTGGCCCCGGCGTCGTACCCTCCGGCGCGAGAGGATGACGACCAGAACCCCGACCGCAAGCAGCACGCCAAGGATCAGCCAGGTCGGATCGACCGGCAGGCCGCCCGGGGCCACGACCTCGGCGGATCGCCGGGCCATCTCGCCGCCGGCCATGGAACTGTCCGCCGCGATCGAGGCGTTCTGCGATCCGTTCGACCGGTCGATGGCCAGCCTCAGCACGGCATCGGCGATGAAGCCCAGGAAATAGGCCGCCGCGGCCCGGGGATTGCCCGCCCCGAGCAGGAAGGCCGCAACGACATAGAGCAGCACCGCGCCGATCCACAGGGCCGCCTGCGGGAGGCCGCCTCCGGCCTCGACCATCGCCCGGGCCCGCTCGATGGCGACGTCGATCGGCGCACCCTCCAGAAAGGGCGACAGGAACGGCCACGCCAGCCATCCGGCATAGCCGATCACCGCCAGCATCAGAACGAAGCGAAAGACCTTCATGAGGACCTGCCTGCGGCCAAAGGGATGCGCGATCGCAAGGCCGTCAGGCCCGGGGCGGCAGCCCGGTCCAGACGCGGGTCAGGGCCTCGCCGCTCTGGCCGCGCCAGACGCCCGTGGCCATGATGCAGAGCCCCGATACCAGCAGCGTCGCCAGGCTGAGCGGCGTGGTGTCGACCAGCACGCCGAACGGCCGAAGCGCCTGTTCGGCTCGCGCGGCGAGGTCCAGGGCGGGCGACGGCACGCCGCCCTCGGCCGCGAGGCGCAGACCGATCTCGCCGGCGAAGCCCGCGAAGAACAGGCCCGGTGCCCAGGTCAGGCCCGCCGCCGTCGCGAGGCCGCCCAGTCCATAGAGGGCGATCGTCGCCAGCAGCAGGGCGGCCAGCGCCATGGCCTGGCGCGACCCGTCCGGGGCCAGCGCCTCCCGGACCTGCGCCACCGTCTGGCCGGAAGACAGGGCCTCGACCATCGGCCAGCCCAGCCAGGCCGCATAGGCCAGCACGAGCGCGCACAGACATATCCTCAGTCCCCAAACCATAAGCGCCCCCGCTGAAGATCAGGGTTAACGCCTTAGCACGAACACCGGTCGGTGAGCGACTCGCTCAGGCGGCGGAATCCGCGAGGCGTTGCTCCGCGACCACGCCGGGCAGGGTCAGCACGGCCTCGGCACCCTGGCCCTCGGCACCGGTCAGGGTCAGGGTGCCGCCCCACTGCCGCGCGAACGCATGCGCCTGGGTCAGACCCAGCCCCTGGGCTCCGACGCGGGTGGTGAAGAAGGGTTCCAGCGCGCGCTGGGCGGTCGCCGGGGTCAGACCCGGCCCCGTATCGCGCACCGACAGCCGAATGCCGCCGTCCACGCCGGGCTCCAGCCGCACCGCGATCGATCCCGCCCCGTCCATCGCCTCGGCCGCATTGCGCACCAGCCCCGTCACCGTCGCGTCGAAGGCCACCGGGTCCAGCAGGACGGGCGTCTCCCGCTCCGGGGCCTCGATCATCAGGTCGATCCCCGGACCGGCCAGCGTCCGCAGCCGGGTCTCCAGTCCCCGGACCAGGACGCCCGGATCCAGAACCTGGCCCTGGGCCGCCTCGCCGGCCGAGAACGCCGACAGGCGGCGCGTCAGGGCCTCGCCCCGCTGGCCGGCGATCAGCGCGGCCTGACCCAGACGACGCACGCGGGCCGGGTCGTCGGCGGTCTTCAGCATCATGTCGAGCGCGCTGGTCATGACGGCCAGAAGCGCATTGAAATCCTGGGCCACGCCGCCGGTCAGGCGACCGACGCTTTCCAGCCGGTGCGCCGCCTCGTTCCGCTCGGCGACCTCGGCCCGGGCCCGCGCCGCGGCTGATGCGGCCGCGTCGTGCGCGGCCTGCAGCTCGGCCTGGACCTGGTCCAGCGTCCGCGCCAGCGCGGCCTCCCGCGCGACCGCTGCGGCTTCGGCCGCCCGGGCCAGGGCGACGGCATCGTCTGCAGCGTGGGCCTCGGGCTCCACCACCGGGGCTTCGACCGGAACCTCAACCGCGGGGGCAGCCCCCGGCGTGCCGGCCAGCAGCAGGGCGTCGACGGCTTCGCCCGGTGCCGACAGGGGCAGGATGCGCCAGGTCACGCCGCGCTCGCCACCGAAGCGGGATTCGATCGGATCGGCCTCGCCGGGCGTGGCGGCCAGGGCCGCGCGCAGGGTCTGGCGACCCTCGACCCGCTCTGTTTCGCCCAGGAACTGATCGGCGAAATCGGTGCCGATCACGCCCGCGTCCCGGCCGAACAGGGACAGGGCCATGGGATTGGCCTCGCGGATCACGCCATTGGCCGCGACGACCACCAGGGCGCTGGCGGCGGCCTCGAACACGCGCCGCGTCAGGTCGTCGGTGCCGTTCGGGGCGGGCGCCGTCTCGACCGGCAGGGCGTCCGGCGTCGTCAGCCCCTCCGTCTCCACGATGGCGGCGGTGGAGCCGATGATCTGGCCCAGCGAATCCTCGATCGGCATGGCCGTGACCGAGACCAGCATCTTCCGGCGCGTCGCCGGATTGGCCAGGATGTGCTGGAAGCCCTTGACCGTCTGGCCCCGCAGCGCCCGCGCGCTGGGCAGCAGGTCGGGCGGCACCGGACGGCCGTCGGGATAGGTGATGCCCCAGGTCGCCGAGTGGAACCGCAGCCCGATCAGCTCGGCGTCCCGGCGGCCCATCAGCTGGTGCGCGGCGCGGTTGGCGAAGACGAACTTGCCCCCGCGGTCGGTCTGGACGATGGCGACCGGGATGGCGTTCAGGGTCTCGTACAGGCGCGTCTCCGCCGCCTCGCGCGCCCGGGACACCGCCCCCAGTTCGTCGGCGGTCGAGACGTGGCGGGTTCGGTGGGTGAAGGCATAGACCACGGCCGTGACGGCCAGGATCGAGGTCACCGCCGCGACCAGACCCAGCACCAGAACCCAGTCGACCTCGCCTTCCAGAAACATCCCGCTTCATCCCAATCTGGCACTGAAAAAGCGCCTGTGACGCGAACCGCGCAAGGCCCGGGCCAGCTTTGCGGTTAGGCCGGACCGGGCATCCGGTCCAGTCGCATCTGCGCGATCCGGCGGGGTCGCGGACACGAAAAAAGGGGCCGGCGTCGCCACCGGCCCCTCGGTTTCGTCAGGCGTCGGATCAGAAGGCCAGACGCATCACCAGCTGGACGACCGGTCCGGCCGTCTCGGTTTCCAGCTCGTATTCGTCATAGTTGCGGGCGATCTGGTCGTCCTGATCGGCGAACTTGTCGAACACCTCGTCCTTGGCGCTGTCCAGCAGGTTGATGGCCGTCAGGCGCACCACGGCGTTGTCGAACAGCCGCTTCTCGAGGAAGACTTCCAGGTCGGCGCCGTAGCTTGTCGTGACCTCCTCGGCATAGACGCGACCGAAGGCATCGCCCTGCTTGCGATAGGTTGCGCCGAAGGCGGCCTGCCAGGTCGGGATGTCGTGCGTGAAGCCGACGTTCACGACATAGTCGGACTGGTCGTTGAACCGGCGTTCGCCGAGAACGTCCTCGACCTTGCTGTCGAGCCACGAGGCATTCAGGAACACGCCCGTGTTCTCCATCCCGGCGAAGGTCAGCGACGTCGAAAGGTCGAACTCGACCCCGTAGACCTGTCCGTCGCCGACATTGTCGATCGACTCGATGAAGGTGCCGGCGCCGCCCGAACCCTGCAGGCCCGTGTTGACGTCTTCGATCAGGTTGGTGACGTCGCGGTAGAAGACGTTCAGCCCGACGACCCCGTCGAGCCCGAGGCGACGTTCGATGCCGACATCGGCCCCCCACGCCGTTTCCGGTTCCAGCAGCGGGTTGCCACGGAAGTCGTTGTCGCCGCGCTCCTCTTCCAGCGTGCCCGGCGCCAGGTCATTGAACTTGGGCCGGCGGATGGTGCGACCGGCCGAGACGATCAGGCGGTCGGTGTCGTTCAGGGTGTAGCGCAGGCTGGCCGAGGGCAGCAGCTCGGCATAGTCGTTGTCGATCCCGGCGATGGTGGTGTCGGTGGTTTCGTAGCGCAGACCCGCTTCCCATTTCAGGGCCCCGGTTTCGCCCGACAGCATGACATAGGGATCGATCCGGGTTTCCTCGATGGCATAGGTGCCCTGGGTGAATACGAACGCCGGCTGGACCGGGCGCGGAGCCGGGGTGTTGGGCACGGTGAAGCGGATGCGGGTCGCGAGGTCGGTGATCGACTCGCGGTCCTTCTGCACGGCCTGGACGCCGAACTCGATCTCGGTCGTCTCATTCAGGGGGCGGGTATGTTCCAGGGCGCCCGACCATTCCTCGTCCTGCAGATCGCGGATCTCGAAATCGGCGGTGAACCGGTCCTCGTCGGGGAAGGCGATGGCGTCGCGGAGGTACTCGGCCTCGTTCTCGAACTCGGACTGGTGGTCGTCGAAGCTGGCATAGCCGAGCTTGAAGCGCGTCTCGCCGCCCAGCATGTCGATCTCGTAGCGACCGCGCAGCGACAGGTTGTCGGTCTCGATGTCCACGTTGTTATCGTTGATGGTCAGCAGATCGGCGTTCTGTTCGCGTCCGCCGCGATACTCGATCGAGTCCTCGTCCTGCAGCCGCTCGGTGCGCACGAAGACGCCCGACAGGCTCAGTTCACCGCCACCGACATCGACCTGATAGTCCGCGTTGAACGAATAGTCCGTGCCGCTGCGGACGTCGGTCTGGACCTCGGTATTGTCGAGCGTGCCGCCCGGACGATCGAAGCGCTGGCTGTACTTGTCCTTGGGATTGCGCCGGTCCTGGACGCTGGCCCCGACCAGCAGCCGCCCGCCGAGGGCCTGGCCGCCGTAGACCGCACCGAAGGTGCCGCCCACCTCGTCGTCGGGGAACAGGATCGCCCCGCCCCGGATGTAGCCGCCGTCCAGCGTATAGGCGTCACGCAGCACGATATTGATGGCGCCGGCCACCGCATCGCCGGACCGGTTGGCCGAGGACGAACGGACGACCTCGACGCGCTCGATCAGCTCGGCGGGAATACGGTCCACGAAGAACGACCGGTCGTCGCCGCCGCCGGGCACGCGCTCGCCGTTGATCAGGATCTGGGTGTAGCCGGCGTCGAGTCCGCGCAGCCGCACGCCATCGGATTCCAGCACGTCGGACAGGAAGGTCACGCTCGGCACGCGACGCAGGGCGTCGCCGACCGTCAGCGGCTCGAAGCGCTGAAAATACTCGAGGTCATAGGACAGGGTCGGCACGACGTCGTCGGTCCGGTTGCGGAACACGGGCCGTCCGGTGACGATGACCTCCGCGAGCGCCGACGTGGGCGTCTGCGGGGCGTCCTGGGCCACGGCGACGTCGGCCAGGATGCACGGAAGGAACGCTGCTCCGAGCAGCAGGATGGACTTGCGCATGATGATATCCCCCATGGCGTCCACATTTGCGGTCCGCCGATCGGGCGCCCTTACGCGGCTACGGCAAAGCTGCCTTGACGGATTTGCGACGAAGAAACCGCAGGTTTGCATGGGTTTTTCGACGATCCGTCCTGACCCGGATCAATCGGGATAACGCCGTACGTCCGCCGGCTTGACGGCCCGGGGCAAGCCGTGTTCACGACGCCCCGCCACGCCCCCTCCGGAGCCCGCCATGTCTCGTTCGCTGACCCGCCTCCTGCCTCTGCTGGTGCCGCTCGCCCTGGCAGGCTGCGCGATGCACGAGGTCGACTTCCGGGGCGAGGGCGACGGCGTCGTCGGCGCGGGCGCAGCCGTCTTCGCGACCGCAGAGACCCCCTCCGTCGGCGAGGTCGGCGAGGACGCGGCGGACGACCCCGTCGTCTGGGCGGGCCCCCGCCCGGTGGTGGTCGGTGGCGTGTCGACGCCCGGCATCGTGGTCGGCACCGACAAGAAGGCGGGCCTCTATGTCTATGGGCTCGACGGGGCCGTCCTGCAGTTCCTGCCCGAGGGCCTGCTGAACAACGTCGACGCGGTCGAGGGTCTGACCGTCGCGGGCCGGCCGCAACTGCTGCTGGGGGCCAGCGACCGGACGCCGGGCAAGACGGGCGTGTCGCTCTTTCTGTTCGATCCGGCCGGGACCGGCGACAACGGTATCCGCCCCTGGGGCGCGATCACCACCGATGTGGTCGAGCCGTACGGCTTCTGTTTCGCGCGTATCGGCACCGAGGTGCATGCCGTCCTGGTCGGGCACGAGGGCGAGGTGCGCCAGTTCGTGGTGACGGTCGGGGCCGACGGCACCCCCGTCTCGCGCGAGGTGCGCCGGTTCGAGATCGGCTCGATCTCCGAGGGCTGCGCCGCCGACCCCGCCACCGATGCCCTGTATCTGACGGAGGAGAACGTCGGCCTGTGGCGCTACGGCCTCGGTGCCGGCTCGGGCGATGCCCGCACCCTGGTCCAGCCGATCGCACCGGGCGTCCTGGTCGCCGACGCCGAGGGCCTGACCACGATCACCGACGGCGACGCCCGCTATCTGATCGGGTCCAGCCAGGGCGACTCGACCTTCCCGGTCTGGCGGATCGACGGCGCGGCCCCCGTCTATGTCGGGCGGTTCGTGGTCAAGGACGGGGCGATCGACGGCGTGACCGGCACGGACGGTCTGGCGGCCTGGAGCAGACCGATCGGTCCCTTCCCCAACGGCCTCGTCGTGGTCCAGGACGACGTCAACGACGTGGGCAACCAGAACTTCAAATACATCGACTGGCGCGACATCAGGGCGGCGCTCGCGATCGATTGATCCGGCGCGTCCGCGGCCGCTAGTCTGTCGCCATGCAGGATCAGAACGGCCAGGGCGATTCGGACACCGACGGCGGCGGCTTCGACGCCGAGGACTGGTCGCGCCTGGTGGCCTTCACCGGCCGCGTCGCCACGCTGGACGACGTCCAGGCCCGCCGCGCCGTCTTTGCCCTCGGCGACTCCGAGGACCCGGCCGTGCTCGACATGGACCTGCCCCAGCCGGTGATCTGGTGGGACGAGGACGGCGAACAGGGCGCGGTCGCGGTCCAGGCCGAGGTCCATGCCGGGGCCTTCGGCGAGCCGATGGAGGTGCTGGGCCTGATCCTGCCCGACGGCGATGCCGTGGTCGCCCTGCTGGACGACGTCGATCTGGTCGACGACACCGACCCCCACTGGCGCCGGCTGGTCGACGAGGCCATCGATCCCGCCGCGGCGAACGAAGACTGAAGAGTCTCCCCCTGTCGCGGAGCGATGGGGAGGAGATGCGCGCCACCCGGGCCCCGAAAGCAAAAAGGCCCGGTCTTGCGACCGGGCCTCTTCAATCGACTGGAGCGGGCGAAGAGATTCGAACTCTCGACCCCAACCTTGGCAAGGTTGTGCTCTACCACTGAGCTACGCCCGCACTTCAGTCGGAGGCGGGCTTGTAGCGGAGACGGGCGACGGATCGCAAGTCCCCTGAGCAACTTTCCTTGCGCTCAAGCAGCGAGCCGCCGCGCGGCGAGCGATAGCGCTCTTCCGCGCGTCAGCGCGGCGCCATGCGAATGGCCCCGTCCAGCCGGATGCATTCGCCGTTGATGTAGACGTTGCGGGCCAGCTCCAGCACCAGCGAGGCATAGTCCGACGGCTTGCCCAGACGGCTGGGGAAGGGGATCTGGGCGGCCAGGGCGTCCTGGATCTTCTGGTCCATGCCGGCCATCATCGGCGTCCACATGATGCCGGGCAGGATGGTGTTCACCCGGATGCCTTCCTGGGCCAGGTCGCGGGCGACCGGCAGGGTCATGGCATAAACGCCGCCCTTGGACGCCGAATAGGCCGCCTGGCCCACCTGTCCGTCCTGGGCCGCGACCGAGGCGGTGTTGACGATCAGGCCGCGCTCGCCGTCCTCCATCTTGTCCAGCGTCACCATGCCCAGCGCCGACTGCGACAGGACCCGGAACGTGCCGAACAGATTGACCCGCACGGTGCGCTCGAAGCTGGCCATGTCGTGGGCGCGGATCTCGCCGCTGTCCTTCTTGCGGCTGACGGTCTTCTGGCCCGTGGCGATGCCGGCGCAGTTGACCAGCAGACGCTCCTGGCCGTGGGCGGCGCGGGCCTTCTCGAACCCGGCGGCCACCGAGGCGTCGTCGGTCACGTCCACGGCGCAGAAGATCCCGCCGATCTCGGCAGCGATGGCCTCGCCCTTTTCGGCGTTCATGTCGAACAGGGCGACCTTGGCGCCCGTGGCGGCGATCGCGCGCGCCGTGCCCTCGCCCAGGCCACTGGCCCCGCCCGTGACCACCGCTGCGATGCTGCTGTCGAGTTTCATGGCGTCCGTCCCTATATGTCGTTTGAACTTCTGAAAGTCGGGGGGATTTAGCCGCCATGACCGCAAACGCCAAACCCGCATCGGGCACGATGTCGCCCGAGGACGCCATCGATCCGTCCAAGGCCCTGCTGCCGGCTGTCCAGCGGGTCAACGAGGTGCGGGTCAAGACCGGCTTCTGGCCCAAGGTCGGGCGCGTGGCCGCCCGCATCCCCTTCGCCAACCAGATGATCAGCGTCTATTTCGCCGCCCGCGACCCCGAGACGCCCCTGGCCGCCAAGGGGGTGATGATGGGCGCGCTGGCCTATTTCGTGCTGCCGATGGACGCCATCCCCGACATCCTCGCCGGCATCGGCTTCACCGACGACGCCGCCGTCATCACCGCCGTCATCGCCACCATGGGGGCCAATATCAGGAAGCGTCACCGCGAAGCCGCCGAGCGCGCGCTGGACCGCCTGCGGGATCAGTAGCCGCGCTCAAGCAGCGAGCCGCCGCGCGGCGAGCGACAGCGCCCTAATAGGACTTCACGTTCCCCCGGCTCTGCGGTCCGATCGCGGTGTTCGACCTCAGCCACCCCACGATCGACAGCCGGTCCCGCGCCGCGAAGGACGCCACCTGGGTCACCGCATGACGGGTGGGCACCACGAACAGGTTCAGCGCATTGAACGCCGGCGCCCAGCCGTGCTGGATATGTCCGTCGTCGCCGTAGAAGACCAGGTTCCCGCCCCAGTCCGCCCGCCAGTCGCGGCTGAAGTTCAGCACATAGCCGTACAGCCGGTTCTTGCCCGGGGAGACGTCGTTGTGGCTGGTCAGGACGTGGCCCGGCCGATAGCGCGAGGCCTGGGCGTCGGCCAGGTCGATCCGGTCGTCGCCTGTCACTGTCCGGGCAAAAGCGATGAAGGCCTCGCTGTTCAGCCAGTCCAGCACGGCATCGGCCGCGTCTCCACCGGTCGTGCCATGGTCGCGTTCGGCCGTCAGGCGGCGGGTGTCGAAGATATACTGGGTCAGGGGGCTGGACCCGTCCACGGCCGCCTCGTCCAGCCAGGCCTGTCGGGCCGGATCCTCGGCCAGCCGCCCGTCCAGCGGCAGCTCCAGGAACGTCCCGCCCGCCGCCACCGTCGTCTTCCAGCGCCGCTCCGCCGCCAGCACGGCCTCGACCGCATCGGCGTCCCCGGCCATGAGGATGCCGGGGATATGCAGCCGCTGCCCGCCCGCCGCAAAGGCCCGGGCCAGGGCGGCGGCGTCGAGATCCGGCGACAGGCGCAAAGGAGTCACCCCTGCCCTCCCGGCGGCGGGGTGGTCCGCCACCAGCCGGTGATCGAATGGCGCGGCACGCCCGCGAACGGGGCCACCATCGACACCGCGTGGCTCTGCGGCACCCGGAAGACGTTCAGCGTCCCCGCGCCCGGCAGGAAGGTCTCGACGACCTCGCCCGCCTCCAGGAACATCAGCAGCCCGCCCCACTCCGCCCGCCAGTCCGGCGTCAGATTCAGCACATAGGCATACAGCCGCCCCGCATCGACGTGCTCGTCCGTATGCCGGTTCAGGAAATGGCCGGGCAGATACCGCGTCGCCTGGGCGTCGACATAGGCGATCCGCTCGTCCCCGGTCAGGGCCCGTGCGAACGACAGGAAGGCCTCCGAGTTGAACCAGGCGTGCAGGTCGTACAGCGGCTGCGGGATCGTCAGGCCCATGGCCCGCGCCTGCCCCAGCTTCAGCCGGTCGAAGATGAACTGGAACCCGTCCGTCGCCTCTTCGTGGGCCAGGGCGATCAGCCGGGCCTGTTCGTCCAGCGGCTCGGCCTCGAACAGGGCCACCGGCACCTCGGCGTTCCAGGGATTGTGGATGGCCCGCATCCACAGCATCCCCGGATCGGTCACCGCGTCGTACAGCGCCCCCACGCCGTCCTGCAGCAGGCCCGGCAGGCGCACCCGCGAGGTCGCCGCCAGCCGCTGCGACGCGCCTGCCACATCCAGCGCGGTCGAGAGCGTCGTCACGACTCGACGGTCACCACGACCTTGCCCATGACGGTGCGGTCCGACAGGGCCTGGATCGCCTCGTGCGCCCGCTCCAGCGGGAAGGTCCGCGACACCCGCGGCTTGATCTTGCCCTCGGCCCACCAGGTCATCAGCTGGGCCATATTGGCCTTGTGCCCCTCTGGATCGCGCGCCATGCCCGCGCCCCAGAACACCCCGACCACCGACACCGATTTCAGCAGGGTCAGGTTCAGCGGGAACGACGGAATGCCCGCCGGGAAGCCGACCACCAGATAGCGGCCGTTCCAGTCCATCGACCGCAGGGCCGGCTCGGCATAGTCGCCGCCCACGCCGTCATAGACCACGTCCGGTCCGTCCTTGCCGCAGGCCAGTTTGAACTCGCCCGACAGCTCCTTCTGCGCCGCCTTGTCCATCGCCCCGGACGGATAGATCAGGCCGTTGTCGGCCCCCAGTTCCAGCGCGAACTGGACCTTGTCGTTGGTCGAGGCGGCGGCCGTCACCTGGGCCCCCATGGCCTTGCCCAGCTCGACCGCGGCGGCGCCCACGCCCCCGGCCGCGCCCAGCACCAGCAGCCGCTCGCCCGCCTTCAGCCCCGCCCGGTCCTTCAGCGCATAGAAGGAAGTCCCGTAGGTCATCACCAGGCCGGCGGCCTCCTCGAACGACATGGCGTCCGGCATCTTGATCAGGGTCTGGGCATTGACCGCGATCCGCTCGACCATGCCGCCCCACCCGGTCATGGCGATGACCCGGTCACCCTTGAAGACGCCCTTGACGCCCTCGCCGACCGCCTCGACCACGCCCGAGATCTCGCCGCCGGGCGAGAAGGGGCGGGGCGGCTTGAACTGGTATTTGTCCTCGATGATCAGGGTGTCTGGGAAGTTGACGCCCACGGCCTTGACCTCGATCACCACCTCGCCTGCTTTCGGCGTGGGATCGAGGACCTCCTCCACGACCAGGGACGAGGGACCACCGACGGTCTTGGACAGGACTGCGCGCATTCTTCGGGTCTCGCTTTGCTCGGCGGGCCTAACGCGCGTTCGCGCTGCTTGAGGCCCGCTTGTCAGGGTGGTTCTCGGGTGTGGCCGACGCTAAAGAGCGCCACGCCCGATTGAAAGAGGCGACCGTATCAGGAGACGCTCATGCCCGGACCCGCCCTCATCCTGCACGGCGGCGCCGGGGCGCGGCGGGGTCGCGATTACGGGCCCGAGACCGCCCACATGCGCGAGGTCGTCGAGGCCATGGCGGCCCGGCTGGCGGACGGCGCGGCCGCGCTGGACGTCGTCGTCGAGGCCATCGTGCTGCTGGAGGATTCCGGCCTCTATGTCGCCGGCCGCGGGGCCTCGCCCAATCTGGCGGGCGAATACGAGCTGGACGCCAGCCTGATGGACGGCGGGACCCGCCGCGCCGGGGCCGTCGCCGCCTTCCAGGGCTATCGCAACCCGGTCCGCGCCGCGCGCGCCGTCATGGACCACAGCCCCCACGTCCTGCTGGCCGGATCGGGGGCCTCGGCCTTCGCCGCTGAACACGGCCTCGACGCCATCACCGACGCCGACGCCTGGTTCACGCGCGCCGGTCAGGGCGAGGACAATCATCCCCCCGGCCAGGGCCGGACCGCCGCCCTGTCGCACGGCACGGTCGGCTGCTGCGTGCTGGACCGCGCCGGTCGGCTGGCGGCGGGCACCTCCACCGGCGGCGTGTTCGGGAAACTGCCGGGCCGGGTGGGCGACACCCCCCTCCCCGGCGCGGGCGTCTGGGCGACCGACCGGGTCGCGGTCTCCTGCACGGGCCAGGGCGAATACTTCATCCGCACCAACGCCGCCGCCGGCGTCGACTGGCGGGTGGCCTCGGGCCAGTCCCTGACCGAGGCCACGGCCGCCACCATCGCCGAGATCGGCGCCCTGGGCGGCGACGGCGGCCTGATCGCGCTGGACGCCCACGGCCACCGCGCCGACCCCTTCAACAGCCAGGGCATGAAGCGCGCCTGGCTGACCCCGGACGGCGCGGTCGGGGTCGACGTGTTCGGGCGGTGAACGACATTACACCGCTGTAACTTACACCGCCCGCCAGCCCTGATACGCTCTCGGGGCATTCCCCCGGAGCCCGTGCCATGAAGTCCCGCCTGCTGTCGGCCGTCGCCGCCCTCGCCCTGCTGTCCGCCGCGCCCGTGATGGCCCAGACGCCGAGCCCGGCGCCCGCCTCGATCGAGGTCCCGCCGCTGGGCTTCGTCAAGCGGACCCTGCCGAACGGCATGGACGTCTATACCTCGCGCGACACCTCGACCTCGAACGTGACGGTCCAGGTCTGGTACCGGGTCGGCGGCAAGGACGATCCCGAGGGGCGCTCCGGCTTCGCCCACCTGTTCGAACACCTGATGTTCAAGGCCACCAAGGACTTTCCGGACGAGACCTTCGACCGCCTGACCGAGGACGTGGGCGGCAACAACAACGCCTTCACCAGTGACGACGTCACCGCCTATCACGAGACCATCCCGGCCAATCACCTCGAGCGCCTGATCTTCGCCGAAGCCAGCCGCCTGGGCTCGCTGGTGGTCAATGAGGACGTGTTCGAAAGCGAGCGCGACGTGGTCAAGGAGGAGTACCGCCAGGGCGTCCTGGCCCAGCCCTATGGCCGCCTGTTCAGCCTGTTCGTGCCCGCCACCATCTATCAGGAGAGCCCCTACCGCCGCGGCGTGATCGGTTCGCTGGAAAATCTGGATGCCGCCACCATCGAGGACGTGCGTCGGTTCCACGCCACCTACTACCGCCCCGACAACGCCTTCCTGATCGTGGCCGGCAATTTCGACCAGGCCCAGCTGGACGGCTGGATCGACCGGTACCTGGCGCCGATCCCCAACCCCGAGCGCCCGCTGCCGGTCAACAATGTCGTCGAGCCCGAACCGACCGGCCCGCGCGAGCTCACCTTCCACGCCCCGAACGTGGCCCTGCCCGCCGTGGTCCTGGCCTGGCCGACCGTGGCCTATCGCGACCCCGACCGCATTCCCCTGACCGTGCTGGACGGCATCCTGTCGACGGGCGAGAGCTCGCGGCTGTACCGCTCGCTGGTCTATGAACAGCAGCTGGCGGCCCAGGCCTCGTCCAGCCCCGATTTCGTCCAGCAGGCCGGCTACATGTCCGCCTATGCCATCATGGCCGGCGGCAAGACGCCCGACGAGGGCATTGCCGCCCTGCGCGCGGAGATCGCCCGTTTCCGCGACGAGCCCGTCACCGACGCCGAGCTGGCCGAGGCCAAGAACGAGCTCGTGGCCGACGCCCTGCGCAGCCGCGAGACCATCGACGACCGCGCCAATGTCCTAGGCTTCGCCCTGATCCAGACCAATGACGCGTCCGTCGCCGACCGCGAGATCGCCGAGATCCAGGCCGTCACCGCCGCCGACATCCAGCGCGTCGCCCGCCGCTACCTGACCGACCAGCGCGGCGTCACCATCCGCTACCTGAACGCCGACGACGCCAACCCCGTCAGCGAACAGGTCACCGACGTCACCGCCCCGGTCACCGTCGCCGACCTCGCCCCCGTCGGCGAGATCCTGACCCTGCTGCCGGAAGCCGAGCGGGCGCCCCTGCCCGAGATCGCCGCCGCCGTCTCGCCCGCGACCCCGCCGGTCGCGGACTTCCGCCTCGACAACGGCCTGCGCGTGCTGGTGGTCGAGAAGGAAGGCCTGCCGCTCGTCTCCGCCCGTCTCAGCTTCGACGCCGGCCAGGCGGACGAGGCTCCGGGCAAGGCCGGCGTCGCCTCCATGACCGCCGCCCTGCTGACCCAGGGCACCACGACCCGCTCGGCCCCGGAAATCGCCACCGAGATCGAACAGCTGGGGGCCTCGATCGGGGCCGGCGCGGGGGCCGACTTCTCGAACGTCTCGGCCAATGCCCCCGCCAACGTCTTCCCGCAGGCCGTGGCCCTGATGGCCGACCTCGTGCGCAATCCGACCTTCGCGGAAGAGGAACTGGACCGTCAGCGCACCCAGACGCTCGACGGCCTGCGCATCGCCCTGACCACCCCCGGCCAGGTCGCGGCCCAGGCGGCCGGGCGCGTCGTCTATGGCGAGGCCCCCTATGGCGCGCCGGCGTCCGGCACCCTGACGACCCTGCCCGCCATCACCCGCGCCGACATCGCCGCCTTCCACGCCGCCCGCTATCGCCCGTCGGAGGCGACGCTCGTCTTCTCCGGCGACATCGACGAGATGGACGCCCGCGCCCTGGCCCAGTCGGCCTTCGGGGACTGGACGGCCCCGGCGACCGCCGCGCCCGCCGCCACCGCCCCGGCCGGTGAGCCTCGCCCGACCCGCATCGTCGTAATCGACCAGCCGGGGGCCGGTCAGGCCGCCGTCACCGTGGCCCTGCGCGGCGTGTCGCGGACCGACGCGGACTATTTCCCGCTGACGCTGGGCAACACCCTGCTGGGCGGCAGCTTCACCTCGCGGCTGAACCAGGAAATCCGCATCAAGCGCGGCCTCAGCTACGGCACCCGCTCGTCACTGGGCGTGCGGCGCGACGACGGCCTGTTCACGGCCAGCGCCCAGACCCGCAACGACGCCGCCGCCGAGGTCGCCGACCTGATCCTGGCCGAGGTCACCCGCCTGTCGACCACCCAGCCGACCGCGTCCGAGATCACCACCCGTCAGGCCATCCTGACCGGGGCCTTCGGCAACCAGCTCGAAACCGTGGATGGGCTGGGCGGACTGGTCGCGGGCCTGGCGCTGTATGACCTGCCGATGAGCGAACTGTCGGCCTATGTCAGCAATGTCGAGGCGGTGGACGGGGCGGCGGTCGAGGCCGCCTTCGCCGAACACCTGCCGGTCGACCGGGCCAGCCTGGTCATCGTCGGGGACGCAGCCCAGTTCATCGATGCGCTGCGTGCCAGACACCCCGACGTCGAGGTCATCGCCCTGTCCGACCTCAACCTGGACTCGGCAGCGCTGAAATAGGACGGGTTCGGCCCTGCCCGATCGGGCAGGGCCGAACCGGACTCAGGGAGCCGCGCTCAAGCCGCGAGGCGTAGCCTGGCCTCCGGCCGATCGCAGATCGGACCGGGGGCGAGCCGAGCGGCAGCGCCCTTCCGGCCGCGGCCGTTCTGGCCTAAACGGGCTGGCTGATCCTCCAGTAAAAGAGCCTCTGACATGGCCGACGGCAGCCCGATTTCGACGCAGACCTTCCGCTGGGACGACCCGTTCGACATGGCGTCACGCCTGACGGATGACGAGCGCGCCATCCAGGACGCGGCCCGGTCCTACGCCCGCGAAAAACTGTTGCCCCGCGTCGTCGCCGCCTTCCGCGACGAGACCTTCGACCGCGCCATCATGACCGAGATGGGCGAGATGGGCTTCCTGGGGGCCATGCTGCCCGAACAGTACGGCGGCTCGGGCGTCAGCCACGTCGCCTATGGCCTGATCGCCCGCGAGATCGAGGCGGTGGACTCAGGCTACCGCTCCGCCATGTCGGTCCAGTCGTCCCTGGCCATGTACCCCATCTACGCCTTCGGCAACGAGGAGCAGAAGATGCGCTTCCTGCCCCGGATGGCGGCGGGCGAGCTGATCGGCTGTTTCGGCCTGACCGAGGCCGACGGCGGCTCGGACCCGGCCTCGATGAAGACGAAGGCGGTCAAGGTCGACGGCGGCTACCGCCTGAACGGCGGCAAATACTGGATCACCAACTCCCCCATCGCCGACCTCGCCATCGTCTGGGCCAAGCTGGATGACGTCATCCGCGGCTTCATCGTCGAGCGCGGGTTCGAGGGCTTCACGACCGGCAAGATCGGCGACAAGCTCAGCCTTCGCGCCTCGATCACCGGCGACATCGGCCTGAACGACGTCTTCGTGCCCGAAGCCAACCTTCTGCCCGGCGTGAAGGGGCTGCGGGGGCCGTTCTCCTGCCTGAACAAGGCCCGCTACGGCATTTCGTGGGGGGCAATGGGGGCCGCCGAATTCTGCCTGCACGCCACCCGCGACTACGTCGGAGAACGGATGCTCTTCGGTCGTCCGCTGTCGTCGCGCCAGCTGGTGCAGAAGAAGCTGGCCGACATGCAGACCGAGATCTTCCTGGGCTTCGAGGGGGCCTATGCGCTGGGCCGCCTGCTCGACACCGGGGCCTTCGTGCCCGAGGCCATCAGCCTGATGAAGCGCAACAACTGCGGCAAGGCCCTCGCCATCGCCCGCGAGGCCCGCGACATGCACGGCGGCGCCGGCATCACCGGCGAACTCCACGTCATGCGCCACGCCATGAACCTGGAGACGGTGAACACCTACGAGGGTGCCCACGACGTCCACGCCCTGATCCTGGGCCGGGCGATTACGGGCGAGAGCGCTTTTTAGAGGGCGCTACCGCTCGAAGCGCGGCGTCTCGCTGCTTGAGCGCAAGGTGCGTCATACACCCCCGCCGGACATGCAGGCGTACGGGAAGAATCCGAAGACGCTCCATAGAAGCGCGGCTCGGAGAATAGCGCGCGACCTTCCGCCACGACATAACCCGACGATCAGCGCGGCTGTTGGAAGCAGAGTCGTGCAGATCAGGACGACCAGCGGGCCATAAATGTACCAAATCGCTTGGGTTAAATTGTTCGCTCCGCTCGATGCGCCTGCGAGAGTCCACAAGCCCCATGTAAGGCCGTTGAGGGCGATCAGGACGGCTGTGACGAACATCCAAACTACACCTCGCACCCCGTCGTGCGCTGGTTCCAGGTGATGCCGGCGATGCGCCACACCCCGTCGCGGCGGATCAGGTCGAAATGGTCGGAGCCGCAATGGCTGACCCGTCCGTCGATCTTGAAGACATAGCGGCCCCAGACCATGGCGATGTCGCCGTCGATGGCGACGATCGGATCGGGCATGATCTCCTCGTACCGCTCGGGACCCGGGCGCAGGCCGGCGGCGAAGGCCTCGGCGGCGAGCGTCTGGACGGTGGCGGTGCCGTCCGGGCGCTCGACCGCCACGATCATCCGCGCCTCCGGGGCCAGATGCGGGGCCACGAGGCTGCCGTCGCGGGCAGCGAGGGCGGCGAACACGCCGTTCACCGGCACCATCACGGCGGCCGCCTCGGGCGAGGCCGGATCGGCCAGCACAGGCGTCTGGACCGCGAGCGCAGCCATCAGGGCAAGCATGGACATGACAAGGCCTCCCGACCGGCGCGGGCCTTGCGCCGGTCGGGAGGCTATCACGCCGCCGGACGGCGACAAGCCGTCAGGGACGCGGCGTGTCCTGGGCCGGGGTCGAGCCCGTGTTGACCTGGGGCACATACAGGCCGGTCACCGCGCGGGTGACGAAGCCGACCGGCTGGGTCCGGGGGCCGAACGACAGGCAGGGATCCGGGTTCGGGATGTCGCGCACGGTCCGGTCCGGCTGCGAGATCGTGTCGCCGATCTCGTCGCCCAGCGGCTCGGCCATCTGCAGGGCATCACCGATGCGCGACAGCGACGGCGCGTCGGTGCCGACCGTGTTGGCGTTGCGCGCCCAGGCCAGGGCCGCGACCTGGCGTCCGTCCGGTCCGATCAGCTCGCTCTCCACCGCCAGCCCGCCGGTCGTGCCCGGAACCCGGAAGGTGCCGGGCCCCGGGATCAGGATGTTGGCCACGGCCGCGACGCCCGATCCCACCGATCCCGTCGGGCGCACATCGACCACCCCGGTCCGCAGCCGCGCCACATCGCGCCCTTCGGCGGCCACGGTGAACCGCTCGCTGACTTCGTAGCAGATCTGGCGATCGACCTCGCGCAGCAGCTGGGCCCGCTCCACCTCGGTCAGGTTGCTCCCCGCCGTGCCCACGAACTGGCTGGGCTCCAGATGCACGCGGTCGATGGTGGCCGCGACCGCGTCGTCGCGCCGCTGGCGGATCGACGCGCGGATCGTGTCCTCGCGCGTGACCAGCCCGTCATAGCCGCTGAGGAACTCCGCGTTGGCGACCGGCGCGGTCTGGCAGCCGGTGACGGCGAGCCCGGCGAGGACGAGAAGGGCGGCTTGGCGCATGGGGAACCTCTGCAATGGCCCCTGCAAACGCGGAGCCTGCCCAAGCGTTGCGGTCAGGAACGATCATTCCATGCGCCGTTGTGATTCCGCATCAGGCTTCTATCGTGAACGCCGGTACGGGGGACGAGCGGATGACGACGGTCGAGATCGACACGACGGCGGAGACGGATCCGTTCGCGGCCCTGGCCGAGGTCTTCGCCGGCCGTCGCGCCCTGCTGCTGGAAGACGACCCGGCCCTGGCCGACCACGTCGCCGACCGCCTGCTGAAGGCCGGTTTCGAGATCGTGGACCGCGTCGACGCCGGCGAGGCCGCGCTGCAGATGGCCGGCAG
The DNA here is from genome assembly GCF_000144605.1 of Brevundimonas subvibrioides ATCC 15264. Taxonomy (NCBI): domain Bacteria; kingdom Pseudomonadati; phylum Pseudomonadota; class Alphaproteobacteria; order Caulobacterales; family Caulobacteraceae; genus Brevundimonas; species Brevundimonas subvibrioides. The sequence goes on along the minus strand of NC_014375.1, from coordinate 537,493 downwards.
CCATCCTTATGACGTGCTGATCCTGGACCGGATGACCAACGGCCTCGACGGACTGGAGACGCTGAAGCGGCTGCGCACGACATCCGGCCCCTCCAGCGACGCGCCCGCCCTGATGCTGACCGCCCTGACCGGCGAGCGCCAGCGGGTCGAGGGCCTGCTGGGCGGGGCCGACGACTATCTGTCCAAGCCGATCGGCGACGAGGAACTGCTGGCGCGGGTGGCGTCCCAGCTGCGTCGTGTCGCGCGTCGGGCCCGGCCCGCCAACACCGACCTGATCAACGGCCCGTTCCGCCTGTCGCCGGGGGCCCGGACGCTGAAGCTGACGGTCGAGGGGACCGAGCGGCTGATCGACCTGTCGCCGCTGGAGTTCGCCATCGTGTCCGAACTGATGACCGCCCGCGGCCAGCCGGTGACCAAGACCATGCTGTGGGACCGGTGCTGGATCGAGTGGACCTTCCTGCCGGACAATTTCGTCAACATCATCGACGCCCGGATCAGCGCCCTGCGCCGCCGGCTGAAGGAACAGGCCCCCGAGCTGGGCGAGGACCTGCATCCCCTGATCGTCTCGGCCCGCAGCCAGAGCCTGATCTTCCGCGACCTCGACGCAGGCTGAGGGCTTGCGACGCCACTCCACCCCTTGGAACAGCGGGTCCGGCTGGCGGCGCTGGCTGGCGGAGCGAACCTCGACCCAGCTTGCGGCCTCGCTGGCCATCATGGCCGCCCTGGCCCTGACGGGATCGCTTCTGATCACCGGACAGGCGGCGCGGCTGGACCAGCGCCAGCAGGCCGCCCTGGCCGCCCTGGCCGACTTCGCCGCCATCGCCGTGAAGCTGCCGCCGGACGCCGGCGGGGAGCAGATGACGGAGTCCGACGCCGCCTACTGGTCCGCCTTCCTCAGCGCCTTCCAGGACGGGCCCAGCCGGGAGTCCATCACCCTGGAGGAAACCTGCCGCACCGGCCGGGGCGGCGCGGGCGTGCGCTTCATCCGGGCCCCGGTGGGCAAGCCCGCCGGACTGGCGGCGCTGGAGACCGTGCGGGTCGAGCGGCTGTCGCGGCTCGGGTCCGGGGTCTATCTGGTCCGGCTCGCCCCCGGCCAGCTGTGCCCGGCCCGCGCCATCGAGGCGGTGATCGTCAAACGCCCGGTCGGCGCGCTGCAGGTCATCGTCGGCCGGGTGGTCGATCCGGCCGGCGTGGCGTGGCGCTGGGCGGTTCTGTCGGTCGCCCTGACCGGCGCCCTGATCCTGGTGTCGGGTCTGGCCGCCGCGACCTTCGCCCGGCGTCGCCTGACCAGCGCCATCACCGAGGTCAGCGTGGCCCTCGACCGGGCCGCCGTCGGCGACTTCTCGCGCCGCGCGCCCGACGTGGCGGTCGCGCCCGAGCTGACCGCCCTGTCGACCCAGGTCAACCGGACGCTGGACCGGCTCGAGGAGCTGCTGAGCTGGCTGCGGGATTCGGCCGATCAGCTGGCGCACGACTTCCGCACGCCCCTGGCCCGCGCCTCGCTGCGGCTGGACCGGTTGATGGAGGCCGACGACCCGGCCGAACGGGCCCAACTGGGCGAGGAGGCCAAGCAGGATCTGGCCGACATCACCCGCGCCATGAACGAGGCGATGGCCCTGCGCGACGGCGAGGCCTGGCTGTTCGAAAACGTCCGGCTGGACGTCCTGGCCGCGGCCTGCGTGGAGCTGTACCAGCCCATCGCCGACATGCGCGGCATCCGCATCGTCGCCGGGGGCGAGCCCGTCTCCGTCCTGGGGGTCCGGTCCCTGCTGCAAAGGGCGGTGGCCAACCTGGTCGACAATGCGGTCAAGTTCTCGCCCGAGGGCGGCACGGTCACGCTGCGGGCCTTCGCCGCCGACGACGAGGTGGCCATCTCCATCGCCGATCAGGGCCCGGGCATGTCCGGGCCCGTTCCGGCCCGGGTCGAGGGGACCGACAGCCACGGCATGGGGCTGGCCTTCGTGCGCGCCATCCTCCGTCGCCACGGGGGACGGATGACGATTGATGACGCCGCGCCGGGAGCCATCGTCACCGCGCACTTCCCGCGCTAGGCTCCTTTCGAACATTGGGGTTGGACAGATGACACGTGCGGGAATTCTGGCGGGAACGGCGATCGCCCTGACCCTGTTCGGCGCAGGTGCCGCCTCGGCCCAGAGCGGACCCTCGTCCCTGCCCTTCGACGCCCGACGCGGCGTCTTCACCTTTGCGGCCGGGCTGGAACGCTCGCTGCCCGCCGTGGTCCAGGTCACGACCCTCGGCGTCTCGGCCGGGCCGACGACGGGCGAGACCGAGCCGACGGCGGTCTCCAGCGGATCGGGCGTGATCATCGACGCGGCGGCCGGCATCATCGTCACCAACAACCACGTCATCGAGGGCGGCCAGAAGTTCCGCGTGGACATGACCGACGGACGCCTGGTCGACGCGGTCCTGCTGGGGACCGACACGGCCACCGACGTGGCCGTCCTGCAGATCCAGGCGACCGGCCTGTCCCAGGTCGAGACCGTCGACTCCGACACCCTGCGCACCGGGGATCTGGCCTTCGCCGTCGGCTATCCGCTGGGGCTGGACCAGACCCTGACCATGGGCGTGATCTCCGGCCTCGGCCGGTCGGGCATGGGCGACGCCGTCGAGGACTATATCCAGACCGACGCCGCGGTGAACTCGGGCAACTCGGGCGGGCCGCTGCTGGACAGCCGGGGTCGGTTGATTGGCATCAACACCTCGATCCTGTCCGGCGACATGGGCGGCGGCAACGACGGCATCGCCTTCGCGGTCCCCACCCGCATCCTGATGTTCGTCGTCGACCAGATCCGCGCCAACGGCTCGGTCACGCGCGGCATGATCGGCGCCACGCTCGGCTCGCTGACCGCAGAGCGCGCGGTGGAGCGGGATCTGGGCTTCGTACGCGGGGCCATCGTCGAGGACGTTATGCCCGGCTCACCGGCCGAACGCGCCGGCCTGCGGACCGGCGACGTCATCACCCGCATCCAGAACCGGCCGGTCGCCAACGCCGGGTCGGTTCAGGCCACGGTCGGCATCGCCGCTCCGGGCACGCCGCTGACGCTCGTCTATCTGCGCGACGGCCAGAGCACGACCGCCCGGATGACCGTCGAGACCGAGTCCACCGCCGCCGTGCGACTGGGCTCCTCCGCGCTCCAGGCCTACGGGGCCGGCATCCGCTCTCTGACGCCGGCCGACGGCAAGGGTGACGACCCCGGCCTGATCGTCGTCGCGGTCGAGGGGGGCTCACCGGCCGCCCAGCAGGATCTGCGCGCCGGCGATGTCATCACGGCCGTCGCGGGCGAGTCCGTCTCGTCCCTGTCCGACCTGGCCGAAAGACTGGCCGACAGCGGGGCCCTGACAGTGCGTCGTGACGGTGAGGTCGTGGAGCTGGCGATCACCCCCGGCACCTGATCCGTCAGGCCGCAGAGACCGAAACGCCGGGGTCGTCGCCCCGGCGTTTTGCGTTCCGGTCGGGCCCACACAGCAAAACGCCCGCCGTGCCATTGGGGGGAGGGGGGCAGGGCGGACGTCTCGCTTTGGAGGAAGCGCCGGCCCGTCGGAGCCCATACGCTGGAGACATCCAGGGGGGCTGGGGGGGCTGTTCAGGATCCGGGACGCTTCCGAACTCCGTCAGGCCGACGGTCTGTATTTCGCGACCTGATCTGTCCGGCGATGGACCGAAACGGGGCCATTTCGTGACAGCGAATCTTTTCGCTCGGGGCCCCCGCTGGTGTTCGCCGGGAGTGCGCCTAGATTGATCGGATGAGCGCCGACGTGACCCCCCTCGACCCCGGCCCATCCGGCTCCGTCTTCTTCGAGCGGCGGGAGCTCGACCTGATCCTTCGGGTCTATGGCCGCATGGTCGCCCAGGCGGAATGGCGGGACTACGCCATGGTCGGCGGCCGGGAGTCGGCCGAGTTCGCCGTCTTCCGCCGGTCCGGCGACGCTCCCGCCTATCGCATCGAGAAACGCCCGTCGCTGCAGGCCCGTCAGGGCCAGTGGTCGGTCATCGGTGAAGGCGGCGTCGTGATGAAGCGCGGCCGGGAACTGGCGCAGGTGCTGCGGGTGTTCGACAGCCGCAAATTCCAGGTGGTGGAATAAAAAGGCCCCGGCGTTTCCGCCGGGGCCTCCTGATCCGATCGGGCTGGATGCCCGAAAGGCCTAGTTGCGATTGCCGCCCATGAAGGCCAGCAGAAACTGGAACAGGTTCACGAAGTTGATGAACAGGCTCAGGGCACCAAAGCCCGTCGCCACACCCATCGCCGCTTCGTTTCCGCCCAGCTGGTAGTAGGTCATCTTCAGGCGCTGCGTATCGAAGGCGATCAGACCGGCGAAGATCAGAACGCCGAGACCCGAGATGATCAGGTACAGCGTGCCCGACTGCATGAAGATGTTCACGATCGAGGCGATGATCAGACCGATCACGCCCATGATCAGGAACGAGCCCATGGCCGTCAGGTCCTTCTTGGTCGTGTAGCCCACCAGGCTCAGCGCACCGAACGAGGCGGCCGTCACGAAGAAGGTCGAGGCCAGCGAACCGCCGGTGTAGCGCAGGAACAGGATGCCCATGCCCGCGCCGATCGAGGCCACCACGGCCCAGTAGAGCATGTTCACGCCCCGCGCCGTCGGGTTCTTCATGAAGAACATCGAGCCGAACAACAGCACGATCGGCAGGAACTGGACGATCATGCCCAGCATGGTCATTCCGATGCGGCCGTCAGGTGTGGGGGCGAAGAACAGCTGCTGCACCGCCGGCACGTTGCCGGTCAGATAGGCCAGGCCGCCCGCCACGAGCAGGCCCAGGGCCAGCTTGTTGTAGACGCCCAGCATGAAGCTGCGCAGGCCGGCGTCCACGGCCATGTCGGCGTGGGCGGGTGCCGGCGTCGAATAACCGTTTCTGAAGTCGCTCATCGCGAGATCAATCTCCAATAGGCCAGGGAAAAAGCCCCCGGCGACTGCAAGGAATATCGTGTGTCCCCTGTGGTCTTGCAAGCGGCTCGCAGCCGGAAGGGTTCCGACCTTTCGCCGCAGGACCCGCGCCGATAGGCTGATCCCATGCTGCGCCTGTTCACCGCCCTCCCCGTCCCGTTCGATGTGGCCGAAACCCTGGCGCGTCGCCAGACCGGTCTGCCGGGCGCGAAATGGCGGACGCCGGAACAGCTTCACGTCACCCTGGCCTTCTTCGGCGAGGTCGACGAACGCCGCGCCGACGATCTGGCGGCCGAGCTGGCGCGCATCCCGCCCGGCGCGTTCGACATCGAACTGAAGGGCGTCGGCGCGTTCGGCGATGCGCATCGCAGCCACACCCTGTGGGCGGGAGTGGAGCCCGGCGAACGGCTGACCGTTCTGGCCGGGCGCTGCCGGGCGGCTGCGGAGCGCGCCGGGGTCCGGATGGAGCCGCGCGTCTATCGCCCGCACCTGACGCTGGCCTATCTCAAGACCCAGACCAATCCCGACCGGATCGGCGCCTGGATCACCGGACACAACCTGCTGCATTCCCCGCCGATCCGGGTGGACCGGTTCGGGCTGTATTCCAGCGTCCTGTCCGACGGCGGCAGCCACTACGAACTGGAAAGGGAGTATCCGCTTTGACCGGCCCGGTGATTGAGACGGCCCGCCTGCTCCTGCGTCCGCCCGAGATCGAGGATTTCCCCCGCTGGGCCGAGTTTCATCTCGATCCGGAGACGATGCGGTTCCTCGGCGGGGTACAGGCGCCGCCCCAGACCTGGCGGGCCCTGATGGCCGTGATCGGCCAGTGGGCGGCGACGGGCGAGGCGATGTTTTCGGTGATCGAGAAGGACAGCGGCCTGTGGATGGGCCGGATCGGACCCCTGCACCCCTATGGCTGGCCCGGCACGGAGGTGGGCTGGAGCCTGCACCCCGACGCCCGCGGCCGGGGCTACGCGGTGGAGGCGGCGGTGGCGTCCATGGACTACGCCGTCGACGTCCTGCGCTGGACCGACGTGATCCACTGCATCGCGCCGGAGAATTTCGCGTCCGCGCGGGTCGCCGGGCGGCTGGGATCGGTCAATCGCGGACCCGGCCGACTGCCCGAACCGATGCAGGACGAGCGCGTCGACCTGTGGGGCCAGACCGCCGACGAATGGCGCGAGAACCGCAGGCGCTTCGAACCCTAGGCAACCATCGGCGCATCACCTTCGTATCTTCGCGGCCAACGCCGATCACCGAAGAGCCTATGACGCCCATGACCGACGCCCGAACCCTCGCGCTTGCCGCCGCCGCCCTTCTCGCCAGCGCCCTGCCGGCCGCGGCCCAGGCCCCCCGGGTGAACCTCGACCAGTTCGATGGTCGCTGGTTCGAGATCGCGCGCAACGACAACGGCATGCAGCGCGACTGCAGCCGCGCCCAGATCGACTTCAACCCGGCGAACGAGGCCAATCGCTATTCGATCCTCGTCACCTGCACCCGCCGCGAGACGGGCCGGGTCGAGACGCTGCGGGCCAATGCCTCGGTCACCGACACGGCGACCAACGCCAAATTCCGGTTCAGCCTGACGGGCCTGCTCAGCTTCGGCGGTCTGGCGTCCCAGCAATACTGGGTCTGGGATCATGCGCCCGACTACAGCTGGGCGATCATGGGCCTGCCCAACAAGTCCAGCTGGTGGATCTGGCACCGGTCGCAGAGCCCCTCCGCCTCCGTGCGCGCCGCCACGCTGGCCCGGGCCCGCGCCCTGGGCTTCAGCACCACAGAGATCGTTCAGACCGGGGTCTGACGCTCCGCTTGCGAGCGGAACCTAACCGGAACATAGTGCGCGGATGCCCGCCGCCGCGCACCTTGAACTCGTCTTCAGCCGTCCCGAGACGACGCTGGGCGTGACGCGTGGGGCGGCCCGGTTGCTGGCCGACATGGGCTATGCGCCCCTGCTCGAGGTCTGCCTGCCCAACGGGCGGCGCGCCGACGTCATGGCCCTGGGGCGCAAGGGCGACATCGTCATCGTCGAGGTCAAGTCGGGGCCTGACGACTTCCGGGTCGACCGCAAATGGCCCGAGTACGCGCCCTTCTGCGACGCCTTCTATTTCGCGGTCGCGCCGGAGTTTCCCGACGGCATCCTTCCGGACGCGCCGGGACTGATCGTGGCCGACAGCTTCGGGGGGGCCGTGGTCCGCGATGCGCCGGTCAGCCCGCTGGCCCCGGCACGGCGCAAGGCCCTGACCATCGCCTTCGGCCGCCTCGCCGCCATGCGGGCACTCAAGCCCTAGAGCGTGATTCACGCTTTCGGCGGACCCACGCAGTGGGTCCTCCTCAATCGATCAAGCCCTAGCGCGGCGCGCGCTTGGCCAGAATGCGCTGCAGGGTCCGGCGGTGCATGCCGAGGCGGCGCGCCGTCTCCGAGACATTGTGGTCGCACAGCTCGTAGACGCGCTGGATGTGCTCCCAACGGACGCGGTCGGCGCTCATGGGATTGTCCGGCGGCTCGGGCGCATCGCCCGTGGCCATCAGGGCCTTGACCACGTCATCGGCATCGGCCGGCTTCGACAGATAGTCGACCGCGCCGGCCTTGACCGCCGCGACCGCGGTGGCGATCGCGCCATAGCCCGTCAGCATCACGATGCGGGAATCCGCCCGGCGGTCGCGGATGGCCTCGACGATCTTCAGGCCGTTGCCGTCCTCCAGCCGCATGTCCAGCACGGCAAAGGCGGGCTGATGGGTCTTCAGCGCCTCGGTGGCCTCGCCGACCGAGCCGGCGGTCGTCACCTCGAACCCCCGCGCCTCCAGCGCGCGACCCAGTCGGGTCCGCAGCGCCTGATCGTCGTCGAGCAGCAGAAGCGAGCGATCCTCGAGCCCGGCGATGCGGTCTTCAAGGTTGGTGGCGGTCGTCGGCATGGTATTTGTCTCCCTGCAGAGCAGAGTGGGTTCCCGCACAGCTTGGATCAAGCCGTGCGGCGATCCGTCACCTCCGGTCAGGCCGTCGTGGCCTCCAGGGCCCGTCGGGGCCAGCGGACGGTCACGCGGGCGCCCTTGTTCGGGCCTGGACCGCCGTCGCCGTGGCCGACCACCACCTGACCGCCCGTGCGTTCCAGCAGGGTGCGCGCGATGAAGAAACCCAGACCCATGCCGCCCTGGCTGGGGATCACATCCACGATCGGTGGAGCGGCCCGCCCCCGCTTGCCGGGCCGGGCCGCTCCGGCGGCGGACGCCAGCTGAGAGGCCAGGGCCTGACGCGCCTTTCCGTGCGGGCGGCTGGTGACATAGGGCTCGCCCAGCCGGGGCAGGATGTCGGCGGCAAAGCCGGGGCCATCGTCGAGGACCTCGATCGTGATCCACTGCACGTCGGCCGAGCCCAGGACGCGAACCCGAGTCGCCGCGAAATCGGCCGCGTTCTCGACGATGGCGGAAAGCCCGTGGACGACTTCGGCCAGGCGCCGGACATGGGGTGCCGCCATGCCCGGCGGAGTCCGGACCTCCACGGAAATGTCCAGGTCGAACCCGAGATGCGGCTCGACCACCTCGGACAGCAGGGCTTTCAGCCCGACCTCGGTATAGAGCTCATCGCCGTCCTCGGGCCGCTGGGACAGGCGTTTCAGGATGTCGCGGCAGCGATCGGCCTGCAGCAGCATCAGCCGGGCGTCCTCGGCGATCGGCCCGTCGGGGGCGGCGGCGCGCAGCAGTTCCTTGGCCACGATCTGGATGGTGGCCAGCGGCGTGCCCAGTTCATGGGCGGCGGCGGCGGCCAGACCGCCGAGCGCGGCCAGCCTCTGCTCGCGCTGCAGCACGTCCTGGGTTGTGGCCAGGGCCAGCTCCAGCTTCTCCGCCTCGGCCGCGACCCGCCAGGCATAGGCGGCGGTGAAGACCACGCCGGTGATCAGGGCCAGACCCACCCCGAACCGGTACAGGGGCGGCAGTTCCAGCTCGGTCCCCGACTGCCACGGCAGGGGCATGGACCAGAAGAACAGCGCCGTGGTCGAGATCAGCACCATCAGGCCCAGCCCCAGGGCCTGACGCCCGGGCAGCGACGCCGCCGCGACCGTCACCGGCGCGACCAGCAGGAGGCAGAACGGGTTCTCCAGCCCGCCGGTGAAGGCCAGCAGGGCGGTCAGCTGCAGGATGTCGAACCCCAGATGGATCGCCGTCTGGCGTCCGTCCGGCAGGCGGCTGTCCGTCTGGCGCAGCCGCGACATGGCCGACAGGTTCACCAGCGCACTGGCCCCGATGACGCTCAGCACCTGCCAGACCGGCAGGGGGAAATGCAGCATCATTACGAGGACGATGACCGTCGCCGTCTGGCCGGCGATGGCCAGCCAGCGCAGGATGATGAGCGTGCGAAGGCTCAGCCCGCGGGCGCGCCGGGGCAGGTCGCGCCATCCCGACAGGGGGGTCCCCTGCGACGCGTTGGCGGCAAATGACGGGTTGGCTTCGCTCTGGTCCACGACGGGTCTATAGACCCTCGCCGCCCCGATGTCGGCCCCGCCCCATGGAGACACGATGCCACGCCGTTCCGTCCTGCTGTTCGCCGGTGCCTGTATTGCGATCGCGGTCGCTCTGGCGGCCGTGACCGTCGTGGTCGTGACGGGGCGCGAGCAGGCCGCGGCCGTCGCCGAGGGAACGGGCACCGGACAGGCCAGCGTGGGCGGACCCTTCCAGCTGGTGAACCAGGACGGGCAGGCGGTCGACCAGACCCTGCTGAACGGCAAGTGGAGCCTGGTCTTCTTCGGCTTCACCTACTGCCCCGATTTCTGCCCCACCACCCTGCAGGCGCTCGAGGCCACCAAGGCCCGGCTGGGTGCCGCGGCCGATGACCTCCAGATCGTCTTCATCTCGGTCGATCCGGCCCGCGACACGCCCCAGGCGCTGAAGGACTACCTGTCCAGCGATGGCTTTCCCGAGGGCGTGATCGGCCTGACCGGCACCGACGCCCAGGTGAAGTCGGCCGCCGACGCCTATCGCGCCTTCTACCAGAAGGTCGGGACCGGGCCCGACTACACTATGAACCACTCCCTGACCGTCTATCTGATCGGTCCGGACGGCCGCTATCGCTCGGCGCTCGCCCACGACCTGGGCCCCGACCGCTCGGCCCAGCTGATCCAGCGGGTGATGGCGCGGGGGTAGGATGGTAGGCAGTAGGCAGTAGGCAGTAGGCAGTAGGCAGTAGAAGGACGGCATCGACGGCCGTCGTCTGCAAACAGCTTCCGCCGCGCAGCCGACCCGCCCCGCCCCGCCCCTTCCGCGCCATCGCCTACTGCCTATTGCCGACTGCCTACTGCCTCGCTTTCTAGATAAATCCTTTTGCAGTGCAGCGCGTTCTATGGTGCGATGCCCGTCTCGGCGGGGGCCGATCACAGGATTCCATGCTCTACGCACTTCACGAGCTCGCCTATCAGTCGGCGCAGCCTTTCCGCATCGGGGCCCAGATGGCGCGCCGGTTCTGGACCTCGCCGATGAACCCGGCGTCCGACACCGCCATCGGCCGCACGGCCTATGCCTCGGCCGAGCTGTTCGAAAGCGTCACGCGCCGGTACGGCAAGCCCGCCTGGGGCCTGGACGTGATCACCATCAACGACCGGCCGGTGCGCACCACCGAACAGGTCGTGTGGAAAAGCCCCTGGGTCCGTCTGCTGCGGTTCGCGCGCAACATCGGGGACCTCAAGCGCGCCGGAAAGCCGGCCGCGGCCCCCAGCGTCCTGATCGTGGCCCCCCTGTCCGGCCACTATGCGACCCTGCTGCGCGGCACGGTCGAGACCTTCCTGCAGGACCACGACGTCTACGTCACCGACTGGGTCAACGCCCGCCAGGTGCCGATGCTGGAAGGCCGGTTCGACTTCCACGACTACATCGACCACGTCCGCACCATGCTGGCCCAGATCGGTCCGCGCGCCCACGTCGTCGGCGTCTGCCAGCCCGGACCGCCGGTGCTGGCCGCCGCCGCCATCATGGCGGCCGAGAACGATCCCAACCGGCCGGCCTCCATGACCTTCATGGGGTCGCCTATCGACGCGCGCCTGTCGCCCACGGTGACCAACCAGCTGGCGGAGGCCAAGCCGTTCGCCTGGTTCCAGTCGAACATGATTCACACCGTGCCCTGGCCCTATCCGGGCTTCGGCCGCGAGGTCTATCCGGGCTTCGTCCAGCTCTACAGCTTCATGTCGATGAACGAGGCGCGCCACACCGACGCCCACTGGGAGTATTTCCGCGACCTGGTGGCCGGCGACGGCGACGGCGTCGAGAAGCACGAACAGTTCTACGACGAATACCTGTCGGTCCTCGATCTGACCGAGGAGTTCTATCTCCAGACCATCGACATCGTCTTCCAGTCTCACCTGCTGCCGCGCGGCCTGCTGGAACATCGTGGCGTGCCGGTCGATCTGACGAAGATCACCGACATCGGCCTGATGACGGTGGAGGGCGAGAAGGACGACATCTCGGGCGTCGGCCAGACCCAGGCGGCGCATACGCTCTGCACCAGCATTCCCGACGATCGTCGTGTGCTTTACGTCCAGCCGGGGGTGGGCCACTACGGCGTCTTCAACGGGCGTCGATTCCGCGAGGAGATCTACACCCGCACCCGGGACTTCATCGCCGCGAATGAAAAGCTCTGCGCCGTATCGGACCGGTCAGCGGCTGCCGCTTGAGGGTGGGGCCCAGCTTCGGCTGAGCGTCAATCCGCGCGCCCGGCGCATCTCGATCCGCATCGACGCCCGCGCCGGCGAAGCCGTCGCGGTCGCGCCTTCGGAGCGGCGGCTGTCGGATGCCGTCACCTTTGCCCGGTCCAAGGCGGACTGGATCGCCGAACGTCTGTCGGCCCGGCCCTCGGGGACCGCACTGGTCCCCGGCGCGGTCATCCCGTTTCGCGGCGGCACGGCGGTGCTCGAAGCCACGGGCGGCGCGGGCTCGGCGCGGCTGGTCGTGGGCGCCGACGGATTCCGGATCGTCTCGGGCGGCGAGGGTGAGGCTTTCGCCCGCCGGGTCGTCAACCTGCTGAAGCGACTGGCGCGCGAGACCCTGACGGAACGGACCCAGGTCCATCTGACGACCCTCGGCCAGGCGCCGGTGACCCTCGGCATCAACGATCCGACGTCGCGCTGGGGCTCCTGCAGCCCGATGTCGCGCTCGATCCGCTATTCGTGGCGCGTCGTCATGGCCCCGCCCGCCGTGCTGGACTATCTGGCCGCGCACGAGGTCGCGCATCTGGTCCACGCCGACCACAGCCCCGCCTACTGGTCGGTCGTGCACCGGCTGGTCGGCGACCATCGGCCATTCCGCGCCTGGCTGAGACAGCACAGCGGCGATTTGCACGCCGTGGGACGCTAGAGCTTCTTCAACGCCCCCTTCAGGCTGACGGCCGAGACCCGGAAATCCTTCCACGGATCCGGCTTCTTCAGCAGCGCCGGATAGGTACGCAGGCTGAAGGCGGTGGGGTCCAGGCCCGCCTTCACCTGGGTCCAGGCCAGGGGGAAGGCGATGCCCGCGCCGGGCCGGGCGCGCGGCGACCACGGGGCGACGGCGGTCGCCATCCGGCCGTTGCGCAGATAGTCGAGGAAGATCTTCCCGCCCCGCGCCTTCTTGGCCAGGGTCGTTGTGAACCGGTCCGGCGCCTCGGCCCGGATGGCCTCGGACACGCCCTTGGCGAAGGCCTTGTTCTGATCCCAGGTCACGCGGCTCCGGGCGTCGGTTTTGATCGGCACGACGACGTGCAGCCCCTTGCCGCCGGTCGTCTTGACGAAGGGATGAAGGCCCAGCGCCTCCAGCTTTTTCCGCACGACCCTGGCCGCCGAGATCACGTCCTCGAAATCGAGCCCCTCGTCGGGGTCGAGGTCGAAGGTGACCTGGTCCGGGATTTCCGGCTCGCCCGGCGCGCAGCCCCAGGGGTGAAGCTCCAGCCCGCCCGACTGGCCGATGGCGACCAGCCCGCCGACGTCGACGACGGCGACATAGGGTTTGCGTTCATGCACATCGATCAGCTTCAGCCGGGGGTTCGACCCCGGCATGGCGTGGCGCTGGAAGAAGGTCTCGCCGCCCACGCCTTCGGGCGCGCGGATGATCGAGGTGGGGCGATCGGCGACATGGGGCAGGATGCGGTCGGCTGCGGCCTCGTAGTAGCGCGCCAGCTCCGCCTTGGTGATGGCCGGATGACCGTCCCGGGCCGGCCACAGGATCTTGTCGGGATTGGAGATCGTCACCCCGGCGACCACCACCTTGCCCCGGGCCGAGGCGAGCGGCGCGGGTTCGCCCGGCACATGCAGGTCGGTGGCAGGCGCGGCCTTGCCGGTCGGGGTCGGGGTCTGCGGGCGCTCGGTGACCTCGGCGGCCGGCTTGTCCGCCCGCAGGCCCTTGAAGGCGGCCTGTCGCAACGATCCGGATTCGGTATAGCCGCCGTGGGTCACCTCGGCGACGAGGACCGGCTTCAGCCAGTGGATGTCGCGCCCGCCGCGCGGCGCGCCCTTGCCCGCGAAGGGACTGGCGTCCGACGCCGCCGCCTTCAGGGCCGGCAGCAGCGTCTTCATCACGGCCTGCGAATAGCCGGTGCCGACGCGGCCGAGATAGCGCAGGCCTTCACCCTCCCGCACCCCGACCAGCAGGGACCGGAACCGGGTGCCGTTCTCCGACGACCAGCCGCCGATGACGACCTCGTCCCCGCCCCGGCATTTGGACTTGAGCCAGGTGGACGACCGCCCCGCGGTGTAGGGCGCGTCCAGCTTCTTGGAGATCACGCCCTCCAGGTCCATCCGGCAGGCGCTTTCCAGCACCGCCTGGCCGGTCGAGGCGAAGTGGTCGACGTAGCGGATCCGGTCCCGTGCCGCCCTGGACATCCGGTCGATATGGCCGCTGAGCCGGGCCTTGCGGTGGGACAGCGGCTTCTCGCGCAGGTCCTCGGTCCCCTCGGACAGCAGGTCGAAGGCGAAGAAGACCAGGTCGGCGGTCCTGCCGGCCGAGATGGCCGCCTGCAGGGCGGGGAAGTCCGGCATGTGGTCGGGGTCCAGCGCGCACAGTTCGCCGTCGATCACCCCGTCGGGCCAGCGGGCCGCGTCGGCGACGACCTCGGGGAACTTCTGCGACCAGTCGAGGCCGCTGCGCGTGTAGAGCCGGGCCTTGCCGCCGCCCGTCGCGATCTGCACGCGGTAACCGTCGAACTTGATCTCATGCGCCCAGCCGGCTCCGGACGGCGGGTGGTCGGCGACCTTGCACAGCTGGATCGGCGTGAAGGCCGGCGGCTTCGACAGGGTCGCCCCGGACGGCGCCGCCTTCGGTCTGGCGGCAGCCTTGCGTCCCGTCGGCCGTGTCGGGGTCCCCGGCGTCTTGCCCGCGGCGATCTCCGCCAGACTTCGGCCCGTGGTGATCGAGGCATCGATTTCGGCCAGCGCGTCCCCCTCGCCCGGCACGGCATGGGCGTCCTTCTCCTTGAGCAGCAGCCAGTTGGCCCATTTCGAGGGCTTGCCGCGATCCGACTTGAGCCGGACGAGCGCCCAGCCGCCCTTCAGCCGCTCTCCGTCCAGGTCCATCTTGATCGACCCCTTGGCCCAGTCCGCCTCCAGGGTCTCGGGATGCCGGGGCGACCAGGTGCCGGTGTCCCACAGCTGGACCGTGCCCGCGCCATAGTTGCCGTCGGGAATCGTGCCCTCGAACGATCCGTAGTCCAGCGGGTGGTCCTCGACCTCCACCGCCAGACGCTTGACGGTCGTGTCGCGCGACGGGGCCTTGGTCACCGCCCAGGACTTCAGCACCCCGTCGAATTCGATGCGGAAGTCGTAGTGCAGCCGCGTGGCCGCGTGCCGCTGGATCAGGTAGCGCAGGGGCGCGGCCCCCTTGCGGGTGGCCTTGGTGCCCTTCGGTTCGGGGGTCTCGGCGAAGCGGCGCTTGGCCTGATAGGTCTTCAGCTCGCCCTTCATCGTCCGTCCCGTCCCTGCCGCAGACACGGCAACGCTCGGCGCAGGGATTCGATCACTGGCGGCTCAGGCAGCGAGGCTCCGCGAGCCGAGCGGTAGCCGCCCTGAAACATGCGGCTCAAGCAGCGAGACGCCGCGCGTCGAGCGTAGCCGCACCGACATTTGTGACTCTTTGTCCATGTTTGGACGGTCGAGATTGCCAGAAGGCCCGTCGTCGTTAAGGTTTGCGCCGCCCGTCAAAAAAGGACCGTTTTCATGCGTCTTCGCCTCGTCTCGCTGGCCGCCATCATGGCCGTGATCGCCCCGGCCGCCCCCGTGTTCGCCGCCGGATCCGAGCCCGCGCCCGCCGCCGCGTCCGCCACTCTGCCGGTCCAGGCCGCGCCGCTGCAGGCGGCGCCCGTGGCCGATCTGGTCGCGCGCGTGGACATTCCGTGGTCGCGCTTCACCCTGGACAACGGCCTGACGGTCCTGGTCCACACCGATCGCAAGGCCCCCGTCGTGGCGGTGTCGATCTGGTACAACGTCGGCTCCAAGGACGAGCCGCAGGGCTCCACCGGCTTCGCCCACCTGTTCGAGCACCTGATGTTCGGCGGATCGGAAAACAATCCCGGCAGCTATCTGCAGGTCATGAGCGGCGTCGGCGCCACCAGCCTGAACGGCACCACCTGGTTCGACCGCACCAACTACTTCCAGACCGTGCCGACCCCGGCGCTGGAGACGACCCTGTTCATGGAAAGCGACCGGATGGGCTATCTGCTTGGCCAGGTCGGACAGCCGGTGCTCGATCTGCAGCGCGGCGTCGTACAGAACGAGAAGCGCCAGCGCGACAACCAGCCCTACGGCCTGGTCCAGTATGTCCAGCTGGAAAACCTGTTCCCTGAAGGTCACCCGTATCGCCACTCGGCCATCGGCTCGATGGCCGATCTGGACGCCGCCAGCCTGGAGGTCGTGCGCAACTGGTTCCGCGACAACTACGGTCCGAACAACGCCGTGCTGGTCCTGTCGGGCGACATCGACGAGGCGACCGCCCGCACCCTGGTCGACAAGTATTTCGGAGCCATCCCGCGCGGTCCGGTCAACGAACCCGCCCAGGCCGCTGTGCCGACCCTGGCCGCGCCGATCGACCTGACCCTGCACGACCGGGTCGCCAACACCCGGATCACGCGCAGCTGGGTCGTCCCGGGCCTGAACGACGACCAGGCCGTGCCCCTGAGCGTCGGGGCCTCCATCCTCGGCGGACTGGCGTCGTCGCGGCTCGACAACGAACTGGTCCGCAAGGACCAGACGGCCGTCTCGGTCAGCGCGTCGAACGCCGCCTACCACCGCCTCGGCATCTTCGAGATCAACGTGGACGTGAAGCCGGGCGGCGACGTGGCCGCCGTCAACGCGCGCCTCGACCAGATCCTGGCCGACCTGATCGCCAACGGTCCGACCGAGGAGGAGGTCGCGCGCGTGGCCACCAGCTACGTCTCCCGGCGAATCCAGGGCCTCGAGCAGGTCAACGGCAAGGCCTCGGTCCTGGCCGAGGGCCAGCTGTATTCGGGCGACCCGGACAAGTACAAGACGGAGCTGGCCGCCTATGCCTCGGTCACGCCGGCGCAGGTGCGTGACGCCCTCGGCCGCTGGCTGTCGCGCCCGGCCCTGAACATCACGGTCGAGCCCGGCGAGCGCGAAGCCTATACGGAAGCCGCCGCCACCCCGTCCGGCGCCGCCCCCGTCCCCGCCGCCGAGATCCAGCGCGTCGCGCGCGACCCGATGCCCCAGGTCGGCCAGGTGTCCGATCTCGACTTCCCGACGGTGGAACGCGCACGTCTTTCGAACGGCATCGAGGTCGTCTACGCCCGGTCGACCACCGTCCCTGTCACCCGCGTGGCCGTGGAGTTCGATGCGGGCTTCGCCGCCGACAAGCCGGACGCCCTGGGGGCCCAGAGCCTGATGCTGGACCTGATGGACGAAGGCGCGGGCGGCCGGACCGCCGCGCAGCTGGCCGAGGAGCAGGAGCGACTGGGGGCCTCGATCAACCTGGGAGCCTCGATGGACCGTTCGGCCGCCAGCCTGACGGCCGTGACCACCAACCTCGCCCCGTCGCTGGCCCTGCTGTCCGACGTGGTGCGCCGTCCCACCTTCGCCGAAGGTGAGGTCGGGCGTCTGCGGGCCCAGCGCATCGCCGCCCTGGCCAGCGAGAAGACCAATCCCGCCGCCATCGCCGCGCGCGCCCTGCCGCCCCTGCTGTACGGCGAGGCCAGCCCCTATGGCCGCTCCTTCACCGGCAGCGGCACCGAGGCCGCCATCACCGGCCTCGACCGCGCCGAGCTGCAGGCCGAACACGACACCTGGATCCGCCCGGACAAGGCGACGATCTTCGTGGTCTCCGATCTGCCCCTGGCCGAGGTGACCGCCCAGCTGAACACCGCCTTCGGCGACTGGACGCCCCCCTCGACGGCCGCCGGGACCAAGTCCTTCGCTGCCGCCGTGCCCGCGACCACGGGCCGGATCGTGCTGATCGACCGGCCGCAGTCGCCGCAGTCGCTGATCTATGGCGGTCAGGTCCTGCCGCTGACCGGCACGGACGACCTGCTGACGATCAACACGGCCAATGCGGTCCTGGGGACCGACTTCCTGTCGCGGATCAATGCGGACCTGCGCGAGACCAAGGGCTGGTCCTACGGCGTGCGCGGCAACATCAACGCGCTGGAGCACCAGATCCCCTACATCGTCAACGCGCCGGTGCAGGCCAACCGGACCGGCGAGTCGATCACCGCCCTGATGACCCAGTACCAGTCCTTCCTGGGCACCCAGGGGGTCACGCCCGCCGAGCTGACGCGCACCATCAACGGCAATACGCGGGGGCTGGCGGGCAGCTACGAGACCTCGGCCCAGCTGCTGGGGGCGCTGCGTTCCAACGCGCTCTACGGCCGGCCCGACAACTACCAGGAGACGATCGCCAGCCGCACTCGCGCCCTGACGACCGAACAGCTGGACGCCGCGGCCCGCGCCGCGATCGATCCGTCGAAGTTCGTCTGGGTCGTCGTCGGCGATGCTGCGACCGTCCGGCCGCAGCTGGAGAACCTCGGCCTGCCGGTCGAGGTCCGCGAAATCCAGTAGACCGGGTCACGACCCCACGACCCGGGGGGCCCCGCTGCCGGACGGCAGCGGGGCCTCTCGCGTTTCAGGCGATCGGGAACGGACTCGCCGGACGGAACATTATGGCAACTCGATTTCCGGAGCACGCCATGACCGACCCCAATCCCAAGCTCGACCCCGATCCCCCGACCAATACCGAAAAGGACCCCGCCGACTGGGTGTCCGGCGACGATCCCATGACCGGGGCCCAGGCCTCCTATCTGAAGACCCTGTCGGAAGAGGTCGACGAGCCCTCGGCCTTCGCCGCCGACCTGTCGAAGGCCGAGGCCTCGCGGCGGATCGACGACCTCAAGGGGCGTCTGCGCGCCGGCGGCTAGTCGTCGTCCTCGATGGCGTGGATGTCGTCGTCGCTGAGGCCGAAATGGTGGCCGATCTCGTGGATCAGGACGTGGGCGATCAGGTCCGACAGGCCGATATCGCCCCGTTCGCACCACTCGTCCAGGATCGGCCGGCGGTAGAGAAAGACACGCGACGGCTCGGCCGCAGGCCCCAGACTATCGCGGCGGCCGATGTCCACGCCGTGATAGAGGCCGGTCAGTTCGAACGGATCCTCCACGTCCACCGAGGCCAGCGTCTCTTCGTCGGCGAAGTCGTCGATGCGCAGCACGACCTCGCCCGCCGCCGACCGGAACGGTTCGGGCAGGGCGTCGAAGGCGGCGCGGGCGATGGCCGCGAAGTCGTCCAGTGTCGGGGCCGTCCGGTCGGTCCATTCGGCAGCAGGGGCAGTCTGTGACATGCTGCGGATATCGGTTCTGCAGGCCTTCCGCGCAATCGCGGAAATCAGGCTATGCTGGCGAATCGAATCGGCGGGTGGAAGCGAATGGACGGAGCCGAGATCGCGTTTGTGGCGACGGCCGGGGCGACGGGGCTGGCGGTGGCCGTCAGCGCCTGGGCCTGGCGGCTCAAACGCGCCCTGACGCGACGGGAATCCATCATTGAGCAGGGGCTGCGCTCGGCCGAGACCGTGGCGGTCACGCGCGATGCCGCGGTGGCGGCCTTCGGCGACGTGCGGCTGAGCCTCGTCCGCGACGCCATGCCGGTCGTGGTGGGCGACGCCGCCCACATCCAGGCCGCCCGCATCGGGCTGGCGTCCGACGACAGCAGCGACGCGGCCGTCGGCCTCGCCGAGGCGCTGAACGCGCGGCATCCCGAGGCCGTCCGTCTGCTGCTGGACGAGGGCCAGGCCTTCGATCTTCGCGACGGCGACTGGCGCGTCCAGGGCCGTCCCTTCGGCGGCGAGGCCTGGATCGGTCTGTCGCATCTGGTGCCGGCCGAGCGATCGGATGTCGTCCCCGGCGAGGCCCCGGGCGGGCTGGGCGCCGGACTGATCGCCGACGCCTCGCCGTCCCCGACATGGGTGGTGGACGGTCAGGGCCAGCTGGTCTGGGCCAACCACGCCTGGCTGACCGAGGTCCGCGCGCCCTCTCTGGAAGAGGCCCGCGAGGCCGGGGCCGTATTCGATCGCGGGGCCGACCAGCTGGCGGCCGAGGTCTCGCGCATGGGCGTGCGACAGGAAGGCTTCCGCTGGACCGCGGGCGACGGGCGACGGCGCGCCTGGAAGATCATGGCCGAGCCCCTGGCGGGCGTTGGCGGCCCGGTGCTGGTCTTCGCCATCGACATGACCGAGGCCGAGGAGACGCGCGACACCCTGCGCCGTCACGTCACGGCCCATGACGAGACGCTGAACCACCTGGCCGACGCCGTCGCCATCTTCGGTCCGTCGCGGAAGCTGGCCTTCCACAACACCGCCTTCCAGACCCTGTTCAATCTCGACCCCGCCTGGCTGAACGAGCGGCCGACGCACGGCGAGCTGCTGGACCGGTTGCGCCAGCGCCGGATGCTGCCCGAGGTCATCGACTACGCCGGCTGGAAGGCCCAGGAGCTCGAGTTCTACGAGGCGACCGAGGCCGCCCCGGACGACAGCTGGTCCCTGCCCGACGGGCGGACCCTCCGGGTCGTGCGCCAGCCGCACCCGCTGGGCGGCATCCTGCTGATCTTCTCCGACATCACGGGCGAGCTGTCCCTGCGCAGCCGCTTCAATGCCCAGCTGCAGGTCCAGACGGCGACGCTGGACAAGCTGAACGACGCGGTGGCGGTGTTCGGCTCGGACGGACGGCTGCGGCTGCACAACGAGGCGTTCGAGACCTTCTGGGCCGTCTCGGCCGAGCGTCTGGAAGCCGCGGGCGATTTCGACGCGGTGGCCGAGCTGTGCAAGGTCGCCCTGCCCGATGCCGCCCTGTGGCTGGGACTGAAGGCGCGCGTCGCCGATCCCGACCCCGAAAGCCGGGTGGCGGTGCAGGGCGAGGGCCGCACCACTGACGGCCGGATCGCCGCCTGGCAGACCCGGCCCCTGCCCGACGGTGCCACCCTGGTGGCCTTCTCGGACGTCACCGCCCGGCGCGAGCTGGAACAGGCCCTGGCCCAGCGCGAGGCGGCGCTGAAGGAAAGCCAGGCCCTGAAGCGCGAGTTCGTCGGCTCGGTCAGCTACGAGCTGCGGACGCCCCTGACCACCATCGTCGGCTATTCCGAACTGCTGGAAAGCCTGGAGGGCCTGCCCGAGCGCAGCCGCCAGCACGCGGGGGCCATCCGCATCGCGGCCGGGCAGCTGGCCCGGTCCATCGACGACGTGCTGGACATGGCCCAGATCGACGCGGGCGAAATGGAGCTGTCGGTCGGGGACGTGCGCATCCGCGACCTCTTCGCCGAGGCGGTGGAGCGCCACCGGCCCCGGATCGAGGGCCGTGGCGCGACGCTGAAGGCCATGGTGCCGACCGACCTGCCCCCGGTGCGGGCCGATGCGCGGCGGCTGATGCAGGCCGTGGATCATTTGCTGGAGAACGCGACCCGGTCGGTCTCGGAGGGCGGGGCCGTCACCCTGAAGGCCGAACTGAACGGCACCGAGGTCCGGATCCGCGTCGAGGATACCGGGCGCGGCATCCCCTATCACCTTCAGGCCCTGGTGTTCGACCGGTTCGTCAAGCGCGAACGCGGCGGTCCCGGCGTGGGTCTGGCCCTGGTCAAGGCGCTGGTCGAACTGCACGGCGGCTGGGCCGAGGTGGAATCCGAACCCGGCAAGGGCGCGGCCTTCATCCTGCACCTGCCGCTGGAGCCGACGGGCGCGGCCCTGGTGCCGGAACTGGCGCTGGGGTGAGGCAGTAGGCAGTAGGCAATAGGCAATAGGCAGTAGAGGACATGGGCGACGCGTTGTGGCTTGAGCCCAACGCCCCTACTGCCTACTGCCTACTGCCTACTGCCATTCGGAGGCCCCATGGCCGACAAACCTCTCCTCAAGACCGCCCTGATCTACGATTTCGATGGCACCCTGGCGCGTGGGAACATGCAGGAGGTGACCTTCATCCCCTCCGTCGGCATGGGGATCGGCGACTTCTGGGGCGAGGCGGACCGGCTGACCAAGTCGGCCGATGGCGACAATATCCTGATGTACATGCAGCTGATGCTGCAGCGCGCCCGCGAGAACGGCACGCCGATCACCAAAAAGACCCTGCGCGAGCACGGCGAGGACGTGAAGCTGTTCGACGGGCTGAAGTCCGACCTGACCGGCCCGGGCTGGTTCGACCGGATCGACGCCATCGGCGCGAAATACGGCCTGGACATCGACCACTACATCATCTCGGCCGGGCTGGAGGAGATGATCGAGGGCTGTCCGATCCGCGACGCCTTCCACCACGTGTTCGCGTCCAAATTCGCCTATGACGCCCAGGGCGTGGCGATCTGGCCGGCCGTCGGGGTCAACTACACGACCAAGACCCAGTACCTGTTCCGCATCAACAAGGGCGTGCTGAACCACTGGGACCACGAGCGGATCAACAAGTTCGTGCCCGACGACGACCGGGCCGTTCCGTTCGAACGGATGATCTTCCTGGGCGACGGTGACACCGACGTCCCGACCATGAAGATGATGCACACCAAGGGCGGCTATTCGATCGCGGTCTATGACCCGCGGAACTCCGAGAAGGACCAGAAGAAGATCTACAGTCTGATCTCCGAGGACCGGGTGAATTTCGTGGCCGCCGCCGACTATCGCGAGGGCCAGCCGCTGGACCTGATCGTCAAGGGCCTGATCGGCCGCATCGCCATCAACGCCGGCACCATGCCGGCCGTCGACTGATCGACGAAGGACGGAAAACCCATGCTGCGCGTCGCTGTACAAATGGACCCCATCGAGGGGGTCAACATCGCCTCGGACACCACCTTCTTCCTGATGATGGAGGCGCAGCAGCGCGGCCATCCGCTGTGGGTCTATGATTTCCGCACCCTGGCCCTGGAGGACGGCAGCCTGTCGTGCCGCGCCCGCCCGGTGGTGATCCGCCAGGTCCACGGCGACCACGTCACGCTCGGCGACGAGGTGAAGCTCGACCTCGACAAGGACGTCGACGTCATCCTGATGCGACAGGATCCGCCCTTCGACATGGCCTATGTGACGGCCACCTACCTGCTGGAGACGGTCCATCCCCGCACCCTCGTCGTCAACGACCCGGCCGAGGTCCGCTCCGCGCCCGAGAAGCTGTTCGCCACGCATTTCGAGGGCGTCCAGCCGCCGACCCTGATCAGCGCCGACCCGGTCGCCCTGGTCGATTTCCACGAACGGCACGGCGACGTGGTGCTGAAGCCCCTTCACGGCGCGGCGGGATCGGGCGTGGTGCGGCTGAAGGCCGGCGATCCGAACCTGGAGGCCCTGATCGAGATCCACATGGCCGGGTCGCGCGATCCCCTGGTGATCCAGAAATTCATCCCGGCGGTGTCGAAGGGCGACAAGCGCATCATCCTGATCGACGGCGAGCCTGTCGGGGCGATCAACCGCGTCCCCGCCGACGGTCAGGTGCGGTCCAACCTGCGGGTCGGGGGCACGGCCGCGCCGGTCGAACTGACGCCGCGCGACCTGGAAATCTGCGCCATCGTCGGCCCGGCTCTGAAGGAAAAGGGCCTGCTGTTTGTCGGCATCGACGTGATCGGCGACTACCTCACCGAAATCAACGTGACGTCGCCCACGGGAGCCGTTCAGCTCAAGGACTTCACCGGCATCGACGCGGCGGCGATCCTGTGGGACGTGATCGAGGCGAAGTTGAAAACCAACGGTTGATCAGCCATCGTTTCCATATGCGTGTTCCAAAACCGTCTCTGGCTTACAGGCTGGCGTGGCTGTTTCCGCCGGCGGGGTTGCTCGTGTTCGCCTTCGTCGTTGAAGCACCTCGAATTTTTGACATGAGCGAGGGGCGAAACCAGATCGGCGGTTTGGCGTCTTTTGCGTATTTCGCAGTCTACGCCGCCAGCCTTGCCCGTGACGCTTTTACACGTCGGAGTTTGTAAACGAGATACCGTCGGTTGCCAAACACCCGAGTTCATGTTTCGTTCTAGGCGAACTGTGGAGCGGACCCATGCTGGCCAGTATCGCGACGGTGGCTTTCGAAGGGGTGGAGGCCCGCCGCGTCGCCGTCGAGGTGCAACTGGTCGGCAATGAGGGCCCGACCATCTTCTCCATCGTCGGCCTGCCCGACAAGGCGGTGGCCGAGAGCCGCGAGCGGGTGCGCGGGGCTTTCGCGGGCATAGGCCTGGCCCTGCCGGCCAAGCGGATCATCGCCAACCTCGCCCCCGCCGACCTGCCCAAGGAAGGCAGTCATTTCGACCTGCCGATCGCCCTGGCCCTGCTGGCCGCCCTGGGCGTGATCCAGCCCGACGCGCTGCAGGGCTGGGCGGCGCTGGGGGAGCTGGGGCTGGACGGCCGCATCCAGCCGGTCGGCGGCACCTTGCCCGCCGCCGTGGCCGCCTCGGCCATGGGGCTGGGGCTGATCTGTCCCGAAGCCAACGGGCCCGAGGCGGCCTGGGCGGGCGACGTCTCGATCCTGGCCCCCCGGTCGCTGATCGGCCTGATCAATCATTTCAAGGGCACGACCATCCTGCGCGCGCCCGAACCCGGACCGGTACGGTCGGGCACAACGGTGCCGGACCTGCGCGAGGTCAAGGGCCAGGAAAGCGCCAAGCGGGCGCTCGAGGTCGCCGCCGCCGGGGGCCACAACCTGTTGTTCGTCGGCCCGCCCGGCTCGGGAAAATCGATGATGGCGCAACGCCTGCCGGGCCTGCTGCCGCCCCTGACGCCGACCGAACTGCTGGAGACCTCCATGGTCTGGTCGGTCGCCGGCCTGATCGAGCGCGGGGCCCTGACCCGCGACCGACCCTTCCGCAGCCCGCACCATTCGGCCTCCATGGCGGCCCTGACCGGCGGCGGGCTCCGCGCCAAGCCGGGCGAGGCCTCGCTGGCGCACAACGGCGTCCTGTTCCTCGACGAACTGCCCGAATATTCCGCCCAGGCGCTGGACAGCCTGAGGGCCCCGCTGGAGACGGGCGAGATCGTCGTGGCCCGCGCCAACGCCCACGTCCGCTATCCGGCCCGGTTCCAGCTGGTGGCGGCCATGAACCCCTGCCGATGCGGTGTCGGCGGCCCCGGCAAGGGGGCGTGCGGCAAGGCTCCGCGGTGCCAGCGCGACTATCAGAACCGGATCTCGGGCCCGATGTTCGACCGCATCGACCTGACGGTGGAGACCCCGCCGGTGACCGCCGCCGACATGGCCCTGCCCGGCCCTGCCGAAGGCACGGCCGAGGTCGCCGCCCGCGTCGCCGTCGCCCGCGCCATGCAGGAGGACCGGGTGCGGGAGGCCGGTCTCGATCCCGCGCAGGCCCTGAACGCCCGCGCCTCGGGCGAGGTGCTGGAACGCTTCGCCACGCCCGACGAGGCCGGCCGGGCCCTGCTGATGCGCGCGGGCGAGGCGGGGGGCCTGACGGCGCGCGGCTGGACCCGGACCCTGCGTCTGGCCCGCACCATCGCCGATCTGGAAGGCGCGACCGGCGTGCTCCGCCGCCACATCGCCGAGGCCCTGATCTACCGGCGCACGACGGTCGGGGCCCAGGGGGATTTCGAACGCCAGGCCGGGGGCGTGCGGGGCGGGCCGGCGGCGCTGCCGGCCTGGTAGGGCGATAGACCCCGCGTTAACGCTTTTCCCGGCACAGTCCGCCCCGGTTGGAGGCGGGCATGGCACGGCGGACGAAGACGGGCTCAGCGGTCGAACGGTCGTCCGGCGGCGCCTCGCCGGCCGGAGCCGATCCCTTCCTGCGGCTGATGAGCCACGAAATGCGCACGCCCCTGAACGGCGTGATCGGCATGCTGGGGCTTCTGACCCGCACCCGGCTGGACGGGGCCCAGCGCGCCTATGCCGAGGCCGCGCGGGATTCGGCCGAACACCTGCTGGGTCTGGTCAACGACCTTCTCGACTACGCAAGGCTGGAGGCCGGCAAGCTGGAGTTCGATCTGGCCCCCGTCGATCCGGAGGGGCTGGTCCGCGGCGTGGCGGAGCTGTTGAGCCCACGCGCCCACGACAAGGGGCTGGAGATCGTCTGGTCCGTCGCGGCCGATGCGCCCGACATCCTGGCTGACGAGGGCCGGCTGCGGCAGGTGCTGTTCAACCTGGCCGGAAACGCCGTGAAATTCACCGACCAGGGGGGCGTTCGCATCTCCGTCGAACGCGCCGGCGGCAGCGACACCCGTCCGACCCTGGCCTTCGTCGTCGACGACACCGGCCCGGGCATCCCGGCGGAGGCCCGCGCCCGCATCTTCGAGGAGTTCGGCCACGTCGACGCCTCGGACGCCACCCGCCACGGCGGGGCCGGACTCGGTCTGGCGGTCGTCCAGAAACTGGCCCGGGCCATGGGCGGGGCCGTCACCGTCGAGGACCGCCCCGATGCCGGCCCCGACACAGGCGCGGGCGGCGGATCCCGCTTCCGGTTCGAGGCCGCCTTCGACGCGGCCCCCGACGCCACGCCCCGCGCCCGCCCGCTGGACGGCCTGCCCGTCGCGGTCCGGAGCCCCGATGCCTTCGTCCGCGCGGCCGCGGAGGCCCAGATCGTGGCCAGCGGCGGCTCGACCTGGCCCGCCGGCGACCTCGCTCCCGTGACCCTGGTCGACCATGCCGAGACCGTCCGGACCGGCCTGCCCCTCGCCGCCCTGCCCGAGGGCGGACGCGGCATCATCCTGCTGAAGCCGTCCGAACGCGATCTGATCGCCCGCTATCGCGGGGTCGGTTTCGCCGGCTATCTGATCAAGCCGCTGCGGCGGGCCTCGCTGGTCGAGCGCGTCCAGGCCGCCCAGCATGCCGAGGCCCTGCCCGGCGTGCCGCGTCTGGCCGCGCCGGAGGACGACCGCGTCCAGCCCGTCCGCTTCGCCGGCACCCGCATCCTGCTGGCCGAGGACAACCCGGTCGGGGCCCTGCTGGCCAAGACCCTGCTGCGTCGCGAGGGCTGCGTGGTCGAAACCGCCGCCACCGGCGCGGAGGCGGTCGCGGCCTGCAAGCGCGCCCGCTACGATCTCGTCTTCATGGACATGCGGATGCCCGTCATGGACGGCCCCGCCGCCGCCCGGGCCATCCGGGCCACGGGTGACTGCACGCCCATCGTCGCCCTGACGGCCAACGCCTTCGCCGAGGACCGCAAGGCCTGTCTCGAGGCGGGCATGAACGACCATCTGGTCAAGCCGCTGGAGCTGGAAGCCCTGCGATCAGCTTTGAGCAGGTGGACGGCCGGAGACTTACGCGCCAAGGTCGCGACCGGTTAGGGCGAACCGGCGCAAGACCGGCCGCTCGCACGAGAACGAGGCCGCCGCCGTCCATGACGAAGACCACTCCGCCGACCGGGACCACCGTCGTGGCCGCCACCGACCTGAAGCCCAAGGGTCTGGCGGTGCTGAAGGCCGCCTTCCGCGAGCGCCGGACCCTGGCCATGCTGTTGCTGGGGTTCTCGGCCGGTCTGCCCTTCGCCATGCTGATCGGCACGCTGAACGCCTGGCTGACCGAGGCCGAGGTGCCGATCGCCACCATCGGCATCCTCAGCTGGATCGGCCTGTTCGGGGCCTTCCGGTTCCTGTGGTCGCCCGCCGTCAGCTGGACCCCGCCCCTGATCGGCAAACGCTTCGGCCGTCGCCGCAGCTGGCTGCTGGTGCTTCAGGTCATCATCGGCGTGTCGCTGGGCCTGGTCGCCCTGTCGCGCCCCGAATCCGGTGTTCTCGGCCCGCTCGCCCTGGGCGCTGCCCTCGGCGCGCTCGCCTTCGCCACCCAGGACATCGTCATCGACGCCTGGCGCATCGAGGTGGCCGACGAGACCACGCCCATCGACCTGCTCTCGACCATCTATCAGCTCGGCTATCGCACGGCGGCGCTGGCGGGCGGGGCCGGGTCCCTGCTGCTGGCCACCGCGATCGGCTGGCCCGGCGTCTTCGTCACGGCCGGCGTCCTGATGGGGCTGGGCCTGATCGGCACCCTGATCGCGCCGGAGCCGACCCCGACGTCCCAGGCCCATGTCGCGCGCGAGCGCCGCGGCTCGCCCCGGCTGCGTCTGGCCGTTCTGGCCGCCACCCTGCTGGCCTGGGGCTGGGCGGCCTACATGCTGATCAACTTCATGATCGTGGCCCTGACCACCAGCCCGGCCCCGAGCGCGGGCGAGTTCACCGCGGCCTGGGGCCCGTGGATCGTCGGCGCCACCGTCATCCTGCCCGCGGCCCTCGCCGGTCTGATCGTGTGGAAGGGCCGCGGCGCGACGGAGGCCGAGTCGGTTCGCGCGCCGAGGTTCGCCGACACCCTGTACGACGCCATCCTGGCCCCGCTGGTCGAGCTGATGGGGCGACTAGGCTGGGGCGCGATCGTGGTTCTGGGCCTCATCCTGACCTACCGGATCACCGACGGAGTCTGGGGGCCGTTCGCCTTTCCCTTCTACATGGGCGACACCGGCGGGGCGCTCGGCCACACCAAGGCCGAGGTGGCTCTGGCCTCCAAGACCTTCGGCGTCGTCATGACCATCGTCGGCATCGGCCTGGGCGGCTGGGCGCTCCTGGTCATCGGCCGGATGTGGAGCCTTCTGATCGGGGCCATCCTGTCGGCCGCGACCAACCTGCTGATGATGGATCTGGCGATGGGGGCCCCGGTCATCGGGCCCTTCATGTCCGGGACCGGCCTGTATGCGCTGTTCGGGGCCTTCGGCATCCCCGAGGCCCTCGCCCGGCTGATGCTGGCCATCACGGGCGAGAACATCGCCGGCGGGTTCGCCGGCGCGGCCTTCGTCGCCTATCTGTCAGCCCTGTCGAACAAGATGTTCGGCGCGGTCCAGTTCGCGGTCTTCATCTCGCTGGCGCTGCTGATCGGCACCCTGGGCCGCGGGGCCCTGGGCGAGCTGATCGAGGCGCAAGGGTACGCGGCCATGTTCGTCATCGCCGCCTGGCTGGGCGTGGCCGCGATCGTCTTCGTGGTCATCGAATGGATCCGGCTGACGGTCGAGGCGCGCCGGGTCGCCGCCGCCGCGCCCTAGGCCGTCACCGCGTCGGGGGCACCGCCGTCGCCGCCATCGACCGCTCGGCCGCCTTGCTGGGGTGCGGAACCTCGTCCTCGTCCTCCGGCTCGAAGGCGACGCTGCCGCCCTCCTCATAGGCGGCGAAGGTCGCGGCGGTGATGATCTCGGAGACGGACGCCCCCAGGGAGACGATCTGGACCGACTTCTCCAGACCCACCAGCAGGGGCCCGATCACCGTCGCCCCGCCCAGGGCCTGGACCAGCTGGGTCGAGATGGCGGCCGAGTGCAGAGCCGGCATGACCAGCACATTGGCGTCGCGCGACAGCCGCATGAACGGATAGTTGGCCCGCTGGCCCGGATCCAGGGCCAGCTCGGGCGGCATCTCGCCCTCGTATTCGAAATCGACCCCCTTGGCGTCGAGGATGCGGATGGCGGCCCTCACATTGTCGCCGCGCTCTCCGGGTGGATTGCCGAAGGTCGAATAGGACAGGAAGGCCACGCGCGGCGTCCGGCCCAGTTTTCGAACGGTGGCCGCGGCCTGGATGGCGATGTCCGCCAGTTCCTGGGCATCGGGCAGTTCGTGGATCGAGGTGTCGGCCACGAAGATCGTCCGGCCCTTGGCCAGGACGATGGACAGGCCGATCAGGCTGTCCTTCACGTCCAGAACCCGCCGGATTTCCTTCAGCACCATGTTGAAGTTGCGGGTCGTCCCGGTGACCACCGCGTCCGCCTGTCCGCGCGCGACCATGGCGGCGGCGAAATAGTTGCGGTCCTGGTTGATCATCCGCTGGACGTCGCGGCGCAGATAGCCGCGCCGCTGCAGCTTTTCGTACAGCCAGTCGGTGTAGGCGTCGTTCATCTCCGACACCCGCGCATTGACGATCTCGATGCCCATCTCGTCGAACGAAAGGCCCGCCTCGGCCGCGTTCTTGCGGATCAGGTCCTCGCGGCCCAGCAGGATCGGCGTGCCCAGCTCGGCCTGTTTGAAGGCCCAGGCGGCGCGGATCACGGTCGATTCCTCGCCCTCGGCGAAGACCACCCGCCGGTTCGGCGCGGCGCGCACGGCCGAGGAGATCTTCTGCATCAGGGCGGCCGACGGGTCGACCCGCTCGCGCAGCCGGGCGCGATAGGCGTCCATGTCGTCGATCGTCACCCGCGAGACGCCCGTGTCCATCGCCGCCTGGGCCACGAACGGCGGGATGTACCAGATCAGGCGCGGATCGAACGGCGTCGGGATGATGTAGTCGGGCCCGAACCTCAGCTTGCGCCCGCGATAGGCCACGGCGACCTCGTCCGGCACGTCCTCGCGGGCCAGTTGTGCCAGGGCGTGGGCGCAGGCGATCTTCATCTCGTGATTGATGCGCCGGGCCCGGACGTCCAGCGCGCCGCGGAACAGATAGGGGAAGGCCAGCACGTTGTTGACCTGGTTCACATAGTCGGACCGACCTGTCGCGATGATGGCGTCCTTGCGCACGGCCAGCACCTCTTCGGGTGTGATCTCCGGGTCCGGATTGGCCATGGCGAAGATGATCGGGCGCGGGGCCATGGTCGCGACCATGGCGGGCGTGATCGCGCCCTTGGCCGACAGGCCCAGCACCACGTCGGCCCCGACCATGGCCTCGGCCAGGGTGCGCTTGTCGGTGTCGATGGCGTGGACGGATTTCCACTGATCCATGCCCTCGGTGCGCCCGCGGTAGATGACGCCATGCAGGTCGACGACCGTGGCATTCTCGGGCCGGACACCCAGAGACTTCATCAGGCTGAGCGAGGACAGTCCCGCCGCCCCGGCCCCGACCAGGACCATCTTCACATCCTCGAACCTGCGCCCGGTGATGTGACAGGCGTTGATCAGGCCGGCGGTCGAGATGATGGCCGTGCCGTGCTGGTCGTCGTGGAAGACCGGGATGTCCAGCAGGTCCTGCAGTTCGGACTCGATCACGAAACACTCGGGGGACTTGATGTCCTCCAGATTGATCCCGCCCCAGGTGTCGCCGATGTTCTTGACCACGGTGATGAACTCGTCCGGGTCGGTCGTCTTGACCTCGACGTCGAAGCTGTCGACGTCGGCGAACCGCTTGAACAGGACGGCCTTGCCCTCCATCACCGGCTTGGACGCCATGTGGCCGAGGTTGCCCAGGCCCAGGATGGCGGTGCCGTTGGAGATCACCGCGACCAGATTGCCCTTGGACGTATAGTCGTAGGCCTTGTCGACGTCGGCCGCGATCGCCAGCACCGGAATGGCCACGCCGGGCGAATAGGCCAGCGACAGGTCGCGCTGCGTCGCCATGGGCTTGATCGGGGCCATCGAGATCTTGCCCGGCAGGGGCAGCCGGTGGAAATCCAGGGCCTCCTGATCGGAAAACGTCTGTTTGTCGGTCTGGTCTGGCATGGGAGGCGGTCTCGATGAGGGACCGGACTGTCGTAACGAGGGGGCGGGCCGGGGACAACCGCCGAGCCGCTTTCCCGGGGTGCAGACGCCAGCTTGACGCTGGAAACGCGAGATTTAACCACGTCGCGAACGTGTCTCTCCCGCGTCAGGCGCATCCGGAACCGAAGCGTGTTTTGACGCTCTAGGCTGCACGCAACGTGTGGAGTCTCGCCCAGTGAAAACCCTTCTGATCTCGACATTCGCTGCCCTTCTGGCGCTGGCAGGGCCCGCCCTGGCGAGTGACCGCCACGGGCCTCCGGGTGGCGGGGGCCATCCCGGCGGCGGCTGCATGGGCAGCTGCGGCGGCGGCCACCCCGGGGGTGGATACGGCGGCGGCGGTCATCCGGGCGGCGGCTACGGCGGCGGCCATCCCGTTTACGGCGGCGGCAACGTCAACACCAACGTCAACGTCAATGTGAACGCCAGCGCCAGCGCCTCGGCCCGCGCTTATTCCAGCGCCGGCGCGGTGATCAATGCGCGCGGCTATGACGTCGGGGCGATCCGGGGCGGCGGCGGCTATGGCGGGGCGATCGTCTCCGGCAGCGGCTATGGCGGCTGGGATTCGCTGGGATACGGCGGCAGCGCAGGCGCCGTCGTCGTGCGCGGTCCCGGCTATGGCCCCAGCCAGCCGTTCGGCTATGCGGTGCGCGGGTTCGGCCGGCACTATGTGACGACGGATCGCTGCGGCTCCTGCGGCGCGCCTCCGCCCCCGCCCTCGTGCTACGACCGCTGCGGCGGCGGGTACGACGCAGGCTACGACCGGGGGAACCGGTATTCGGACCGCGGCGACCACTACGACCGGCGCGATCAGGGCGGTCACGGCCGACCGGATTGCGACTGTGAGAGCCCCCGTTATGTGGCCCAGCCCTACTATGCCGCGCCGCTGGAGCCGGTCGATGATCGAGGCTACGGCTATCACGGCGGGTACGCCCGGCAGGGCGCCTCGGCCCACAGCTACGAAAGCCGCAGTTACGAAAGCCGGGAGTATACGGCCAGCTATGGGGCCGAGGCCCGGGGCTATGTCTCGTCGCCGGTTCACGTCCAGCCGACCTACGCGCCGCAACCAGTCTACGCGCCCCCGCAGGAGTACGCGCCGCGGCCGACCTATGCCCCGGAACCGCAGTATGCGCCGCAGTATGCGCCGCAAGCCTATGCCGAGCCCATGTACGAACCGGCCCCCTATGCGCCGCCGCCGGTGACCTATGACGTTCCGCCGCCTCCGCCCCCGGCGGACTACTACGGCGACCTGCCTCCCGGCGACGACGGGGTCAGCATGCCCTATCGCCAGGAACCGGGCGAGCGCGGCTAGAGCTCTATGGTTTGAGGCGGACCCACTTGGTGGGTCCGCCGAAAGCGTGGATCAAGCTCTCGCTTATTCCTGGAGCCTGATTCACGGCATCAGCGGAATCGCAAGGCGATTCCACTTCAGCCGATCAGGCTCCGGGCCGCTCCGGCCATCTCGGCGACGATCGCGGCCGCGGCCGCGACGGGGTCCGATGCCGCGATCACGGGCCGGGCGACCACCAGATGCGTGGCCCCGGCGGCCAGGGCGGCGGCGGGCGTGGCGACGCGCTGCTGGTCGCCGACCTCGGCCCCGGCCGGTCGCACGCCCGGCGTGACGATCAGGAAGTCGGGACGGCCCGCCTCGGTCGCGATCTCGCGGACCCGCCCGGCCTCCAGGGGGCTGGAGACGACGCCGTCGACACCGCAGTCCAGCGCCTGACGCACGCGCGTCTCCACCAGGTCTGCGGCCCGGGCGGAATAGCCGATCTCGGCCAGGTCCTGATCCGACAGGCTGGTCATGACCGTGACGGCGAGGATGCGCGTCGCCAGCCCGCCGCGGCCCTTGACCGCCGCCCGCATGACCTGCGGCTCCGCATGGACGGTCAACAGATCGCAGCCGCCCTCGGCCACCGAGCGCGCCGCGCCCTCCACCTGGGCCCCGATGTCGTGCAGCTTCCAGTCCTGGAACACCGACTTGCCCGTCGCCTGCAGTTCGTGGGCGAAGGCGACGCCCCCGGGCCGGGCCAGCAGCGTCAGCCCCACCTTGTAGAAGCTGACGCCCGCGCCGAGGCGATCGACAAGCGTTCGGGCCGCCTCGACCGAGGGCAGGTCGAGCCCGACGATCAATCGCGGATCGGAAAGGACGGGCGAGGTCATCGACGGGCTCCGGCGGACCGGCTAGACCGGACGCGAGGGTTCGCGTCGGGCGACCGGCGATGGCATATGGGCTGAGGGACAGGGAATGGACGCGCTCGATCTGGGGGTCAACCTGTTCGTGGCCCTGTTCGCCCTGGTCGATCCGATCGGCAACATCCCGATCTTCGCCGCCGCCACGGCCGGGGCCACCGCCCGCCAGCGGCTGTCGGTGTCGTTCCTGATCTGCCTGTTCATCGCCGCCTTCCTGACCTTCTTCTTCTTCACCGGCCTGTGGCTGCTGCAGTTCTTCGGCATCTCCCTGGCCGCGTTCCGCATCGCGGGCGGCATCCTGCTGCTGCTGCTGGGGCTGGACATGACGCGCGGCGACTTCCTGACGATGTTCGCCGACAAGGACGCCCTCGCCGATGCCCAGGACGTGCGCGGCTATGCCCAGCGGCGGTTCAAGCGGCTGATCGTGCCCTTCGCCATGCCGCTGCTGATCGGACCGGGAGCGATCTCGACCATCATCATCCAGGCGGGCGAGGCGGCCAAGATCGGCTATGCCGGGACCATCGCGGGGCTTCTGGCCATCGCGGCGGCGGCGGTCGCCACCTTCGTCACCTTCGCCGCGACCGGCCCCATCAGCCGGGTGCTGGGCGACGTCGGCATGGCCATCATCGTCCGGGTGCTCGGCCTGATCCTGTGCGCGCTGGCGATCCAGTTCATCCTGGCGGGTCTGGGCGAGGCCCTGCCCGGCATGTTCGCCACCGGCGTGACCGCCCCCTATCCGGCCGGCGGCCACTGAGCCTTTAGCCGCTAGACCAGGTCGGTCGGCGCCAGCTTCGTCCCCGCGGGCAGGGCCCGCGCCGCCGTCCGGCCCACCACATCCGCGTGCCTCGCCGCCGAGATCCCGTCCCCCGGCCGCAGCGCGATCAGGTCCGCCTCGGTCACCACAGCCCCTGCCGCGATGTCGCGCGCGGCGAACAGGCTGCGGCGGGCCACGGTCATGATCTCGCGCTCGGCCTCGACCGGCCGCTTGATCCCGTCCCCCAGCGACGCCTCGACCGTGCGGAGGCCCGCGATCAGCCGCGCCAGTCCGTCCGGATCCATCGACATGGCGTGGTCCGGCCCGGCCAGGGCGTTGTCGAGGGTGAAATGCTTCTCCACCACCCGCGCCCCCCGCGCCACGGCGGCCAGGGAGACGGCGTCGCCCAGCGTATGGTCCGACCAGCCGACCGGATGCCCGAAGGCCTCGCGCAGCGTGTCCATGGCCCGCAGGTTGGCGTCCTTCGCCGGGGCGGGATAGTTCGACACGCAGTGCAGGATGGTCAGGTCCCGGCACCCCTCGCCCTCGATCCAGCCGACCGCCCCGGCCACCTCGTCGAGGGTGCTCATCCCGGTCGACAGGATGACCGACCCGCCGGCGTCGGCCGCCAGCCTGGCCACGCCGCGCACGAAGGGCGCGTGGGTGATCTCGCCAGACGCCAGCTTGAACTTGGTCATCCCGATCCCGGCCAGGAAGGCGGCGCTTTCGAGGTCGAAGGGCGAGGACATGAACTCGATGCCGATCGCGCGGCAGTGGTCGGCGATGCGGGCGAAATCGGCGCGAGGCAGTTCGAACCCTTTCAGCATCTCCACGGCCGAGGGCGCCCCGGCGTTGGCCTTCTGGTATTCGGCCAGGGGGGCGTCGACGGCGATGACCCTGTCGGTCGTGAAGGTCTGGAACTTGACGGCGTCGGCGCCGGCCCTGTGCGCGACGTCGACCAGCCGCAGCGCCAGGTCGAGGTCGCCGTTGTGGTTCACCCCCGCCTCGGCGATGAAGAAGACCCGCTCGGTCATTGAGCCTCCAGAGGACGGGCGGGGTTGCCGACGACGGTGACGCCGGGCGCGACGTCCTTCGTCACCACGGCCCCCATGCCGATGACACAGCCGCGCCCCAGCACCAGCGGCTTGTCCGGCGTGCCCTGCCGGATCACGGCCCCGGTGCCGACATAGGCGAAGTCCTCGACCACCACATTGCCGTTCAGGCAGACCCTGGGGGCCAGGGTGACATAGTCGCCGATCACGCAGTCATGGGCGACATAGCTGTACAGGTTGCACTGGAACTGCCGGCCGATCCTGGCGTCGGCCGTGACCATGCTGAACGGGGCGAACAGGGCCCCCGGGCCGCAGTCCAGATCGTCGGGCAGCAGGACGTTGTCCGCCCGGAGCGACAGGGGCCGGCACCCGGCCGCCTCCAGCCGGGCCGCGATCGTCTGGCGGACGGCGCCGTCGCCGATGGCGAGGCTGAAGTGCCGGTCTCCGTCCAGGTCCAGGAACTCGGCCTCTGACAGCACCGGAACGCCGCCGACCGGGGCCCCGGCCTCGCGGTCGACGAAGACGATCCGACCGGGCTCGATCCCCAGGTCGGGGTGGTGCCGCAGGAAGGCGCGGGCCACCGGCATCACCTCGCGCGCGAAACCGCCGGTTCCGATCAGTCCGAACGTGGGCCCGTGCCTCGACATGGCCCTATCCTAGCGCCTGATTTGCGACCGGGCTCAAGCGAGCCGGGTCATTCCTTCCACTGGAACACCTCTTCCAGCGGCTTGCCGAACACCCGGGCGATGCGAAAGGCGGCTTCCAGCGACGGCGCGTACTTTCCGGCCTCGATGGCGGCGATGGTCTGGCGGGTGACGCCGATCCGGTCGCCCAGCTCGGCCTGGGTCATCTCCCCGCTCAGGAAGCGCAGGGTCCGGACCTGGTTGTCGATCGGCCCCTCAACCACGCCATCCCCTCCGGTAGCTGGAGATCACCGTGGCGCAGCGCACCACCTCGGACAGGATGAAGGTGGCCAGGGCCGCATGCACGATCTCCCATCCCGCCTGGGTGAAGGGCAGGTAGATGCCGGTGAAGACCAGTCCCGTCATCATCACATAATAGGCCCGGGCCGCGGCGCGGTGGGCGATGGCGCGGTCGCGCTCATCGGGCCGGGCACGCGCCTCGCGCCCCGAGGATCGGCGGATGACCAGGTGACCGACCCCCAGGATCGCCAGCTGAAGCCCCATCGCGGCCGCATAGACGGCCAGCAGGCGCAGGTTCGGCAGGCCCTCGATCGAGCCGCTGTAGGCGACGGCGAAATAGACGGCATAGGACACCAGGATGGCCCCCAGCATCAGCCAGGTGGCCTTCTCGCGATACGGCATCGCCCCTCTCCATGTTTTGTATTCTTCACGTCATGTAAAAAATACCGAACATGGAGTCAAGCTACGATAACACTCAGCCGTCAGATCCGTTTCAGACGCCGCGCGTGACCGGCCACCATGTTCAGGGCGACGGTGTCGGGCAGCAGCTTGCCCAGCGCCGCCAGGACGTTGTTCATCACCCCGGGCGTGACCCGCGGCCGGTCGGCCTCGCAGGCGGCATGGGCGACCCGCGCCACATGGTCGGCCGTCTGCCACATCCAGGCGGGATAGGCCGAGGACACCTGTTCGCGCGATCCGTTGACGTCGTGGAATTCCGTCAGGGTATAGCCGGGGCACAGGGCCGTGACATGGACGCCGGTCCCCCGCGTCTCCAGCCACAGACCCTGCGAGGCCTTGATCAGGAAACTCTTGATCGGCCCGTACAGGGTGTCGCCCCCGGTCGCCGGCATCTGTCCGGCCAGGGAGGCGACATTGATGATCCGGCCGAACCCGCGCTCGACCATGCCGGGCAGGAGCCGCCGAGACAGGGCGACCGGCGCGGACAGCATCACCTGCACCATCGCGGCGTGCTGGGCCGGATCGGTGGCCAGAAAGCCGGTCGTCCGGGAAAAGCCCGCGTTGTTGATCAGCCCGTCGACGACCAGACCCCGTGCCGCGATCGCCTCGACCAGCCGTCGCGGTGCCTCGACATCGGCCAGATCCGCCGCGATCACCGCCACGTCGACGCCGTGCCGGCCCGAGATTTCGGTGGCCAAGGCGTCCAGCGCCGCCTCGCGCCGCGCGGTCAGGATCAGATCCCACCCGTTTTCGGCATAGACGCGCGCCAGGGCCGCGCCGATGCCGGCGGAGGCCCCCGTGATCAGGATACGGCGTCTGGCCAAGGCTCTATGCGCGGCCGGATCGAGGTCAGGCGGGCAGCAGGGCAGCCGCCCGGATGACCTCGGTGCAGGTTCCGTGCACGGCAACCCCGGCGAGGGCGGGCGCGTTCTCGGCCAGCAGATCGGCGATGGTGATGCGGCTCAGCGCCTCGGACGCGGCCCGGTCGGCCAGGGTCAGCACCTTGCCCACCTGCCGGGGAATATGCTCGCCGACCGGACAGCCCTTTGCCCCGGCGGGCGCCGAGCCCAGGTGGGCACAGCCGTTGACGGCCTTCAGCACGACATCCAGCGTGATCTGCTCCGGCCGCATCAGCAGCCAGGATCCGCCCGAGGCTCCGGGCCGGGTGGCGATCAGTCCCGCCTTGGCCAGCAGGGCCGTGACGCGACGGATGACCACGGGGTTGGTCGGGACCGACGCGGCCAGGACGGCGCTGGGTGCCGCGTGCGCGGCATCGAACGCCCCCTTGTGGGCCAGATAGGCCAGGGCATGGGCGGCGACGGGAAAGCGTTGGCTGTCTGACATTTTTGTGCGGTTCCAGAGCTTAAGGTAGGTGCCCGGCGCCGGAATCACAAATCCCGCTTTCCAACGCGTCGAACACGGTGCAACCGAAACCGTTGCCGCGCGATTGAAACCCCCGCGCAATGCGCCTAAAGGCGCTCCGCTTTGATGGGTCCGCGAGGCGCGGTGCCCGGAGGATTTTCATGGCAGGGGACGCATCCCCCGGCGACGGCGCTCCCCCCGCCCCGCTCACCCGTTCCACCGACGGCACGCCCGCGCCCGCGGTCGGTTCCGGCCACGGCAAGGCCGGGTTCTGGGCCCTGACCATCGGCGCGATCGGTGTCGTCTTCGGCGACATCGGCACCAGCCCGCTCTACGCCCTGCGCGAGGCGATCGCCCATGCCCAGTCCGGCGTCGGCGGGGAACTGGCCGTGATCGGCGTCGTCTCCCTGGCCTTCTGGGCCCTGATGATCGTGGTGACGTTCAAATACGTCATTTTCCTGATGCGGGCGGACAACAAGGGCGAAGGCGGGACCCTGGCCCTGATGGCGCTGGCGACCCATGCCGTCGGCCGGCGCAGCGCCTGGATCTTCGCGCTGGGCGTCTGCGGCGCAGCGCTGTTCTACGGCGACGGCATCATCACCCCCGCCATCTCGGTGCTCTCGGCCATCGAGGGGGTCAAGGATGCGCCCGGCGTCGGCACCCGTCTGGACGCCTTCATCGTGCCGATCTCGGCCGCCATCCTGATCGGCCTGTTCCTGGTGCAGTCGCGCGGCACCGCGGGTCTGGCCAAGTATTTTGGCCCCATCACGGCCCTCTGGTTCCTCAGCCTGGGCGCGCTGGGCCTCTATCACATCTTCGACGACATCTCGGTCCTGCGGGCCCTGTCGCCGCATTACGGCGTCATGCTTCTGGTCAACGACGGCTTCCTGGGATTCATCATCCTGGGCAGCGTCTTCCTGGCGGTCACCGGGGCCGAGGCGCTCTATGCCGACATGGGACATTTCGGCAAGGCGCCGATCCGCATGGGCTGGCTGTGCTTCGTCCTTCCCTGCCTGACGCTGAACTATCTGGGCCAGGGCGCGCTGATCCTGGACAACCCCGGCGCGGCCGCCAACCCGTTCTGGTCGATGGTGCCGCAATTCGCCTACTGGCCGATGCTGGGCCTGGCCACGGCCGCGACCGTGATCGCCTCCCAGGCGGTCATCACCGGGGCCTTCTCGGTGACGCAGCAGGCCGTCCAGCTGGGCCTTCTGCCCCGCATCGACATCCGCTTCACCTCCGAGACCCAGGCCGGCCAGATCTTCGTGCCGGCGGTGAACACCTTCCTGATGGTCGGGGTGCTGACCCTGCTGTTCGTGTTCCAGAGCTCGCACAATCTGACGGCGGCCTACGGCGTCGCGGTCACCGGCGTGATGCTGATCAACACCCTGATGGCCTATTCGGTCATCACCCGGAAATGGGGCTGGTCCATCTGGGCCACCCTGGCGGCCCTGATCCCGTTCGGCTTCATCGACAGCATCTTCCTGACCTCCAACCTGCTGAAGATCCCCGACGGAGCCTGGCTGCCGCTGGTGCTGGGTGCGGTCCTGGTGCTGATCATGTGGACCTGGACGCGGGGCAGCCAGATCCTGTCGGCCAAGGCCAAGAAGGACAGCCTGCCGCTGACCGATCTGATCGAGATGCTGCGCGCCCGCCCGCCCCATCGGGCCCCGGGCACGGCCATCTTCCTGACCAGCGATCCCGACGTCGCCCCCGTCGCCCTGATGCACAATCTCAAGCACAACAAGGTGCTGCACGAGAAGAACATCATCCTGACGGTCCGCTCGACCGACCGGCCGCGGGTGCCGGAGAAGGAGCGGGTCACGATGGAACCCATCAACGACGACTTCAAGAAGATCACCCTGTCGTTCGGCTTCATGGAAAGCCCGCAGGTGCCCCGGGCGCTGGGGCTGTGCCGCAAGCAGGGGCTGAAGTTCGACATCATGTCGACCAGCTTCTTCCTGGGCCGGCGGTCCGTCGTGCCGTCCGCCTCGCAGGGCATGCCGCTGTGGCAGGACAAGCTGTACATCTTCCTGATGCGCAACGCCGCCAACCCCACCGACTTCTTCCACATCCCGCCGGGACGCGTGGTCGAACTGGGTGCGCAGGTGTCCGTTTGACGGTGTCGGCATGAGCGGCGGCACGCCCCGGGGCAAGAGCTCGGCCGCCCGCGGTCGACGCATGGCCGACAAGGCGCGCGGCCCGCGTCGCGAGCCGATCCAGCGCCCGGCCGAGGCCGACGGCGCGGCCGACATCGGGGTCGAGGCCCGGATCGCCGCGGGCATCCTGCTGAACGCGGCGCTGGAGCGGCGCAACGGTCTGGACGAGGCCATGTCCCTGCCGGCCGTCGCCGCCCTGCCCGGACCCGACCGCGCCTTCGCGCGCGCCGTGGCCATGGCGGCCCTGCGCCGGCTGGGCGAGATCGACCACATCCTGAACCAGCGCCTGCAGAAGTCGCCGCCCGAGGCCGTGCGGACCCTGCTGCGGATTTCCCTGGCCCAGACGCTGGTCCTGGGCACACCCGCCTTCGCGGCGGTCTCCACGGCCGTGAAACTGGCCGAGCGCGACGCCAAGACCCGGCCCTACAAGGCCCTGGTCAACGCCGTCCTGCGCGGCGTCGAACGCGAGGGGCCCGGCCTGACCACGGCCGAATCCAACCTGCCCGACTGGATCGCCGCGCGCTGGCGTCAGGCCTATGGCCCGGCGACCCTGGCCGCCATCGCCCTGGCCGCGCGCGAGGAACCGCCGACCGACCTCAGCCTGAAGCCCGGCGAGGACGCCGCTGCCCTGGCCGAGGCTCTGGAAGCCACCGTCCTGCCCGGTGGCACGGTCCGGTCCGGCGTGCGCGGCGACGTGTCCGCCTGGCCCGGCTATGACGCCGGCGGCTGGTGGATCCAGGACGCCGCCGCCGCCATCCCCGCCCGAATGCTGGCACCGAAAGCGGGCGAAACGGCTCTGGACATGTGCGCGGCCCCGGGCGGCAAGACGCTGCAGCTGGCCGCCTCGGGCGCCTCCGTGGTGGCGCTGGACCGGTCCGAGGCTCGCCTGCGTCGCCTGCGTCAGAACCTGGAGCGGACCGGCCTGTCGGTCGAGATCGTGGTCACGGCGGCCGAGGACTGGGACGATCCCCGGACCTTCGACGCCGTGCTGCTGGACGCGCCCTGTACGGCGACCGGCACGCTCCGCCGCAACCCGGAAGTCCTGCGCGCCACCAAGCCGGCCGAGGTCGCCAAGCTGGCCGACGTCCAGCACCGGCTGCTGGATGCGGCGGCACTGCGCGTCGCGCCCGGAGGCCGGCTGGTGTATTGCGTCTGTTCGCTGGAGCGCGAGGAGGGCGAGACCCAGGTCATCGCCTTCCTGCGCCGGAACCCGGACTTCCGCACGGTCCCGGCCGACGTCGCCGCCGTGGGCGCCCCGGCCGAGGCCCTGACGCCCGAGGGCTGGCTGCGCGTCCTGCCGTCGTACTGGCCCGAACAGGGCGGGCTGGACGGCTTCTTCATCGCCGGACTGCAGCGCGTCTAGAGCCTGATGGACGCCGACGGTGGACGCCCGAAAGGGGTCCACCGCGAACGATCCCGCCTCTTGTCTCGGTCGTCGCCGAATTCTCCGTTCCGCGTATGCGAAGTCACCGGATCGCCGTCGTCGAATTCCCCGTCGGCCTATTCCCCGTCGGCGGGGGCCTCGGCCTTCTTGCGCGGGGCCCGACGCTTGGGCGCGGCCTCGTCGGACGAGGCCTCGGCGGACGCCGCCGGCGCGGACGAGCGGGTCAGAAAGCCGGGCAGGGCCTGGGCCGTGTCGCCGTCGTTCTCGGCCTTGGGCGTGCGGGTACGACGCGCGGGCCGTTCGGGTTTTTCAGGGACCGCCGGCGCGGACTCGACCGGGGGCGAATAGGCGATCGGGGCCGTCGAGACGACCGAGTCCGATCCGCTTTCGCGGTGACCCTCGGTCCGTTCGGCGTCGCCACGGTCGCTGCGGTTCTGGTCGCGCCCGCCGTCGTTCCGGTTGCCTTCGCCGCGATTTCCCTC
Organism: Brevundimonas subvibrioides ATCC 15264; assembly: GCF_000144605.1. Taxonomy (NCBI): domain Bacteria; kingdom Pseudomonadati; phylum Pseudomonadota; class Alphaproteobacteria; order Caulobacterales; family Caulobacteraceae; genus Brevundimonas; species Brevundimonas subvibrioides. The sequence continues at coordinate 495,969 of NC_014375.1, read as the reverse complement.
GGCTTCTTCGTAGGTTCGCAGGTCGGGCGTGCCGCCCTCGGCCTCATAGCGACGGTTGCGTTCCTCGCGGCGGCGCTCCCAGCGCTCGCGACGGGTCTCGCGGCGACTGCCCTCGCCCCCTTCGCCTTCGGCGCGGGGCTGGCCCCCCTCCTGGCCGTCGCGGGTCTCGCGGGGCGGACGCGGGGTCCACTCACGGTCGCGGTTCTGGGTCTGGTCGCGGTCCTGATTCTCGCGGGGCGGGCGCGGCGTCCACTCGCGCTGTTCGCGGGGCTGCTGCGAACCCTGCGCGGCTTCCGCGTCGCGGGCGTCGCTCTGCTGCTGGATCCGGTCGGCCGCCTGCTGGGCGGCGAGGAAGGCGGCCGCCTGGGCCCCCGTCTCATCCTCGAAATCGATGTCGTAGCCCTGGTTCGACAGCTCGCGCGCAGCGATCTCCGATACGGGCCGCTGGGGCTGCAGGGCGCGCAGGACGCGGAAATAATGCTCGGCGTGCTGCAGATAGTTCTCGGCCAGGACCCGGTCACCCGAGGATCCCGCGTCGCGCGCCAGCTGCTGGTAGCGCTCGTAGACGGTCTGGGCATTGCCCCGAACCTTGATGTTTTCGGGACCCTGCGAGTCCCAGGACCGGTTCGGATTGGCCGCATTGGCATTGCCGCCGCTACCGCCGCCGGGTTTCCGGTTGCGGCCACGCTGGCGCTTCATGCCCTTGAAATCTCGCATCGAGGCTTACCGTGCTGGTTCGGCGTGGCCCTGCGCGACAGTTGCGAGGGTGACAGGCCGGTTTTCGTGGTTCCGGGTTCGCTGGGGGCCAATCCCTGCAGCGATGTGATCGGAAGGACTTCTGTCGCCCGTCGTGGTCCGCAGGGGGTTGTTTTCAACACCCGACCTTCACGCACGTCCCGGCCGAGCGTCACGGAACCTCGAAAGGCGGTCCAGTGAGATGCGGTTGGGAGGGAGACACTGAAGGCTTAGCGCGGGTCGGGCCCGTTTGAAAGGGGTTTTGTGTGGCGGGCTTACGATGCGCGGATCGGCGTTGTCCTGGGGTCCGGACCGTTGGTGACCACCCGGTGGCGATCGCCCAGATCCTTGACGACCTTGACGTCCGTCAGGCCGGCGGCCTCGAACAGGGCCTTGACCTGCGGCCCCTGGTCCCAGCCGATCTCGACGGCGAAAACCCCCCCGGGCTTCAGGATGCGGGCGATCTCGGGGGCGAGGTCACGATAGGCCTGCAGACCGTCGGGCCCGCCATCGAGCGCCAGGACCGGATCGTGATCGCGGACTTCCGGATCCAGACCAGGAATGTCGCCGGACGGAATATAGGGCGGGTTGGACACGACCAGATCGAAACTGGCATCGCCGAATCCGGCCGCCCATTCGGTGCGCAGGAAGGTGGCGCGGCCGTCCAGACCCAGATTGGCCGCGTTTTCCCGGGCGACAGCGAGCGCCTCGGACGAGATGTCGGTGCCGACGCCGTGGGACCCGGGCCGTTCGGACAGGACCGCCAGCAGGATCGCCCCCGAACCGGTCCCCAGGTCGATCACATTGAAGGCCTGCGCCGGCTCGAAGGCCAGCATGGCGACGTCGAGAATGGTTTCCGTATCCGGGCGTGGGCTGAGGACGTCGGGCGTGACGTTCAGCATGATCTTCCAGAACCCCTTGCGGCCCAGGATGCGCGAGACCGGCTCGCGCCTCAGGCGGCGCTCCAGATAGCCGGCCAGGGCGGCCTGCTGATCGGGCGTCAACGGGCGGTGTGGATCGGTCAGGATGTCCAGGCGCGACGCGCCCGAGGCCGCTTCCAGCAACAGACGGGCATCGATGGCCGGGCTGTCGATGCGCGCGGCTTTCAGTTCGCCTTGCGCGGCCTTCCAGGCAGAGACGAGGGTCGGGGTATCGGTCATTCAGATCAGCTCCGCGCGGTCGCCGGGGCGCACGGCGCCGCCGGCCTCGACCGAAAGATAGAGGCCGCACCAGCGGTGGCCATAAAGGTCATGGAGAGCGGAAACCACATCGATGTCGCGGGTTCCGGTCACGGGGTTCGCATGGGTCGCGACGCAGCGGACGATCGGCTTGACCACCTTCAGCCTCGCGCCTCCCAGTCTCAGATCGCGGCCGGTCCAGTCGTTCTCGATCCAGGCGGGCCAACCCTCGACCCAGACATTGGCCCGGAACCGCAGGGGATCGACCTCGACCTCCAGGCGCTGCGAAAGGTCGCGCACGCTGGCCAGGTTCAGTACCGAGACGGCCCCGGACGGGTCATCCATGAACCGGTGGCCTTGCCCGTCGAGCAGGCGCAGAGGGGCCGTCGCCTCCTCGCCCAGGACATCGGTCAGCCAGGCTTCCAGGCGGCGATCATCCACGGCCAGCCCCAGCCGCACGACCAGGTCGGCTGCGCCCGGAGCCGAAACGGTCAGCGTATCGGTCGGCTCATCCCACTGCGTGCGGACCCGTGCCATCTGCGGCAAGCGTGCCAGAACGGTGAACCGCATTTTCGAGATGTGGGCGGGAGCGGCCGGATCGAAACCGGACGGGCCGATCTCGATGGCGCGCAGGCGGTCTCCGGGAAAGGCCTCCCCCGCGCCCAGCAAGGCCTCGTCCAGCGGCTCGGGCGTGAAGCCCTTGACCGGATGCCGATACAGGGCGGCGATCGTTGCGGGATTTGCGTCTGGCACGCCCGGTGAGTGCCCCAGCCGGGGATTTCAGGCAAGGTGGTCGGGCCGGAACGTCTCCGGAGTCTGAGCCGTTCTCCGCCCCAATGACCTCCTCCAAATCCCGTCCTCTCTCGTCCGTCTGGAAAATCGTGGGCGCCGTCGCCGGTGGCCTCGCCGCCGGAGCGGGTGCCGCGCATCTGATCTACAGCCAGGGACACCGGTACGGACTCGAACTGCGGCGCGAGCGGCCCGCCCCGACGCCGGTCAAGCCTCCGACCCCGGAGGCGCTGGACCTGATGGCCCCCCGGCGCGGGCGTCTCGCGCAGAGACCCGCCCACATTCCGGCCAAGGGCTGGATCGACATCGTCTGGCGCGTGGTCAACGGCTATTTCAACGACCAGGTCGGGTTCGTCGCGGGCGGCGTCACCTTCCTGATGCTGCTGTCGCTGTTCCCGACGCTGGCCGCCTTCGTAACCGTCTATGGGCTGTTCGCGGATCCGGCCGACGCCTCGGCCCGCATCCAGTTCCTGTACTCCTTCCTGCCGGCGAACGTGGCGGGCTTCCTGGCCCAGGAACTGACCCGGCTGGCGGCCGGCTCGACCGGATCGCTGACCTTCACACTGATCTGGACCCTGGCCCTGTCGCTGTGGACCGCGAACAACGGGGTCAAGACGCTGTTCCACGGCATCAACGTCGCCTACCACGAGGTCGAGAAACGCGATTTCGTGCAGTACAACCTGCTGTGTTTCGCCTTCACCCTGTCGGGACTGGCCGCGGTCCTGCTGAGCGCCGCCCTGGTCGTCGGCGTGCCGATCTTTCTGGGGCTGTTCGGCCTGGCCGACGACTGGGAGCGACTGGCCCCCCTGCGCTGGCCCATGCTATTCGCTATCTATGTTCTGACGCTGGTCACCATGTACCGGTTCGGACCCAGCCGCACCCGGGCGCGCATCCGCTGGCTGGTGCCCGGCGCGCTGTTCGCGGCCAGCGTCAGCGTCTTCATCTCGTTCGCCTTCAGCTGGTACCTGACGACCTTCGTGCGGATGGACTCCTACGGGCCGCTGGCGACGGCCATGGGTTTCCTGCTGTGGGTCTGGCTGTCGGTGCAGGTCGTCCTGATGGGTGCCAAGCTGAACGCCGAGATCGAGCATCAGACGGCCATGGACACCACCGTGCTGCGCGGGGCCGACATCGGCGCGCGCGGGGCCATGATGGCCGACACCGTCGGTTCGCCGCAGGCCAGTCGCGAGGTCGTGGCCTTCACCCGGCGACAGGCGGCAATGGTGGGGCGCATGATGGGCCGCGGTCCCAAGACGCCCCCCGCCTGAACCTCCCTCGCTTATCGGCCCGGACGTCCCTATCTAGGGTCGATGAGCAACAACTTTCGACCGACGACCCTCGAACGCGCCTACGAACTGGCCCGCAGCGGCGAGTGCCGCACCGTGGGCGACATCAAGACCCGCCTGCAGCAGGAAGGCCACGAGCGGGTCCAGGACCGGCTGTACGGCGGATCCCTGACGTCGGCGCTGCGCAAGCTGTGCGTGGCGCACTATGTCGCGCCCGAAGGCGAGGAGGCCCCGGTGGGGGCTGCTGATCAGGACCTCGACGACGCTGAAGAAGACGGTCCGATCCCCGCCTGAATCGGGCATCGTCGAGACTCAGGTTGTACACAGGGGCGTTTCGGTCCATATGAGGGCCGTCGATCTCTCTGCGTAACGCCCCTCTCTCTTTGCGAACGCACCGAGTTTCTGGCCGATCCCATTCAGACCCGACAGGCTTCAGGCGCTCTTGCCTGATGCAAACTGCTAACGGAGGTCCTTAAAATGGCTACCGGCACTGTCAAATGGTACAACTCCACTAAAGGCTACGGCTTCATCGAGCCCTCGGACGGCGGCAAGGACGTGTTCGTTCACGTTTCCGCCGTTGAAGGCGCTGGCATGAACGGCCTGAACGAAGGCCAGAAGGTCTCGTACGAAGTCGAAAAAGATCGCCGCACCGGTAAGGAATCGGCAGGTCAACTGAAGGCCGCCGAATAGTCCTAACGGATTATCTGGCGACAGATTCGGAAGGGCCGGTGCATCGCGCCGGCCCTTTTTCGTTGCGTGACGACCGACGGAGAGCCCGGCCACTTTCCCCTGTGGCGCTCAACCGCTAGACGGACCGGCCATGACCGACCTCGCTGCTCTCGAACTCGACCTGATCAACGCCATCGGCGCTGCCACCACCGTGGCGGAGGTCGAGGCCGTGCGCGTCGCGGCGCTGGGCAAGACCGGCGCGATCTCGGGCCTCCTCAAGGGCATGGGGGCCATGAGCCCGGACGAACGCCGCGAGCAGGGGCCCGTCATCAACGGCCTGCGCGACCGCGTGACCTCGGCGATAGCCGAGAAAAAGGCCGGGCTGGAGGCCGCCGAGTTGGATGCGCGCCTGCAGGCCGAGCGGATCGACCTGAGCCTGCCGGCCCGTCCGCGTCGCAAGGGAGGTGTCCACCCCACCATGCAGGTGATGGACGAGATGATCGCCCTGTTCGCGGAGATGGGGTTCGCGGTCGCCGAAGGGCCGGACATCGAGGACGACTTTCACAACTTCACGGCCCTGAACTTCCCGCCCAAGCATCCGGCCCGCGAGACCCACGACACCTTCTTCCTGAGGCCCGACCCCGAGACGGGCGAGCGCAAGGTCCTGCGCACCCACACCAGCCCGGTCCAGGTGCGCACGATGATGAGCCAGGAGCCGCCGATCCGCATCGTCGCGCCTGGACGGACCTTCCGGAAGGATTCCGACGCGACCCACACGCCCATGTTCCACCAGATCGAGGGTCTGGTGATCGGCCGGGACATCCACATGGGTCACCTGAAGACGACCCTGGAGACTTTCGTCGCGCGCTTCTTCGAGCTGGACGGCGTCGACGCGCGGTTCCGGCCGCACCATTTCCCCTTCACCGAGCCGTCGGCCGAGATGGACATCCGCTGCGACCGTTCGGGCGGCAAGCTGGTGCTGAACGAAGGCACCGACTGGCTCGAGATCCTCGGCTGCGGCATGGTGCATCCCAATGTCCTGAAAAGCTGCGGCATCGACCCGGACCAATGGCAGGGCTTCGCCTTCGGCATGGGCGTGGACCGGATGGCCATGCTGAAATACGGCGTGCCGGATCTGCGCCCCATGTTCGAGGCCGACGTCCGCTGGCTGGCCCACTACGGCTTCTCGGCCTTCGCGGCCCCCAACCCTTCCAGCGGACTGAGCTGACATGACCTCCAGACTGCCGATCACCCGCGCCTACAAGGCCCCCACCGATTTCGACGCCGCCGTGTTCGAGGACGTCGATCTGTTCGTGCACCAGATCCTGGCCGCCAGCATGGCCAAGGGCATCCCGGCGATTCAGGATCGCGTCTTCCGGGGTTGCCGCATCAATGGACCGGCCCTGTTGCTGCCCACGCGCGGCACCAGCTTCGACGACTGCAATTTCGGAGACCCGCGCGGAGACATCAACAATCTGCTGTTCCAGCCCCTGGGCGACCGTGCGACGGGGGCCGTGGCCCTGCTGAACTGCAAATTCGAAGGCTGCGAATTCTCGGAGGTCGGCTTCACCGGACCCACGACGTTCATGGACAGCATGAAGGCGATCGGGACCAAGCCCCGGTTCGGCACCCTCTCGTGAAGTTCACGCTCTCCTGGCTGAAAGACCACCTCGAGACGACCGCCTCCGCCGCCGGGGTGGCCGAGGCCATGACCATGGCCGGCCTGGAGGTCGAACATGTCGCCGACCCCACCGTCGCGCTCGCGCCGTTCACCGTGGCGAAGATCGTCTCGGCGGAGCGTCACCCGAACGCAGACCGGCTTCAGGTCTGCCAGGTCGAGACCATCGACGGCATGAAGGAAATCGTCTGCGGCGCGCCGAACGCGCGGGCGGGCCTGACCACCATCTATGCGCCGATCGGAGCCTGGGTCCCCGGCCTGGGCGTCACCCTGGTCGAGAAGCCGGTGCGCGGCGTGGTCTCGAACGGCATGCTGTGCTCGGCCTCCGAGCTGCAGCTGGCCGACGAGAGCGACGGCATCCAGGAGCTGCCGCCCGAGATCCCGGTCGGCACGCCGGTGGCGAAACTGTTCGGGGCCGAGCCGGTCATCGACTTCGAGGTCACGCCGAACCGGCCCGACTGGCTGGGCGTCGCGGGCATAGCCCGCGATCTGGCGGCGGCGGGCGTGGGCACGCTGAAGCATTTCGACATCGCGGTGGTGCGTGGGGCCTATCCCTGCCCGATCTCGGTGCGGCTGGATGCGCCGGAGATGTGCCCCGTGTTCGCCGGTCGCGTGATCCGCGGCGTGTCGAACGGGCCCTCTCCCGCCTGGCTTCAGACGCGGCTGCAGGCCATCGGGCTGCGGTCGATCAACCGGCTGGTCGATGTCACCAATCTGATTGCCTACGACCGCGCCCGGCCGCTGCACGTCTATGACGTGGGCAAGCTGGTCGGGACTGAGATCGTCGTGCGCGCCGGCCAGGTGTCCGCCGGCAGCGAACACATTGCGGCCGGGACGCCCGAGCAGCTGATCGCCCTGGACGGCAAGACCTATGGCGTCGATCCGACCATGTGCGTGATCGCCGACGCCATGGGCGAACGCCCCATCGGCCTGGGCGGGGTCATGGGCGGGGAATCGACCGGCTGTTCTGACGAGACCACGGACGTCTTCCTGGAGAGCGCCTGGTTCGATCCCTTGGTCACGGCCCAGACCGGCCGCAGCCTGACGATCAACTCCGACGCCCAGTATCGGTTCGCCCGCGGCGTCGATCCGGTCTCGGTCACGCCGGGGCTGGAACTGGCGACGCGGCTGATCCTGGACCTGTGCGGCGGCGAACCGTCCGAGATCGTCTTCGTCGGCGAACCCCCGGCCAGCCCGGCCCCCTTCGCCTTCGACCCCGCCTATGTGAAGCAGCTGTCGGGCATGGACCTGTCCGAGGACCGGATCGGCACCATCCTCAGCCAGCTGGGCTTCCTGGTGCAGGCGGCCCCCGCCGGCGCGGCCGGCCCCTGGATCGTGACGCCTCCGTCGTGGCGTCGCGACGTGGGCGGCAAGGCCGACCTGGTCGAGGAGGTCACCCGCATCCACGGCTTCCAGCACCTGCCCGCCACCCCCCTGCCCGATCAGGGCGCGCCGTCGAAGGGCGTGCTCAACCCGCGCCAGACCCGCGTGCGGATCGCGCGCCGTGCGCTGGCGGCGCTGGGCTATTCGGAAGCCGTGACCTGGTCGTTCACGCGCCGGGACATCGCGACGCTCTTCGGCGGGGGTGACGAGCGCCTGATCGTCGACAACCCCATCGCCTCCGACCTGGACTGCATGCGACCCTCGGTCCTGCCGAACCTGATCCAGGCGGCGGCGCGCAATGCCGCGCGGGGCCATGCCGACGTCGCCCTGTTCGAGATCGGCCCCATCTATCTCGGCGACCGGCCGACCGATCAACGGACTGTGATCTCAGGTCTGGTCTCCGCCCGCGCCGCGCGCCACTGGGCCGGTTCGGGCGAGGATGCCCTGTTCGGCCTGAAGGGCGACCTGATGAGCGTGCTGGAGGCCATCGGCGCGCCGGTCGGATCGCTGCAGCTGGCCCAGGGCTCCAACCGCGACTGGTGGCATCCGGGCCGGTCCGCCCGTCTGCAGCTGGGCCCCAAGACCGTGATCGCCGAGTTCGGCGCGTTGCATCCGCGCGTGCTCAAGGGTCTCGACGCTGACGGCCCCCTGCTGGCGTTCGAGATCATTCTGGACGCGGTGCCCGAGCCGAAATCGAAACCGACCAAGGCGCGCGGCAACGCCGACCTGCCCAATCTGATGCCCCTGACCCGCGACTTCGCCTTCGTCGTGGCCGAGGACCGGGCGGCCGGCGATCTGGTGCGGGCGGTGCAGGGCGCGGACAAGGCCCTGATCACGGATGTGCGCGTGTTCGACGTCTATCGTGGACCCGGCGTGGACGACGGGTCGAAGTCGGTGGCCCTCGAGGTCGTCGTCCAGCCGCGCGAAGCCACCTTGACCGACGCGGATATCGAGGCACTCTCGACCCGCATCGTCACGGCGGCCGAAAAGACCGGGGCGCGTCTGAGGGGGTAGGGCATGGGGCTGAAGCCACGCATCGAGACGGCGTTCGAGCGCCTTCTGTTCCAGTCGCGCTGGCTGATGGCCCCCTTCTACGTCGGACTGGCGCTCGCGCTCGCCATGCTGCTCGCCGTCTTCGTGGCCGAGTTGTTCTACTATGTGCCGCAGGCCTTCGTGATCGGCGAGCGGATGGATTCGAACGACGCGATCCTGGCCGTCCTGACCCTGGTCGACCTGTCGCTGGCCGGAAATCTGCTGCTGATCGTGATGTTCTCGGGCTACGAGAACTTCGTCTCCAAACTGGATCTGGACGGCGAGACGGACCGGCCGCCGTGGATGGGCACGGTCGATTTCTCGGGCCTGAAGATGAAGCTGATCGCCTCCATCGTGGCGATCTCGGGCATCCAGCTGCTCAAGGTGTTCATGAACATCGGCAAGCCCGGCTACCCGCTGGACGAGGCGGCCATGATGTGGGGCGTCATCATCCACCTGACCTTCGTGGTCTCGGGCGTGCTGCTGGCCCTGATGGACTGGCTGACGGCGAAAACCGACAAGCACTGAGGTAAGGTCTGGTTAACCTTGAGGCCGCAAGTCTGCCGCAAAACCCAGCGACCCTGCGGCCTCGCCCGCGTCGCGGACGACCAGCTTTCGGGGACACCACCATGCACCGCCGCCACCTGATCCAGACCGGCTTCGCCGCGACGGCCATGACCGCTCTCGGCGCCTGCGCCACCGCCCCGCAGCAGCAGCCGAACGAGCCCCAGTATCCGATCGCCTCGGACACCACGGCCCCCGCCTACACCTCCGACGAACTGGTCGCCGCCGGCTCGCGCGAGCTGGGCATCGCGGCCGAGGCCATGGGCGCGGCCATCGAGAAGATCTTCGCCGACCAGGGCGACCGCCCCACCGCCTATATCGCGGGCGAGGAAGGGGCCGGGGCCGCCGTCGTCGGTCTGCGTTATGGCCGCGGGGCCCTGCACATGAAGGACCTGTCGGCTTCGCAGGAAGTGTTCTGGCAGGGAATCTCGGTCGGCTGGGACGTCGGCGGCAATGCCAGCCGCGTGTTCACCCTGGTCTATGGCCTCTATGCGCCCGACGCGATCTACCGCCGCTATCCGGGGGTCGAGGGCTCGGCCTATCTGGTCGGGGGCGTGGGGGTGAATTACCAGCGCGCCGACGGTATCGTCCTGGCCCCGGTCCGCACCGGCGTCGGCCTGCGGCTGGGGGCCAACGTCGGCACCATGGCCTACAGCCGCCAGCGGAACCTGCTGCCCTTCTAGACGGTCAGCTGCGCCTCCAGCCCCTCGCGCCACGTCGGGTACATCGGCTGCCAGCCCAGCTCGGCCTTGGCCCGTGCGTTCGAGATGCGTTTGCTGTCGAGGTAGAACCTGCGCATGGCGTCGGAGACCGAGGGATCGGTCCACTCGACCTCTGGCGGGCTGGGCAGGCCCATGCGATCGGCGGCCCAGCTCATGACCACGTCGGCGGACGACGGCTCGTCGTCGCACAGATTGTAGGTACCTCCCGGGCGCGGGCGGGCGATGGAGGCGAACATCCCGCCCACGGCGTCCTCGACATGGACGCGGTTGAAGATCTGGCCGGGCTTTCTGACGATGCGGGCCGAGCCGTCGCGCAGCCGGTCCACGACCGAACGGCCGGGGCCGTAGATACCCGGCAGACGGAAGATCTGCACGGTCAGCCCCATGCCGCGCCCGGCGTCCAGCCAGTCGGCCTCGGCCCGGACGCGACGGGCCCCTTCCAGGCTGGCGGCGTTCAGGGCGTCATCCTCGAACACCCAGCCGCCGGCGCGGTCGCCATAGACGGCGGTGGAGGAGACATAGCCGATCCAGTCGGGATAGGCGCCGCTGGCGCTCAGGGCTGGCGACAGCGCCCGCAGACCGGGACAGCCGCGCGCGTCCGGCGGCGCGGTAATAAGGATCGCCGACGCGTTCACGACCGCGGCCTGCATCGCTGCGTCGTCCAGCGGATCGACGGGCGCGATGCCCTCGGCCTCCAGCGACGCCCGGCGCGCCGGGTCGCGTGACGTCGCGGCGGCCGTCATACCGCGCCGCTGGGCCTCGCGCGCAGCGGAGATGCCCAGATAGCCGGCCCCGAAGATCAGCAGGGATGGGGACGCCATGGAGAGGGTCAGCCGACGACCTTGGTCCGGACGGAGTCGGTCTGGAACGCGGCCTGGCTCGCGACGCAGGGATCGGCCGGCGCGGCTTTCAGAGCCTCAGCCCGCGCCCCGTTCCAGGCCGATACGCACGGAATCTTGGAACAGTCGGCCCGGTCGGCGTAGCGGCGCGCGATGTCGGTGACGTCGCCCATCAGCCCCTCGGCCAGGGTGATCGGCTTCAGACCCAGGTCGCGGAACTGGTCGTTGGCGACCACCAGCTCGTTCTCGTCGGCCTCCTGCCTCGGATTGGCGACGTTGTGGATCTCGGCCCCGGTCATGTCCGCCACCAGGGCCGCCAGGTCGCGCACGCGGCGGCTCTCGGTCATCTGGTTCAGGATCTTGACCCGTTCGCCCCTCTTGGGCGGGTTCTTCAGCGCCAGCTCGACGCAGCGCACCGTGTCCTGGATGTGGATGAAGGCCCGCGTCTGGCCGCCCGTGCCGTGCACCGTGAGCGGATAGCCCAGCGCGCCCTGCATCAGGAACCGGTTCAGGACGGTGCCGTAGTCGCCGTCATAGTCGAAGCGGTTGATCAGCCGCTCGTCCAGCCGCGTCTCCTCGGTCTGGGCTCCCCAGACGATGCCCTGGTGCAGGTCCGTGATCCGGACCCCGTCGTTCTTCGCGTAGAACTGGAACAGCAGGGCGTCCTGGGTCTTGGTCATGTGATAGATGCTGCCCGGATTGGGCGGGAACAGGATCTCCTGCTCGGTCGGACCGAAATCCGTCTGGACGGTGACGGTCAGATAGCCCTCGGGAATGCGCAGCCCGGCGGTGGTGTAGCCGTAGACCCCCATGGTCCCCAGGTGCGCCAGGTGGACGTCCAGACCGCTCTCGACGATCGCGGCCAGCAGGTGGTTGGTCGCGTTGATGTTGTTGTCGACGGTGTAGAGCTTGTGCCGCGCCGACTTCATCGAATAGGGGGCCGCGCGCTGCTCGGCGAAATGGACCACGCTGTCGGGTTTCTCGGCGCGGACCAGGGCGACGAGACCGTCGAAATCCTTGCCGACGGTGAGGTTGACGAAGCCGATGTCGCGGCCGGACACCTCTTTCCAGGCCGCGATCCGGTCCTCGATCGTGCCGATCGGCGTCAGGGACTGGACGCCCAGTTCCACGTCGATATCGCGGCGGCTCAGGTTGTCGACGATGGTGACGTCCCAGCCCCGTGCTGACAGATGCAGCGCCGTCGGCCAGCCGCAGAATCCATCTCCGCCCAGAACCAGAACCTTCATCCGCTCGCTTCCCTTTGTGTTCGTTGGGATATGCGTAGCCGATGCGCAGGAACTGGCAAAGCGTGACCGTAACGCGCGGTGCCTAGAGGAGGCCCGTCACCGCCGCCCGCGCCGCCTCGCTCAGTGATGCGTGCTCCAGCGCATAGGCGACATTGGCCCGCAGCAGGCCGACCGGATCGCCGCAGTCGTAGGTCGCGCCCTCGTACTCCAGGGCGTGGAAATCCTTGACCTTCATCAGCCGCGCCATGGCGTCGGTCAGCTGGATCTCGCCGCCCGCCCCCGTCTGCTGGTCGGCCAGCAACGGGAAGATGTCGGGCGTCAGGACGTAGCGGCCCGAGATGAACAGGTTGGACGGCTCGGTCCCGAGGGGCGGCTTCTCCACCATGCCGGTCATGCGATTCAGCCGACCGTCCTGACCGTCGAGCGCGACGATGCCGTATTTGTGGGTCTCGCCTTCCGGGGCCTGTTCGACCACGACGACATTGCCGCCGGTCTTTTCATGGGCGTCGATGGCCTGCTTCAGCGCGGGGGTGTCGGCCATCATCAGCATGTCGGGCAGCATGACCGCGAAAGGCTCGTCGCCGATCAGGTCGCGGGCGCAGAAGACGGCGTGACCCAGACCCAGCGGAGCCATCTGGCGCACGTAGCTCATCTCGCCGGGCTTCGGCAGGTCGGCCACCACCTGGGCCAGGATGTCGTCCTTGCCCTTGGCCTTGAGGATCGCCTCCATCTCGTAGGCGTGGTCGAAATAGTCCTCGATCGAGCCCTGGCCGCGTCCGACGACGAAGATGATGTGTTCGATGCCCGAGGCGCGCGCCTCCTCGACGATGTGCGACAGGATCGGCCGGTCGAACACGTTCAGCATGTTCTTGGGCGTGGTCTTGGCGGCGGGCAGGACCCGGGTGCCCAGCCCGGCGACGGGCAGGACGGCCTTGCGGACGCGAGACGGCGATGTGGTCATGACGGGCTCCCCTGACGGCAGGATCAGCCTAACGCACGCGCAGCCATCGCGAACCCCGCCTTGCGAAAAATCGCTATTCGACCGTCACCGACTTGGCGAGGTTGCGGGGCTGGTCGACATCCGTGCCCTTCTGGACGGCGGTGTAGTAGGCCAGCAGCTGGACCGGGACCGCATAGACCAGCGGGGCGATCAGCGGGTGGCAGTCCGGGGCATGGATGCGGCGGATGCCCGCGCCGTGTGGATCGGGCGCGGTGCGCGGGGCGATCATGATCACGGGGCCACCGCGTGCTGCGACCTCCTGCAGGTTCGACGCGGTCTTTTCGAACACATCGTCCAGCGGAGCCAGGGCGATCGTCGGCGTTTCCTCGTCGATCAGGGCGATGGGGCCGTGCTTCAGCTCCCCCGCGGCATAGCCCTCGGCATGGATATAGCTGATCTCCTTCAGCTTCAGCGCCCCCTCCATGGCCAGCGGGAACATCGCGCCCCGGCCGAGGAAGAGGACATCGGTCGCCTTTGACAGGTCATGTGCCACGGCGCGGATGTCGGCATCCATCTGAAGCGCCTCGGCGATCAGGCGCGGGGCCTCGAACAGCGCCTTGACCAGCTCGCCCTCCGACTGTCCGTCGATCCGGCCCCGGGCGACCCCGGCGGCAACGGCGAGCGCCAGCAAGGCCGCGACCTGGGCCGTGAAGGCCTTGGTCGAGGCGACACCGATCTCGGGACCCGCATGGGTCGGCCACAGCACATCGGCCTCGCGCGCCATGGAAGACGAATGGACATTGACCACGGCGGCGGTCTTCAGCCCCTGGCCCTTGCACCAGGTCAGGCTGGCGAGGGTGTCGGCGGTCTCGCCCGACTGGCTGACGGCGACCGCGAGGGTGCCCGGCGTCACGGCCGGGGAGCGGTAGCGGAACTCGGACGCGATCTCGACGTCACAGGGCAGGCCAGCGATCCTCTCGAAGGCATAGCGGCCGATCTGTCCGGCATAGAAGGCCGTGCCGCAGGCGACGATCTGGATGCGGTCGATCCGGGCGAAGTCGATCGCGCCGGCCTCCAGCGTCTGGACCTTGGCCCGGCCGGTCACCAGATCGAGATAGTGTGACAGGGTATGCTGCACGCTGTCGGGCTGTTCATGGATCTCCTTTTCCATGAAGTGGCGATAGGCGCCCTTCTCGACCATGGCCGAGGAGGCGGACACCTGGACCACCGGCCGGTCCACGGGCGCGCCAGACGCATCGAACATGGTCGCGCCTGACCGCGTGACGGCGACGAAATCGCCCTCTTCCAGGTAGCTGATCTTCTGAGTGAACGGTCCGACGGCCAGGGCGTCGGAGCCCAGATACATCTCGCCCTCGCCCCAGCCGACCACGAGGGGACTGCCCTTGCGGGCGCCCAGGATCAGCTCGTCCTCGCCCTCGATCAGCACGGCCAGGGCATAGGCCCCGGTCAGCCGGTCCAGCGTCGCCTTGAAGGCGTCCAGCGGCGATTTGCCGGTCCCCAGTTCGTGATCCAGCAGATGGGCGACGACCTCGGTATCGGTCTGGCTCTCGAAGGCCCGCCCCTCGGCCTGCAGTTCGGCCTTCAGCTCGGCGAAATTCTCGATGATTCCGTTATGGACCAGGGCGACACGGCCGGCCTTGTGCGGGTGGGCATTGGGGGTCGTCGGCGCGCCGTGGGTGGCCCAGCGGGTGTGGCCGATGCCGATGGTGGCAGCCAGCGGCTCGGCCACGAGCACGGCCTCCAGTTCGCGGATCTTGCCCTTGGCGCGGCGGCGCTCGATCCGGCCGTCGACCATGGCCGCCACGCCGGCGGAATCGTAGCCGCGATATTCCAGCCGCTTCAGGCTGTCGATCAGCCGGGGAACGGCAGGGCCGGTACCGGTCACGCCGATGATGCCGCACATAGGGGGTCTCCGTGGTCCGCCCCGCCCAAGGATGACGGCGTCGATATCCTGCTCTAGGACGGGCTTAGGACGTCATCACCTAAAAAGGCGTTTCGGATGATTTCGGCCGGGAGCTGACGATGGGCGAGCGCAAATATTTCGGGACCGACGGCATTCGCGGCAAGGCGAACGCGTCGCCCATGACGGCCGAGATCGCCCTGCGGGTCGGACTGGCGGCGGGCAAGCTGTTCATGTCGGGCGACGACCGCCGCCACCTGGTGGTGATCGGCAAGGACACCCGCCTCAGCGGCTATATGATCGAGCCCGCCCTGGTCGCCGGGTTCGCCTCGGTCGGGATGGATGTGCGCACCTTCGGCCCGATCCCGACGCCGGGTGTGGCCATGATGACCCGGTCCATGCGGGCGGACCTGGGCGTGATGATCTCGGCCTCGCACAACGACTATGCCGACAACGGCATCAAGCTGTTCGGACCGGACGGCTACAAGTTGTCGGACGAGATCGAGCTGAAGATCGAGGCGCTGATGGATGCCGGACTCGACGAAGGCCTGGCCCCGTCCAACCGGCTCGGGCGCGTCAAACGCATCGACGACGCCCCGCCCCGCTACATCGAGATCGCCAAGGCGGCCTTTCCGCGCCACCTGTCGCTGTCGGGCCTGCGCATCGCCGTGGATTGCGCCAACGGGGCCGGGTACCGCGTCGCGCCGACCACCCTGTTCGAGCTGGGGGCCGAGGTCTGCGCCGTTGGCGTGTCGCCGAACGGGACCAACATCAATGCCGAATGCGGCTCGACCCATCCGGAAACCCTGGCGGCGGCGGTCAAGCAGTACCGGGCCGACATCGGCATCGCCCTGGACGGAGACGCCGACCGGCTGATCGTCTGCGACGAGAACGGCAAGGTCGTCGACGGCGACCAGATCATGGCGCTGATCGGCCGCGACTGGGCCCGGCGCGGCGTGCTGAAGGGCGGAGGCGTGGTGGCGACCGTCATGTCCAACCTGGGCCTGGAGCGCGCCCTGAAGGCCGACGGCCTGACGCTGGAGCGGACCAAGGTCGGCGATCGCTACGTCATGGAGCGGATGCGTTCGGGCGGCTTCAACCTGGGCGGCGAACAGTCCGGCCACCTGATCCTGCACGACCACGCCACCACCGGGGATGGCCTGATGGCGGCGCTTCAGGTGCTGGCCGTGATGGTCGAGAGCGGCAAGCCGATGAGCGAGCTGGCCCGCCAGTTCGCGCCGGTGCCGCAGTTGCTGCAGAACGTCCGCTTCACGGGCGGAAAGCCGCTCGAGGACGCCGCGGTCAAGGCGGCGATCGCCGAGGGCGAGGCCGCGCTGAACGGTTCGGGCCGGCTGCTGGTCCGGCCGTCCGGCACCGAAAAGCTGATCCGGGTGATGGCCGAGGGCGACGACGGGGCCCTGGTCAAACGGGTCGTGGCGGATGTGTCGGCTGCGGTGAAGGCGGCGGGCTAGCCCTCCACCCGCTCTTTCAGGTCCGCCAGCATGGCCACGGCTCCGCGCGCATAGGGCGCGATCCAGCGGTCGTGAACGGCCTTGATCGGCATCGCGTTGAGGTGATTCCAGCGTTCACGGCCTTCGCGCCGTACGATGATCAGGTCAGCCGTTTCCAACGCCTTCAGGTGCTGCATGACCGTGCACCGATCCAGCGAGGACTCGGCCTCGCACAGCTGCCCGGTCGTGCGCGGCCCGTCCTTCATCGCATCCAGCAGGCGTCGCCGAACCGGATTGGCCAGGGCCTTGAAAACGTTGTCGAGATCGTCGTCGTTTGACATGTTATGTTTCTATAACATATAAGGCGTCCCATCAACCGTGGAGAGGGACGATGGAGCTGAAATTCGAGGTGAGCACCCGGGTTGGCCGGCCCGTGCGCGAGGTGTTCGAGGCTGTGGCCGATCCCGCGAAACTGTCCCAGTATTTCACCACCGGCGGGGCGGCGGGACGGCTCGAGACGGGCGCAACCGTGCAGTGGGATTTCGCGGACTTTCCCGGTGCCTTCCCGGTCGAGGTGGTCGAGGTCATCCAGGACGAGCGGATCGTCCTACGATGGGAGGCCAACGAAGGCGTCCCCAAGGACGGCGACCCCGTGATCGGCGCGAAATACATGACCACGGTGACCATGACCTTCTCGCCGCTCGACGACGGCGGCCGAACCCTGGTGCGGATCGCAGAGGAGGGATGGCGCGAGACGCCGACCGGACTCAAGGCCTCCTACGGCAACTGCATGGGCTGGACCCAGATGCTGTCGGCGCTCAAGGCCAGCGTCGAATACGGCATCAACCTGCGCAACGGGGCCTATGCCTGAGCGGTCAGGGCCGTGACGACGTCCTCGATTCGCTTGCGGATATCGGGCACCGCGATCGTCTCCCAGAAGGCCGCACGCGCGGGCGGGCCGAGGACGAACAGCCGGGAATCGGGGTCGCCGGCGGCGTTCAGCACGCGTCCACCCGGATCGAGCTCCAGCCCCAGTCCCAGCGGATCCAGTCGCGCGCGCCCCGAGGCGATCAGCGGGGCCGTCAGGGGATCGGCGTCCGGAGCGTGACCGGGGCCGGAGCAGTCGATCAGCCACCGTGCGCCGAGCGCCGGCCGGGCCGGGCCGTGTCGCGGGGTCCAGTCCAGACGCACCGCGCCCTCGTCGGAGGTGACCGTTCGCACGCGTCCGGCCACGACATCCAGACGTCCCTCAGCGCACAGACCTTCGATGACGGCCGCGACGGCCGGGGCCACGCGATGACGGTGGACATCCCACCAGGGTCGCAGATGCCGGACCACCCGGCTGCGCGTGGCCAGGTCCGCCTCGCCCCACAGGCGGGCCGTGATCGGCCTCAGGCCTTCCATCACCTCGCGCCAGCCGCCCAGATCGGACAGACGTCGGGCCTCTGAAAGCCGCGTCGACAGGCGTCCGGACAGCAAGGCCTCCGTCGGGGATGTCGGGCTGTCCGGTTTCAGGCGATGGCCCCGGGGCAGGAGTCCGCGACGCGACAGCGCCGTGGCCCGCCCTCTCCATCCGCCGGCGTTCAGGCTCAGCAGCACATCGACCATGGTCAGACCCGTGCCAATCAGGAGGATGTCGTCGTCCGCGGCGATCCTTCCCAGCGCACCGGGTGCCCAGGGATCGGGAACGACGGCGTTCGAGGAACCGGCCGGGCCCGCCGTGCGCGGAGCCGGATTGCCGGTGGTCAGGACGACGGCATCGGCGGCGATCACCGCACCGTCGTCCAGTCGAACGCCCTCGGGCACGATGGCCGCGACCTCGGCGATCCGTCTCTGGATCCGGCCGGGATGACGGGCCTCCACCTCGGCGAGGCGCGACTGGACATAGAGGCCGAACAGCCGACGGGGCGCGAACCCGTCCGGGTCCGCCAGCGATGGATGGTGATCCTGCAACCAGCGCACGAAATGGCCAGGATCCTCGGCCAGGGCGCTCATACGCGCCGAGCGGACGTTCAGGAGGTGACCGTCAAAGGGCGTGGAATAGGCGACGCCCAGCCCGAAATCGGCGGTCCTGTTGATCAGGATCGAGGGGGCACCACGCTCGGCCAGCCGCGCCGCCAGCATGGCCCCGGAAAAGCCTCCGCCGACGATGGCCACGCTGTCGATCGGTCCGGTCACGCAGGTCCCCGCTGTGTCCGGGCCTTCTGAACCGCTGCGTCGGCGCGGTCAAACAGGGGTTGAATCGTGCGCTCAGTTGCGCAGGCGTGTGCCGCCGTCATTGATCCTGCAGGCATATTCCGTCTGCGGGCGACCCACCTGACGGCCGACCTCGGCGGGCGTCAGGATGCCACCGCGCGCCGTGCAGCTTGCCTCCAGTTCGGCCAGCTCGGCGGCGTAGCTGTTGGGTCGGCTGCCCGCGCTCGCACAGGCCGAAGCGGCAAGGGCGAGGGACAGGGCGAGCAGAATCTTGGGGGCGGACTTGGTCATGGGACGGTCTCCGGGATGCAACACCCCGATGATGCGCCTCAAACATCCCTGCGGAAAGTGGTCGTTGGCGTGGAAAGGTCTCCGTGGTGGCCATTCACGCATCGCCGATGGACGTGCGCCGCCATTCGCGAAGACCGGGCGGGCATCGCCGCAAACCGGCTGGCGACCGTCGATCCGCCGGCTCACGGTCGGGTCATCGAAGGCCCGGTGGTCGGACCTTCAAGCCCGAGGATGCCAGCCATGTTCCGCACCGCTTCCCTGATCGCCGCCGTCATCATGTCCGCCGCCCCCGCCTTCGCGGCCGAGCCCGGTGCCGACGCTTCCGTCAGCCTGACCTTCGAGACCCGCGCGGACACCGGCGCCGTGATGGTCGCCCTCTACGACCAGACAACCTATGGCGGAGGCCAGCCGGTCCGGGCCGCCCGCATCGACGTCGCCGCCGGCGAGCGCACGGTCACGTTCGACGGCCTGCCCGACGGCGACTATGGCGTGAAGGCCTTTCACGACGTGAACGGCAATGGCCGGATGGACACTAATCCGTTCGGCATGCCGACCGAGCCCTTCGCCTTCTCCAACAATGCCGTCGGCAACATGGGGCCGGCCGGCTGGGATCGTGCGCATTTCGCGGTCTCGGGAGCCACCGCACAGACCATCAGCATCCGTTGAGCCTGCCGCGAGCCGCCGCTCATCCTGCGGCGGCTCACCGTGGCTGCACACTCCGAAATCCCTGACATGAGATCCGCCATGACCCCGTCCCGCCGCCACTTCCTGATGGGTGCCGCCGCCCTGTCCGCTGCCGTCGCCACGCCCGAAATGGTGCGGGCCGCGATCGCCCAGGACGCCGCCGCCCCCTGGGCCCTCGCCACCGCCGACCTGGAGGGCGACGTCGCCCCCCGCGCCATGCGGCTGGTCCACGGCCGGGCACCGGCGGGACTGGAGGGGACGCTGTTCCGCAACGGTCCCGGAAAGTTCCGCCGGCCCGGCGGATCGGCCACTCACTGGTTCGATGGCGACGGGCTGATGCGGTCCTTCAGTCTGGTGGACGGCGGCGTCACCCTGGCGGCCCGTTTCGCGGACACGCCCAAACGCCGGACCGAAACGGAGCTGGACGCCGTCGTCACGCCGGGGTTCGGAACGCCCGGCGACGCCCGGGCGCGGATCGGGTCGAACGACGACGCGAACGCCGCCAACACCGCCGTCATGGTCACCGGCGACAAGGTCTGGGCCCTGTGGGAGGGCGGCGCGCCCCTGGCGATGGACGCCGCGACCCTGGCCACCGAGGACTTCGTCACCCTGCGACCCGACCTGAAGAGCATGCCGTTCCAGGCCCACCCGCGCTTCGCGCCGGACGGCACCATCTGGAACGTCGGCACCAATGGCGAACAGGCCATCGTCTGGCATCTGAACCGCGACGGCAGCCTGATCGACGCCCAGGTCGTCACCCTGCCCCGCGCCAGCTACCTGCATGACTTCACGGCCACCGAGCGATCGCTGATCTTCGTGCTGCAGCCTTGGGTGTTCGACCACCGGGCCATGCCGTTCCTGACCCAGTTCGCCTGGAAGCCGGAGCTGGGTACCCAGGTCCTGGTGGTCGACAAGGCCGACCTGACCCGCACGCGGCTGTACGAACTGGAGACCTTCTCGTTCTTCCATCTGGGCGATGGCTGGGAGGAGGCGGACGGCACGATCCGGTTCGACGTCGCGGCCAATATCGACAACACCTTCGCCATCGAGGGGGCGCGGGTCCTGGTCGCCGGGCGTGGCACGGTGCCCGGCCAGCCGAGCGTCCTGAAACTGGTGACCCTGCATCCCGACGGCCGGGCTGGGATGGCCTCGTCCGGCGTGACCGCCGAGTTCCCGAAGGGCGATCCCCGCCGGGCCGGCCTGGCCCGCGACCTGACCGTCCATGTGGCCGGCGAGCGCGGCGGACGGCCCCTGCCCAACGGACTGGCGATCCAGGACTGGAGGACCGGGCGCAATCACGCCTTCGCCTTCGACGACACCCAGATCATGGAGGAAGCCGTCTTCGTGCCCAAACCGGGCACGACCGCCGAGCGCGACGCCTGGCTGGTCGCGCCGTCGATCAATCTGGCCGAAGGGGTGACGGAGCTGCATGTGTTCGACGTCGCGCGCGTCGAGGACGGTCCGGTCGCCACCTGGCGCGCCGATGTGGCCCTGCCTGCCGGATTCCATGGGGCCTGGCGCGGGTGACGGACCCCGATCGCCCCCGGACTCAGTACCAGCCGGCCTCTCGGAGAGCCCGGGCATAGCGGCGGCTGACCGGCGCGGTCAGGCCCCCGTCCAGGGTCAGGGTCGCGCGGCCGTCCCCCCGGGAAATGTCGCGCACGGCGTCGCGGGCCACCCACCAGCTGCGGTGGGTCTGGGAGCCTTCCAGACCTTCCAGTTCGTCCAGAGCGTCGGACAGTCGCATCAGGATCAGGTCGGACCCGCGATCGGTGTGGATACGCAGATAGTGGTCCTCGGCCTGGACCGCGCGGATCGTGGCTCCTCTCAGCTTCATCGGCAGGCGGTCGGGGAACCGGGCGGGAGCCGTGCCGGTCGGGGCGGCATGGGTCTGGACCGGCTGGGCCTTGCCGAGGAAGACGTTGATGGCGCTCATGACGGCCGTGATCGTCAGCACCGGACCGATCATCAGGGGCAGGGACGACAGCGGATAGACCTGACCCTCGAACACCAGTCCGGTGGCAAGCCACACCAGCAGGGAGACCGGCCCGGTGATGGTGGCCGTCAGGGCCAGGACCGTCAGCCAGGGTCGCTCGTCCATGTCGATCCAGCGATCGACGATGCGCGAGCACACGTGTCCCCAGGACGCCCCGGCCAGCATCACCGGGACCCAGTAGGCCAGCCTCAGCCAGAGCGGTACCCCGACGGTGCCGAACGCGCCGGTCAGCGCCAGCACCACGCCGGCGGCAGCGGCGACGCCCAGTCCCCGCGCCAGACCGACATTCATCGGACGGACAGGGCGGGCTGCGGTCGGGGCAGGCGTGACGGTCATGGCTGGACGGACGGCTCCGGCGGATGGCATCAGGGGTCGGGGCGGGCGCAGATCACCAAAAGGCGTTTCGATGAAGTTGGCAATCGCGGCGATCGTCACGGTCCTGGCGAGCCCGGCCGTGGCATCGGACCTGACGCTGGACATCGCGTCCCGGGGCAGCGGCGGGTCGATCGCGGTGGCCGTCTATCGCGATGCCGCGTCCTTCCGGAGCGGCGAGGGACCGGTCGCGACCCGGACCGTACCGCGCAACGGACCGGTGACCTCGGTCGTGATCCCGGGGCTGGCACCCGGCCGGTATGCGGTCGCGGCGTTTCATGACACGGACGGCAACGGCGACCTGACCCTGTGGCCGATCGGCGTGCCGAAGGAGGCCTATGGCTTCTCCAACGACGCGCGCGGCCGGTTCGGACCGCCGCCCTTCGACGCCGCCGCGATCGATGTCCCGACCCGTGGGGCCAGAGGAGCCTTCACCCTGCGTTAGGGCGTGCCCGTTCGCGAACGGCGGGTGGTCGACGGCGCAAGGACGCTGGCCGGAGGCCGCGGGACGGGGAACGGTCCCCGGACTTCGCAAGGACCGACCCCATGACTCACCTGATCCCGACGCAGGGCCCGCTTCGCCAGACCCTGACCTTCGGCCCGCCCCTGATCGCGGCGGCCGTTCTGGCGTGGCTTTTGTTGGTGCTTGCGCCGGGCTGGGGGCTGCCCGTGCGCCTGCATGCGCCCGACTGGGCCCTTCTGGCGGAGCAGGCCCCGGTGCTGCAGGTCCACATCGGCGCGGCCACGCTGGCTTTGGGGATCGGTGTCGTCCTGCTGGCGGGGGTCAAGGGCAACACCCTCCACCGGACCCTCGGCTGGACCTGGGCCGCCGCCATGGCGACCGTTGCCCTCAGTTCGCTCTTCATCCGGAGCATCAATCCCGGGTCATTCTCGTGGATCCACCTGTTGACCGGCTGGACCCTCATCATCCTGCCGATGGCCCTCTACGCCGCCCGGACCCATAACGTCGCTGCACACCGGAGCCGGATGACAGGGCTGTTCGTCGGAGCCCTGCTGATCGCGGGCATGTTCACATTCTTTCCCGGCCGATTGATGTGGCGTGTCTTCCTGGGATGACAACGGGATCGCTTAAGCCGCGAGCCGTAGCGCCCTAGGCTTTCTCGCAGACCGCGCGGAATCCGGCGGCGGCGAAGCGGACCATGTAGTCGCAGGCCGTCTCCAGATCGCCGGATCGGCACAGCCCGTCCGACAGCCGGTCCAGGCGTCCCGTCTCGCCCAGCGTCAGGGTCAGGGCCCCCGAAAGATTGTGCCAGGCCCAGTAGAGATCGACCTCACGCGCCTCCGGCAGCAGGGTCCGGATCAGTTCGATCAGCCGGCGGATGGCCGGGTCGAAATAACGGGCCATGGTTTCCCCCCCGAAAGTCGGATTGGCGTTGGTCTGCGCCACCAGGGCGGCATAGTGCTTCCACCCCGGCCCACCCTTCAGCGACCACTGGAACGGCGGATCCAGGAACGCGCGCAGCAGACCTTCCAGCGTCATCGACCCGGCATTCGCCAGGGCATAACGGTTGATCGCCGCCACCCGCTCGTCGTTCCAGACCTCGGCCCGGCGCAGGAAGACCGCGTCGAACAGCCCCCGCTTGGCCCCGAAATAGTAGTGAACCAGAGCCGTATCGACCCCGGCCTCGCGCGCCACCTCGCGGATCGTGACCCCATAGAATCCGTGCTTGGAGAACAGGTCCTCGGCCGCGTCGAGGATGGACTCGCGGGTGTCGCCGCCCACGGACTGGGCCTTGACCTTGGGGGGTCGGCCTCGCCTGGCCGGAACGGCGGGCGTGAGGGGCGGGACATCGAACTTTGTCATCGCATCAAGCTAGGCACGGGCACGACGTCGGTGCAACGGCGCCACAGCCGCCGTCGACTTTCCGTTCCGGAAGCGCTGCTGTTTGACACCGGGACCAAAGGCCGTCAGTTTCGCGAAAATCATCGAACGCTGAATAAAAGCGTCCAACGGCTGGAAACGAACAAAGGATGGGGTTTCGCATGAACAGATTCATGAAGAGTGTGCTGCTGGCTGGCGCGGCATGGAGCGCGGCGTCGTCGATGACGATGGCGCAGGACGCCCAGTCGGACGAACAGACGACCGTCGAGGACATCGTCGTCACCGCCCGCCGCTCCGAGGAATCGGTCCAGACGGTGCCGCTGGCCGTGTCGGCCTTTTCGGGTGAGTCGCTGGAACGCCGCGGAGCGCAGCAGGTGCTGGACCTCCAGGGTGCGGTGCCGAACCTGAACATCGTCCAGGGCCGTGGGTCGTCCAACGCGACCAACATCTACATTCGCGGCGTGGGTCAGCCGGATGCGTTGCAGACGTTTGATCCGGCGGTGGGGGTCTATGTCGACGACGTCTACTACAGCCGGATCCGGGGGACGCAGTTCGATCTGCTGGACGTGGAGCGCGTCGAGGTGCTGCGCGGGCCGCAGGGGACCCTTTACGGCAAGAACACCATCGGCGGAGCGCTGAAGCTGGTGTCGCGTCGTCCGGGCCAGGAGTGGCGCGGGCGCGGTTCGGTCGCGTACGGCGACTACAACATGATCGACGTCCAGGGCGCCGTGTCCGGCCCGATCACCGACCAGCTGGCCTTCGGCCTGTCGGCCCTGCGCTCGACCCGCGACGGCTACGTCACCAACCCGGTGACGGGCGCGGAGTACAACGACAAGGACTCCACCGCGGTGCGCGGCACCCTGGCCTGGGACCCGGCCGACAACCTGCGCATCGACATCATCGCCGACTATTCGAACGACGACGCCGGCCTGACGGTCGGCCAGGCCACAAACAGCCTGGTCGGCTCGAGCGGCCAGACGATCGTCGCCGTGCCGTCGCCCCTGCCGGAGTACAACTTCCAGACCGTGGTCGATCCCGGCCTGCCGAACTCCACCCGTCTGGAATCGCGCGGCATCTCGGCCAACATCGCCTGGGACATCAGCGACAGCCTCACCCTCCGGTCGATCACGGCCTATCGCAAGCTGAACACGGACGACTACATCGACTTCGACGCCACGGCGCGCGAGGTCACCTCGGCCCTGGTCGCCGTCGATCAGGACCAGGTCAGCCAGGAGTTCCAGCTGAACTACACCTCCGGCCCGATCAGCGCGGTCGGCGGCCTGTACTACCTGAAGGAAAACGTGGATTCGCATCAGGAGGCCTATGCCGACGACCTGCTGGGCGCCCTGTTCCTGAACTCCGGCTTCCTGCGCACGGTCGACGACACGCTGGAGACCACCTCCAAGGCGGTCTACGCCAACCTGACCTATTCGGTCACCGACCAGCTGCGGCTGTCGGGCGGCGTCCGCTACACGGAAGAGGAAAAGGACTACGTCCGCACCACCTCGACCTTCTTCAGCGCCCTGCCGGCCTTCAACGCGACCTTCCCGTTCCGTCCGCCGGTCGCCGAGTACGACGACACCTCGGTCATGCTGTCGGCCGACTACCAGATCACGCCGGACGTGCTGGCCTATGCCCGCTTCGCCCAGGGCTTCAAGTCGGGCGGCTACAACGGCCGTGCGAACTCGGCGGCCGAGGCGACCGAATATGCGCCGGAAACCGCCGACACCTATGAGATCGGCGTCAAGACCACGTCGATGGACGGTCGCCTGCGGCTGAACGGCACCGTGTTCCAGACCAACTACCAGGACTTCCAGGCCCGCGTGTCGGGGCTGGAGACCGACCCGATCACCAACCTGCCGGTCGCCGTCCTGTCGGTGATCAACGCCGGCGAGCTGAAGATCAACGGGGCCGAGCTGGAAATGATCGCCCAGCCCTATCCCGCCTTCACCATGGACGCCCAGATCGGCCTGCTGAACGCGGAATACGACACCTTCCGCGACGCCCGCTTCACGGCGTTCAACGGCAGCCGCGCCTTCCAGACCCCGGCCTTCTCGCCGAAATGGACGGTCCGCTACGGCATGCAGTACGTCCTGGACCTGGACGGCGGCTCGAACTTCACCTTCGGCGGCGCGGTTCGCTATCGCTCCTCGATGGCGCTGGCGGTCGACAACACGCCGGTCAACTCGGACGTGCAGCTGCCCGGCGTGTTCCAGGACGGCTACCTGCTGTACGACGCGCGCATCGTCTGGAACGACCCGACCGACCGGTATTCGGTCGGCGTCTACGGCCAGAACCTGTCGGACGAGGTCTACAAGACCGACGCCCAGGAGTTCTCCTCGGTCGGCGGCATCCGCACCGCCTACTACGGCGCGCCCCAGACCGTGATGGTCAAGGCGACGGTTCGCTACTAGGCGCGCCATGGCTCCCCGGGACGCAGTCTTCGTGCCCGGACGAGACGGATGAAACTGGGGCGGCGGTTCGATCGGGCCGTCGCCCTTTTTCTTTTGCAGCCTTGATCCGGCCCGCTACGGTCGGCGGCAAGGAACGAGAGTCCACGAGGAAACCCGGATGACGCTGAACGACGCCACGGCCGCGCCGACCCCGCTGGAGCGGCCGGCCTACCGCTATTACGTCCTCGGGCTCCTGATGGTGGTCTACACCTTCAACTTCATCGACCGGCAGGTGCTGGCCATCCTGGCCCCCTACATCCAGGCCGAGATGAATTTCACCGACAGCCAGCTGGGCCTGCTGGGCGGGCCGGCCTTCGCCGTCGTCTATTCGACCCTGGCCCTGCCGATCGCCTGGCTGGCCGACCGGGTCAGCCGCACCTCGATCATCGCCACGGCCCTGGCGGTCTGGTCCGGCTTCACGGCCCTGTGCGGCCTGGCGACCGGCTTCACCTTCCTGTTCGGGGCGCGCATGGGCGTCGGCGTCGGCGAGGCGGGCGGCGTGGCCCCGTCCTATTCGCTGGTCGCGGACTATTTCCCCAAGATGCAGCGGGCACGGGCGCTGGCGGTCTATTCGTTCGGCGTCTCGATCGGCACGGCGCTCGGCTATCTTTTCGGCGGCCTGCTGGCGGCGGCGATCGACTGGCGCGCGGCCTTCATCGTCATCGGCCTGGCCGGGGTGCTTCTGGCGCCGCTGCTGAAACTGACGGTCAAGGACCCCGTGCGGGGCCGATACGACCGGGCCGCCCCGGGCGCCGATGCGTCCGGGATCGTCACGCCCCTGGTGCCGGTCAAGGCCGCCTCGTTCGGCGAGGTCTGGGCCATCCTGCTGAAGAAGCCCAGTTTCTGGTTCCTGTCGTTCGGGGCCGCCTGTTCCTCGGTCTACGGCTATGGCGCGGCCTTCTGGCTGCCCAGCTTCTTCCAGCGCTCGCTGGGCATGGAGGGGGCCGAGCGCGCCTGGTACATGGCCGGCATCTCGTTCATCGGCGGCACGGCCGGCATCTGGCTGGGCGGCTGGCTGGCCGACAAACTGGGCAAGGGCGTCAAGAAGGCGACCTATCCGCTGGTCCCGGCCGTCGGCTTCATCATCGCCGTGCCGCTGTTCTTCATCGCCATGAACACCCCGGACAAGTGGACGGCTTTCGCCCTGTTCCTGGTGCCCCAGGCCCTGGCGCTGGCCTGGCTGGGACCGATCACGACGGCGGTCCAGCACCTGGTGCCCGCGCACATGCGCTCGACCGCCTCGGCCAGCTTCCTGCTGATCAACAACCTGGTCGGCATCGGACTGGGGATCTATCTGCTGGGCGCGGTGTCGGACTATCTGACGCCCCGGTTCGCCGAGGAGGCCCTGCGGTACTCGCTGTACGTCGGGCAGTGGTTCTATGCCCTGGCGGCGATCCTGCTGTTCATCGCGGCGCGCAGCCTGAGGCGCGACTGGGTCGACTGAGGCGTCGACTTGCTCGACTGCGAGGTGCCCGGAAGCGGGAATTCCTCCAGTCGAGCGGACGACATGAGAGACATGTCGGGGAGACTTCGGAGACAGGCCGGGGCGATTTCGGGGACAATCCGGCGACGGACACGGGCGACACCGAAGACTTCGACGACCGCTGGCCGGCCCGGGCTGGGGCGTTCCGACCGATTCTGACGCAGGGACAGTCCACACTGTCCCGATGCACACCCCGACACCCCGCCGGTATCGCGGCCCCGAAATCTGGGCCAAGGTGAAAGCCGCCTATCTGGCAGGCGAGCCCGCGCCGTCGGTCTGTCGCCGGTTCGACGTCGGCCTGGCCAACCTTCGCCGACGCGCGGGGCCGAGGGGTGGACCCGGCTGGAGACCGCGATCCGGGACGATCCGGTGGCGACCGCCGCGATCCCGCCGATCGATCCCATCGACGCGCCGACCTACCATGTCTCGTCCCGCGAGGCCCTGTTGCGCGCCTCCCAGCGCGCGGCCTGGCTGCTGGCCGAGGGACGGGCCGCCGAGGCCGACGCCCTGACGCGGGCCGCGCGCAACCTGGGCGACCTGATCGAGCGACACAGGCTGGATCCCGCGGCCACCGTGATTCCGGTGCGGCCGCGGCGGGCCTGAACGACCGCGCGGCCCGCAGACGGTTGCACCTGCGAAGGGGCCACGCCTATAAGCGCGACCAACTTCTCCCAGCGATCGCGGCGGTCTTTCCATGAACATCCACGAATACCAGGCCAAACAGGTCCTGAAGGGCTTTGGCGCACCGGTCGCCGCCGGCGTCGCCGTGACCTCGGTCGATCAGGTCGAGGCCGCTGCCAAGTCCCTGCCCGGCCCGCTCTATGTCGTGAAGTCGCAGATCCACGCCGGCGGACGCGGCAAGGGCAAGTTCAAGGAACTGGGCCCCGACGCCAAGGGCGGCGTGCGCCTGGCCTTCTCGGTCGAGGAAGCCGTGGCCCATGCGAAAGAGATGCTGGGCAACACCCTGGTCACCGCCCAGACCGGTGACGCGGGCAAGCAGGTCAACCGCCTGTACATCGAGGACGGCGCCGACATCGAGCGCGAGCTGTACTGCTCGCTGCTGGTCGACCGTGCCCACGGCCGCATCGCCTATGTCGTCTCGACCGAGGGCGGCATGGACATCGAGGCCGTCGCCCACGACACGCCCGACAAGATCCAGACCATCGTCATCGACCCCGAGACGGGCGTGACCGAGGCCGACGTGGCCGCCATCAACGCCGCCTATGGCCTGACCGGCGCGGCCGCCGAGGACGGCAAGTCGCTGTTCCCCATCCTGTACAAGGCCTTTGTCGAGACCGACATGGACATGCTGGAGGTGAACCCCCTCATCGTCATGAAGGACGGCCACCTGCGGGTGCTGGACGCCAAGGTCAGCTTCGACGGCAACGCCCTGTTCCGCCACGAGGACATCAAGACCCTGCGCGACGAGACCGAGGAAGACGCCAAGGAGATCGAGGCGTCCAAATGGGACCTCGCCTATGTCTCGCTGGACGGCAACATCGGCTGCATGGTCAACGGCGCCGGCCTGGCCATGGCGACGATGGACATCATCAAGCTGTACGGCAAGGAACCCGCCAACTTCTGCGACGTCGGCGGCGGCGCCGGCAAGGACAAGGTCGCGGCGGCCTTCAAGATCATCACCGCCGACCCGAACGTCCAGGGCATCCTGGTCAACATCTTCGGCGGCATCATGAAGTGCGACGTGATCGCCGAGGGCGTGGTCGCGGCCGTGAAGGAAGTGGGCCTGAAGGTGCCGCTGGTCGTCCGTCTGGAAGGCACCAATGCCGAACTGGGCAAGAAGATCCTGAACGAGTCGGGCCTGGCCATCACGGCCGCCGACGACCTCGACGACGCCGCCCAGAAGATCGTCGCGGCGGTCGGCTGAGGTTCACGCCTCTCCGCCACCGCCCTGCTGACAGACACATCCAGAGATCGATAGACCCATGTCCATCCTCGTCGACAAGAACACGAAAATCATCGTCCAGGGCCTGACCGGCAAGACCGGCGGGTTCCACACCGAACAGGCCCTGGCCTATCACGGCACCCAGATGGTCGCGGGCGTGCACCCGACCAAGGGCGGCACGAACTGGACCGGATCGCATGGCGAAAGCCTGCCGATCTACGCCTCGGTCGCCGAAGCGAAAGAGGCCACCGGGGCCGACGCCTCGGTCATCTACGTCCCGCCGGCCGGGGCCGCGGCCGCCATCATCGAGGCGATCGACGCCGAGATCCCCTTCATCACCTGCATCACCGAGGGCATCCCGGTGCTGGACATGGTCAAGGTCAAGCGGCACCTGGAAGGCTCGAAGTCGCGCCTGCTGGGCCCCAACTGCCCCGGCGTCCTGACCCCGGACGAATGCAAGATCGGCATCATGCCGGGTTCCATCTTCAAGAAGGGCTCGGTCGGCGTCGTGTCGCGTTCGGGCACCCTGACCTATGAGGCCGTGTTCCAGACGACCAACGAGGGCCTGGGCCAGACCACGGCCGTCGGCATCGGCGGCGACCCGGTCAAGGGCACCGAGTTCATCGACGTGCTGGAAATGTTCCTGGCCGACCCCGAGACCACCTCGATCATCATGATCGGCGAGATCGGCGGCGGGGCGGAAGAAGAAGCCGCCCAGTTCCTGATCGACGAGGCCAAGAAGGGCCGCAAGAAGCCGATGGCCGGCTTCATCGCCGGTCGGACCGCGCCCAAGGGTCGCACCATGGGCCACGCCGGGGCCGTCGTCAGCGGCGGCAAGGGCGATGCGGAGAGCAAGATCGCGGCGATGGAAGCCGCCGGCATCACCATGTCGCCCTCGCCCGCGCGCCTCGGCAAGACGCTGGTGGAAGTGCTGAAGGGCTAATCCGCCCCCGCGCAGCGGGGGCTGCGGGCGGCTCGTATACGAGCCGTCCTCAGGACCGCCGCGCTCTGGCGCGGGGGTGGAGGGGGCGACCCCCGACACGGTGCATGCTTTCGCCCCCTCCACCGCTTCGCGGTCCCCCTCCCCCGTTCGCTGCGCTCCGGGGGAGGATAAAAAGTGCCTTTTCGCCCTCCTTCGGTCATGACCCATAAGGAAACAGCGCCTATATCAACCGCGCTGGCCTCACGCGGATGTGACCGCTGATCAACCCGGGGCCGAAGTCGGGACGACGAATACTATGGCGGACGATGCCGGTCGGCTGAACCAGGTCTTTGCCGAGACCAGTTTCCTCTATGGCTCCAATGCCGCCTTCATCGAGGAACTGCACGACAAATGGGCGGCCGATCCGTCCAGCGTCTCGGCCGAATGGCGCGGCTTCTTCGACCAGCTGAGGGACTCCGCCGCGACCGTGCAGGCGTCCTCGGCCGCAGGGAGCTGGGGCCGGTCGCAGGCGACCGAACCCACCGAGGAGACCGGGGTGTTCGACGGCCGCTGGCCCGCCCCGAAGGCTGACCCCAAGGCGAAGCCGGCCGCCGGCGCCCCCGCCGCCCCGGCCGCGACCGGAGCCTCCGCCGAGGAGGTCCGCGCCGCCGCCCACGATTCCATCCGTGTGCTGATGCTGATCCGCAGCTATCGCGTGCGCGGGCACCTGCAGGCGACGCTGGACCCGCTGGGGATCGAGGCCCGGACCAACAATCCCGAGCTGACCCCCGAGTTCTACGGCTTCACCGAGGCCGACATGGACCGGCCGATCTATCTGGACGGGGTGCTGGGCCTGCAGACCGGCACGATCCGCGAGGTGCTGGCGATCCTGAACCGCACCTATTGCGGCAATATCGGCATCCAGTTCATGCATATCGCCGAGCCGGAGGAGAAATCCTGGCTGCAGCAGCGGTTCGAGGGCGCCGACGCCTTCGAGAAGAACGGCTTCACCCGGGAAGGCAAGATCGCCATCCTGAACAAGCTGATCGAGGCCGAGGGCTTCGAGCGGTTCCTGCACAAGCGCTTCCCCGGCACCAAGCGGTTCGGGCTGGACGGCGGCGAGGCCATGGTCCCGGCGCTGGAGCAGATGATCAAGCGCGGCGGGGCCCTGGGCGTCGACGAGATCGTCATCGGCATGGCCCACCGCGGCCGCCTGAACACCCTGGCCGCGGTGATGGGCAAGCCCTATCGCGCCATCTTCCACGAGTTCCAGGGCGGCTCGACCGTGCCCAGCGACATCGAGGGCTCGGGCGACGTCAAATACCACATGGGGGCCTCCTCGAACCGCGAGTTCGACGGCAACCACGTCCACCTGTCGCTGACCGCCAACCCGTCGCACCTGGAGATCGTCAACCCGGTCGTGCTGGGCAAGGCGCGGGCGAAACAGGCGTTCGACATCCGCGAGGCCAACGCCGGCCTGCCGGAAGCCCAGTGGGCGCTGGACCGGTCCAAGGTCATGCCGCTGCTGATCCACGGCGACGCCGCCTTCGCCGGCCAGGGCGTGGTCGCTGAATGCTTCGCCCTGATGGGGCTGAAGGGCTACCGCACCGGCGGGACGATGCATTTCGTCATCAACAACCAGATCGGCTTCACCACCAGCCCGCGCAACAGCCGGTCCAGCCCCTATCCGTCGGACGTGGCCCTGATGGTCCAGGCCCCGATCTTCCACGTCAACGGCGACGATCCGGAAGCGGTCGTCTTCGCCGCCAAGGTCGCGACCGAGTTCCGCCAGAAGTTCAAGAAGGACGTGGTGGTGGACATGTTCTGCTACCGCCGCTTCGGCCACAACGAGGGCGACGATCCGACCTTCACCCAGCCGGTGATGTATTCGAAGATCCGCAGCCTGCCCTCGACGCGCGAGATCTATTCCAGGCGGCTGGTCGAGGAGGGCGTGCTGAGCGCCGCCGAGGTGGACGCCGAGATCGCCCGGTTCGAGGCCTATCTGGACGAACAGTTCGAGGCCGGAAAGAGCTTCGTCGCCGACAAGGCGGACTGGCTGGACGGCCAGTGGAAGGGCGTGGGCCTGCCCGACGGCGAGGAACGCCGCGGCGACACGGCGGTGGCGGAAGCCAAGCTCAAGGACCTCGGCCACCGGCTGACGACCATCCCGAACCAGGTCGACATCCACAAGACGCTGAAGCGCGTCATCGACGCCCGCCGCGCGACCATCGACAAGGGCACCGACATCGACTGGGCTACGGCCGAGAGCCTCGCCTTCGCCTCGCTGCTGACCGAGGGCTTCCCGGTCCGGCTGTCGGGCCAGGATTCGGTGCGCGGCACCTTCAGCCAGCGCCACTCGGGCATCGTCGATCAGACCACGGAGGAACGCTATGTGCCTCTGAACAACCTGGGCGGCGACCACCAGCATTTCGAGGTCATCGATTCGGCCCTGTCGGAAGAGGCGGTGCTGGGCTTCGAATACGGCTATGCGCTCAGCGATCCCAACACCCTGGTGATGTGGGAGGCCCAGTTCGGCGACTTCGTGAACGGGGCCCAGGTCGTGATCGACCAGTTCATCAGTTCCGGTGAACGCAAATGGCTGCGCATGTGCGGCCTGACGATGCTGCTGCCGCACGGCTACGAAGGTCAGGGGCCGGAGCATTCCTCGGCCCGGCTGGAGCGGTTCCTGCAGCAGTGCGCCGAGGACAATATGCAGGT
The DNA here is from genome assembly GCF_000144605.1 of Brevundimonas subvibrioides ATCC 15264. NCBI lineage: Bacteria > Pseudomonadati > Pseudomonadota > Alphaproteobacteria > Caulobacterales > Caulobacteraceae > Brevundimonas > Brevundimonas subvibrioides. The sequence continues at coordinate 462,674 of NC_014375.1, read as the reverse complement.
CGCCAACTGCACGACCCCGGCCAACTATTTCCACATCCTGCGCCGCCAGATGCACCGGCCGTTCAGGAAGCCGCTGATCATCATGACGCCCAAGAGCCTGCTGCGTCACAAGAAGGCGGTCTCGACCCTGAAGGACATGGCGGAGGGCTCGTCCTTCCACCGCGTGCTGCACGACGACGCCCAGACGCGGCCCGAGGTCAGCGGCATCACGATCAAGGGCGACAAGGACATCCGCCGCGTCGTGCTGTGCTCGGGCAAGGTCTATTACGACCTGCTGGACGCGCGCGAGAAGAAGGGCGTCAACGACGTCTATCTGATGCGGCTGGAGCAGTTCTATCCGTGGCCGATTAAGTCGCTGTCGACCGAACTGGCCCGCTTCCCCAACGCCGAACTGGTCTGGTGCCAGGAAGAGCCCAAGAACATGGGCGGCTGGACCTTCGTCGATCCCTGGCTGGAGCTGACGCTGGAGAAGCTGGACGTGAAGTCCAAACGCGCCCGCTACGTCGGACGGCCCGCCTCGGCCTCGACCGCCGCCGGCCTGATGAGCCGCCACCTGAAGGAACTCGAGGCCTTCACCTCCGAGGCCCTCGCCTGATTGTCGGCGTCGGGTGTCTCACACCCGACGCCGTTATCGCCTATATGACCGCCAAGCCCTGACGCTGACTGAACGACCGGAAACCTCCCCATGGCCGACATCCTGACCCCCACCCTCGGTGAATCCGTCTCCGAGGCGACCATCGCCAAATGGTCCAAGAAGGTCGGCGACGCCGTCAAGAAGGACGAGATGCTGGTCGAGCTGGAGACCGACAAGGTCTCGCTGGAGGTCGTCTCGCCGTCCGACGGCACGCTGGAGGCCATCCACTTCGCCGAGGGTGACACGGTGACCCCGGGCGCGGTCCTGGGGGCCGTGACCGAAGGCGCCGCCACCGCCAAGCCCGCCGAGGCCGCCCCGGCCCCGGCCGCCGCCGCTGCGCCCGCACCGGCCCCCGCCGCTGCCCCGGGTGGTTCGGCCAACAGCGGATCGGCCGCCTTCAAGGCCGCCGATGCGTCGCAAGCCGACAAGCCGCTGTCGCCGTCGGTGCAGCGCGTCGTGACCGAGAACAATCTGGACGCCTCGGCGATCGCGCCGACGGGTCCGAAGGGCAACATCACCAAGGGCGACGCCCTGGCCGCCATCGGGGCCGCGCCGGCCAAGGCCGGTGCGCCGGCGCCGGCGCCGGTCGCGGCCGCCGCCCCGCGCGCCGACCAGCCGCGCGAGGAGCGGGTCAAGATGACCCGGCTGCGCCAGACCATCGCGCGCCGCCTGAAGGAATCGCAGAACACGGCCGCCCAGCTGACCACCTTCAACGAGGTGGACATGACCACGGTCATGGCCCTGCGGACCCAGTACAAGGACGCTTTCGAGAAGGCCCACGGCGTCAAGCTGGGCTTCATGAGCTTCTTCACCCGCGCGGTCGTCGCGGCGCTGAAGGAGATCCCGGCCGTCAACGCCGAGATCGACGGCACCGACATCATCTACAAGAACCACTATGACATCGGCGTCGCCGTCGGCACCGAGAAGGGTCTGGTCGTGCCGGTGCTGCGCGACGCCGACACCCTGTCGCTGGCGGGCATCGAAAAGGGCATCGCAGCCCTGGGCAAGGCCGCCCGCGACGGCGACCTGACGCTGGACCAGCTGCAGGGCGGCACCTTCACCATCACCAACGGCGGCACCTACGGCTCGCTGATGTCGACCCCGATCCTGAACGCGCCCCAGTCGGGCATCCTGGGCATGCACAACATCGTCCAGCGCCCGATGGCCGTGAACGGCCAGGTCGAGATCCGCCCGATGATGTATCTGGCGCTCAGCTACGACCACCGGATCGTCGACGGCAAGGAGGCCGTGACCTTCCTGGTGCGGATCAAGCAGCTGCTGGAAGACCCGGCCCGGGCCCTGCTGGACCTGTAGGACCGGCGTTCGGTTGAAAATGGTGGCCGGAACACGTATCTACGATCTGTAGATACGAAAGCCGCCGCCATGGCCCCCTCTCGCAAGCCCCCCGGTGTCGCCGAAACCGCCCGCCTGTTCGCGCATGGCGGCAGCCAGGCCGTGCGACTTCCCAAGGCCTTTCGTTTTGAAGGCGGCGAGGTGCGGATACGCAGGGAAGGCGACGAGGTCATCCTGACGCCGATGCCGAAACAAGCCCGGACGCAAGAAGAACTGGACGCTTTCTGGGCCGGGATCGACGCGCTTATCGATCCGGATGATCCCTTTCCTGATCCGCCGCCTCAGACGATCACGCCCGGCAAACCTTGGTAGTTCTGGCGCTCGACACCAGTGAGATCGTCGCCGCGTTGCGTCGACGACCCCGGTATGATCGCCGCTGCTTCGACCAGGCGCGGCATGAAGGCGTGCCGCTGCTCATCTCCGCCATCGTGGTGCACGAACTCGTTCGTGGAGCCTCCATCAGCCAACAGCCGGCCGAGAACACGGCGCTTGTGGAGCGCTACCTCCGGGACTTCGAGACGATCGATTTCACAACGGACGATGCCGCCTCGTCCGGACGATTGAGCTCTGAACTTAGAGCCGCCGGCACGCCCATCGGCGACATCGACACCCTGATCGCAGGTCAGGCGCTCGCGCGAAGCTGGACCCTGGTCACCCGAAATGTCCGCCATTTCGGCCGTGTGCCGGGTCTGTCCCTGATCGACTGGTCGATCGGTCCCGATCCCTTATCCGCCGAGGAGATTGCGGGTCGGGTCAACGGCTGATCGAGGCGAGAACCTCGTCCGTGTCCGCTCCCAGAGCCGGCGGGGCGGCGGCATATCGGACCGGCGTCGCCGACATCCGGATCGGCGAGGCCACGGTACGGACCGGCGCCGACAGATCGGCGCGCGACTGCTCGATCTCCAGCCCGCGATGTTTCGCCTGGGGCTCGTCGAACACCTGGTCAAGGGTGTTGACGGGGCCGCAGGGCACGCCGGCGGGTTCCAGCTTCGCCATCAAGGCACCCATCGTCAGATCGCGCGTCAGGGCCGAGAGCGCCGCGACCAGGTCGACCCGGTGCGCGATCCGGCCCGCGTTGGTGGCGTAGCGATCGTCCCCGGCCAGGGTATCCGCCCCCAGCACGGCGCACAGGGTGCGGAACTGACCGTCGTTGCCGACGGCGATCACCACCATGCCGTCCGTGCACGGGAAGGGCTGGTAGGGCACCAGATTGGGGTGGGCATTGCCCATCCGCGTCGGGGCGGTGCCGGAGACGAAGTAGTTGGTCGCCTGATTGGCCAGCATCGCGGCCTGGACGTCGAACAGGGCGATGTCGATGTGCTGGCCCTGTCCGGTCGCCCGGGCATGCAGCAGGGCGGCGAGGATGGCGTTGGAGGCATAGAGCCCCGTGGCCAGATCGACCACGGCGACGCCCACCTTCATCGGCTCGGCCCCCGGCGATCCATCCGGCTGGCCGGTGACGCTCATCAGGCCGCCCATGGCCTGGATCATATAGTCGTAGCCCGCCTGCGACGCGCGCGGGCCCGTCTGGCCGAAGCCGGTGATCGAGCAATACACCAGGGCCGGTCGATCTTTGGGCCGGTCCCTGGACAGCGAGGCATAGTCCAGGCCGTATTTGGCCAGTCCGCCGACCTTGAAGTTCTCGACCACGACATCGCAGGTCGCGGCCAGACGCCGGATCGTGTCGACCCCTTCCGGGCTGGCCATGTCCAGTTCGACCGACTTCTTGCCCCGGTTGGCGCACATGAAGTAGGCGCTGTCGCCGCGCGATCCGTCGGTCCGGGTGGTGAAGGGCGGGCCCCAGGCGCGGGTGTCGTCGCCGACGCCGGGCCGTTCGATCTTGATGACCTCGGCCCCCAGATCGGCCAGCAGCTGGGTGGCCCAGGGCCCCGCCAGCACGCGCGACAGGTCGAGCACGCGCACGCCCGCGAGGGCCTGGGGCATGGGGGTCACGTCAGAGGCCGGGATCGAAGGCGCCGGCCTCGGCCATCCGCGCCTCGCGCGCGACCTCGGCCCGGTAGCCCAGATCGTCGGCCATCGACTTGATGGCGGTCGAAACGGTCTTCTTGTGCAGGCCCGGCACCACGGCATGGATGAAGGCGGCCACAGAAAGACGGGCCAGACGCAGGCCCGTGCGCGCGGCGACGCCCGCGTGGTGCAGATAGCTCTCGCCGACCTCGCGGGGATGATCGACAAACAGGCGGGTCAGGGGCCGGATCATGCGGTCACCCTAGCCGGGCTTGCGTCGTCTCACTACCCCGCACCGGACAGGCAGCCTCAGTCCTCGGGGGCGACCACGACCTCGGCATCGGCCTCTGTCACCGCTTCGGCGGCCTGATCCAGGGCGTACTGGGCGATCAGGCCATAGGTGACGATCTGCTCCGGGTCATTGGCGGCCCAGGCCCCGCTGGTCGCCATGACCGGCGCGGCGGCCAAGGCCCCCTGGACCTGGGGGTCGTTCATGGCGTCGGCGACTAGGGCTTCCACGTCGATGTCCGCGAGGGCTTCCTGGGCGATGCTGCCGGCGTGGCGGGTGATCTCGGCGGTGAAGGCCGAGACCTCCGGTGCGTATTCGGCCCAGATCGCCGCGATCCGCGTCTCGCGCTGGATGGCGGTCAGGCTCTCATCGGCGGAGATCGCCTCTGCGCGTTCGCCGAAGGCCTCCATCCGGGCCTCGAAGGCCGAGGCCGCGGCCTCGATGGCGGCCTCGGACGCGCTTTCAGGATCGCGCGGCGCTTCGCCGGCAAGGGCGCTGGACAGCGGCAGGACGGCGAGGGCGGCGGCCAGGGACAGGGCGCGGATCATGACGGCTCCTTGGGATCTGATGACCTCAAGGTCCGCCGGACCCGCCCCGCGCTCAAGTGAAATCGCGGTAAGGCGAAGTTGGAGCATGATTCACGCTATCGGCGGACCCACGATGTGGGCCTCCTCGACCCGTCGCGCTCTAGGCGGCCGGGGACGCCGTGGACTGTTCGACGACCGAGGCGCGGATCTGGGCGGTCGCACCGCGGATCTGGACGATCGCCATCTCGATGCCGGCGCGCATGCCGGTGGCCTGGGCCTCCGGCATCGTCGGGGCCATGGTGGCCACGAAGCTCTGGAGGTCGGCGACGAACGTGTCCACGTCGGGCTTGTAGCGGGCCTCGATCGCATCCAGGTCGGCGTCGCGTTTGGCCGTGTCGGTGCCGGCGGCGGTGACCGCCGCGCTCATCTCGCCCTGCATGGCCTCCATGCGCGCGCTGAAGGCCTCGGCCTTGGCCTCGAAGGCCGCCTCGGCGTCTTCGGCCGGCGGGGCCGGAGGCGTCGAGGGGGCGGGCGTGGTCTGGTCAGGCGCCGTCTGGGCGAGGGCCGGGGTCGCGAGCAGCAGGGACGCGACGAGGAACAGCGGGCGGATCATGACGTCTCTCTCGATGCAGCGGTTTCAGGAGCGTCCCCCGGATTCCCGCGGCGCTCAAGCAGAAATTGCAGCTCAGGTCCGACGATCGCGTTTGGCGAGCACGCGCAGGCGAAGGGCGTTCAGCTTGATGAAGCCGGCGGCGTCGTTGTGGTCATAGGCCTGGACGCCTTCCTCGAAGGTGACGAGGTCCTGATCGTACAGGCTGTTCGGGCTCTCGCGACCGATGACCGAGACATTGCCCTTGTACAGCTTGACGCGGACCGTGCCGGACACCTTCTGCTGGCTGTGGTCGATCGCGGCCTGCAGCATCTCGCGCTCCGGGGCGAACCAGAAGCCGTTGTAGATCATCTGGGCGTATTTGACGGCCAGTTCGTCCTTCAGGTGCATGGCACCGCGATCCAGGGTGATGGATTCGATGCCCCGGTGGGCGGCCAGCAGGATGGTGCCGCCCGGCGTCTCATAGACCCCGCGCGACTTCATGCCGACGTAGCGGTTCTCGACCAGGTCGAGGCGGCCGACGCCGTTGTCGTGGCCGAGCTGGTTCAGTTTCGTCAGCAGGGTGGCCGGCGACAGGGGTTCGCCGTCGATGGCGACCGCGTCGCCCTTTTCGAAGGTCATGGTGAAGACGTGCGGCGTATCGGGCGCGTCCTCGGGCGCGATCGTGCGCTGGTGGACGAATTCGGGGGCCTCGACGTTGGGATCCTCCAGGACCTTGCCCTCGGAGGAGGAGTGCAGAAGGTTGGCGTCGACGCTGAACGGGGCCTCGCCGCGCTTGTCCTTGGAGATCGGGATCTGGTTCTTCTCGGCGAAGTCCAGCAGGGCCTCGCGGGAGCGGTACTCCCACTCGCGCCAGGGGGCGATGACCCGGATGTCGGGCTCCAGCGCATAGTAGCCCAGCTCGAACCGGACCTGGTCGTTGCCCTTGCCGGTCGCGCCGTGACAGACGGCGTCGGCCCCGACCATGCGGGCGATCTCGATCTGGCGCTTGGCGATCAGCGGCCGGGCGATCGAGGTGCCGAGCAGATACTGGCCCTCGTACAGGGCGTTGGCGCGGAACATCGGGAAGACGAAGTCGCGCACGAACTCCTCGCGCAGGTCGTCGATGAAGATGTTCTCGGGCTTGATGCCCATCTTCAGCGCCTTCTCCCGGGCGGGGGCGAGCTCCTCGCCCTGACCGAGATCGGCGGTGAAGGTGACGACCTCGGCGTTGTACTCGGTCTGGAGCCACTTCAGGATGATCGAGGTGTCGAGACCGCCCGAATAGGCCAGCACGACCTTCTTGACGGGCTTTTCGGAGGCCTTGGCCATGGCGGGATCCTTGGAGAACGATGCGCGGCGGGGATTGGCGGCGCTTAAAGGGCCGATGCGTCACCGATGCAAGGGCCGGAATGCGGCGAGGCGTCTGGCGCCGGCGGCCTTCGGCCCTATCTGAAGACCCTGCTGACCGGATGCCCGCATGACCGACGCCGACCCAGACCGTGGCCCCGCCCCCGTTGACGCCGATCCGTCGGCAACCGAACCTGCGCCGCGCGTGCTGAGCGACGCCGCGCGCCGGGCCCTGGCCGAGGCGGCCGAACGGCGCGCGGCGGCGGAGGCGGAGGCGGCGGCCTTGCCCGAAGAGCACGGCGGTCCGCGCGGGCCCGAGCCGACCCGTTACGGCGACTGGGAAAAGAAGGGCCTGGCGATCGACTTCTGATCGCGGCTCAGGCCAGGCGGCCGGTCCGCTCGATCTCGACCGGGCCGGTCATCAGGACGTGGCCCGTCGTCTCGTCCCAGTCGATGTCCAATTCGCCCCCGTCGACGACGACCGTCGCGCTGCGGCCCGTCAGGCCCCGGCGCGAGGCGGCCACCAGGGCCGCGCAGGCGCCCGTCCCGCAGGCCCTGGTCAGGCCGGCGCCCCGCTCCCAGACCCGCAGCCGGATCCGGTCGGGGGCCAGGACATGGGCGAAGCCGACGTTGACCCCCTGGGGAAACAGCGGGTGGTGCTCGATCATCGAGCCCGCCCCGGTGACGAAGACGTCGTCCAGCCGGTCGGTGAAGAAGACGACGTGCGGATTGCCCATGCTGACCGCGCCGGGCGTGTGCATGACGGGATCGTCGATCGGGCCGATCTGCAGCTCGATCCCGCGCGTGTCCATCGCCTCGGCGAGGGGGATCTCGCGCCAGTCCAGCCGGGGCGCGCCCATGTCGACGGTGACCCGCTCGGGCCCCGCACGACGGGCGATGGCAGGGCCGCCCAGGGTGTCGATGGTGGCGCTGTCGGTGCCGTTGGCCTGCATCAGCATCCAGCCGACGCAGCGCAGGGCGTTGCCGCAGGTCTCGACCACCCCGCCGTCGGCGTTCCACACCCGCATGAAGGCGTCGGCCCGGTCCGAGGGCTCGATGGCGATCAGCTGGTCAAAGCCCTCGCCCGTCCGGCGGTCGGCCAGGGCGCGCACGCGGTCGGCGTCCGGCGTGAACGGCGTCTCCAGCGCGTTGACCACGACGAAGTCGTTGCCCGCGCCGTTCATCTTCACGAAGGGGGTGGAGGCCTGCATGGGCGGCATATAGGCACGCCCAGGGTCCGCGCCCAAGCCGTCGGCACGCAACGCCCCGGCCGCCCGGCCGTTAGCGGGTCTCCCCCCACAACGAACGAGGCTTTTAAAGATGAACCTTCCCAATGGCGCGATGGTGGCTGTGGTCGACGGCGAGAAGCTGGCCCTGTTCAAGAACACCGGCCACAACGAGGTCGCCCTGACCGCCCAGCCGGCCCCGTCGATCGAGGATCGCGCCTCCGGCTCGCCGGGTCGAAGCTCCAGCGAGGCCAACCCCGACAACGACACCCAGGCCGAGGACGGCTTCGCCATGGGCGTGGCCGAGGTGCTGAACAAATGGGCGCTGTCGGGCAAGTTCGAGAACCTGCTGGTCATCGCCGCGCCCAAGACCCTAGGTGAGCTGCGCAAGCACTGGCACAAGGAACTGTCGTCGAAACTGGTCGGCGAGATCGCCAAGGACCTGACCGGCCATTCCTCCGACCAGATCGCCGCCGCGATCCAGAAGCACTGACCTTCAACGTTCGACGGTCTGGCCCCGGCAGGACCGTCGAACGGCGTTGGTCCCGGCCCCGACCTCGGCTAGAGAAAGCCCATGACTGCATCGGAGCGGCCTGCCGGCGGCGGGTTGAGAATTCGGGCCCGGCTGCGGGCGCTTTATCATGGCACCTCGCGCACGGCCGTCCGGTTCCGCCTGGCGGTGCTGGTCGTCGATCTGGCCATCATCGCCTTCTTCATCGCCGCCCCCCTGCTGAGAGGGGACCGGCTCGTCTTCTATGTGATCGACTACGTCGTGGCCGCCCTGCTGGGGGCCGATCTGCTGGCCCGGGCCCTGGCCTATTCCGACATCAAGGACTGGTTGAAGCGGCCGATCGTCTGGGTCGACCTGTTCATCCTGGCCACCCTGCTGTTCCCGGCCTGGCTGTTCAACCTCGGCTTCCTGCGGGTGATCCGGCTGTGGACCCTGGTCAATTCCGAGTTCTTCTGGCGCACCGTGGGGCGGCGCTACGACGACACCCGGGTCGAGGACACAGCCAAGGCCGTGACGGCCCTGGTGACCTTCGTCTTCGTGGCCACCGGCTTTGTCTACACCAGTTTCATGGGTCGCTATGACGGCATCAGCGGCTGGGTCGACGCCCTGTACTTCACCGTCACCAGCCTGACCACGACCGGCTATGGCGACATCCTGCTGCCCGGGGTCTGGGGGCGGATCGTCTCCATCGTCATCATGCTGGTCGGGGTCACCCTGTTCGTCCGGCTGGGGCAGACCCTGCTGCGCCCGCACAAGGTCCGCTATCCCTGCGACCAGTGCGGCCTGTTCCTGCACGACCCCGATGCGGTCCACTGCAAGGCCTGCGGCAACCTGCTCTGCATCCCCGACGACGGTCGCTAGGGACCACGCAGATGACAAATCCGTAAGGTCGGACCCCGCCGCCTTGCCGGGCAGGCCTCACCGCCTAAGGTGCCACCGACACCGCCCCAGGACCCGCCATGTTCCGCCGCACCCGCCTCGCCGCCCTGCTCGCCACGATCCTCCTTGGAGCCCCCGCCATCGCCCAGACCACGCCCGGCCAGACGCCCAATCCGCCCCTGATCGAAGGGGCCTTCGCCACCTCGGACGAGACCGACCCATATCTGTGGCTGGAAGAGGTCGAGGGCGAGCGCGCCATGGCCTGGGTCAACGAGCACAACACCCGCTCGCTGGGCGTGCTCGAGGGCGATCCCCGCTACGAAGGCCTGCACCAGCAGGCCCTGGCCCTGGTCCAGGCGCGGGACCGCATCCCGGCCCCCGGCTTCACCCACGCCGGCCTGATCGACAACATCTGGCAGGACGCCCAGCACGTCCGCGGCATCTGGCGGCGCACGACGCTGGACAGCTACCGCACCGAGACCCCGGCGTGGGAGACGATCCTGGACCTCGACGCCCTGGCGGCGGCCGAGGGCAAGAACTGGGTCTACAAGGGCTCGACCTGCCTGGCCCCCGAAGAGCGGCTGTGCCTGATCTCCCTGTCGGACGGCGGCAAGGACGCGGTCGTGATCCGCGAATTCGATTCCGAGGCCCGGGCCTTCGTGCAGGGCGGGTTCGAGCTCCCCGAGTCCAAGGGCGGCGTGGCCTGGGTCGATGCCGACACCCTGCTGGTCGCCCGCGATTTCGGACCGGGCACCATGACCACCTCGGGCTATCCGATGATCGTCAAGCGGATGAGCCGGGGCCAGACCCTGGACCAGGCCGAGACCGTGTTCACCGGCCAGCCGTCGGACGTCTCGGTCGGCGGCTACACGCTGCGCGATGCGGACGGGGCGGTCCAGGCGGTCCTGATCAACCGCGGCGTCAGCTTCTACGAGGGCGAGACCCATCGCCTGAACGCGGACGGCACCACCACGCAACTGGCCCTGCCCGCCAAGTCCGACATCAACGCCCTGGTCCAGGGCCAGCTGGTCGTCACGATCAAGCAGGACTGGACCGCCCCGTCCGGCCAGGCGTTCCGGACCGGCGACGTGATCGCCTGGCCGCTGCAGGCCTGGCTGGCCGACCCGACCACCCAGGCGCGGCTGGTCATCCGGCCCGGCGCCCGCGAGTCGGTCGAATCCGTGACCGCCACGCGCAACCACCTGATCGTCGGCCTGTTCGAGAACGTGCGGGGCGCGGCCTATGTCTATACGCCGAACCCGGACGGCGACTGGGCCCGCCGCCGTCTGGACCTGCCCGAGAACGCCACGGTCGGACTGGGCTCGGCCTCGGAGATCGACGACAAGGTCTTCGTCAACGTGTCCGGCTATCTGACGCCGCAGAGCCTGTATCTGGCCGATGCGGCCTCGGGCAACGTCGCCCCGGTCAAGGCCCTTCCGGCCAAGTTCGACGCCGACGGCATGACGGTGGACCAATTCGAGGCCCGCTCGGCCGACGGCACGATGATCCCCTATTTCGTCGTCCACAAAGCCGACCTGGCGCTGGACGGATCGAACCCGACCCTTCTGTACGGCTACGGCGGGTTCCAGAGCTCGCTGCTGCCCGGCTATTCCCCCACGGTCGGCAAGCTGTGGCTGGAGCGGGGCGGGGTCTATGTCGTCGCCAATACGCGGGGCGGCGGGGAGTTCGGACCCAACTGGCACGATGCGGCCCTGCAGGAAAACCGCCAGCGCGCCCACGAGGACTTCCAGGCCGTGGCGCAGGACCTGATCGCGCGCAACATCACCAGCCAGCCCCGCCTCGGCATCATGGGCGGGTCGCAGGGCGGGCTGTTCATGGGGGCGATGCTGACCCAGCGTCCGGACCTGATCAACGCCGCCGTCATCCAGGTGCCCCTGTTCGACATGCTGCGCTTCCACCGCCTGCTGGCCGGGGCCTCCTGGATCGCGGAGTACGGCAACCCGGACATTCCCGAGGAACGCGCCTGGATCCAGGCCTATTCGCCCTACCAGAACCTGCGGGCGGACCAGCCCTATCCGGAGGTCTTCATCCACACCTCGACCAAGGACGACCGGGTCCACCCCGGCCATGCCCGGAAGGCGGCCGCGCGTCTGGAAGATCTGGGCTATCCGGTCCTGTTCTACGAGAACACCGACGGCGGCCACGCGGCGGGGGCCAACCTGCGCGAGACCGCCCGCCGGATCGCGCTGGAGTACACCTATCTGAGCCGCCGGCTGATGGATCAGCCGGCACAGCAGTAGACGGACGGATCCTCCCCCGCTTGGCGGGGGAGGCTTGAAGCCACGGAGTTCGACATGCGTATCCAATCCCTGATGGCGGCCACGGTGCTTGCGGTCTTCGCCGCCCCCGCGTTCGCCCAGACGCCCCCGCCCCACCTGCCGGCCGACCTGTCGCCCGCGGGCGTCCGCGCCGCGGACGACCATCTGGCGCTGGAGGAGGTCGAGGGGACCGAGGCCATGGCCTTCGTCCGCGCCGAGAACGAGCGGTCGCTGGCGGCCCTGACGGGCGATCCGCGCTACGAGACCTTCCGGGCCGAGGCGTTCGACATCCTGTCGTCCACCGCCCGCATTCCCGGCCCGTCCTTCCTGGGCGAGGGCATCGGCAATTTCTGGCAGGACGCGACCAATCCCAAGGGGCTGTGGCGGCGTACGTCGCTGGACAGCTACCGCACCGACGCGCCCGTCTGGGAAACCCTGATCGACGTCGACGCCCTGTCGAGGGCCGAGGGCCGGGACTGGGTCTGGAAGGGCGCGAACTGCCTGGCCCCGGACGAGACCCGCTGCCTGGTCTCCCTGTCCGAGGGCGGCAAGGACGCGGTCGTGGTGCGCGAGTTCGACACGACGACCAAGGCCTTCGTCGACGACGGCTTCGTCCTGCCCGAAGGCAAGCACCGGCTCAGCTGGCTGGATCGCGATACCCTGCTGATCGCCACCGATTTCGGGCCGGAGGACGGGCAGCCCACCCTGACCGAGAGCGGCTATCCCTTCATCGTCAAATCCCTGTCGCGCGGCCGGACCCTGGCCCAGGCGACCGAGGTCTATCGCGGCGAGCAGGGCGACGGCGGCTATGGCGTCAGTCCGGCCGTCTATCGCAACAAGGACGGCGTGGTCGAGGCGGTGCTGTTCAACCGTCCGCTGGACACCTTCCGCGCCGAGACCTGGCAGTGGGTCGACGGGCGCGCGGTGCGGCTGAACCTGCCCGAACGGGTGTCGGTGCAGGGCACGATGGGCACGCAGCTGATCTTCTCGCTGGACGAGCCCTGGGCCATCCCCGGAAGCACCCTGCCCGCAGGCGACCTCGTCGTCGCGACGCTGGGTCGGCTGCAACAGCCGGAGATAACCTCCGCCACCAACGACCCCCAGGTGATCTTCCACCCCGGCCCACGCCAGTCGCTGCAGGACACGACGGTGATGTCGGACCGCATCGTGGCGGTGGTGTCCGACCACGTGGTCGGCACGCTGAAGGTCTTCACGCCCGAAACGACGGCGCGCGGCCACACGACCTGGGCCGCCACCGAGATCGCCGTGCCCGCCAACAGCGCCGTGGCGCTGGGCGACAGCTCCCGCTCGCGCGGCGAGGTCTTCGTCTCGAGCCAGGGCTTCCTGACCCCGCCGACGCTGAGCCTGGCCGACGTCGCGACCGGCGACCTGGCCCAGGTCAAACAGGCCCCGGCCCAGTTCGACGCCGCGACCCACGTCGTCGAACAGTTCGAGGCGGCCTCCAGCGACGGGACGAAGATCCCCTATTTCGTCGTCCATCCCCGGAACGCCCCCGCCGACGGCTCCACCCCGACGGTCCTGTTCGGATACGGCGGCTTCCAGGTCAGTTTCCCGCCCGCCTACAAGCCCGAACTGGGCAAGCTGTGGCTGGAGAACGGCGGGGCCTATGTGGTCGCCAACATCCGCGGTGGGGGCGAGTTCGGCCCGGCCTGGCACCAGGCGGCGCTGCGCGAGAACCGTCAGCTGGCCTTCGACGACTTCGCCGCCGTGGCGCGTGACCTGTCGGCCCGCGGCATCGCCTCGGCCCGGCACCTGGGCATCTACGGCCGCTCGAACGGCGGCGTCCTGACCTCGGTGTCGATCACCCAGCACCCGGAGCTGTTCAACGCGGCGGTGATCGAAAGCCCCCTGATCGACATGCTGCGCTATCAGGACCTGCCGGCGGGCGCGTCATGGATCGGCGAATACGGCGACCCGCGCATTCCCGGCGACGCCGCCTTCATCGCCCGGTACTCCGGCTATCAGCAGCTGCGGCCCGAGACCGACTATCCGCGCGTCTACATCACCACCAACACCCGCGACGACCGGGTCCATCCGGGTCATGCGCGCAAATTCGCCGCCCGCCTGGGCGAGCAGGGCCACGACCACCTCTATTACGAGGAGACCTCGGGCGGTCACTCCAACGACGCCGATCCGGTCGCCAACGCCCGCCGCTGGGCCCGTCACTACGTCTATCTGAGCCAGCAGCTGATGGACTGAGACGGACCCGCCTCCGCCGCTGCGTGGGGGCGGCGGGGTTCACGCGATTATGAGGCGCGGTCGCGAACGGTTCCGGTTAGGAGTCCGCCCCATGCACGCACGGGGCTTCATCATCGCCGGCCTGGCCGCCCTGATCGGGGCCGGCGCGGTCGGATCGTCCGCGCAACCGGTCGGTCCGCGCCCGGCGGTCCGCAACATCCGGCCCGTCGAGCCGGTCGTGGTCGAGCTGTTCACTGCCCAGGGATGCTCCGGCTGTACGGAGGCCAACCGCGTGGTGGAGGCCCTGGCCGATGCGCCCGGCGTCATCGCCCTGACCTGGTCGGTCGACTACTGGGACTATCTGGGCTGGGCCGATACCTTCGCGCGGCCCGAGTTCGCCCAGCGGCAGAGGGCCTACCAGTCCGCCCTGCGGCTGCGCAGCGTCTATACGCCGCAGGTGGTGATCGACGGTCGCCGTCAGGTCTCCGGGGCCGACGCCGATGCGGTCGATGCCGCCATCGACGAGGAGGCCGCCCGTCGTGTTTTCCCGCCCGACGTCCAGTTCCGCGAGAACGGCGAGGCGGTCGGGGTCGGCAGCGGGCGTGTGCCGGTCGGCGGGGCCGACGTCTGGGCCGTCACCTATCGCCCCGGGCGTCAGGACGTCAGCGTCTCCGGCGGCGACAACCGGGGCCGGGTCATCGGCTCGGTCAATGTGGTTCGCAGCCTGACCCGGCTGGGGGCCTGGCGAGGCCAGCCCATCCTGCTGACCCTGCCCACCCCCGCCGATGCACAGGACCGCACGGTCGTCCTGGTCCAGGCCCGGGCGGATCGGCGAATTCTGACAGCGGCGCTGAGCCAGGACTAGAGCGGCGGCGTCCTACCGCCAAGGAAGCTAAGCCTTGGCGAATCCATCAGATTCGATCAGTGTCCGCCGCCGTACGAACGGCGCAATCCGAACACGGTCGCCGCTCTGGGTATCGCTTTTGGGGGAAGGCGAAAATGGGAGAGCGCATGGAACGATCCGGTCGGGGGACTTCGGGACGACTCCTTGCGTTCATCGCTGCCCTGGCCGCCGCGCTGACCGCCGCCCCGGCCGGGTCCCAGATCCGGTCGGGGCCAGGCGAGGCCTCCGATCCCGACACCGAGGCCCGCGCCATCACCCAGATCGTCACGGCGGCGGAAGTCGCGGACTGGGCGCGCGACCGTGGCGACGCCGAGGCCATGCTGGTCGCGTCGCGCATGATGGCCGAGATCCACAACCGCGCCCGCAACGGCGACGCGCCCTTCGTAACCTCCTCGATCCTGCTGGACGAGGCCGAGGCCCTGGCGGCCGACGACCCCTACATCCTGCAGCGGATCCAGCGGCTGCGGTCACCCGACAAGGGGGTACGGTCCTCGCCCTTCGGACCCGGCCCCATCGTGCTGGTGCGGCGCCTCAGGGCGCGTGAGACCTACAGCTTCACCGTCGAGGCGCGGCGCAACGAGGTCCTGCGGGTGGCAGCCATCGGCGACGGCGACACCAACATCGACCTGACCATCCGCGATTCAGCCGGCGTCGTCGTGTGCAACGACGGATCGCGCGACCACTATCCCGTCTGCACCCTGAACCGGCCCCAGCCCGGCACGCTGAGGGTCGAGGTGGTCAATCGCGGCGGGGTGTGGTCGCGCGTGCAGATCCTGACGAACTGAGCCTTCAGGCCTGTTCGTCGGCCTCGTCCGAAGGCGGAGCCCAGTCGGGGTGATCGACGTCCTCGCCCCGGGCCTTGGCGTCCTTCTTGGCCTGCTTGGCCGCGGCCTTGCGCGCCGCCTTTTCCGCGTCGGCCTTGTCGCGTTCCATCCGTTCGAAGCCGTAGTTGGGTTTGCGGGCCATGGAAGATCCTTCTTGAGTGGCGCTAACGCTCCCGACGCGGTCGGTCGCTGCTCGAGCGCCGACGGCGCCTGTCGTGATCAATGTGGGGCGCACCGGCCCTTCAGTCCACCGCGATGATGTCCACAGCCTGTCCGGCGACCACCGCCTCGTCCCCGACCCCCTTGCCGGTGAGGGCGCGGGCGAGGGGGGAGACATGGCTGACGGAGCCGTTCGCCGGGTCCGCCTCGTCCTCGCCGACGATGCGCCAGGTCTGGGTGCGGCCGTCCTCGCGCTCGATGGTGACCGATCCCCCGAAGCGGACGCGGCCCTCCGCGGCGGTCTCGACGACCTGGGCATTGGCGCGCCGCGCGGACCAGTAGCGCAGGTCGCGCGTCGCCCGGGCCATGGCCGTCCGGTCAGCCTCGATCGAGCCGGATGCCTGGGCCGCGCCATAGGCCGCGCGCGCCTGGGCCAGGGCGTCGTCGATCGCGGCGAGGCCCTGGGGCGTCACCAGATTGGCATGGGGGGACACGGGGCGGTCGGGCAGATCGGCGGCCGTGGCCTCCAGATCCTCCTCGCGGGTGAAGGCGACACTCATGATGGTCGAAGCGTATGCGGGACACGGACGTTCCTCCGCAAGGCCCGGCGGGCTAGAGGACGCCCATGACCGAACACCCTGAACCCGCCGTCCACGTCATCGGAGCCGGTCCCGCCGGGCTGATGGCCGCCGAGACCCTGGCCCGCGCCGGCGCGCGCGTCGTCGTCCACGACCGGATGCCGTCGGTGGGGCGCAAATTCCTGATGGCCGGGCGCGGCGGGCTGAACCTGACCCATACCGAGGACCAGCCGGCGTTCCTCGCCCGCTACGGGCCGGCGGAGAGCGCCGTCGCCGCCTGGCTCGACGCCTTCTCGCCCGACGATCTGATCGCCTGGGCGCACGGGCTGGAGCAGCCGACCTTCGTCGGGTCCAGCGGGCGGGTGTTTCCGCGCGCCATGAAGGCCTCGCCCCTGCTGCGGGCCTGGCTGGGGCGGCTGGCCGGCCTGGGGGTCGAGATCCGCACCCGCTCGCGCTGGACCGGCTGGCGCGGCGAGGCCCTGGTGTTCGAGACGCCGGAGGGCGAACGGATCGAGCACCCGGCCGCCACCGTCATGGCCACGGGCGGGGCCAGCTGGCCGAGGCTGGGATCCGACGGGGCCTGGGTGCCGCTGCTCGAGAGCGAGGGCGTCGCGGTGGCGCCGCTGGTGCCCGCCAACGCCGGCTTCGACGTGGCCTGGTCCGAGGTGGTCGCCGACCGGTTCGCCGGGGCGGTGCTGAAGCCCGTCACCCTGACGTTCGGCGGCCGGTCGATCCGGGGCGAGGTCGTGCTGACCCGCTACGGGATCGAGGGCGGGCCGGTCTATGGCCTGTCGTCGGCCCTGCGGGCGGCGCTCGCGGCGGACGGCGGGGCCCTGGTGACGCTAGACCTGCGGCCCGACCTGACCGAGGCGGCGCTGGCCGAACGTCTGGCCCGGCCGCGCGGCAAGGACAGCATGACCAACCACCTGCGCAAGGCCGGCGGCCTGTCGGCGGCCGCAATCGGCGTGCTGCGCGAGATCGGCGACATCCCGCCGGGGTTCGACAAGCTGGCCAAGCGGATCAAGGCGGTGCGGCTGAAGCTGACCGGCATCCAGGGTCTGGACCGGGCCATCTCGACGGCGGGCGGGGTCCGGCTGGAGGGTCTGGATCCCTCCCTGATGACGGTGGCCCGGCCGGGCGTGTTCGTGGCGGGCGAGATGATCGACTGGGAGGCACCCACGGGGGGCTATCTGCTGCAGGCCAGCCTCGCTTCCGGCGTCGTCGCCGCCGAGGGCGCTCTGCGGTGGCGGGCGTCGCAAACGCCGGATATGAGCCCCGCATGACCCTGACCGCCCCCGAGATCTCCGGCCTGTGCCCGCCCCGCTTCGACGCCGTGAAGGACGCCTTCGCGCGGAACTTCACCGACGCGCCCGAGGGCCTGAACGAACAGGCGGCGCGGTTCTCGGTCGTCGTCGCGGGCGAGACGGTCGTCGACCTGTGGGCGGGTTCCGCCGACCCGCGCCAGCAGACGCCCTTCACCGACCGGACCCTGGTCCCCGTCTTCTCGACCGGCAAGGCGGTCATGGCCCTGCTGATGGCCTCGGCCGTCCAGCGCGGCAAGCTGGCCTATGAGGAGAAGGTCGCCAGCCTGTGGCCGGCCTTCGGGGCCGGCGGCAAGGACACGGTCACCGTCGCCCAGATGCTGTCGCACCAGGACGGCCTGCCCGGCTTTTCCGAACCCGTGGATCCCGCCATCTGGTTCGACCAGAGGGCGGTGCTGGACCGGCTGGCGGCCCAGGCCCCGATGTGGCCGCCGGGAAGCGCCTCGGGCTATCACCCCGTCACGGTCGGCTATCTGGCCAATGAGGTCCACCGCCTGGCGGACGGCCGCTCGCTCGGCCAGGCCCTGCGCGAGGACTTCGCCGGGCCCTTCGGTCTCGACCTGTGGATCGGCCTGCCCGAAAGCGAGCACGACCGGGTGGCCGTCCTGCGCAAGCCGTCGGCCGCCGCCAGCCTGGGCCCCGTCGACGCCATCAAGACCGCCGCCTTCCTCGACAAGGGGTCGGCCCCCGGCGGGCGCGGCTCGGCCGAGTGGCGCACGATCGAGATCCCCTCGGCCAACCTGCACGGCACGGCGCTGGATCTCGCCCGGATCATGGGCCTCGTGGCCAATGGCGGTGGGCTCGACGGCAGGACGGTGCTGTCGCCCGACGTTCTGGCCCAGGCGACGAAGGAACGGATCCACGGTCAGGATCTGGTGCTGCCCTATGTCATCAGCTGGGCGGCGGGCCTGATGCGCAATGCGGGCCTGGACATCTTCGGGTCGAACCCGGACGCCCTGGGCCACTGCGGATGGGGCGGCAGCTGCGCCTTCGCCGACCCGTCGGCCCGGCTGTCGGCCGCTTATGTGATGACCCGACAGTCCCCGCACCTGATCGGCGACCCCCGGGCGCAACGGTTGATCGACGCGCTTTACGCGGCGCTCTGAACCCGGCCGGGCGCGGTCAGAAGCCCGATCACCCCGGCGGCGACCGCGCAGGCGGCGCAGGCCAGCATCACCGCCCGATAGGCCCCGTGAAAGGCGTCCACGGCGCGGGCGGACACGCCCGCCTCTCCGCCCGCCATGACCGCTCCCAGCTGGGCCCGCGCATCCGGCGAATCGACGCCCGCCACGAAGACGGCGGACAGCAGGACGCCCAGAAGGGCGATGGCCAGAAGGCCCGCGATCCTCGCCACGGCGTTGTTGACGCCCGACGCCACGCCGGTGTGGCCCGGCTCCACCGCCCCCATGACCGCCGCCGTCAGCGGTCCCACGGCCAGGGTCATGCCGATCGCCAGCACGGTCATCCCCGTCAGAGGCCCGGTAACATAGCCGGCGTCCGGCGACATCAGGGCCAGCAGGGCGAGGCCGACGCCCGCCAGCATCGGCCCGACGCTGAGGGACAGTTTCGCCCCGAACCGGTCGGCGAGCCTTCCCGCCACACCCGAGAACAACCCCATGACCACCGCGAAGGGCAGCATGGCCGACCCCGCCCCGGTCGCGCTCCAGCCGTGGACGCGGATCAGTTCGAACGGGAGGAAGAACATGGCCCCGCTCAGGGCGAAATAGAGCAGCAGGGTCAGGGCGTTGATCCCGCTGAACACGCGCGACCGGAACAGCGTCAGGGGCATCATCGGATGCGCTTCCTTCGCCTCGGCCCACAGGAAGGCGATGAGGAGCAGCAGTCCGCCGCCCAGTCCGGACAGCACGCCGGGATGGGCCCAGCCCAGATCGGGACCCGCCGTCAGACCCCAGATCAGGGCGCCGAGACCACTGATCCCCAGCACCGCGCCCGGCCAGTCCAGCCCTGTGGCCTGCTCATCCCGGCTCTCCGGCACAGCTTTCAGGGCCACGACCACCGTCAGGGCCGCGAGGGGCACATTGATCCAGAAGATGAATCGCCAGTCGGCGTGATCCGCGAGCCAGCCGCCGACCAGAGGCCCGACCATGCCGAACAGGGCCCCCGCGCCGGCCCAGGTCCCGAAGGCGGCGCCCCGTTCCCGCTCCGGAAAATTGGCTCCGATCAGGGCCAGCGCCCCGGGCGTCAGCAGCGCCGCG
Organism: Brevundimonas subvibrioides ATCC 15264; assembly: GCF_000144605.1. NCBI lineage: Bacteria > Pseudomonadati > Pseudomonadota > Alphaproteobacteria > Caulobacterales > Caulobacteraceae > Brevundimonas > Brevundimonas subvibrioides. The sequence goes on along the minus strand of NC_014375.1, from coordinate 442,867 downwards.
CCGATGCCCTGCAACGCCCGTCCGGCGATCAGCAGCGAGGCCGTGGGGGCCAGGCCACAGGCGATCGAGGCCAGGGCGAAGACGACCACGCCGATCAGGAACACGCGTTTGCGCCCGAACCGGTCTCCGGCGGCCCCGCCGATCAGGACCAGGGCCCCGAGCGTCAGCAGATAGGCGTTGGAAATCCACTGGGCCGCCGCCGGACCGGCCCCGAGGTCGCGCTGGATCGCGGGAAGGGCGACGCCGAGCGCCGATCCGTCGATGAAGGTCAGGGCCGAGCCCAAGACGGTGGCGGCGAGGATCCAGCGCTTCCGGCCGGCCGACAGGGAAGAAGGTTCAGCGGCCATGGACACAGGCTAGACCTGCAGCGCGCTGTCCGCCAAGGCCCGCCGCGCCGCCCGTGCCCGGAAGAGGGCCGCCGCCGCGAACACACCCGCGCCCAGCCAGATGAAGACGAACGACACCGCGCGGAGCGGCGTGAACGCCTCGCCGGTCGCCAGACCGACGCAGAACTGGAGCGTCGGGGCCAGGAACTGGATGAAACCCATGGTGGACAGCGGCATGCGCCGTGCGGCGTAGGCGAACAGGGCCAGAGGCAGGACCGTCGCCGGCCCGTTCAGCAGGGCCCAGCCGAAGGCCACCGGGCTGGCGAAGGCATGGCCGAGGCCATGCATCTGGAGCCAGGCGACGAACACCAGCCCGAACGGCAGGAGGAACAGGCATTCGATGAACAGGCCGGCCTGGGCCTCGACCGGGATCCGCTTCTTGATGACGCCGTAAGCCCCGAAGCTGAGCGCCAGGGCGATGGAAATCCAGGGGGGCCGGCCGAGGGCCAGGGCCTGGAACAGGACGCCGACGGCCGCCAGCCCGATGGCGGCCCAGCCCCACCGGTCGATCTTCTCGCGGAACAGCCACAGCCCCACGATCATGTTGAGCAGCGGATTGATGTAGTAGCCGAGGCTGGCCTCGAGCGTCGCATGGTGGGTCGTGGCCCAGACGTAGAGGCCCCAGTTGACGGCGATCAGGACCGTCGCCAGCGCCAGCCACGCCAGGGTCCGGGGCTGGCCCAGGACCGCGCGGACCTGACCGGAATGACCGGCCAGAAGGACCAGACCGCCGGCGAACAGCACCGACCACAGGGCGCGGTGCGACAGGATCTCGGGCGCGGAGAATCCCAGCGCCGCCTGAACCATGAACAGCAGGGGCAGAAACCCCCACATGACATAGCAGCCCAGCGCCGACAGGAACGCGGCCCGCGTCGGGGGCGGCACGGGGGTCGGCGGGGCCACGGCCCTAGACCGTCAGGGTGCGGTACCCGCTCTTCGGCTTGATCGTGCCCGTCTCGTCCAGCAGCTGGGCGATCTGGACCGCGTTCAGGGCCGCGCCCTTCCTGAGGTTGTCGGACACGACCCAGAACACCAAGCCGTTCTCGACGGTGTGGTCCTTGCGGATGCGGCTGACATAGACGGCGTGCTCGCCGGCGGCGTCGACGGGCGTGATGTAGCCGTCGTGCTCCTGCTTATCGATCACCTGGATGCCGGGGGCCTCGCGCAGGATGGCTCGCGCCTCGTCCGGGCTGATCGGCTTTTCGAACTCGACCGTCACGGCCTCGGAGTGGCCGACGAAGACCGGCACGCGGACGCAGGTGACCGTCAGCTTGATGGCGGGGTCCAGCATCTTGTGGGTCTCGTCCCACATCTTCTGCTCTTCGTCGGTGTAGCCGTCCTCGTTGAACGACCCGATGAAGGGGATGACGTTGAAGGCGATCTGCTTGGGGAACTTCTTCGGCTTGGCGTCGCCGAGGCCGTAGATGGCCTTGGTCTGGTTCCACAGCTCGTCCATGCCTTCCTTGCCGGCGCCCGACACGGATTGGTAGGTCGAGACGACAACCCGCCTGGCCTTCGCCGCGTCATGCAGGGGCTTCAGCGCCACGACCAGCTGGGCCGTCGAGCAGTTGGGGTTGGCGATGATGTTCTTCTTCGTCGCCAGCTTGATGGCGTCCGGGTTCACCTCGGGCACGATCAGCGGCACGTCGGGGTCCTTGCGGAAGGCCGACGAGTTGTCGATCACCATCGGGCCCAGCTTGCCGATCTTCTCGGACCAGGCGCGCGAGACGTCGCCGCCCGCCGACATCAGGACGATGTCGACCTTCGAGAAATCGAAGCTGTCGATGTCCTGGCATTTGATGGTCTTGTCGCCCCAGGCGACGTCCATGCCCTTGGATTTTCGCGAGGCGACCGCGTGCATCTCGTCCACCGGGAACTCCAGTTCCTCGAGGATGGTCAGCATCTCGCGCCCGACATTGCCGGTGGCGCCCACGATCGCAACGGAATAGCCCATTCTTGTCAGTCCTTCGGACGCGCTGACGCTCGGCTCCCGGAGCCTCGCTGCTCAAACGCATCTTGGTTGGGGGCGCTAACGCTCGGCTTGCGGAGCCTCGCTGCTTGAGCGCCTTGTCTGGGATGCAGAACCACGCGCGTTCCGCCCGTCGCATTTAGTCTTTCGCGTCTGCGAAGCAATGCTTTTCACCGTCAGCCGGCACGTCTATGCCCCAGTTCCATGCCGTCCCGCATTGCCCGTGCTTATGAAAACCGCCTGAAACAGGGGCTGCTGACCCGCGACCCGGCCCAGAAGACGGCCGTCGCGGCCCTGTCCCGGCTCGAGATCGACCTGGGGAAGCGAAAGCTGTTCGGCGGCACCCCGGAGGTGCGCGGCGTCTATCTGTGGGGCCCGCCCGGTCGGGGCAAATCCATCCTGATGGACCTGTTCTTCGTCTGCGCGCCCGAGCCGCGAAAGACCCGGGCCCATTTCCACGCCTTCATGGCGCGGGTCCACGACCTGATCCGACAGTGGCGCGAGGGCGATCGCAAGGCCCGGCAGGGCGTGTTCGGCACCCACAAGGGCGACGATCCCATCGGCCCCGTCGCGGCCCTGATCGCGTCGGAGGCGCGCCTGCTGTGCTTCGACGAGCTGCAGGTGACCGACATCGCCGACGCCATGATCCTGGGCCGGCTGTTCGACGCCCTGTTCGAGAAGAAGGTCGTCGTCTGCATCACCTCCAACCGCGCGCCCGACCAGCTCTACAAGGACGGGATCAACCGGCCGCTGTTCACCCCCTTCATCGATCGCATCGTCGACCGCTGCGAGGTCGTGGCGCTGTCGGGCGCCCGCGACTGGCGCCTGGACCGGCTGAAGGCCTCGGGCGTCTGGCATGACGCGGGGGATCGCGCCGGGTTCGAACAGCTCTGGGACGATCTGCGCGGGGGCATGCCCGAGTGTCCGGCCCATCTGGAGGTCCTGGGTCGCGACGTCCGGGTGGACCGCACGGCCGGTGGACTGGCGCGCGCCACCTTCGACCAGCTGTGCGACACGCCCCTGGGGCCGCAGGACTATCTGGCCGTGGCGCGGCGGTTCCATACCGTGTTCATCGAGGACATTCCGGTCCTGACACCGGACCGACGGCAGGCGGCGCGGCGGTTCGTGACCCTGATCGATGCCCTGTATGAAGCCCGGACCCGAATTGTCGTGCTGGCCGCCGGCGCGCCGCAGACCCTCTATCCGGCCGGCGACGGGGCCTTCGAGTTCGAGCGCACGGTGTCGCGCCTGAACGAGATGTCGAGCGCCTCCTGGCTGGAAACGGCGGCGGACCGTTCGGACCCGGGCTGATGTCGCCACACGGCCGCAATCGCGGCTAGGATGGGCAACCGTCCAGGAGCCTGCCGATGAAACTCGCCGTCCTACTCGCCTCATGCGCCGTGATCGCTTCCCCCGCAGGGGCGCAGACGGCCGCGCCGGGCACCTGGAAGGGCCTGACGGTGGCCGAGATCACCGGCCAGCTGACCGCCTCGGGCCTCGTCGTGGAGGCCCCGCAGGCCCAGGGCGACCGGGTCTATATCCCCGTCACCGACGGTGCGGTGCGGTCGATCGTGACGCTGTTTTCATGCAGCGACGGCGCCTGTCCCGATGTGCAGTTCACGGCCGCCTTCGCGGGGCCCCAGGCCACGCCCGACATCGTCACCCGCTGGAATGCGGAGCGGCGGTTCGTGAAGGCCTTCTATGCGGTGTCGGGGGAGGCCGAAGAGGGTCAGGCCGTGGCGCAGTACGACATCCTGCTGGTCCCGGCGGTCGGCCCGTCCCAGCTGGACGATCCGATCCAGGTCTGGCGCAGCCTGTCCAACGACCTGGGGCGCACGGTCACCGTGGCCGCGAACGCCGCGCCGGCGGTTCCCCCGGCCCAGTAGACCCGGCTCCTCCCTGCGCCGCTGGCGTGGGGAGTTGGATCCGTAGCGAAGCGAAGGAGACGGAGGGGTTCCGGGTGCACGAGACCCCCTCCGTCAGCTCGCAAGGGCTCGCTGCCACCTCCCCATCCCTTCGGGACGGGGAGGAGACGTGGCGCTCAAGCAGCGCGCGACCGCGTCGCGCGCGTCAGCGCCCTATGCCAGGGACGCGTCGATGTCCTTGCAGGCCTGGATCAGGCCCTGGACGGACTCGACCGACTTCTTGAACATGGCCTTCTCGTCGTCGTTGGTGGTGAACTCGATCACCTTCTCCACGCCACCGGCACCCAGCAGGGCGGGCACGCCGACGTAGAGGTCCGACAGGCCGTATTCGCCCGACAGCCAGACGGCGCAGGGCAGGACGCGCTTTTGGTCCAGCAGATAGGATTTGGCCATGGCGATGGCGCTTTCGGCCGGGGCGTAGAAGGCCGAACCGGTCTTCAGCAGGGCGACGATCTCGCCGCCGCCCTTGCGGGTCCGGTCGACGATGGCGTCCAGGTCACCTTGCGACAGCAGGCCGGCCGCGACGGCGTCGGGCAGGGGCAGGCCGCCGATGGTCGAGTGGCGCACCATCGGCACCATGTCGTCGCCGTGACCGCCCAGGGTCCAGGCGTGGATGTCCTGCACCGAGACGCCGGTCTTTTCCGCCAGGAAATAGGCGAAGCGGGCCGAATCCAGCACGCCGGCCATGCCGACGACCTTCTCCTTGGGGAGCCCTGAGAATTTCTGCAGGGCCCAGACCATGGCGTCCAGCGGGTTGGTGATGCAGATGACGAAGGCGTCGGGAGCGTGGGCCTTGATGCCCTCGCCGACGGCCTTCATGACCTTCAGATTGATGCCGATCAGGTCGTCGCGGCTCATGCCGGGCTTGCGCGGCACGCCGGCGGTGACGATGCAGACGTCGGCGCCCGCGATGTCGGCGTAGTCGTTGGCGCCCTTCAGCGAGACGTCCGAGCCGAACACGGCGGTGGCCTCGGCGATGTCCAGCGCCTTGCCCTGCGGCGTGCCCTCGGCGATGTCGAACAGGATCACGTCGCCCAGGGCTTCGCGCGCGGCCACGTGGGCCAGGGTGCCGCCGATCATTCCGGCGCCGATGAGGGCGATCTTCGCGCGAGCCATAGAGTGTTCTCCGTAAGGGCCTTGTTGCGGTGCGATGTCAGAAACCGTCGGGCGGCGGTCTAGACCCGGTGCGGCAGGGTCGCAAGCGGGGAAGCGGGGGTTTACCGGCGACGATCGTCCTGCGACGGTCCTCGCCTCACAGACGAGGAGCCGACCCCATGCGCGCACCCTTCGCCGCCGCCCTTCTTCTCTCCGCCATCGCCGCGCCCGCGCTGGCCCAGACCCCGCCGGCCACCATCGGCCAGCAATATGTCCCCGCCCCCTGGTGGATGCGCGACCCGGTGATCGCCTCGATCGGCTATGTCCGGGTGGAGCTCCAGGCCAATCGCGCGGGGTTCTCGGCCACCTTCCAGGTCGTGGACCGCAGCGTCGCCGACGCGTCGCGCAAGGCCGCCGACCAGGTCCGGGCGCTGAGCCAGACGCTGGCGGCCTATGGCGTCGAAAAGGTCCGCGTCGAGACCAGCCTGTCGACCCAGCCGCTGTATGACCAGTACCGCGACGAGAACGGGATCCTGCGCGACAACACCCGGGCCGACCGGATCGAACGCTATCAGGCCCAGGCCACGGTCAGCCTGTCGGTCCGCGACGTCGCCCTGCTGGAGCGGATCTACGCCACCGTCGTGGCGTCCCAGCCCAACTCGATCAGCCAGGTCTATTTCAACCTGGAGCCGGACAATGTCGCCAAGACCAACCTGGCCGGTGCAGCCATGCGCGACGCCCGGACCCGCGCCGAGGCGGCCGCGCAGAACGCGGGAGCGACCCTGGGGTCCGTCCGGGTGATCGATCCGACCGGGCGCGCCTGCCAGACCGACGTGCTGGCCGGCTGGCCGTCCTACGGGTCCGGCGCGTCGCAGGCGACGACCGTGGATGAAATGGTCGTCACGGGAAGCCGTGCGCGCGCCGAGATGGCCATGGCCCCGCCGCCGCCGCCACCGCCCGCTCCGGGCCAGGCCCCCAGCGAGGCCCAGATCGAGGCGGCGCGGCTGGCGCTGCAGCCGCCCCTGCAGACCCTGACCGACCAGGCCTGCGTGGTCTACGGGTTGAACTGATGGCCGGATTCGCCGTCGACCCGGCCTTCGCGGCCGGGTCGGTCTTCGTCGCCGACGGGGACCTGTGTCAGGTGCGGCTTCAGGACGACGCGCGGTTTCCGTGGCTTATCCTGATTCCCCGGGTGGCCGGCGCGGTGGAGCTGGACGACCTGTCCGAGGCCGACCGTATCCGTCTGATGACCGAGATCGTGGCGGCCGGAGACCGGGTCCGCGCGCTGGGCGACGCCTCCGGACGGCCGGTCGAGAAGCTGAACGTCGCCGCCATCGGCAATGTCACGGCCCAGCTGCATGTCCATATCGTCGGGCGGCGTCGCGACGACGGCCTGTGGCCCGACCCGGTCTGGGGCCGGGGCCCGGCCCTGCCCTATGGCGACCGGCTGGCGCAGGCGGTGGCCTGGGTGGCGGCGGCCTAGCGCGACAGGGTCACCGGCACCGCGCGGCCGTCCTGCAGGAGTTCGCCGGTCCAGCCCGGGCCGTCGGGCCGCACGGTCAGCTCGCCCCCGGCCCAGGCCAGGCTCACCGAGGCCTCGGACCGTTCCGACCGCTCGATGACGCCCAGTGACGCGATCCCGCCGTCCTTTCGCCAGGCCCCCTCAATCGGCTTGGCGGCGCCCGCGTCCATCAGGGCCAGCGACAGGACCGTGGCGCCCGAAGCGTCCTGCACGCGCCAGATCCCGTCGAGCGGCCCCATGCGCGCGTCCATCGTGCGTTCCGCCTGGGTGACGCCCCGGGTGTAGGCCTCGTCGGCCGTGGACGGAGGGTATTCGTAGCTGCCGCTGTAGGCCTCGACCGCGACCGGGCGGGTGATCGGGCGGCGTCTCGGATCGCCGCCGCCGTCCCCCTCTTCCGTGACGCGCCCGAAGTTGGACGGCGGTTCGAACGGTCGCACCACGGGCGGCTCGTACAGGCGCGCGCCGTAGGCGACGGCCGCGTCTTGAGCGGAGGAAAGACCGAGGGAAATCAGGGCAATCACCAGCATGTCAACAGACTGTCGCCTGTCGTGGCGCATGGCTAGTGCTTACGGCGAACACGCGAAATCGTGATCGGTTCCCCCGACGCAGAGCCACGCGCCGGGCGTGCGGCCGTTTGCAGCGCAGCATCGCGTTGACACCCCCCCGCGGCGGTCCTTAAAGCCATGCGCACCGGGCCTTCGCCCGACTTTTCTGGTTTCGAGAACCATTCGCATGTCGAACGCCCCGCCGGATCGGATCGTGATCCAGCCCAACGGCCGCCCCCGTCCCCTGTCGCCGCACCTTCAGACCTGGCGGTGGCACATCACCATGACCGCCTCGATCCTGTTCCGGTTCACCATCGGCGCGATCAGCGTCGGGGCCCTGATCGGGGTCGCCTGGCTCGCGGCCGTCGCCTTCGGCCCGGCGGCCTATGCGTCGGCGCTGGGCCTGGCGGGATCGTGGTTCGGCCTGATCGTCGGTTTCGGACTGACCGTCGTGCTGTTCTCGCTGCTGCTGAACGGCGGTCGCCACCTGATCAACGACACCGGACGCGGGCTGACGATCAAGTCGGCCGACCTGCTGTCGAACATCGCCGTCTACGGCCCCGTGCCCCTGGCCGTCCTGTTCTTCATCGCCCTGTTCGCCTCGGGAAGGATTTCGCTGTGAGCCATCCCGCCCAATACCGGAACGGCGTCCGCGTCTCGGAACGTCACGGGGCCGGCGAGTGGACGCTGGAGAAGATCCTGCTCGCGGCCCTGATGCCGCTGGGCCTGTGGGTCGCCTCGACCGCCTTCACCCTGTCGGGTCAGGGCTATGACATTGTCCTGCAGTGGTTCGCCAGCCCGGTGAACGCCGCGCTGCTGGCCGCGACGGCGCTGATCCTCTTCGGTTTCGCCAGCCTGGCGTGGAAGGTGATCATCGAGGACTACATCCATGTCGCAGGCACCAAGGCCTTGTTGATCGGCCTGGTGAACCTGATCTGTCTCGCAGCGGCGGCGGCGAGCGTTTTCTTCATCGTGCGGCTGGCGCTGGGGTCGGCGCCGCTGCCGGCCGGTTTCGGGATCTGACGACTGATGGCTGCTTATGAATTCGTCGATCACGCCTACGACGTCGTCGTCGTGGGGGCCGGGGGCTCGGGCCTGCGCGCTGCGCTGGGCGCCGCCCAGCAGGGCCTGAAGGTCGCCTGCGTCACCAAGGTCTTCCCGACCCGCTCCCACACCGTGGCGGCCCAGGGCGGCATCTCGGCCGCGCTCGGCAACATGGGCGAGGACTCGTGGAAATGGCACATGTACGACACCGTCAAGGGGTCGGACTGGCTGGGCGACCAGGACGCCATCGAATATCTGGTCCGCGAGGCCCCCAAGGCCGTCTACGAACTGGAGCACTGGGGCGTGCCCTTCAGCCGCACCGACGACGGCAAGATCTACCAGCGCGCCTTCGGCGGCATGACCAAGAATTACGGCGAAGGCCCGGTCCAGCGGACCTGCGCCGCCGCCGACCGCACCGGCCACGCCATCCTGCACACCCTGTACGGCCAGTCCGTGCGCCGCGAGGTCGAGTTCTTCATCGAGTATTTCGCGCTCGACCTGATCATGGACAACGGGGCCTGCACCGGCGTAACGGCGTGGAAGCTGGACGACGGCACCCTGCACCGGTTCAACGCCAAGCTCGTGATCCTGGCCACCGGCGGATACGGCCGCGCCTATTTCAGCGCCACCTCGGCCCACACCTGCACCGGCGACGGCAATGCCATGGTGCTGCGCGCGGGCCTGCCGCTGCAGGACATGGAGTTCGTCCAGTTTCACCCGACCGGCATCTACGGCGCCGGCTGCCTGATCACCGAAGGCGCCCGCGGCGAGGGCGGCTATCTGACCAACTCCGAAGGCGAGCGGTTCATGGAACGCTACGCCCCGTCGGCCAAGGATCTGGCCAGCCGCGACGTCGTCAGCCGCTCCATGACCATGGAGATCCGCGAGGGTCGCGGCGTCGGTCCGAACAAGGACCACATCAACCTGCACCTGGATCACCTCGACCCGGCCGTGCTGCACGAACGCCTGCCGGGCATCAGTGAATCGGCCAAGATCTTCGCCGGCGTGGATGTGACCAAGGAGCCGATCCCGGTCATCCCGACCGTCCACTACAACATGGGCGGCATCCCCACGAACTATCACGGCGAGGTCCTGACCAAGGTGGGCGGCAACGCCGACACCGTCGTGCCCGGCCTGATGGCCGTCGGCGAGGCGGCCTGCGTTTCGGTTCACGGCGCCAACCGTCTGGGCTCCAACTCCCTGACCGACCTGGTCGTCTTCGGCCGGGCCGCGGGCCTGCGCGCCGGCGAGGTCGTGGACAAGGCGTCGGCCGTTCCGGTCGCCACCGCCGCCCACACCGACAGCCACCTGGCCCGTCTCGATCGCTTCCGCCATGCCTCGGGTTCGACCCCGACGGCGAAGCTGCGCGGCGAGATGCAGCGGGCCATGCAGTCCGACGCGGCCGTGTTCCGCACCGGCGAGACCCTGGCCGAGGGCGTCGCCAAGCTGCGCGACATCCATGCGCGCGGGGCCGATATCCAGACCACCGATCGCGGCATGATCTGGAACACCGACCTGGTCGAGACTCTGGAATACGACAACCTGATCGACCAGGCCCTGGTCACGATCGAGAGCGCCGCAAACCGCAAGGAAAGCCGTGGGGCTCACGCCCGCGAGGACTTCCCCGATCGCCACGACGAGGAGTGGATGAAGCACACCCTGGCCTGGAAGAAGCCCGGCGAAGGCGTCGTCATCGACTACCGCCCGGTCCACGAATACACGATGTCTTCGGACATCGATTATATCAAACCCAAGGCGCGGGTTTACTGAGGAACCGATGGTCCAGCTCACCCTCCCCAGGGGCTCCAAGCCCACGGCCGGCAAGGTCCACAAGGCTCCGGCCGGTGCCCGGAACGTCAAGACCTACAAGGTCTATCGCTACGACCCCGAGGTCGACGCCGATCCGCGCTGGGACCTCTACGAGGTCTCGGCCGACGACCACGGCCCGATGCTTCTGGACGCCCTGATCCACATCAAGTCCACCATCGACCCGACGCTGGCCTTCCGCCGCTCGTGTCGCGAGGGCATCTGCGGCTCCTGTTCGATGAACATCGACGGCCGCAACACCCTGGCCTGCACCAAGGGCTGGGACGAGTGCTCGTCCTCGACCATCGCCATCAATCCGCTGCCGCACCAGCCGGTGGTCAAGGATCTGGTGACCGATCTGACGCTGTTCTACGCCCAGTACGACTCGATCAAGCCGTACCTGCAGTCCGACGACCCGGATCCCACCACCGAGCGCCTGCAGTCGCCGGAGGACCGCGCCAAGCTGGACGGCCTGTACGAGTGCATCCTGTGCGCCTGCTGCTCGACCTCCTGCCCCAGCTACTGGTGGAACCAGACCGAGTACCTCGGCCCGGCCGCCCTGCTTCAGTCCTACCGCTGGATCTCCGACAGCCGCGACGACCAGACCCAGGCCCGCCTCGACGACCTCGAGGACCCGTTCAAGCTCTACCGCTGCCACACGATCATGAACTGCGCCCAGGTCTGCCCCAAGGGGCTGAACCCGGCCAAGGCCATCGCCGAGACCAAGAAGCTGATGATCGCGCCAGACCGCAAGAAGCAGGCTGCCTAGGGTGGCTCGCGTCACCTACATCGAGCATGACGGCCGCGAACATGTCGTGGAGGTCAAGCCGGGCCTCAGCGTCATGGAAGGGGCCGTCCGCAACAATGTGCCCGGCATCGACGCGGACTGCGGCGGGGCCTGCGCCTGCGCCACCTGCCACGTCTATGTCGACGAGGCCTGGCGCGAAAAGGCGGGCAAGGCCTCGGCCATGGAAGAGTCCATGCTGGACTTCGCCGAGGCGGTCGAGCCGAACTCCCGCCTGTCCTGCCAGATCCGCGTGAGCGACGCGCTCGACGGTCTGATCGTCCGGTTGCCCGCCAACCAGCACTGAGCCGACCCCCCTGTTGAGGCCATGTCGGGCCTCCGCGCGTTCCTGTGATGTGTCCCTGTCCAGTCCCCACGATCGTCGCGTTCAGACACGCCAGCCGGCCAATGATCGGGGTGTCGTCATCGTCGACGGTCGCGAGGTCGGCTGCCTGATCACCGACCATTCCGACGGGGGCGTGAGGCTGCGGCTGGACCGCGCCGCCGGCCTGACCCGAACGGTCACGCTCGTCGACGTCGGAAAGGCCCAGGCGTTCGACGCCACGCTCGCCTGGCAGAAGGGGATCGAGGCCGGGCTGAAACTGGGTCAGGGCGCGAGCGTGCGGGGTCTGGTGCCGTCGCGCCTGCTGGCGGCGCGTGAGGCCTGGGTCCGCGCCAGCGGCCGCTGACGGTCTTCAGTTCAGCCTGAGCCGCAACCGGTCCATGCTGGCGCGGTGCACCTGTTCGTCCTGACCCGACACGGCGCGGGCCCGGGCGAGGGCCTCGAGCGCGCCGGCGAGAGCCCCCTGTTTCTCGCGTGCGGCGGCGACATCCAGCCAGGGCCGGTGATCGTCGGGATCGAGCAGGGCGCGCCGCACAGCCGACCGCTCGGCACAGAGATAGTCCTCGCACCGGATGGCGCGGCTGAAGAGGACGTTCTGCAGCCGGATCAGGGCCTCCCGGTCCGTCACGGGGGCCATGAGCAGGTCCAGCCGGTCGGCGACATGCGGCGTCAGGCCGGCGCGCAGGGCCCGGCGCGTCAGTTCCGACGGCATCACGATACGGCCCTCGCTGAAGGGATCCAGGGCCACCGGCCCGGCGGGGGTCTCGACCCGCAGCAGGAAATGGTTCGGAAAGTCCACGCCATAGGCCTTCAGTCCGGCACGGCGCGCGGCGTCCAGATAGAAGACCGCCAGGGCCGCCGACAGGCCGCGGCGGCGCTCCGCCACGGCGATGACATCGGTGTTCGCCGCGTCGTCGTAGTGGAGCAGATCGCCGTTCAGGCGCAGATCGGCGGCCATGGTCTCGGCCAGGGCATCGTCCGGGCTTTCGCCGCCGATCCGCTCCGCCAGTCGTTCATACGCGGCCTGGGCGAGTCGCCGGGCCGGCTCGGGGTCGCGAAACGGATAGTCGTGGATCGCGCAGGCGATCGCCGCCTCCAGCAAAGGGAAGGTTTCGTCCGCGGCCCGGCCGGCCTCGGCCAGCACGTCCTCCGCTTCCTCGCGTGTCATGGCGACGTCCCCCGACGGCGCGTTCCAGGACGCTGGAACTACAGCCCACGACGATGACGCGGAAACCGGCCGGACGCCAGCGCCACAGTATCTATCCGCAGTATCAAGCCCTTAAGACCGGGTCTTTGGCGCAACACTGCCTCACCCGCAGCCCGCAGACGCTCCAGCTGGGCCGGCTTCAGCGCCGTCAGGGCCGCCTCAAGCGTGGCACGGCGCTTGACCTCCACCACGGCCAGAACGCCGCCCTTCCGCGCCAGGATGTCGATCTCGGCACCTTTCGTTTTCAGCCGGAAGCCCAGGATCTGATAGCCCTTCAGCATCAGCCAGAGGGCGGCGATCCACTCCGCGCCGTGGCCCTCGACGAAGGCGCGACCACCCCTGGCCCGACGGTGGTCGGAGGGCGGCCGGACCGGCGGCGGGGCCGGGCGTCGGACCCGCCCGGGTTTCATCCGCGCCCCTGAAGCTCCAGGGCCCGGCGATAGAGGGCCTTCCGGGGCAGGTCGAGCGCGCGCGACACCTCCGAGGCCGCCTCGCCGGGGGCCAGCCGCGCCATGGCCTCGGTCAGGGCCGCGTCGGCATCGGCGGCGCTGGCGGTCTCGGTCTCGCCCGGACCGACCACCACGACGATCTCGCCCTTGGGTCCGTCCAGAGCCGGGTCGGCCGCCAGGGCGTCCAGCGGTCCGCGCACGCAGGTCTCGAACATCTTGGTCAGCTCGCGACACACCGCCGCCGGGCGCGGGCCCAGCACGGCGGCCATGTCGGTCAGGCTGGCCCGCAGCCGGGGCCCGCTCTCGAAGAAGACCAGGGTCTGGCGCGCGCCCTTCAGCTCGGCCAGCATCGCCTGGCGGCCGGCCGATTTCGGCGGCAGGAATCCCGCGAACAGCACCCGGTCCGCCGGCAAGCCGGACAGCACCAGGGCCGCCAGAAGGCTGGACGCGCCGGGGATCGGATGCACCGGCAGGCCCGCCGCGATCACGGCCCGCGCCACGACGAAGCCGGGATCGGACACCACCGGCGTCCCCGCATCGGACACGAGCGCCACCACGGCCCCCTCGCCGATCCTCTGGATCGCCAGTTCGGCGGCATGGGCCGAGGCATGGTCGTCGCACCGCTCGAGCCTGGCCTTCAGGCCGTAGGCGGAGAGCAGCTTGGCCGAGACCCGCGTGTCCTCGGCCAGGACCAGATCGGCCGCGGCCAGTACGTCCAGCGCCCTCAGCGTCATGTCCCGCAGGTTCCCGATCGGGGTCGAGACCAGATACAGGCCCGGCGAGACCGGCCGGGGCGGCGGGGCGGTCGGCGGAAAGGGGCTGGGCTCGGTCATCGCGCGACCGTGACAGCCGGCGCGGTCGCGGACAATGGCCGCCTCACGTCAGCAGGGCCTTCAGCACGGCGTCCAGCACCGGCCGGCCGCGCGCGGTCGCCGCCAGGCGTCCCTCCTCGATCGCGACGAAGCCATCCTCGATCAGCGCGGCCACCGGCCCGGCCGCCACCGGCAGGCCGAGCCCGGACAGATCGCCGAGCGCCACGCCCTCGACGGTCCGCAGACCCAGCAGCACCCGCTCCTCGGCGGTCTCGCGCGCGTCGAGGCGAGCGGTCTCCGACCAGGGCGCGCCCGAGGCGACCCCCTCGACATAGGGCCCGATCCTGCGTTCGGCGACAGTCGCCGTCCGGACCCCGTCCAGCGTCAGCCGCCCGTGCGCGCCCGGCCCGACCCCGATGTAGTCGTGGCCCCGCCAGACATGCAGATTGTGGGCGGACCGGGCGGCCACGCCCCGCGCGTGGTTCGACACCTCATAGGCCTCGAAGCCGGCGGCCCCCAGAACGGCCTGCGTCGCCTCGTAGAGGTCGGCCGCCCGGTCCTCGTCCGGGGGAACGAGGGTGCCGCGCTCGTAGGCCCGTCCGAACGCGGTCGCCGCCTCGATGGTCAGATGATAGGGCGAGACGTGCTCGAACCCCATGGCGACCGCCTCCGTCAGGGCGTCCGACCAGGCGTGGACGGTCTGGCCGGGCAGGGCATAGATGAGGTCGATCGACAGCCGGTCGAACGTCGCGCCGGCCGTCTCGATCGCCCGCCGGGCCTCCGCCGCCGAATGGTTGCGGCCGAGGAAGGCGAGGGCCGCATCGTCCAGCGACTGGACCCCCAGCGACAGCCGATCGACGCCCGCGTCCCGCAGCGCCGCGAAATGGGCGGCTTCCGCATCGGTCGGATTGGCCTCCAGCGTGATCTCGACGGGCTCCCCGGACGGAAAGAGGGCGCGCGCCCGCTCCACGACGCGGGCCACGTCGTCCGGCCGCATCAGCGACGGCGTCCCGCCCCCGAAGAAGATCGAGGCCAGCGGTCGCGCGCCGACGAGAGCGGCCTGGGCGGACAGGTCCGTCAGGATCGCCTCGACCAGCACCGCCTGCTCGTCGCGCCAGCCCCGGTCGCGCACCACGTTGAAATCGCAGTAGGGGCAGATGCGCGCGCAATAGGGCCAGTGGACGTAGACCGCGACCGGGCCGGGGACCTCAGTCAATGAGCGCGGCCTTCAGCATCTCGAACGCCCGGGTCCGGTGGCTCAGACTGTCCTTCAGCGCCGGCTTCATCTCGCCGAACGTCAGCGTATGGCCATCGGGGATGAAGATGGGGTCATAGCCGAAGCCGCGATCGCCGCGCCGGGGGAAGGTCACCACGCCGTCCACCCGCCCCTCGACCACGACGCACGGACCGTCGGGCCAGGCCACGGCGAGGGCGGAGGTGAACCAGGCCGTCCGGTCGTGCGCGCCCAACTCCTCCAGCCGCGTCTCGATCTTGTCCATGGCCACGTTGAAATCCCGCTGCGGCCCGCCCCACCGCGCCGAAAAGATCCCCGGTGCCCCGTCCAGGGCCGTGACCGACAGGCCGGAATCGTCCGCGAGGCAGACTTCACCGCAGAAGGCGGCGGCATGACGGGCCTTCAACATGGCGTTGCCGACAAAAGTGGTCTCGGTTTCGGCCGGTTCGGGCAGATTCACCTCGGTTGCGGTGACCACCGTGTAATGTCCGTCCAGAAGCGCATGGATTTCGCGCGCCTTGCCCGCGTTATGGGTCGCCGCGACCAGCCGCATCCCCTTGATAAGTCTAAGCTTCATCGACGCTCCGCGGACTGAAACAATTCATTGCCTAAGTTTAATATCGTTAAACGATATGTAACGTGACTGGACGCCCTGCACGTCCTATCTATGATCTCAAGAACGGCAGCCACGACGTTCCCCGGTTTGATCCAAACGAGCAAATCGAAGCCTGTGGTTAAAGAATGCGGGCAATAAATGACCCGCTTCAGGATCGAAAGAATAGTACGATGAACACGATGAACGCCTCGCTGATGATGGACAAGGTCGGCACCCTCCTGGTGAACGCCGCTCTCCTCGCCGCCCTGCCGACCGCCATGGTCGCCATCCTGATCCAGGCCTTCTGAGAAGGCTGGATATCACGCTCGACGCGGTCGCTCCCTAGCCGGGCGACGATTTCCGCAAAGACGCCAAGACCCTACGTCGTTCAAGCAGCGAGGCTCCCCGAGCCGCGCGTGAGCGACGCTCTTAAAAAAGAGAGCTTTGACGCCAGTGATGAAGAACGCGATGAAGAGAACCGCGCCGGGGTTCGCCGGACCCCGCGCGGCCATCGCGCCCTGATCCTTCCGGCCGAGTGTCTCCATGCCTGCTGAGCAGCCCGACCGACGCCTGCCGAAGCTGCCCACTCCGGCGATTCGCCTGCCGTTCAGGACCCCCTTCAAGACACCTTTCAAGACCCTGGGCCCCGGGTCCGTTTCCAGCCTGCTGAAGATCGCGCTGGACGTGGCCTATGTGCTGCTGATGCTGATCACAGCCGTGCTGCTGCTGTTGTTCGTCGCGGCCCTGTTCATCCCGGTCAGCCAGTACAACATCACCTTCACCAACGACGACGGCGGGACCCAGCAGCCCCTGACCCGCGCCCTGGTGCTGTTCGGCGTCGGCGCGTTTTCGGCCTATTTCGGCGGCTTCCTGCTGATCCTGCGAAACCTGCGGATGATCTTTCGCACCCTGACGATGGGCGACCCCTTCCAGCCGGAGAACGTCCGGCGCCTGCGTCAGGTCGGGTTGATCCTGGCGGTCGTCACGGCCGGCGTCTGGCTAGCCCAGGGCATGGTCGCCGCCCGCCTGGCCCCCGGGGTGATGGATTCGCAGGGGCTCGGCGAGCTCCTGACGCCCATCTTCTCGGTGCTGGTCGTGTTCGTCCTGGCCGAGGTCTTCCGTGAAGGCGCGCGCCTGCGCCGTGAATCCGAACTGACGATCTGACCATGGCCATTCGCGTTCAGCTGGACAAAATCCTGGTCGAGCGACGCATGTCGCTGACGGAACTCGCCGATCGGGTCGGCGTGACCCTGGCCAATCTGTCGATCCTGAAGACCGGCAAGGCCCGGGCCGTGCGGTTCTCGACCCTCTATGCGCTGTGCCGCGAACTGGACTGCCAGCCGGGCGACCTTCTGGTCTACGAGCCCGGCCCGCCCGAGGCGGACGCAGACCGCGAAGACGCCTGATCCCGTGGCGCGCCGACCGCCCCCGGACCTGACCCCCGAGGACCGCCGGATCTGGGCCCGGGTCGCGGGCTCCGTGACGCCGCCGAAGATCCGGAAAGCCGCGCGGGTGACGCCGGGCGCGATCCAGCCGGACGAGCCTCTCAAGCCCGAGACGATCAAGACCCCGAGAACCCCGGGCCCGATGAAGGCAAAGGTCTCGACGAAAATGAGAACCGCCGAACCAACCACCGCGCTCAAGCAGCGAGGCTCCGCGAGCCGAGCGGTAGCTCCCTCAGGCAAGGAGACTCCGCGCGCCGTGCCCGAAGAGCTGGAACCCCGCCGTCAGCGCCGCCTGTCGCGCGAGCGCGATCCGATAGAGGCCTCCATCGACCTGCACGGCTTTGGCCGGTTCGAGGCCGAGGATCAGTTGCGGGCCTTTCTGGTGTCGTCCCAGTCGCGAGGCCTGCGCGCCGTGCTGGTGGTCACCGGGCAGGGCCGTCGGGGTGGCGGCATCATCCGCGCGTCGATCCACGAATGGCTGCAGGGTCACGCCCTGCGCGGCACGGTCTCCGGCTTCGCCACGGCCCACCGTCGCCACGGCGGCGACGGGGCGATCTATGTGACGCTGAAGAAGCGCTAGTTCAGCGCGAGGCCATGCTCGGCCGCCAGGGCCGACAGCACCACCATCGGGCGCGGACCCCAGTGGGCGATGACTTCGGACGCCGCCAGCGACCCCAGCTTGCCGGACTGTTCCAGCGTCAGGCCGCGCGCGACGCCCAGAAGGAAGCCGGCCGCGTACTGGTCGCCCGCGCCCGTCGTGTCGATGACCCTGTCGACCGGATAGGCCGAGACCGAGACCCGCTCATCGCCCGAAACGATGACCGAGCCGTGCTCGCCCCGTGTGATGGCGGCGACCTCGACCATCGAAGCCAGCTTCGCGGCGGCGGCGTCGAAGTCGTCCGTCTCGAACAGGGCGGCCAGTTCGCCCTCGTTGGCCAGGACGATGTCGGCCGAGGCCTCGATGAAGGCCAGCAACTCGGCGCGCCAGCGGGCGACGACGAAGGTGTCCGACAGGGTGATGGCGACCTTGCGGCCCGCGGCGTGGGCGGCGGCAGCGGCGGCCTCGAAGGCGGCGCGGGCCGGGGCCGGGTCGAACAGATAGCCTTCCAGATAGACGATGGCGCTGGAGCCGATCAGGTCGGCATCGATGTCGGCCGTGCCGAGCTGGTTCGCCGCCCCGAGGAAGGTGCACATGGTGCGCTGGCCGTCCGGCGTGACGTTGATCAGGCAGCGGCCGGTTCCGGCCCCGCCCTCCAGCACCGGGGTGTCGAAGTGGACGCCCACCGCACGGATGTCGTGGCTGAAGACCTGACCCAGGGTGTCCGGCGCGACCTTGCCGACATAGGCCGCACGCCCGCCGAAGCTGCCGACGCCCGCGACCGTGTTGCCGGCCGAGCCGCCCGAGGCCTCCACGCCCGCCGCCATCGCATCGTACAGGGCCGCGCTCTGGGCCTCGTCGACCAGCTGCATCGAGCCGGGCGTCAGGGACTGGGCGGTCAGGAAGGCGTCGTCGCAGGGCGACAGGACGTCGACGATGGCATTGCCGACGGCGCAGACGTCATAGGTGGCGGTGTTCTGGGTCATGGGGGGCCTGTTAGCGGGCGTGACAGGGGCGTACCAGTCCGCTTTAACCCCCGATGCCAAAAAATATAAGGATGTCCTTATATGTTTCGAGGGTTTCGATGACCGAAATCGCCGTCCTGACCCCCGCCGCCGACGACGGCACCTATGGCCCGCACTGGCCGGTGGTGCTGGAACGGCTGTCCGAAGCCCTCGCCCTGACGGGCGTCTCCACGCGTCCGATGGCCTGGCCGGACCATGCACGGGACGCCTCGACGCTGACCGGCTTCCCGCTGGTCCTGCCGCTGCTGGCGTGGGGCTATCACCAACGCCACGCCCTGTGGCTGGAGGCGACCGGCACCTGGGCCGGGGCCGGTGTCCGTCTCGCCAACCCGGCCGGCGTCCTGACCTGGAATTCCGACAAGACCTATCTGCGCAGACTGGACGCCGCGGGCGTCGCCGTCCCCGCGACCCTCTGGGCCGACGGGGTCACGGACCGGGACGTGGACGCGGCCTTCGACCGGTTCGGGACCGACACCCTGATCGTCAAGCCGACCGTCTCCGGCGGGGCCTGGAAAACCCTGAAGATCGCGCGGGGCGAGGCCCTGGTCGATGCGCCGGCGGGCGCGGCCATGATCCAGCCCTTCCTGCCCGACCTGGCCACGGCGGGCGAGCTGTCGATGCTGTTCTTCGGCGGGCGGCTCAGCCACGCGGTCCTCAAGCGGGCCGCCCCCGGCGATTTCCGCATCCAGTCCCAGTTCGGCGGCCGCTACGAAGCCGTGGCCCATCCGCCCGCCGGGGCCCTGGCCTTGGCCGAACAGGTGCTGGCGACGATCGAGGAAGACCTGCTCTACGCCCGCATCGACGTCGTCGAGCACGAGGGCCGGTGGCTGCTGATGGAGGCCGAACTGATCGAGCCGGACTTCTATCTCGGCGAGGCCCCCGATCGCGGCCGGATGTTCGCCGACGCGGTCCGGGCCCGGCTCGCCGCCGGAGGCTGATCCGCCGTCCGGCCGGCCTGCGGCGTGACGCCGCCGGTCGCAACCGCAGCGGTGGCAGACGGTTCGATCCGGATGAAACGCAGACATTTCCTCGCCGGCGGTGTCGGCCTCGCCGTCGCCGGCGGCCCCCTGGCGGCCTGTGGTCAGTCGGCCGCCCCGGCCCTCCGGACGCCCCCGACCCAGGGCCTGGACCCGGCCCTGCTGGCCGCAGCCCTGGAGCAGGCCGGCGCTCTGCCCCGCCTCCACGCCCTGATCGTCGCCCGCGACGGACAGGCCCTGGCCGACCGGGTGTTTCGGGGGCCGGGGCTGGAGGTCCCCGTCAACATCAAGTCCGCCTCCAAATCCGTCCTGACCGCCGTGGCGGGGGTGGCCATCTGGCAAGGCATCCTGTCCAGCGTCGACCAGTCCGTCGCCCCCTTCCTGTCCGACCGTTTCCCGGCCAATCCCGACCCGAGGCTGGCGTCCCTGACGCTCGGCCATCTGCTGTCGATGCGCGCGGGCCTCGGCTCGACGTCCGGGGCCAACTACGGGGCCTGGGTCTCGAGCCCCGACTGGGTCCGCCATGCGCTGGCCCGGCCGTTCGAGAGCGATCCCGGCGGAACCCTGATCTATTCCACCGGCACCTCCCACCTGACCTCGGCCGTGCTGACCAAGGCTTCGGGACGCTCGACGCTGGCGCTGACCCGCGACGCCCTGGGCGAACCGCTGGGCATCACGGTGCCGAGCTGGCCCGCCGATCCGCAGGGCATCTATTTCGGCGGCAACGACATGCGTCTGTCGCCCCGGGCCCTGCTGGCCTTCGGGGAGCTGTATCGCAACGACGGCCTGCACGAGGGCCGGCGCGTCCTGCCCGAGGGCTGGGTCCAGACCTCGTGGGAGCCGCGCGGCACCTCGCGCTACACCGGCGACGGTCACGGCTACGGCTGGTGGATCCGTCGGGCGGGCGGGCACGACGTCTTCTATGCCTGGGGCTACGGCGGGCAGATGGTGTTCGTGGTGCCGGGCCTGAACCTGACCGTGGTGATGACCTCGGACCCGTCGCCCGTCGAACAGCGGGACGGCCATGTCCAGCGGCTGCATGCCCTGCTGGCCGACGGCCTGATCCCTGCGGCCGAACGCGGGGCCTAGGTCCCGGCCATCAGCCCGCGCGAGGGGCACAGGTCGGAGATCACGCAGCCCGGACAGTTGGGCTTCCTGGCCGTGCAGGTGTAGCGGCCGTGCAGGATCAGCCAGTGATGGGCCTTGGGCAGGAAGGCCTCGGGCACGACCGTGTGCAGCTGGTCCTCGACCTTGTCGGCGGTCCCCGCGTTGGCGAGGCCCAGGCGATGCGAGACGCGATAAACGTGGGTGTCCACCGCGATCGCCGGCTCGATGCCCAGTTCGTTGAGCACCACGCTGGCCGTCTTGCGCCCCACGCCGGGCAGGGCCTGCAGGTCCGCGCGGTTCAGCGGCGTCACCCCGCCGTGCTGCTCCAGGATGATGCGGGACAGGGCGATGACGTTCCTGGCCTTGCCGCGATAGAGACCGATCGAGGCGATGTAGGGGACCAGCCCCTCCTCCCCCAGGGCCAGCATCTTCGCGGGCGTGTCGGCGACGGCGAACAGCTTTTCGGTGGCCTTGTTGACCGCGACGTCCGTGGCCTGGGCCGACAGGGCGACGGCGACCACGAGGGTGAAGGGATCCTGGAACGTCAGCTCGGTCTTCGGCTCGGGCATGACGGTCGACAGGCGGGTGAAGATGGCCTCGACGCGGTCCTCGTCCGGGGGCCAGGCGAAGATCGGGATCGGCGCGCCGGTCATGATGCCGCCGGGCTTGCGGACGGGCGCGGCCCTGGCTTTGACCTTGATCGACTTCGCCAACCCCATCCCCCGTCATTCCAGTTCGCCCCGCCTACCGACTGGACGACGAAAAAAACACCGTCCGACCCGTCCGACCCGTCCGACCTGTTCGGGCCGAACCTGTCATTCGGGCCCACTCTAGGCCAGCGCTGCGTCAGATTCGGTCGCAGGTGGGTTCTTTCGACGACCCTCAGTCGATCGACGAGGCCCGCGGATCGATGCCCATTGCCGCGATCGCCTCGATGGCGGCCCGCTCGCCCTCTTCCCAGGCCCCGTGGGCGGTGCCGTAGAAGCCCTTCGACGTCGCCTCGCCCGCGACGAAGATCCGGTCCTCGACCGGGCGGGCCAGGCGGGCCCGCGCGCCGGTGTCGGGATCGCCCTGTCCGGGCAGGACGTGGGAATAGGCCCCCATGGAGAAGGGCTCGGCCCCCCACATCGAGGTCGCCAGCGGGGTCAGCCGCCGCCGGAAGCTGGAGCCCAGAAGATCGACCAGCTCGCTGGCGGCGAAGTCGAAGAAGGCCGCCTCGCCGCCCGCCTCCAGCCCCCAGGCCAGGTCGCCACCGAAATAGCCCTCGATCATC
This sequence comes from Brevundimonas subvibrioides ATCC 15264, assembly GCF_000144605.1. Lineage (NCBI taxonomy): Bacteria > Pseudomonadati > Pseudomonadota > Alphaproteobacteria > Caulobacterales > Caulobacteraceae > Brevundimonas > Brevundimonas subvibrioides. The sequence continues at coordinate 420,726 of NC_014375.1, read as the reverse complement.
GGCCGGCCGAAGGGGCGCAGGTGATAGCCACCGGTCTGGGACGTGTCGGTGCTGCCCCACAGCTGGCTGTCGGGGGGAAAGTCGTCGGCGCCCTCGACCGCCATGTGCAGCTTGGACGCCAGCCCCAGGGGCGCGCCCGCCGCCGCCTCGATCAGATCGGGCAGGGGCGGATCGAACCGCACGGCCTCCGAGGCGATCACCGAGGTCGGCAGGGTCAGGATGACGGCCTTCGCCTCGATCCGGCCGCGCGCCGTGTCGATCTTCAGCACCGGTCCCGAGCGGTCGACGCGGTCGACCGGGCAGTTCAGCACCACCGGCACATCCCGCCCCAGCGCCTCGACCAGCGTGCCGTAGCCCTCGGCCACGCGCCAGTTCACCCCGGTGTCCTCATAGGCGTCGTAGTCCAGCGTCGAGACCTCGGCGAATTTCGCCCCGTTCAGGGCGCCGGAAATCGCGTCCATCCGCGCGTTCCAGCGCTCGCCGGGGATGAACAGGTCGGAGGCCGGGCGGTCCTGGCCCCCCTCGGCCGCGCGCGCCACCCGATCGTCGAAGGCGGCATAGGCCTCTCCGAACTGCTGCTGCTCGGCCGCGCTCAGACCCAGGTTGAAGGCCTGCTGCCGCCAGGGCGGCGGCGTCTCGTCGATGGTGAACCCCGCGGCGCGGCCCTTTTCCGCCAGCACGTTGCGGTCCGCCGAATGCAGCCAGCCGCAGCCGAGGTCCAGGCCGTGGCCCTCGCGCCGGATCGTGTGGGCGCGCCCGCCGGTCCGGTCGCGCGCCTCCAGCACGACGCAGGCCACGCCGGCGGCGGTCAGACGGCGGGCTGCCGACAGACCGGCCGCGCCGGCTCCGATCACGGCGACATCGATGGAGGAGGGCAGGCGGATGGAGGACCTCATGTGGCTGGAATGCCCGGAAACATGACGTGTTCACGCCCCGCGACAACCGGTTATTGATTTTTGGACGATACAGTCCATTTTACGCGCCGTCCTCCCCGGATGTCCGTCCGACGCCCGACGTCCCCGCTGTTCAGAGATTTCCCCCCATGGCTCTCGCTCCCGCCGTCAAGAAACGCCTGCCGCTGATCCTCGGCGCGGTGGTGGTCCTCGGGCTGATCGTCGGAGGCGGCCTGTGGTGGACCAACAAGCAGCGGTGGGAATCGACGGACAACGCCTTCGTCCAGGCGGACACCACCCTGGTGAGCCCCCAGATCGACGGCTATGTCGCCGAGGTCCTGGTCAGCGACAACCAGCGCGTCGAACAGGGCCAGATCCTGGTGCGTCTGGACGATGCGGATGCCAGGGCGGAACTGGCGCAGGCCGAGGCCAATCTGGCGGCCCTGCTGGCGGCCGTGGACAATGTCGACGCCCGCGCGGCCCAGGAACAGGCGATGATCGCCGCCCGCGCCGCCGGCGTGGCCCAGGCCCGCGCCCAGGCGGATCTGGCCCAGGCCCAGGTCCAGCGATACTCCACCCTGCAGCGTGAGGGCTGGGTCTCGCAGCAGCGCATCGAGACCGAACAGGCCGGGGCCCAGACCGCCGCGGCCTCCGTGGCCGAGGCCCAGGCCGCCCTGGTCGCCGAACAGCGCACCGCCGGCGTGCTCGGCTCGTCGCGCAGCCAGAGCCTGGCCGCCGTCGAACAGGCCCGGGCCCAGGTCGAGCTGGCCCAAACCAATCTGGACCGCACCGTCATCCGCGCGCCCGTCGCCGGAGTCGTGGGGGCCCGCGGCGTCCGCGCCGGTCAATATGTGCGTCCCGGCGGACAGATGCTGTCCCTGGTCCCGCTGGGTGACACCTATGTCGTGGCCAACTTCAAGGAGACCCAGCTGGGCCGCCTGCGTCTGGGCCAGACCGTCCACATCTCGGCCGACGCCTTCCCCGATCAGGACCTGACCGGCCGCATCGAGAGCTTCGCCCCGGCCACGGGGGCCGAGTTCGCCCTGATCCCGGTCGAGAACGCCACCGGCAACTTCACCAAGATCACCCAGCGCGTCCCGGTCCGCATCCTGGTGTCGCGGGCCAGCGGCGGCGCGGCCCTGCGTCCCGGCCTGTCGGTCGAGGTCAAGGTCGATGTGAAGAGCGCCGGCGGAGCCAGCTTCGCCGAGGCCGCCGTCGGCCCGACCAGTCTGGCCGACGCGGGCACTGCGAGCCAGCAGTGACCGTCGCCACCCTCGACGGCGTCCCGGCCCGGGGTCCGGCTCAGGCGCCCGCGGCGGCCGAGCCGAAGGTCAACTGGACCTTCCTGATCCTGGGATTCGCCGGGATGGTGATCGGTCAGTTCATGGCCATCCTGGACATCCAGATCGTCGCCTCGTCCCTGCCCCAGATCCAGTCGGGAGTCGGGGCCTCCGCCGACCAGATCAGCTGGATCCAGACCGCCTATCTGATCCCCGAGGTCGTGATGATCCCGCTGTCGGGATATCTGTCGCGCCTGTGGGGCACCCAGAAGGTGTTCCTGATGAGCTGCGCCGGGTTCGTCATCATGAGCGTGGCCGTGGGCCTGTCCTCGTCGGTCGAGGTGATGATCGTCTTCCGGGCCATCCAGGGCTTCGTCGGCGGGGCGATGATCCCGACCGTCTTCGCCGTGGCCTTCACGGCGTTTCCGGCCTCCAAGCGCGTCACCGCCTCGGTCTTCATCGGCCTGATCGTGACCCTGGCCCCGACCATCGGCCCGACCCTGGGCGGGCACCTGACAGAAGCGCTCAGCTGGCACTGGCTGTTCTTCATCAATGTCCCGTTCGGCCTGCTGTCGTTCTTTCTGGTCTGGCGCTACGCCGACTTCGACAAGGGCGATCCCGGCCTGTCGAAAGGATTCGACTGGTGGGGTCTGGCCCTGATGGCCACCTTCCTGATGAGCCTGCAGTTCGTGCTTGAGGAAGGGTCCAAGAACGACTGGTTCGCCGACGACCTGATCCTGCTGCTCGCCACGGTAGCGGCCATCACCGGCCCGGCCTTCGTCTGGCGCTCGCTGGTGTACTGGAATCCTGTGGTCGAGCTGCGGGCTTTCAACAACCGGAACTTCCTGGTCGGCATCGTGATGACCTTCACGGTCGGCGCGGCCCTGTTCGGCGGCAGTTTCCTGCTGCCGCTGTTCCTGTCGCGGGTGCGGGACTATTCGCCGGCCGAGGTCGGCACGACCCTGGTCGTCTCGGGCCTGGCCATGTTTGCGACGGCCCCGATCGCGGGCCGGCTGGTGCGGATCCTCGACCTGCGCATCCTGATGTTCGGCGGGTTCGTCATGGCGTCCTGGGGGATGTGGGACGCCCATGCCGTGACCACGGAGTGGGGCTTCTGGGAGTTCGCGGGCGTCCAGGCCCTGCGCGGATCCGGCATCATGCTGGCCATGCTGGCGGCCCAGCAGGTCACGATGTCGACCATGCCGCCGCATATGGTCAAGAACGCCTCCGGGCTGGTGAACCTGTTCCGCAATGTCGGCGGGGCCTTCGGGCTGGCCTTCCTGAACACCTCCCTGACCACCAACACCGCCATCCACATGGGGGAGTTGACCAGCCGCATCAGCATCAGCGACACCCGGATGCAGGAGATGCTGGCCGGCATTTCGGCCCGCATGAGCGGCTCGATCGACCCCGACGGCGCGGCGATGAAGGCGATGTACGGAATCCTGAACCGGCAGGCGACGACGCTGGCGTTCGGCGACGCCTTCGCCATGCTGGCCATCGGTTGCGCCTTCGCCGCCTGCGTCACCCTTCTGGCCCAGCCGGTCAAGCCGGGCACCACCGCCCCGCCCGCGGACGTCCACTGATGGCCCGCGTCGCCGGCCAGATCGACGAGCGGAAGTCCGAGGCCATCCTGGACGCCGCCTCGGACCTGTTCGCCGAAAAAGGGGCCGCCGCCTCCATGGACGAGATCGCCCGGCGCGCGGGCGTGTCGAAACAGACGCTCTACAACCGCTATGGCTCCAAGGTGGAGATCGGGCGGGCCCTGGCCGAGCGGCGCTCCGACCTGATCACCGCGCCTCTCCGGGCCGGCGGCGAGCCCGTGACCGTGCTGACGGCCCTCGCCGAAGCCATGCTGACGAAACTGTGCACCGCCGACGGGCGCAGTTCGATGCGCGGGGTCGCCCTGATGTCGCCCCACGCGCCGGATCTGGCCGACGCCGTCTATCACGCCGGACCGGGCGAGAGCCTGCGGCGCCTGGCGCTGTGGCTGGCCGAGCAGGACCGGGCCGGCCTGATCCGCGTGCCCGACCCCGAGCTGGCGGCCGAGATGTTCAGCGGCATGACCATGGGGCACGGCCATCTGCGCGGCATCCTGGGCGTCGATGAGCCCCGCGCCATCGACATCCCCGCCCGCGCCCGCGAGACGGCGCAGCGCTTCCTGCGGGCGTTCGCGGTCTAGCTTTTCGCCAACCGGGCGGCGCGCTAGAGAGACCGCCGGCACGCTGCGCTCAGGCAGTGAGCGCCCGCGGCGCGAGCGAGAGCGCCCTGAAAGGATGCCCGCCCATGCTGATCGCCTTTTCCGCCTGGCCCGAGATCGAGGCCCGTCTCAAGTCCGCGAAGACCGTCGTCATCCCCATCGGATCCAACGAGCAGCACGGCCCGACCGGCCTGCTGGGCACCGACTGGATGTGTCCGGAGATCATCGCCCACGCCGCCGAGAAGACCGACGACGGCCTGGTCGTCGCGCCGACGTTCAACATCGGCATGGCCCAGCACCATCTGGCCTTCGCGGGCACGATCTCCCTGCGGCCCTCGACCTTCATGGCCGCCATCACCGACTGGGTGTCGTCGCTCCACCGCCACGGCTTCGAACGGATCTATTTCCTGAACGGACACGGCGGCAATGTCGCCACCATAGAGGCCACCTTCTCGGAGCTCTACGCCGAATGGTCGTTCATGGACGAGCCCTGCCCCTATGTCCTGAAGCTGCGGAACTGGTGGGACCTGCCCGGCGTCATGGGGGTCTGCAACACCCTGTTTCCGACCGGCCACGGCATGCATGCGACCCCGTCGGAGATCGCTGTGACCCAGGCGGCGTATCCGGATCGGATCAAGACGGCCGACTATGCGCCGAAGATCGCGCCGTCCGGCCCGATCCGCGACGCGGCCGACTACCGTGCCCGGTTCCCCGACGGCCGGATCGGGTCGGATCCCGGCCAGGCCAGCCCCGAAAAAGGCCGGCGCATCATCGATGCGGCCATCCCGGCCCTGCTGAAGGACGTCGCCGCCTTCGCCAATGAACCCTTGCCGACCTGACGAAAGCGGCCCAAGCCCCTGTCATGACGATGCTCGACAAGACGACCGTGAACAGACTGGGCCACGACGGCAGGCGCGCGGCCGGCAATGCCCGCTCGGCCGGCGACAACGCGGTCCACGGCGGCGAGATGCTGCGCGCGGCCTCGGACGTCATCGCCGCCCGCCTGACCATCATGGCCGAGGGCCTGGCCAATCCGATGAAGGCCGACATGGCCGAGATGTCGCTGATGAGCTCCGAGAAGGTCGAGGCCATGACCGCCTCGGCCGGGGCCCTGGCCGGCAATCTGGGCGATCTGGCCGCCCGCGTGTCGAAGTCCGCGATGGACGAGGTCGCCCACGCCCAGCGCGCCGCGTCGCAGATCGCGGGGGCCGCCTCGCCCCAGGCCGCCGCGACCGCCCACTACACCTATGCCGTCGCCTGGTGGGGCCGCGCGGCGGGTCAGATGCTGACGCTGAACACCGAACTGCTGAAGGCCCAGGCCGACGCGCTCCGGCCCATTCATTCGGCGGCCGTGGCGAACGCCAAGCGGCTGAAACGGTAGGAACGGCCACGCTTGCGGGGCGTTGAACCGTCGTCATCCGCAAGGAACGACGACCATGGCCGACCCCAAGACCCAAGAGAACGAAAAACACCCCGGCATGCTGGGCGACGGGACCGAGGAACAGAACCTCAACCAGCCCTTCGATCCATCCAAGCGCATCACGGAAGACGAGGTCGACGAAGCCTTCGGCGGCGACGAAAAGGGCTGATCTCGCTCACCCGGTCCGGATGACGGCTCCGTCGATCCGGACCGGCCAGGGCGTCAGCTTCCCGCCCGCGCAGGGCCCGCCGACGCAGGCCCCGGACAGCGGTTCGAACACCGCGCCGTGCCAGCCGCACAGGATGAGCGACCCGTCCGGCGTGAGGTAGCGGTCCATCTCGATCGCGATCGGAAAGCCCTGGTGAGGGCAGCGGTCGACCCAGCCGGCGATCTCGCCCGCCTTGCGAACGACAAAGCCGTGAAACCAGGCCTCGCCGATCTGCAGCACGAAGCCGCGCGACCCCGGCTCGGCGATATCGTCCAGCGCGCACAGGGCGACGCCGGCCGGTGTCGTCCAGACGCGCTTTCGTTCGGTCGTCGCCGTCTCGCTCATTCCCGCTCGGCCTTGAGCGGACGCGACAGCAGGGCCTCGATCAGGGCGTCGACCGTGGTCTCGCCGGCCAGCAGGCCCGCGATAGCCTCGCAGATCGGCATCTCCACCCCCAGCCGCCGGGCCAGTTCGCGCACCGCCGGCGCGCTCTCATAGCCCTCGGCCACCGACCGCTTGCCGGCCAGGGCCTGTTCGATCGACTGGCCTTCGCCCAGGGCGAGACCCAGGCTCATGTTCCTGGACTGGGGGCTGGAGCAGGTCAGGACGAGGTCGCCCAGGCCGCAGAGCCCCGCGACCGTCGCGGCCTCGGCCCCCAGGGCGACCCCCAGCCGGGTCATCTCGGCGAACCCGCGCGTGATCAGGGCCGCATGCGCCGACCGGCCCAGACGCCGTCCCTCCGAAAGCCCGCAGGCGATGGCCAGGACGTTCTTGACCGCCCCCCCGACCTCGGCCCCGACCAGGTCGGTCGCCAGATAGGGCCGGAACCCGGGGCCCGACAGGGTCTCCATCAGGGCCTCGCCGAGGGCGGCATCGGCGCAGGCCAGGGTCACGGCCGTCGGCAGGCCCCTGGACACGTCGGCGGCGAAGCTCGGTCCCGACAGGACGGCGGCGGGCGCATCGGGCAGGGTCTCCGCCAGCACCTCGGTCATCAGCTTCAGGGATCCGCGCTCGATGCCCTTGGAGCACAGGACGATGGGCGCGCTCGCCTTGTGATGCGGCGCATAGGCGGCCAGCGTCGCGCGCATGAACTGGGCCGGGGGCACGGCCAGCACGAGATCGCAGTCCGACAGGCCCGACAGGTCCGCCGTCACCGAGATCGCGTCATCCAGCACCACGCCCGGCAGGAAGGCCTCGTTGATGCGGCGCGCCGTGATGCTCTCGACCACCTCGGGCTCGCGCGCCTGCAGGACGACGTTCAGGCCGGCGCGGGCGCAGACCAGGGCCAGGGCCGTGCCCCACGCCCCCGCGCCGATGACCCCTGCGGTGCGATAGCTCATGACTGGTCCTTCAAAGCAGGCCTCAGGCCTTCGCGCCCTTGCGCCCGGTCGGATGGACAGGATCGGCCAGGGCGCGCGCCTCGTCCAGCGGCCATCGCGGACGGGCGGGCGCATCGATATCCGAAACCAGCCCCAGCTGAAGCCGTTCCGCCCCCGCCAGGGCGATCATCGCCGCATTGTCGGTGCAATAGGCCATGGGCGGCGCGAGAAAAGCGAACCCGCGCGCGTCCGCCGTCGCCTCCAGCACCCGCCGCACGGTCCTGTTCGCCGCCACGCCGCCGGCCACCACGAAAAGCCGGTGATCGTGCTTTTCGGCATAGTCGGCCATCGCCCGGTCGGAGCGTTCCGACAGCTGGCGCGCGATGGCGCTCTGGACCGCGTCGGCCAGATCGGCCCGGTCCTGATCCGTTTCGCAGGTCTGGGCGAGACGCGACGCCGCCGTCTTCAGCCCCGAGAAGGAGAAATCGCAGTCCTTGCGCCCCAGCAGCGCCCTCGGCAGGTCGAAGCGCGATCCGTCGCCGCCCTCTGCGGTCTTCTCCAGCGCGGGGCCGCCGGGGTAGCCGAGCCCCATGGCCTTGGCGATCTTGTCGAACGCCTCGCCGGCGGCGTCGTCGATCGTGGTGCCAAGCCGGCTCATGTCGCCGATCCCGCGCACCTCCAGCAGCTGGCAGTGCCCGCCCGAGACCAGCAGCAGCAGGAACGGATAGGCGACCCGGGCCCCCAGCCGCGCCGACACCGCATGGCCTTCCAGATGATTGACCGCGATCAGCGGCAGTCCGCGCGCCAGGGCCACGGCCTTGCCGAAGCCCAGCCCCACCATGACCCCGCCGACCAGCCCCGGCCCGGCGGTCGCCGCCACGCCGTCCAGTCCGTCATAACCGATGCCGGCCCCAACCATCGCCCGGCGCACGACGCCGTCGATCATCTCCACATGGCTGCGGGCCGCGATCTCGGGCACCACCCCGCCGAAGGCCGCATGATCGTCGATCTGGGAATGGACGACGGACGACAGCACGGTCGCCTCGCCGTCGGGCGTCAGCCGCACCACGGACGCCGCCGTTTCGTCACAGCTGGTCTCGAGGCCCAGGATGGTCAGCGCGCTACCGCTCGCCCCCGGGTCCGATCTCTGATCGGCCCGAGGATAAACTGTGCGGTCGCTCCCTGCTTGAGCGCGCGTGGAAACCGGCTTTTCGGCTGTGATTTCGGTGATAGGGTCGGCCTCGATTTCCACCGGGTTCAGGTAGCGACCCCGGACACCACACGCAACGGACACGCATGGCCACGATACGTATAGGCACCCGACGCAGCGCCCTGGCGCTGGCCCAGTCCGGGATGATGCAACGGGCCATCGCCGCCGCCATGCAGCTGCCGATCGAGGAGGTGGTGCTGGTCGAGATCGTCACCACCGGCGACCAGATCCAGGACCGACGCCTGATGGAGGTGGGCGGCAAGGCCCTGTTCACCAAGGAGATCGAGGAGGCCCTGCTGGACGGCCGCGTCGACATCGCCGTCCATTCGATGAAGGACGTGCCCGCCGAACAACCCCCCGGCCTGACCATCGCCGCCATCCCCGAGCGCGAGGACGCCCGCGACGCCTTCATCAGCCGCGATTTCGACGAGCTGGAGCATCTGCCCCACGGCGGTCGCCTCGGCACCGCCTCGCTGCGCCGTCAGGCCCAGGCGCTGGCGCTCCGTCCCGACCTGCAGATCGAGATGCTGCGCGGCAACATCGACACCCGGCTGCGCCGCGCGGCCGAGGGGGATTTCGACGCCATCCTGCTGGCCGCCTCCGGCCTGAACCGTCTGGGGCGCTCCGACGCCGTGCGCGGTTTCCTGTCGGTCGATGCCTTCCTGCCCGCGCCCGGTCAGGGGGCCCTGGCCCTGCAGACGCGCGAGGGCGACACCGACCACGCCTGGGTCCAGGCCATGAACCACGGCCCGACCGCCCTCTGCGTCGCCGCCGAGCGCGGCGCCATGGTGGCGCTGGAAGGCTCCTGCCGCACCGCCGTCGGGGCCCATGCCCACATCGACGGCGACCGCCTGACCCTGACCACCGAGATGCTGGCCCCCGACGGCACGGCCCGCTGGCGGCGCGCGGGCGAGATCACCCTGATCACCGCCCCCGACGCGCCCGGCCGCGCCATGGACAACGCCCGCGACCTGGGGCTCCGTCTGGGCCATGAGGTCCATGCGGCGGCGGGCGACCAGAGCGTCCCGGTCTAGCGCTTGGCCGATCGCCGCCGCGTCTGGGTCACCCGCGCCCGACCCGGGGCGGACCGCACGGCCGAACGCCTGACCACCTTGGGCCACACGCCGCTGGTCGTGCCGCTCCTGGCCATCCGTCCGCTCGACGTCGCGCTCGACCTCGACGGCGTCCAGGCCCTCGCCTTCACCAGCCTCAACGGCGTCGCCGCCTTCGCGGCCCTGTCCACCGAACGCGCCCTGCCGGTCCTCGCGGTCGGCGACGCCACCGCCCGCGCCGCCCGCGAGGCGGGATTCGCCTCGGTCCGGTCGGCGGATGGAGACCTTCAGGCCCTGGCCGCCCTCGTCCGGAGCGCGGCCCCGGGGCAGTCGGTCCTGCATCCCGGCGCGCTGGAGCCCGCGGGCGATCTGGCCGCCGCCGTCGGCGACGCCGCCCGGGTACGGTCCATCGCCGTCTATGGCGCACAGGAAACCGGGGCCGCCCCCCCCGGCGACTGGGACACCGTCCTGATCCATTCACCGCGTGCCGGTCGCGCCCTGGCGATCGCGCTGGGGGACCGGCCGACCCTCCGGCTCGCGCTCGCCATCTCCGCCGCCGCCGCCGAACCGCTGGCCGACGCCGGATTCGCCGAGATCCGGATCGCCGCGGCCCCGACCGAGGCGGCGCTTCTGGCGGCCCTTGGCAATCCCCGCGCCGGCGTATAAACAGCCGCTCTCGCGCGAGGCCCATGGCCCTCGCCGCAAGCCGCTTTAGCTCAGCTGGTAGAGCATCGCATTCGTAATGCGGGGGTCAGGTGTTCGAGTCACCTAAGCGGCACCACCTCTTCCCGTAGGATATCCACATCGCCCGAGGCGGACGTGCCTTCCGGCGGGGGCGGTCGGGGGTCCGACGTGGGATGCCGTCCGCCAGATCCCGGCCAACTGCCGCCAGCCTGAAATGAGGACCAAGCTTGGCCTCGATCGCTGTGGTATCGCTCGGCCACACCTTCCAGCCCAAAGCAGAGACATCCGATGATGACCGACCCCGAGCGCGTTGAGGCTCTGCTCGATATGGTCGACCCCGCCCGTGCGACGTCACCCGGTCGAGGGTCAGAGCTGGCGGTGCTGGGGTTGGCCGTCGCCAGGTCCAAGGGCGGCTACCAGCCGACGAACGCTGGCTGGGTGCTGATGGGCAATCGTGGCAGGGCGTTCCAGCCGAACTAGGCGCTCGTGGCCTGCCTTCGGCAGCCGCATTGAAAGCCGGCGGTCGGGCCCCGCGCTCGCATACGCGTCGGATGAGCGGCCTCTGTCAGACATCATGCCGCCCGTCGCATGAGCCGGACGCTAGTACCTCAAGGTCAGCGAAACCGAGACCCAGTTCCTGTCTGCGAACGTCTGTTCGCTTTCGACGTGCGACCATTCCAGACGGCCGAACACCGACGCCCTGCCGGCGGTCGCGGCCTCGAACCGCACCCCGGCCCCGATCGCGCCGGTGTCGGTCTGCTCGCGTTCGCCGACCAGCGGGGTTTTCAGCCATGTCCGACCCGCGGCGCTGAAGACATAGGGCAGGAGCGCGGCGCGGCCGAGGCTCACGCTGCGGCGCACCTCGATGCGGCCGGCGAAGGTGTCGTCACCCACGAGGGAGCCGGCCGGCGGGCCGGAGACGAGATCGCCGGAGGCGATATTGCCCTGTTCCGAGCGCAGCAGCGGATCGCCGAACCCGGTCTGGCCGCGCAGGATGCTCTGGGCGGAGAAGGCACCGCCCAGCGGCATGAGGACGCTCAGGCCGCCCTGGAGCCGGGTGAACGCGGCATCGGCCCCGAACCGCGACAGGGGCCGCAGGGGCGTCGCTTCGTCGATGGATCGTGCGCCGAGCCCGTCGAAGCCTTGCGAGACCTCCAGTTCGTAGCCCAGGCGTCCGTCCAGGATGATGGGTTCGGAGCCGTCGATGCCGAGCCGGGCCACGCGGGTCCGATCCGTGAACAGGGCGAGCGGGAACCCCAGCAGGCCCGTCGTCTGCTCCTCTTCGGAAGCATCGAAGGTCAGCCTGACCGTCTGCGATCGCACCCGCGAGCGCACGGTCGCCAGACTGACGAAGGCACCGGCCCGGGTGAAGTCGCTCTGCAGCAGAAGCGGCGCGCTGCTCCCTTGCGGGGACGACGCGCTGTAGGCGTACTCCCCCCCCAGGCTCAGGCCGTCGCGGCCGATCGGGAGTTCGGCGTAGATCGAGGCGTAGCGGCGCAGCGTGTCGTCCGACCAGGAGACGTCGTCCGGTGACACCGCCCCCGTCAGGATGATGCGCTCGCCCAGACCCAGCAGGCTGTTGAGGGCGACGGACCCCGTCGCCTGTTCGCGCCCGAGGTCTTCGCTCAGGCCGTTGTCGAGGGCGAGCGCGACCTGTACCGGCCGGTGTTCGCCCCCGATGATCAGGACCGTGCCGCCGGTTCGGGTGCCGGGACTGAGGGCGGATTCCAGCGCCACGCCGGCCGTCTCGCCGGCGAGCAGCAGGCGGCGTTCGAACTCGGCAGCGCGCAGCGGCCGGCGATCGAGGAGCGGCGCGAGCACGCTCTGGACCCGGCCGCGAACGGCGCGCGGCAAGCCTTCGACGTCGATGCGCTCCACGAACCCGGACACGACGAGGACCCGGACGATGCCGGTCTCACGCTCGAGATCCTGGGCGGGGACGACGACCCGGACGAGGGGATAGCCGGCATCGAGATAGGCGGCCTGCAACGCGGCGGCGTAGTCGTAGACCTCTGCGACCGAGACCTCGGCGCCGACGGCCGGCTTGAGGGCCTGCGTCCGGGCTTCCAGAGGCGCCAGTCCACCTTCTACCTGCAGGTCGCGCAGGGCGAAGCGGATGGCCGCGGCCCCCTCGGGCGCGGTCAGGCCCTGGGCGGCGGGAAAGCGGAAGCTGGTCGAGGGCGACCGGCGCTCGAGCGTCTGTCCGGGCGGGACCTGGCTGGGCGACTGGGTCTGGGCGAGGGCCGGCCCGGCCAGGGCCAGGGCGGTCCCGACAGCCAGCGCGAAGGGCGCGGCTGCCCTGAGCAGGGAAGACGTCATGGTTATATCCCTATTGGCTGGGCAGACAGACGCCGGCGGCGGAAACGGCGCAGGTTCCAGCCGCGACGCCGGTTTCACCATCATCCGACGAAGTCGCCAGATCCGCGCCGATGTCGACAACGGTCGATGTGGACACGGTCCGGGTCGTGGTCGATGGGGCCCCGTCGGTGGAGTTGGGCTGGCCCAGGGGAGCGGTCGTCGCCAACTGGCTGGGAGGGATGACCGCTGGTGCTAGGAGGGGCGTGGGCTCAGGCACCGGGACCGGCGGCGGCGGCGGCGGCGGGGGCGGCGGGGCGTTGATCGTCAGCACGTTGCCGACATAGCTGATCTGGTAGTTCGGATTGGCGACGGTCCCGATCAGGATGGGGTAGGCACCGGCGGCTTCCCCGGGCGTGCGCGTCAGGCTGCCGGCCAGCGTGTCGTTGAACTGCAGGGCTCCTGTCGTGACCCGGTAGGTCAGGGCCGGGTCGGTCTGGCCCACCAGACGCGAAAGGGCATCGGCCGTGATCGTGATCGGCCGCGGCGTGATGGTCAGGGTGCCGTTGACGAAGGTGACCTCGTAGTTGACACCGGCCGTCAGCGACCCCCGGGTGACGGCGAACGACCCGACGCCGCTCGTCTGGACCGCGGTGGTGGCCAGCGCCCCCGACAGGGTGTCCCCATTGACGAGACCCTGTCCCCCGACCGCATAGGTCAGGGCGGGATTGGCGTTGCCGTAGATGCGGCTGAGGGCATCGGCCGTGATGGTGACCGGTCGCGGGGTGATGGTCAGGTTGGAGCCGACGTAGGTGACGTCGTAGTTGGCACCGGCGGCAAGCGTGCCCCGGGTGATGGCCGAGGTGCCGATGCCGGTGGTGGTCGTAGCCGTGGTGGCCAGTGCCCCCGACAGGGTGTCCCCATTGACGAGACCCTGTCCCCCGACCGCATAGGTCAGGGCCGGGTTGGCGTTGCCGTAGATCCGGCTGAGGGCATCGGCGGTGATGGTGACCGGTCGCGGGGTGATGGTCAGGTTTGATCCGACATAGGTGACGTCGTAGTTGGCGCTGGCGGCCAGGGTCCCCTGTGTGATGGCCGAGGTGCCGATGCCGGTCGTGGTGGTGGCGGTGGTGGCCAGAGCCCCGGTCAGGGTGTCGCCGTTGACGAGGCCAGAGCCGCCGACCGCATAGGTCAGGGCCGGGTTGGCGTTGCCGTAGATCCGGCTGAGGGCATCGGCCGTGATGGTGACCGGTCGCGGGGTGATGGTCAGGTTGGAGCCGACGTAGGTGACGTCATAGTTGGCGCTGGCGGCCAGGGTCCCCTGTGTGATGGCCGAGGTGCCGATGCCGGTGGTGGTCGTGGCCGTGGTGGCCAGCGCTCCGGTCAGGGTGTCGCCATTGACCAGACCCTGTCCCCCGACAGCATAGGTCAGGACGGGATTGGCGTTGCCGTAGATCCGCGACAGGGCATCGGCCGTGATGGTCAGGGGCCGGGCCGTGATGCCCAGTGCGCCGTTGACGAAGGTAAACTGGTAGCCGAGATCCGACGCCAGTGTGCCGAGGGCCGCGACGATCGGCACCGACCCTACGCCGGTCGTGCCGGTCGCCGTGGTGCTGAGGCTGGCCGCGCCGGTCGTGCTGTTGGCGGCAGTGTCGCCGGTCAGGAAGCCGGTCAGCCCATAGGTCAGGGTCGGGTTGGCGTTGCCGTAGAAGCGACTGAGCGTATCGGCGGTCACGGTCAGGACCGGCGCGATCCGGTAGGCGATCACATTGGCCCCGGCGGGCGCGAAGCCGGCGAAGGCGGTCGCATCGGCGATGTTGTAGCGGCGCGTGAAGCCGGTCACCCCCTCGAGCGTGTTGTCGGGGTTGTCGGAGAAGACGCCGTAGGTGCCGCCGCCCGTCAGGCTGAAGACACCCGTCCCGGCATTGTTGGTGAAGGTGCCGGTGCGGGCCTGAAGGTCGATAGCGCGGCCCGTGCCCGATGCGGTCAGGACCGCGCCGGTGTTGAGCACGATGTTGCTGCCCGCTGTCGGGCCAGAGTTTGAGACCGTGATCGTTCGACCCGTGACGGAGTTCAGCGTGATCGATCCGCTGGTCGGGGTGGTGAGGCCGGTGCCGGAGGCGAGCGCGATGTTCACCGCCCCGGTTCCGGCATTGATGGTTGCGCCGGTGCCCATGGTGATGACGGCCGCGCCCGCCTGACGGTTGGCGTTGACGGTGGTCAGGTCCGAGCCGCCGGAGTTGGCGGTCAGGTTCAGATTGCCGTTGGCCGTGGTGATCGAGGCGTTCAGCAGGATCGACCGCCCCGCCGTCAGGCTCAGCGCCCCGCCGGTCGCTCCGGTCACGTTGACGGCGCTGGCCACCGTGATGTCGTTGGAGGCTTCCAGCGAAATCGCGGTCCCGCCCGCAAGGGCCGCGGCGAGCCCCGCAGCGGAGATGTTGCTGGTTCCCGTGGCGTTGTCGGCGAAGGCCAGGCTGGTCACCGGCGTCGTGCTGGACGTGAACAGATGCACCGCCCCCGCACTGGCTCCGAAACCCGGTGTGCCGAGCGCCAGCCGGTCGCCCGACGCGTCGAAGGCCACCGCGCTGCCGAACCCCGGGGCCAATCCGGCGGCTCTGAGGTCCAGGTCACCCGTTCCGGCATAGCCAGCACCGAGGGTGGCCGAGAGCGCGCCGCCCGCGAAACCGGTCCCTGTGAAGGTGAACAGGCGCACAGCGCCGAAACCAGAGAACGCGTTGCCCTGGCCGTCGTCGCCGCTGGCCCCGATCGCCAGCCGGTCACCGACCGCGTTGAGCGAGACGGAATCGCCCAGGAAATCGAGGTCGTCCAGGGCGGTTCCGAGGTCGATATTGTTCGCGCCGGTGTAGCCTCGGCCGATGGTCGCGGCGAGGGCGCCGCCGGCGAAACTGGTGTCGGTGAAGGTGAACAGCCGGACCGAGCCGGCCAGGCTCGCGACATTGCCGAAGCCGCCATCGTAGGCCGCCCCGACCGCCAGCCGGTCGCCGGCCGCGTTCAGCGAAACCGACCAGCCGAAAGCGTCGCTGGACTCCAGGGCGGCTCCGAGGTCGATATCGTTCGCGCCGGAGTAGCCGCGGCCAAGCGTGGCGGCGAGCGCACCCCCTCCGAAGCTGGTGTCAGCGAAGGTGAACAGCCGCACCGAGCCGGCATCGGGGGCCATATCGCCGAAGCCGTCGTCGCTAAAAGCCCCGACGGCCAGCCGGTCCCCGGCCGCGTTCAGCGAGACGGACTGGCCGAACAGGTCGCCGGCCGTCAGCGCGGTCCCGAGGTCGAGGTTGTTTCCGCCCGTGTAGCCTCGGCCGATGGTCGCCGCGAGCGCGCCGCCGGCGAAACTGGTGTCGGTGAAGGTGAACAGCCGTACCGAGCCGGAGGCTCCGGCCGCATTCCCGAAGCCGCCGTCGATGCGCGCCCCGACCGCGAGGCGATCGCCCGCCGCATTCAACGAAACGGACCAGCCGAACTGATCGTTGGCCTCCAGGGCAGACCCGAGGTCGAGATTGTTTCCGCCCGTATAGCCCCGCCCGATTGTGGCCGCGAGCGTCCCGCCGCCAAAGCCGGTGTCGGCGAAGGTGAAGAGCCGCACCGAACCGGTGTTGCTCCAGAGATTACCGAAGCCGTCGTCGCCGTAAGCCCCCACCGCGAGCCTGTCGCCGGCCGCGTTCAGCGAGACGGAGACGCCGAAGACGTCGTTGCTCTCCAGAGCGGCTCCGAGATCGAGATCGTCGCCGCCTGGATAGCCCCGGCCGATCCTCGCCGCGAGCGTGCCGCCGGCGAAGTCGGTGTTGCTGAAGGTGAACAGCCGCACCGAGCCGGAATCAACGAACGAAGCAAGGAAGCCGTCGTCCTGGTACGCTCCCACCGCCAGCCGGTCCCCGGCCGCGTTCAGCGAGACGGACTGGCCGAACCGGTCGTTGAACTTGAGCGCTGTACCGAGGTCGAGGTTGTTCCCCCCTGTGTAGCCTCGGCCGATGGTGGCCGCGAGCGCACCGCCGGTGAAGCTGGTGTCGGCGAAGGTGAACAAGCGCACCGAGCCGGCGTTGGTGACCGAGTTGGCTGCTCCCCAATCACCGCTCGCCCCCACCGCCAGCCGGTCCCCGGCCGCGTTCAGCGCGACGGAGATGCCGAAGAAATCAAAGGCCTCGAGCGAGGTGCCGAGATCGAGATTGTTCCCGCCCGTATAGCCCCGGCCGATGGTGGCCGCGAGCGCGCCGCCGGCGAAACTGGTGTCCGTAAAGGTGAACAGCCGCACCGCGCCGATACCGTTGAACGAATTTGCAGCGCCCCGATCCTGGTTGGCTCCGACTGCCAGCCGGTCCCCGGCCGCGTTCAGCGAGACGGAGACGCCGAAGACGTCGTTGATATCCAGCGCGGCTCCGAGATCGCGATTGTTTCCGCCCGTGTATCCCCGGCCGATCGTGGCCGAGAGGGCACCGCCAGCGAAGCTGTTGTTGCTGAAGGTGAACAGCCGCACCGAACCGGAGTTGCTGAAGGCGTTGCCCGAGCCGTCGTCACCGATCGCCCCGACCGCCAGCCGGTCCCCGGCCGCGTTCAGCGAGACGGCGTAGCCGAGAAAATCATTGGCCTCCAGGGTGGTTCCGAGGTCCAGGTCGTTCACGCCCGTGTAGCCCCGGCCGATGGTGGCCGCGAGTGCGCCGCCGGCGAAACTGGTGTCCGCAAAGGTGAACAGCCGCACCGAACCGGAACTGCTGAACCCATCGCCGAAGCCGTCGTCACCGACCGCCCCGACCGCCAGCCGGTCCCCGGTCGCGTTCAGGGAGACGGAGTAGCCGAAGCCGTCGCCGGCCGTCAGCGCGGTCCCGAGGTCCAGATTGTTTCCGCCCGTGTAGCCCCGGCCGATCGTCGCCGCGAGCACGCCGCCGCCGAAGCGGGTGTCGGTGAAGGTGAACAGCCGCACCGCGCCGGACAGGCTCGCGACGTTGCCGAAGCCGTCGTCACCGGTCGCCCCGACCGCCAGCCGATCTCCGGCCGCGTTCAGAGAGACGGCGGCGCCGAAGTTGTCGCTGTCCTCCAGGGCGGTGCCGAGGTCGACATTGCTTCCACCGTTATAGCCCCGGCCCAGGGTCGCCGCGAGCGCGCCGCCGGCGAAGCTGGTGTTGGTGAAGGTGTACAGCCGGACCGAGCCGGAGTCGGCGAACGCATTGCCGAAGCCGTCATCCTGGGGCGTCCCGACCGCCAGCCGGTCCCCGGCCGCGTTCAGCGAGACGGAAGTGCCGAACGCGTCGCCGTCCTCCAGGGCGACTCCGAGGTCGATGTTGTTGCCGCCGGTATAGCCCCGGCCGATGGTGGCCGCGAGCGCGCCGCCCCCGAAGCTGGTGTTGCTGAAGGTGAACAGTCGCACCGAGCCGGAACTGCTGGCGACATTGCCGAGGCCGCTGTCGCCTTGCGCCCCGACCGCCAGCCTGTCTCCGGCCGCATTCAGCGAGACGGAGGTGCCGAACAGGTCGAAGTCCTCCAAGGAGGTTCCGAGGTCGAGATTGTTTCCACCCGTATAGCCCCGGCCGATCGTGGCCGCGAGCGCGCCGCCGGCGAAGCTGGTGTTGCTGAAGGTGAACAGCCGCACAGAGCCGGAAATGCTAGCTACATTGCCGAAGCCGTCGTCGGTGTACGCCCCGACCGCCAGCCGGTCCCCG
Source organism: Brevundimonas subvibrioides ATCC 15264 (assembly GCF_000144605.1). Taxonomy (NCBI): domain Bacteria; kingdom Pseudomonadati; phylum Pseudomonadota; class Alphaproteobacteria; order Caulobacterales; family Caulobacteraceae; genus Brevundimonas; species Brevundimonas subvibrioides. The sequence goes on along the minus strand of NC_014375.1, from coordinate 402,496 downwards.
GCGGCGTTCAGCGAAACGGATTGGCCGAACCGGTCGCCGGACTCCAGAGCGGTTCCGAGGTCGAGGTTGCTGCCGCCGGTATAGCCCCGGCCGATGGTGGCCGCGAGCGCGCCGCCCCCGAAGCTGGTGTTGCTGAAGGTGAACAGCGACACCGAGCCGGAAGCGTTGGCCACATTGCCGACACCGGCGTCGTTGAGCGCCCCGACCGCCAGCCGGTCCCCGGCCGCGTTCAGCGAAACGGAGGCGCCGAACGCTTCGCTGTTGATTATGATGGCCCCGGGATCGAGGTTGTTCGCACCGGTATAGCCCCGGCCGATAGTCGCCGCGAGCGCACCGCCCCCGAAGCTGGTGTCGGCGAACGTGAACAGCCGCACCGAGCCGGAGTTGGGAACAAGATTGCCGAAGCCGTCGTCCTGGGTCGCCCCGACCGCCAGCCGGTCCCCGGCCGCGTTCAGAGAGACGGAATAGCCGAAGGCGTCGTTGGTCTCCAGGGCGGTGCCGAGGTCGACGTTGTTGCCGCCAGTATAGCCTCGGCCGATCGTGGCCGCGAGTGCGCCGCCGCCGAAGCTGGTGTCGGTGAAGGTGAACAGACGCACCCTGCCGGAATCGAAAGCCACAGTGCCGAAGCCGTCGTCGCCCGCCGACCCGACCGCCAGCCGGTCGCCCGCCGCGTTCAACGATACGGAGCTTCCGAACTGGTCGAAGGCCTCGAGAGTCGTACCCACGTCCCGATCCGATGTGCCCAACCCCGTCCCGATGATCCCGGCATACTGCCAGGCCTGGGCCTGGGCGAAGTCGCCGATGACGATGTCCTTGGGGTCCAGTAGCAGGCCGCCGCCCGCGCCGGTGTCGATGCGCGTCAGATCGACATAGCGCAGCGTCTCCTTGCCCGAGACCTCGACCCAGCCGCCGCCGCGACGACCGGTGGCCAGCACCAAGCCCAGCATGGTCGTCAGGTCGTCGGACCAGATCACGGCCGACCCGCCCTGCCCTCGCGCCGAGGCGACATTGATGCCGACCCCGTCGTTGACGAAGGTGGTCCGGGCATTGGCCAGGGTCGGCAGGGGGCCGAACCGGCCCTCGTGCGCCGCATAGTCGATCCGGTCCACGCGATCGGCCGCGCCGCCCTGGAAGGCTCCGCCCACGCGGACCAGCCCGCCCAGGGCGCCGCCCGAGGCGTCGATCTGCGTCGACAGCAGGCGCACCGATCCCCCCGTCAGATCGACCCGCCCGCCATAACCCAGCAGGCCCGAGGCCAGATAGACGCCCGAGGTCGCCAGGTCGCCGCTCGCCGCGACGCTGATGACGCCGCCGTGCAGGCCGCCAGACGCGTTGTTGACCGAGCCCTGAATCTCTGTGACCGAGCCGCCCGAGGTATAGGTCAGCTGACCGCCGACACCGGTCCGTCCGACCGCGGCGATCTGGTCCGCCAGGCTGAGCGCGCGCCCGGCCCGCAGCGTCACCGACCCGCCGTTCACGCCGCCCGAGGCGTCGACCGTTCCGCCCATGCCGAGAAAGCCGCCCGAGACCTCGACCGCGCCGCCGTTCAGGCCCGTGCCGCCCGAGGCGTCGATGCGGCCCGTGACCTGGACCAGACCGGTCGTGCCGCCATCGATGGCGACATTGCCCAGATGGACCCGGCCGTTGGCGCCCTCGCGCACCGTCGTGGCGATCAGCGATCCATCCACCTTGACCGCGCCCAGCATCAGGTCGCGCGCGCCCTGGGCCGAGATATAGATGCGACCGCCCTCGGCCCGGGTCGTGCCACCCGCCTGGACCAGCGCGCTCAACGGCCGTCCCAGCGCGTCGGTCAGACCCGCGGCGTCCGAGACGGGGATCGCCACCTGCAGGAACCGGTCACCCGAGAAATCCACCGTCACGAGGTCACCGGCCCCGTAGCCGATCTGGCCCAGACGGGCCTCGACCACGCCCTCGTTGACCACGCCCGACCCGATCAGGGCGACGCCCTGGGAGGCGGCGATGGTCCCCTGATTGACGACGGTCGCAGCCCGGCCTGTCCGGCGGAAAGTCAGGTTGCCGGACAGGAAGTCGGCGTCGGCGATGTCCAGTGTCGAGGCCACGAAGGCCCCCGTGTCGATGGTCGCGCCATTGGTGATGGCGATGCCGTTGGGATTGACCAGCAGGAACTGGCCGTTGGCGCTCAGCGACCCGGCGATGATCGAGGCGTCCTGGCCCGTCACGCGACCCAGAAGCGCCGACAGCGATCCGGGTTGATCGATCCGAACCCCGGCACCGGCCGCGATGTCGAAGCTCTGGAAGTTGACGATCGCCCGGTCGGTCGACTGGGTGATCAGAAGCTGGTTCGGCGCGCTGCGATCAAATGAGACGCCGCCGTGCACGACCCCGGCCACAACCGGAAGCTCCCGGCCCGCAGGCGGGGCGACCGGCGCGACATCCTGAGCGTACGCCTGACCGGCAAGAAACACGGCCGCGCTGGCGAGCAGGGAGGTCCGAAGGCTCCGCCCCAGGCGCCCCCCTCGAGCCGCCAGCCCTTCGGCCGACGTTGCGAGTTGAGCACGCGAGGTGAGAGATCGAGACATCCGACGGCTCCAGCAAGCCGACGACGACGTCACGGCATATGGGTTACAGGACGCAGTGGCCGCCGGGTCCCCCCCTTCGGCCGTATCGTGGTTAAGCCTAGCCGCCTGAAGGAGGCCCGGACAAGTCACATAACGCCGCAATCCCGTCGTGCAGCCGGGAAACACCGGATGCGCGAAAAACCGTGCGTTAACAACGCCACGGGATGGCCGGTACCGGCCAGGCCATCGGTCCGGGTCGCCAGGTCCCCTATCCTGCCGCTGTCCAGGAAGCGGTCGCCGCTCGGTCGTGATCGACATCGGCGTGGAAGCGGGTGGTCTCGCCCTCTGAAAGGCGCTCCAGCCTAGGGATGTCGAAACCACTCGCGTCGTCCGGAACGGCCGCGGAGCCACACCGCCGGAAGGATCAGGGACAGGATCAGCGCCAGCCCGAGGGGACCCCACCCTTGCGCACGGTCCGCCCAGCGGTGCGTGGCGTCGCGCCGGACCAGGTCGCGGTCGATGCGGTTGCCGATGGTCGTCAGACGCACTCTCTTGGACGCGTTCAGCGGGTCGATCGTCGGTGGCGCGAGGCTCGAGATCAGCGTCAGCGCTGACGTGCGCTCCGCAGAGATCGATCGATCGATGACGGCCGTGCGATGGCTCGCACAGGCCCAGATGCCCACCCACACCGAGACCCAGACGGCCGCCGCGGCCAGGATGAACCGCGTCAGACGTAGCCTGTGGAATGCTCCGAACCCCTTCGTGACACGGTCCATGTCGGCAGCCTGTTCAGCCTGGATGATCGGGTTCGGGTAAAGGCGCGCCCGACGGTTGAGCGAAGGGTGGAACAGGGGCCGCGCGGTGGCGCGACCCCTGTTGCCGGGTTGGCCTCAGAAGGCCTTGCTCATCCTGGCGCGCAGGCCGTGGAGGCTCTGGCCGTCGCTGAAGGCGCCGTCGTAGTCGGCGGACAGCGACCAGCCGCCGCCCGAGCGCCAGCCGAGGGTGAGCCCGAGGTTCAGGCTCGAGCGCTCCCAGCCCTCCTGACCGATCAGGAAGCCGGGCCCGGTCAGGAAGTCGGCGTAGCGCAGGGCCTGGGGTCCGGCGTCGCCGAACTCACGCGCCCACTCCACCCGCACCCCGGGGGTCCAGACGTCCTCGCCGCGCAGGATCTCGCGCTCGTAGCGCAGACCCACGGCCCCCTGCAGCGACTCCAGGTCGCGCGCCTCGTAGCGGAGCGCCCAGAGCGGCGAGCCGGCTTCGACATAGGCATCGAGGTCGGCGTTCATCACCTCGACCCGGCCATAGCCGATCCAGCGCGCCGCCCCCGCGACCCGGTCCAGGCCCGCCGACAGCGAACCGAACCGCGCCGAACCGTCGCGCTCGCCGGACACCAGGCTCCGGTCCACGGGGGTCCGGCGCCGGGTGGTGAAGTCCAGCTGGGCGTAGCCGAGCGTGCCGTCGACGAACACATCCGCCATCGGCCGCCAGCTGCCGTAGGCCACCGCCAGACGGGTGTAGGATTCCATGCGCGAGCTGTCGGATCCCACATCCGTGTCCTCCCGGCCGTAGCCGACCCCGACCCCCAGATCGAGGACGTCGGACAGGCTCACGTCGACACCGGCGCTGATCCCCGAGGTGGTGATCGACAGCTCGGCCGTCCGGGTCGTCGCATCACGCTCGCCCAGGCTGATCGAGCCTCCGACCCAGACCCGCGGGCCCGAGACCGCGTCCGCGCCGCCGGTTCCGGTGTCGGCGGCGGTGCGGCGGGCGTCCGCCGTCCCGGCCGCGTTGCCGGTTCCGTTGCCCGTTCCGTTGCCGGCCTGGGCCCGGTCGCCCCAGACCATCCGGGTCAGGGCGTCACGCTCCGCCGTCTGGCGATCGCGGCCCTCCTGGAGGTCGAGGAACTGCGACAGCTCGCCCATGGTCCGGCGGCCGGCGTCCGGCGGCGCGAAGGCGCTGCCGTCCAGGGTCAGGTTCAGGCTCGTGCGCGCCTGGGCCTCGCCGCCGCGGTGCAGCTGCTCGAGGCGGCGGCCGAAGGTCTGCAGCTGGGTGCCGACCAGTCGCCGCGTGGCCTCGGCCTGGGCCGTGTTGAGCCCGCGCACGTCCGGATCCGCAGCCGGGTCGGGACGACTGGTGACCGTCACCCGGATCGCCGCGGCGCCGGTGTTGCCGAAGCCGTCCGTGGCCGTGACCGTGAAGGCGAAGGTCCCCGCCGTGGTCGGCGTACCGCGCAGCAGGCCGCCCGGGCTCAGGATCAGTCCGGCCGGCAGGCTGCCGGCGGTGACCGCGAAGCTGTAGCTCCCCTGCCCGCCGGACGCCTGGAACTGCTGGCTGAAGGCCACCCCTTCCAGGGCATCGGCCAGGACCGCCGGGGTCACCGTCACGGTGGCCGCGTTGATCGTCACGCTCAGGTTGGCCGTTCCCGAATACGGTCCCTCGCCCGTGGCGCTGTCGGTGGCGCGGACCTGGAAGGCGAAGGTCCCGACCGCGGTCGGCGTTCCGCTGATCTGGCCGCTGCTCGACAGGGTCAGGCCAGCCGGCAGGGTGCCGGACGAGACGGCATAGCTATAGGGCGCGACCCCGCCGGACGCCGTGACGGCCTGGCTGTAGGGCGTGCCGCGGCTTCCCGCCGGCAGGGCGGCGCCGGACACCGTCACCGACGCGCCGGCGACCGTCAGGCTGTGGGCGGCGGCGACACGGAAGGGGCCGGTCCCGGTCGAGCTGTCGGTCGCGGTGACCGTGAAGCTGAAGGCGCCCCCCGCCGTCGGCGTCCCCGAGAGCAGGCCGGCGGACGACAGGGTCACCCCGGCCGGCAGGGCGCCGCCCGTGACCGCATAGGTATAGGGCGCCGTGCCGCCCGTGGCCGACAGGGTCTGGCTGTAGGCCACGCCCACCCGGGCTTCGGGCTGGGCGCCGCCCGCCAGGACGACCGTCGGGGCCGCCCGGGTGACCGTCACCGTGGTCGGCTCGGACGTCCCGTTCGCATTGCTGGCGGTGTAGGCGAAGCTGTCCGACCCGACATAGCCGGCCTCGGTGAACTGATAGGTGATCGAGGTGCCGCTGACCGTGGCCGTGCCGCGCGTCGGCGGGGTCGTGATCGACACCGACGTCGCCGCGCCACCCGACAGGGTCAGGGGAACCGTCATCGACGCCGTGCCGAACGGCAGCGACACCGACGAGGCCTCCGCCACAGGCACGCCCGGGTCCACCACGAAGGCGTATTCCTGGCCGGCGGAGTTGAAGGGCCCCGTGCCCGTGGTGCTGTCGGTCGCCTGGATGACCACGTCGAAACTCCCGGCCGTCGTGGGCGTACCCGACAGGACACCGTCGGAAGACAGGGTGACCCCGTCCGGCAGGGTGCCGCTGGTCAGCGCGTAGCTATAGGGTGCGGTGCCGCCGCTCGCCGCCGGGATCGAGGCGCGGAACGGCTGGTTGACCACGGCCATGAAGGGCTCGGTCCCGGGCAGGGCGATCGAAGGGCCCCGGACGGACAGGCTGTAGGCTCGCGATCCCATCATGTTCTGGCCGTCCGTCGCGGTGACGGTGAAGCTGAACGACCCCGTGGCGGTGGGCGTCCCCGACAGGGCTCCCGACGACGACAGCATCACACCCGCCGGCAGGGACCCGGCCGTCACGGCGAAGCTGTAGGGTGCCGTTCCGCCGGTGACGGTGAAGGTGTGCGAATAGGTCTGGCCCGCCGTCGCAAAGGAAGGCTCGGCCGTGCCGAGAACGACGCCTGGATCCACCAGGAGGCTGTAGCTCTGGATGGCGTTGTAGGGTCCCGTGCCCGTCGAGCTGTCGAAGGCCTGGATGGTCAGGTTGGTGAAGCCGACTGTCGTGGGCGTGCCGGAAAGGACACCCGCGGCCGACAGGGTGATCCCTGCTGGCAGGGTGCCGCTGAGCAGCGCGTAGCTGTAGGGTGCGGTACCGCCGGTCGGCGTCGGGATCGACGCGCGGAACGGCTGGTTGACCACGGCCTTGAAGGGATCCGCCTGGAACGGCAGGCTGATCGTCGGCGACTGGACCGTCAGGCTGTAGCTTCGCGACCCGGTGACGCTCTGGCCGTCCGTCGCCTGGACGGTGAAGTTGAACGATCCTCCGGCCGTCGGCGTGCCCGACAGGGTCCCGGACGACGACAGGGTCATGCCAGCCGGAAGCGCGCCCGTGGTGACGGCAAAGCTGTAGGGGGCGGTCCCACCGGAGGCAGAGATGGACTGACTAAAGGCTTCTCCCACGCGGGCCGACGGCAGGGACGTCGGCGAAATCGTCAGCGTCGGTCTTGTGATGACCAAGCTGAACGAGGATGCTGACAAACCCGTGTAGTAGACTTCTTCTCTGGAAAGGTTCTCGGTCCCGATCTTGAAACCGATGTTCAACGTGCCGCCACCGGCAGCGGCGAGTGCATTCAGCGCGGACACGCCGGCTGCATTGAGCTGGATTGGGGTAGTGGAGGTGCGGATGACGGCCGTGGGCCCGCCGATCAATGCGCCGCTACCTACGGCTGCGTAGGTGAACGGAGTGGATACATTGCGGAGTTCGGTTGCGGGGCTGTTGGCGACGTTGCTGCTTCCCGGTACTCTTACCTCGGCTGCGGTGATCGACGGACTTCCCGCCGGCACGTTGAATGTGATCACACCCCGAAAACCGAACCCCGCCTGGGTGCCCCATTGGATAAAGCCGTCTCCATCACCGTAGACGCTGCCGTTGTTGTCGAACGTAGACCGCGACGTCCCGCTGAGGTTCGTTGTCTGCGCCGCCGCAGGTGCGGCTGCGAAGCCCACAAGGATCGACAAGCCGACTGCAGCGACAACGGCATTCAAACCGCCCACGCACGTGGCGCGCCAGAGACCAGACAGAGCAGAACGAACAAGACGCATGGCGGCATTTCCGGCGGGGAACGACGCCCTGTGCGTCGGCCCATAATCGGCCGTGCCGTTGCGTGACGGAGGGGGATGCGATCAATGAACAAACTCCCCATTCTGGGGTTTTGATCGCAGATGATAGCATTTGATAGGATTTGAGAGGGCGTCAGGCCCGGCCGAACACCGCGTCCAGCAGCGGCTTGAGTTCGGGATCGTCGCGCCACGGCTCGAATGCCCCCGCCGGGAAGTCGAGATCGCGCCAGTTCTCCCGGCGGACGGACACATCCCTGAGCCGCTCCAGAAGGGCGCTCCGATCGCCCAGCCTCGCGGCCGCGATCGCGGCCGGCAGGTTGCCGCCGTGCCAGAAAGACGTCTCCAGAGCCGGGGCTGTGCTCATCAGCTTCAGGGCCGCCGGCGCGCCTCCGGCGTCGTAGGCCGCCTGTTCGCGATCAAGGCGTTCGAGCTGCGGCGTCGCCCGGATCAGCGACGCCCAGCGGCGCGATGCGGCGAGATAGGCGGCGACGTCGCCCGCCTGCAGGTGGAACAGCGCGGCCGCGCCGGGCGCAGCGGAATGGGTGGGAAAGCGGCGCTCGACGGCCGCCAGACGTTGCAGCGCCGCCGGTCGATCCCCGGCCTGCCACAGGGCGATCGCATAGTCGGTCAGGACGGCCGGGGAGTCGGGCGCGAGGATCACGGCGCGCCGCAGATGTTCGGCGCCCTCGCTGACCCGGCCGCCATCGATCAGCGCGTTGCCGTACCAGAGATGGATCAGATAGTCGTCGGGCCGCGCGCGGGCGGCGCGCTCGAAATAGGGCCGCGCGCGGGCGAGGTCGCGGTGGGTCCAGTATTCGAGAAAGCCGGCCACCCGGTTGGCGTCCGCATCGCCCGGTGCGAGCGCGAGCGCGGTCGTGACGGCCGCCCGTGCGGCGGCGAAGGCGGCGTCGCGGTCCGCGTCGTCGAACTCGCACGACAGGATGTAGGCGTCGGCCAGGCCGGTGAAGGCCGGATGGTAGTCCGGATGCTGGCTGATCATGAGCCGGAATTTCTCGGTCGCGCGGGCGAGGCTGGCGGGGCTGCGCTCGGCCCAGTCCGCCCGGGCCTCGAGATAGCTGGCGGTCAGGGCCGCGTCTGCGACCGGGCGCGCGGGGCCCCCGGTCTCGATCCGCGACACGGCCACAGCGAGGATCGCCACCATCGCAAGCCCCGCGGCCACGCCCAGAACAGCGCGCGGCCGGGCCCGGACGGCCCGCAGCGGTCCGCTCAGCCAGGTCCGGTCTTCGATCCCGGGCCTGTCGGCAACATCCGGAGCCTCGGCATCGGGATTGAGATCCGGATCGTCAGGCCGCTCGTCGGCATTGGCCAGCCACGCCTCCAGCGCTTGCGGCAACGCATAGACAGACCCGTGCTCGCCCGCGCGAATAACCGGGAAGCCGGGTCGACGGGACCAGCGCATCGCCGTGCCGGGAGAAACGCCGAGATGCTCGGCGATCTGCTTCCAGCCCTTCAACCGACCGTCGCTCATTCGTTTCCCCCACCCGGGTATCTTGCTCCAGACCGCGCGTGACAACCCCTCACATGGCCGAAAGGGCGACGAGGGTGGATCCTGATCGAGGAAAAAGGCAAGCGGGCCGACCCCGAAACGAAGACGGTGTTCCGGATACCGGCCCGGGCAGATCCGGACGCGTCCAGACGGGATCGCCCCGAAGAAACCGGATCTGGCGTTCCGGTGTGACGACCCGGCGGCGCGCGGGGGTTGGGTCCCGCATGGATGGCCGCCGGATCGTCAGCGCTGGTGGGCAGCGGGCACGGTTTACCGCAGCCCGGCCCTTGCGTGGCGGGGCTCATGCTCGTTCTGGGTAGATCGCCCCGGCCGGGTCAGCGGACCAGCACGGGGCGTGTCGCGGATGAGGGGCAGGTCAGACCGTGAACCGTGACGTCGGCCTGGCCCAGCTTGAGGCCCGCAACGCCGAGCACGGTGTTCAGGGTGCTGTCGAGTAGAGGGCCGATGGGCGTCAGCAGCAGGTTGAGGGCGCTGGTGAGTCTCGAGACATTGAGACCCAGACCCAGCGCCTCGATGTTCAGGCTGGCGCTGCCGAGAAGACTGCTGATGGCGCCCTGGACCAGACTGCTGGACGTCACCGTTCGTTTTCTCGCCGCCGCGATGTCGGCCTCCGAAAAGCGGGTTGTCTGATGACGGACATCTGTGGCCTGGACCTTGCCACTGGCCTTGACCGACAGCAGCCCCAGCGCCGACACCAGCGTGGCCTCCCGCGGTTTCAGGGCGGTCTTGAAGTCATTCAGATCGCGTTCGTCCACTTCGCCGATCTGAGCGGTCAGCAAGCCGGGCTTGACGGCCAGATCGACCGACCCTGTCTTGCAATCGATGGCCTGGAGATAGGCTTCGCCCGGTGCCAGCTCGAGCAGGATCGGCACATCGACCTGGGCCAGGCCCGACAGGGCTTTCGCTGTTCTGGCCCTGATGAACACCCTGGCTTGCGCCGTCCGGATGATCGGCTGGCCGGTCTTCGTCACCGACAGCCAGGGCGATCGATTGGGGCGTTCGCCGATGGCCAGGAAGACCTGCGCGCCGGCCAGCTGGGCGTTGGCCGCGAGGTCCAGTTTCACCTGTCGACTGCCCCCGGTCTCGAGCGTGGCCATGACGAGATCAAGCGCGGTGACCGAGGCATCCAGCCCCTCCGCCAGACCGCGCCCGGCATCGGCCTCGATCCCGATGACGTCACCAATCCGGACGCGGACATTGGCGGCGGGCGTCCGGAGTTTCCTGAGCGCCGCCGCATCCTGGCCGGTACTCAAGCTCTCCAGAACCTTCACGATCCTCCCGGCATCGACGGTGGTGTTTACAAGGGTCTCGTAGTCGCCGACCGTGACCCCCGTCTCGGTGGCCAGGGCGTCGAAGAATCCGAGCAGGTTGATGCGCGCGGAGGCCAGGGCGTCGTAGTCCATCACGGTCAGCGACACGGAACTGCCCGTCAGCCCGCCGATGACGGCGTTCGCCACCCCGCCATCGACCGCTGCGAGACGCGACCCGATCGAGAACATGGCCCGCGGCGGTTCGATCCGGGCCGCAGCCACCGCCGAGCGCACCTGGACGACCTCATCCTTGCCGATAACGATCTTGCCGAAGAAAAGCGGTGCGGTGGCGGTGACCGTGACCCGCGCGGCGTTGGCGGAGTCCGCCTGGACGCTGAAGCGGCCGGACGGCGCGATGTCCGGGTCGGCGACATAGGCGCCGAGTTCGGTCTTTACGGTGGCGGCGCGCAGATTGGCCGACACAGTCGCTTGCGCGGCCTGGTCCGCCACGTCGAGATTCGCCGCCGCCGACATGGCGGCGAGGTCCGCGACCCCCTGAAGCGTGCGACCGGACAGGGCTACAGAAGCGACGTCGATGCTGATGGCCGCCAGCGCGCAGATCAGGCTACCGGCCGCGGCCGCCATCACGGCGATGCCGCCCCGTGTGTCTTGACGGAAACCCGACGGGCGCAACATCAGAAGCCCCCCGTGCGGACCACGGCGGTGCGCGTGATGGTGACGGGCGGTGCCGGCAGAAAGCCCCGCAGGGCCATCAGCGGATGAGTCCGGATATCGACCGAGATCGTCACGTTGATCTGGGTGTCGGTGGCCTCGACGGCCGTCGACACGGTCTTGGGGTCGAAACCGAGACCCGCCGTGTTGGCCGCGGTGAACTCGCTGGCCAAGGCCACACGCTCCGGGGTGTCCAGACCCCCGATAGCGGCTCTGGCGGCTTCGGTCGCCAGCGATTGCGCGCTGTTGGCGAGCCAGAACCAGCCGCCGTATACCGCAACGCCCATCAGCAGCGCGATGAAGACCGGCGCGACCAGGGCGAACTCGACGGCAGCCGAGCCCTCTCTCGGCGACGGGCCACGGGCACCGCAAAGGCCCGGGAAGATCCCGGTCCCGGTCACGCCGCCACGTCCAGATAATCGTCGTCGGTCGAGTCCGTTTCCGTGCCGGTGGCCCAGAGGGCGAGATCGAAGACCGCCTCCCTGACCACCGGATCACAGTCGCCGGCAAGGTGGCGCGACAGAATCCTCAGCTTGGCCGCCGCGCCTGCGGGATTGGTGATCCGGCAGCGGAGGGCCTGACGTTCCAGATGGGTAATCTCACCCAGCATGTCGTCGATTTCGTCCGGTCCAGCGCCGGCGGCTCGAGCCTCCGCGAGGAGGTGGTCGGCATGAAAAAGGATCTTTTCTAAAGACGAGAGCACAGGCACATCCGCAGTCGACTGGCGATACCCTGGTTTCTCAAGGGGCCATTGACGACACGTGAATCCAGGGGCTCGCGTTGCTTTATGCTCGGTTCAATTTACCCATTTTGGGGAGATGGATAAAGAGACCGGCCAATAACCGGCGCTGGATACTTAAAAGTACCTACCTATCAACCCGGTCCGAAGGGCAGACCAAGCGCGGACCAGATCATGAGCATCGTCAATCCGACTACAAAGAATGACGCGGCGAAGGCGGCCATTCGACCCATCAGACGGGCCATGGACAGGGATCGGTCCCAGGCGGTGGCGCTGATCAGAGCATAAACGGCGGCTGGCTGGAGCGGGTTGACGACGTTGACGACGGCATCGCCGACGCGGAAGGCGGCGGTCGCGACGGCAGGAGAAACCCCCGACTGATCCAGGGCGGGCAGGACGGTCGGCGCGATGACCGTCCATTTGGCCGATGCGGAGAACATCAGGAAATCCGCCAGGGCCGTGACGGCCATCAGCAAGGCAGCGATGGCGCTCTCATGCCAGTCGCTGGCCCTGACCAGTTCCGCCAGATGGTGCGCGGCGAGGCGCCCGAGGTTGGAGACATCGATAGCCTTGACCACGAAGGCGATGAAGATGGCCATCAGGAGGAACGGCGTGAGGTCGCGCATCGACGCTTCGACCGCCTGGGCGACGCGGTGGAGTTTACGCCAGCGGCCGGAGGCGAACCCGTACGCCGTGCCGGCGGCGGCCGAGGTCAGCGTGATGATGGCGGCCCCGGATTTATAAAGCGGCTCGAAGCGGGCCATGCCGGCGGCCGTATCCGTCCGCAACGGGCTGACGTCCGGAACAAGGGCGAGGAGGGCGAACCCTGCGAGAACCAGAAGGCTAGCCGCACCCGCCGCAAGCAGCCCGCGGGAATCCGGCAGCCCTCCGTCGCCGAAGGCCCGGGTCGTGGCCGGCGCTGCGGTCGCCTCGTCGGAGGCACCGGCGAAGCGAGGGACCACGCGGTCCACCAGGGCCCACGCGACCAGAGTAAGCGCCACGGCGTTGGCGGATGAGAACCACATGTTGGCCATGGGGGAAATGGTCCCGGCAATGCCAGCCGCTCGCGCGGCCTGTTCCGTGATCCCCAGCAGGACGATGTCCTGCAGGCCCGGGAAAAGACTGGCATAAAGCGCCCCGGAGAAGGCGGCGAACCCCAGCATGACCCCGAGCACCGGATTGCGTCCCCGGGTCTGGAAGATCATGCCACATAGCGGCAGGTAGACGACATAGAGGGCGTCGGAGACCTGATGACAGATCAGTCCCATCAGGAAGACCGCGGGTGTGATCAGGACGCCCGGCACCTTTCGAGCGACGAAATCAGCGATGGCGTGAAGCAATCCGGACGCCGCCATGACCCCGGCGCCGAGGCTGCAGAGCAGGATGGTCCCGAACGGAGGATAGCCGATCGCGATTGAAGGGGCTTCCGTCAGGAAAACCCTGATGGAGTCCGGGACGAGCAGGCTCTGCACAACGTCCGCGCTGTCGTTGCCGAACGTCCAGCCCTGTGATGCACCCACGACGGACAGGGCCGCGACCACGGCGACCGTGGCCGCGCCTATGCCGATCGTGCCCTTCACGAGAGGTTTACCAGACCGCTGATATACGTAACGTCGATGATGATGATTGCCCCAACCGCAGAGCCCGATACGGCAGATCGAACCGAGCTTGACAGTTACGTGTACGCTCAGACGATAGACGCACTGCTACGCTTCATTCCCATCTGCGCCGCACCGTTCGGCGGCGACGTCACGCGGATGATGGTCTTCTACGGTGCCGCCCGATCGAGCGTTGGCCACCTGAACCATCGCAATCAGCTGCGAGCGGAAGCCGAAGGAGGCATCTTCCCGGACGACCTGAGGCGTGCCGTATCGGTACTCAGCATCTCCGAGTATCTGGCCCTGCCCTACGAAACGGTCCGCCGTCACGTCCATGAACTGGTCGAGCAGAAGCTGCTGGAGCGGCAGGGCTCCCGTTCGTTCTTCGTGAGCTCGGAAACCATGAAGCGGGAGGGACTTCGCGACTGCGTGAAATCCATCGCGCCGAAGATGGCGGAACTGGCGACGCGCATCCATACGACGATCGCCGAGAAATCGGTCGATACGGCAGGTGGGAACTGGGAAAGTTTTCTCCAGCCCCGTGCCAACGAGCCCGAAGTCCGGGCCGCGATCGACCCCGTGGCCTGAGATCGAGGCCGGGCCCTGTCGTCCCGATCGGCCACCTGGCCGGATCAGGACGGGAGCTCTCTGGAAAAAGGTGCGCGTCGCGCGCCCATTGGGTAGCGACCCTGCCAGGGTCTCCTGATCGCAAGTTCCCTCGCGATCAGGAGACGGAAGGGCCTAGTACTTCTTGCCGGAGGCGGGGCGGTTTCCGCTCAGGACATTGACGTTCAGGTTCCGGAGCAGCCCGAGGGTGCCACCCACGGCGCCGTTGCCGACCACGCCGATGGCACCGGCGGCAGTCCCCAGGCCCTGGGTCGAGATGACCGGAGCGATCGTCGTGTTGAGCGTGGGCGACACAGCCGCGGCGATCGAGCCCGTGGTCACGGCCAGATTACCCGTGGTGGCCGACAGCGAACCGTTGAGGGCGCTGACCGAACCGTTCAGGGCGTTGATCGGCGCGACCAGGGCGACCGAACCGGTGTTGACGGCGGCGGAGCCGTTATTGAGCGCCGAGGCGGAAACCTGGTTCAGGGCCTGGACGGTCGTACCGACCGCGACCTGCGTCGCGCCGGCGATAACGGCAGTGGGCGAGGCGTAGTGATTGTTGGAGAAAACAGAAACGTTTGATCCGCCGTTATACTGAGCCGGAGCCGGCGAGGTCTGATATTGCGAAGCCATTGCCGGGGTAGAGACAGATACAGCGGCAATCAGAGCAGCAGCATACATACGCATGTGAAGGGGTTCCTTGAAGGCGGGATGCCTAGCTTCTCGACTAGTTAGACGGACAGCGCGCTGTAATGGAATTCCCCTGACATACGAATCTGTATTACTCAAAATGGGCATTCTGCTCCGGACCGAGTCGATGCCCGAAGTTGCGGAGCCGGGGGCGATCAGGTGCCGCGTGGTGCTCCGGCATTCTCGCCGACAGCGCCTAGCACAATCCGGGGCACGCGCGCGCCTGCCCGGGTCGCCGGCCGTTCCAGAACCCACGGTCCGGGACGCAGCGTCCGCCCCCCCAGTCCTTCCCAATGCCGGGGTGCCGGAACCGCCCCAAGTTGCTCGAGCCTTTCGGCCGGATCCCCCGTGGGCGACGGCGCTGCCGGGACGAGTTCGGCGATCGTCGCCACGGGCGTCACAGGTGTCCCTTCCCGCGAGGCCGGCCGGAAGCCGGCACTGTAGCCGCCACAGGCGTCCGACCCGGACAGCCAGACGGCAATATCCCGGGCGGCTTCCCGGATGGCCAGCCGCGTCGCGAGGTCGAGGCCGTCGTTCTCGCTGCGGCGCGCGTCGAACCTCAGCACATCCAGCGACGACGGATCCGAGATCGAAAGGCTCTGATCGGTCGACACGGCGATACGTTCGTATGTCCCCACCGCCGCGATGAGCAGCGAGCGGCTGTCGATGATCCGGATCGAGACGACGACCCGGCGCCGCATCTCCGTGCTGCTCAGGGTCACGCCGGCCCCGCCGATGGCCTGGCCCTGCAGGCCGGCCGCATCAGCGGGATCAGCCGTCACGATCGCGCCGGAGACATAGTACCGGCTGCCAGCGATACGGCCCGTCTCGCCGGGCGTCGTGTCGGACACCAGCAGCCTCGTCTCGCTGTCGAGGACCGAGGTGTCCTGCCGCTCTGCGAGGCGGATACCGAAGGTGGCGAGATCGGCTGACAGAAACAGCCCGGCCCCCTGGGTCACGACCCGCCCGGTCGCGAAGGTCTGGCGTCCGGTCAGGTCTGCGACCGATCCGACGGCGAGGATCGGACGTGTCGCCTCGGCCGATGCAGCGAGACACTGGGCCAGACTTTCGGTCTGCCTGCCGGTCCGGGCGAATTCCCGTTCGAAGGTGGTCAGCGACGGCGACGTGGCGCAGCCTGCCAGCAGCAGGGCAACCAGACCGATCGCGGACATTGATCCAGGGCGTATCATGGCGTGATGGCCCCCTGGGTCGGGCAGGACTCCAGAACGCCCACCAGAACCCGGACGGCCTCCTCCACCATCCCGCGCACCGCATACTGGACCTCCGATGACCGGGCATAGGCGACCTGGCCCGAGACCACGGGGGCCGTCGCTCCGATCGCTCCGACAGAGAGGTTGCCGCTGGAAAGAGACCGCCGAACCGTGGCGGAACCGACGACTTCCTGGGACAGTGTGTCCACGAGCCTCAGGTCCAGGGCGACGCTGGCCCGCTCATAGCCGCCGCTCGCCGAGAGCGACGCGATCGCCGACGACACCGCCGTGGCGGACGCCGCCCCGGAAAGCGAAGACACGCCGGTATTCAGCTCGGTCAGGGCACCGGTCAGATAGAAGCGCGACCCGGCGATCTGACCCGGATAGATACGCCGATAGTTGTCCTGCACCTGCCCTGCCAGTTCCGGCGTGTCGGACAGCAGCTGCTGGCGGGCGTAGTTTATCTCGATCTCGGCAATCGCCATGTCGAACCGCTCGACGACCGGATAGCCCATCTCCAGCAGGGCCGAGATCGCGAACATCGATGCGCCCTGCGGCAGCAAGGCCCCGGACTCGAGGCTCACCCGGCCGCTCAAGTCCCTGATGTTCCCAACGGCGATGCGAGGACGCGAACCGGTGCCTGTACCGGTCTGCTGCAGGCAACGGACGGTGTCCGGAGCGATCGCCTGCGGCGCAACGGCCCCGGGCTGCATCGCAGCCTGGCCACCAGCGGCACCGGGTGCCGCCATCAGGGCGGCCATGAGGGTCAGACCACCCAGCCTTTGCTGAAGGCCGCGGCCTGATCCTGCGGGGCTAGACATTGCGTATATCCATTCTGGGTCTTCACCTTGGGGTGTCACAATTCTGGACACTCACCGTCAGGATTGCACTGAATGGACCAGTCGAATGACCGAAACCCGGAATAAGTTAGTGAATACCCAAATCGGGTATATATACCTAAACACTCGAGACATGGTTAACAAAGTGGCATGCGCTCATTTATTGTTCATAGCGATCACTTGATTTTTGCTTTGGCTGCTTTGGCACGAGAATAGTTTCGTTTCGCCAAGATTAAACCGACACCGTTTTTTACCCGACATGGGGATATTGGCGATCGGTGCCCAGAAAAGTTCATTACCAGTACGCCGCGTGCGCCTCCGAAATCGCCATCGACGGCGCGTGCGGCAAAGTGGACTTCAGGGGAGGCCATCCAAGTGAAAACGATCTGCACCATGGCGCGCAAGGGCGGGTCCGGGAAAACCACCGTGGCGGTGGCCCTGGCGCTGACGTGGCAGCGCTCCGGGAAGCGGGTTCTTCTTCTCGATTCCGACCCGCAGCGCTCCAGCTGGGCGTACCTGCATTCTCGCACGCAGCCGGGCCTCGACGTCCGTACGACGGTCTCGGGCAAGCTGTTCACCACCAAGGCGGCCGCCGAGCGCGAGGGGTACGACATCCTCGTCGTCGATACGCCGGCTCACCCCGAAGCCGACGTCAGCGTGGCTTTGACCATTTCGGACTATGTGCTCGTCGTGGCCCGGCCCACGTTCCTCGACCTCGCGGCGGCCGCCCAGGCCATCGGCCATCTCAACCAGATTGATCGCCCCGGCGCGATCGTGCTGAACCAGGCCCCTCCGCAACGGTTTGGTGAGGATGCGCCGCAGGTCCGAAAGGCGAAGAAAGCGCTGCAAGCCACCCATTTGCCGCTGATCGGCGTCCTGTGCGCCCGTCGCGTCTACCAGGAGGGGTTGGAAAAGGGGACCTTCGCATCGGGCTGGGGTATCGGCTCATGCCCGCAGGAATTCGAGCGCCTGTTTGCCTTGGTCAACAGCAAGATTGGCCTGAGACCGGTTCTGCCTGCAGCGGACAGCATGGCGTTTGTGAGCCCCTGAGCACGCATTGCCGATCATGCACGACCTGGTCCTCGGGCTGATCTCATCGACGACCTCGGGCCGCAAAAGACCTTCAGCCGCAGCCGTGCCGTGGCCGTGCCGGCTCGGCGTTCGTACGGACCTGGCAGCCCGGGCCGGCTGCTCTGAACCGCGGCCCGCCGGGGCCCACTCCAAGTCTTCGACAAGCCGACCCTCTCGCCCAGGACTCCGCGTCTTGGGGCGGATCTGCTCACGCCGCCGCTGACCGGACGGGTGGCACCGAAAACTTCGACCTCAATCCAGCCAGCATCACCGCGAGAACCTGGTCACGCTGGATCATCGGGCCTTCGTAAGGATCCGTCGGCGCCTGAGCCAAGGGTCGCTGAGTGATGGAGGCTGCTACCGGAGCGACACGCCGCTGCGCGACTCCGATCTCGAACGCCTCGTCGCGTCCAGTGAAAGGACCATTCGGCGGGCGCACGACCGTGCGCCCGCCGAACTCCGACACGCCTAGAAGCGTGCGGTGAGGCCGACCGAGTAACGGCGGCCAAGGGTGTCATAAGTCGACGGGTCGGTGTTGGCCTGAACGCCCGGAGAGTAGACGATCGGCTGCTCGTCGGTGACGTTGTTCACCGTGAAGCGAAGACTGACCGTGTCGGTCAGGTCCCAGCTGCCGTTCAGGTCGAAGTAGTCGGCCGACCCCAACTCGATCGCTGTACCGAACTGGGTCAGCTCGCCGACGTGACGCCAGCGGGCACCCAGGCCGAACGCACCGTAGGCCCAGTTGACCGAGCTCAGCGACTTCCACTCAGGGAAGGTGTTGCCGAACACGCTGTCGATGGTGCCGGTCCGGTTCGTGAACGGACCTCCCGGAGCATCCTGACGTTCGCGGTTCTCGAGCCAGCCCAGCACGAGGTTGAAGTTCAGATCGCCCCAGTCGGGCGCGCCGATGTCGGCGAGACCGAAATTCCAGTCGAACTGGGCATCGATGCCGGACGTCTTCAGGGTCGCGAGGTTGCCGTTGACCTCGCGGGCCTGGCTGATGTTGCCCGACAGTGCATCGCGGACGAACAGCTGGCAGTAGCCGTTGTTCGGATCGTAGGTCGGGTTCTCACCCCGCGCATTGAAACAGCCCTGGAGCTGGGCCGAGGCGCCGATCGTGCCGATGACGTCCTGGATTTCGATGTTGTAGTAGTCGATCGAGGCCGACAGGCCTGCGAGCCAGGGATTGTCGAAAGGCGACTGGATCACCAGCCCGGCGTTGAACGAGTCCGAAGTTTCCTCGGTCAAGTCCGGATTGCCACCGGTAATGCCCGGCACCTGGTTGTTGGTGAACACATAGGCGTCGATCGCCGAGGCGGAGATGCCCTGCGTCAGGCAGAGCGCACGGACCTGAGCGGCGTTTGCGCCGAGGCGGAAGCTTGAACGTGTATCGCAAGGATCGCCGGAAATGCCCGTCGCCGAAGCCGCACCCACGCTGGGGAAGCTCGTGTTGATCGGGGCGAACAGCTCGCCGACCGACGGAGCCCGCACTGCGCGCTGGACGCCGCCGCGGATCCGCAGGAAGTCGACAACCTGCCAGTCCAGATCAGCCTTGTAGGCGCTGACTTTGCCGACCGTCGAGTAGTCCGAGATCCGGTAGCCGAGGTTCAGGTCAAGCTGCTGGACGAACGGCAGGTCCGACAGGACCGGAACCAGCAGTTCAAGGAAATACTCGACAGAGTTCGTATCGCCGACCAGCCGCTGTCCCGGGTTGAAGCCCGCGATTTCCGAACCGCCCGTGGAACCGCCGTCAGCGCGGACCACGATCGGGTTGATCTGGGCCAGCGAGGCGTCCGGACGGAACTCGAAGACGTCTTCACGATACTGGATACCGCCTGCGAAGCGGAGGTCGCCGGCCGGCAGTTCGAACAGGCTGCCCTGCAGCGAGCCTTCGACCACCGACTGCTCCTGCTCGGTCAGGTTTTGCGCCGTGCGTCCGATGAAATTGACGCACGCCGCCGAAAGCTCGGTTTCGCCGTACCAGTCAAAGCCCCCCGCGCAGAGCGAATTGCCGCCGTCCGGCGCGTCGAGCAGGCGCTGCACCGCCGAACGCGAGACGTTGCCGCTCTGAAGCGTCGTACGCAGGACCCGGCCATACTGGGCGTAGACATCGTAGGTCCAGTCACGAAGACCCACCAGCTCCCCGCGAACGCCGACGGTGCTTTGATAGACGTTGTAGTTTTCGGACGCGCGACGACCCCCGAGGGCATTGAAGCGCTTGTTCAGAAGGAACGAGCCGTTCGGGTTTGCGCGCGAGTTCAGCAGGGTGCGCAGGTCAGCCGTGATGAAAGGGTTGGTGACCGGCACGCGGAAGCCCGTGGCGGGCACGTTTCCGGCAGCCGGGCTGGCCGCCAGCTCGTTGGCCGAGTTGTATTCGGTGAACAGCAGGTTTGCGTAGACTTCGGCACCACGGTTGATTTCGTAGCGACCGCCGACGTAGGCGTTCCACCGGTCAAGGCCCAGCTGGTTCAGGTTGAGCGGCCCGGTGTTATAGACGTAGTCGCTGACCCCCGGGTTGGCGAAGCCATCGTAGTCAATGCCGCCCGGGCTCTGGAAATTCCGGGTGCGGACGTAGCTGAACAGCGACCCATTGTTGTTGAAGCCAAACTGCCCGGTGTTGGTCAGGGTCGCGTCGTTGAAATAGGTGCGGACCAGAGTGAGGTTCGGCAGATTGTTCGAGTCGAACGTCGTGCTGCCCAGCGGCGATGTCCCCGACGGGCCCGAGATCGCAGAGAACTCGCGATCGCGGTTGAAAACCTGGTCGCGGCTGGAATGTCCCAGGGACAGGACCAGATGGCCGCGGCCTTCGGCGATTTCCCCGCCCAGCGTCAGGGCATAGGATTCGGTCACGCCGTCGCTGCGGTCGGTCACCCCATACTGAGAGTCGAACTGAACGCCCTCGAAGTTCTCATTCAGGATAAAGTTGGCCACCCCGGCAAGGGCATCCGAGCCATAGGCAGCCGACGCGCCACCCGAAATCACTTCGATGTTCTGGATCAGCGGCGTCGGAAGAAGGTTGATGTCGACCGTACCGTCCGAGTTGGAGGGAACAACACGACGGCCGTTCATCAGGACCAGCGTCCGGGGCGTGCCCAGGCCGCGCAGGTTGATGTTGGCCTGGCCCCCGTTCGAGGGATTGTTCGAGGTCGAATTGACCGAGGGCACGAACTGCGGAAGGTCGTTGACCAGGGTGTCGATCGTCACGGAGCCCGTCGCCTGGAAATCTTCCTGGTTGACGGTCACGATCGGGCTGGTGGCCTGATAGTCCTGGCGCGTGATGCGCGAGCCGGTGACGACGATGTCATCAACCTGGCTGTCGTCCTCGACCTGTGCGTCCTGGGCCGAGACCGGAGAGGCCATCAGCGCGGTAGCGGCGACGATCGCGGCACCCGCGAACATCGAGGTGCCAAGCAGACGCCGGCGAAGGTGGGGGTCACTCAAAGCTTTTCTCCTGATCCATGTCATTGGCGGCCGGCCTCGCCGACCGGCCCGTCCATGCCCTTGCGAGCCGGACTTGGGGCTGGGGCCGTCCCCTGATCCGAAATCGGGAGTGAGCCGGACCCGGTTACGACACGCGAGTGCGCCGCAGCGGAAACCAGGAGCCATCGGGCCCGGCACCCTGAGATTCGAGAACCAGAGGAAAGGCCGCCAGGCCGCTGAAGCTATTGGGTCAGCCCGAGAGCGGTAGCGCGGCAGGATCAGCAACGGCGTTTGATAGGCCCCAGTTTGGGGAGAACGGCCGCGTCAGCTCTCAGGCGTGCCAGTGCCCTTTGACCTCGGTCGCAGGCGCTATGGACGCGGCGCTTCCGCCTGGAGAACCAGACAACCAAGGCTCACAAGACAGGACGGCCATGCCTCCCGCGCGCCTTGCGACGGTGGCCAGAAACGATGCTGTCAGGTCAACCGCGATAAGCTTTCAGGCGTCGTGCCTGCAGATCCAGGCGGCTGCCGCTGCCCGAGCCGTTGGGGTCTCGGCGCGGATGCGGCGGAGGCTGATGCAGTGGCGATGAAGGCCGAAAAGGATTTCGTCGCCACCCGGATATTGAGAACTCTCACGGCTGAATCTTCTTGTTGTCGACAAACCGCGCCGTTCTTCATCAGCGGCCGCAAGCGCCTCGTCTCCCATCGACGCGGGACCTACATGGGCCAAGCGGAGACGAGCTGGCGTGCGACGGCGCGCCCGCCACGGCCCGTTTGTTTTGTTCTGAACCAACCTGCGACTTGGTCCGCCGAATGACGGGTGCGTTCGGACACCCTTAAATCTGTCAGCTCTTTGAACCGGCAACGCGGAGTATCGCATATCGGTCAAAGTGGCGCGGATCGGGCGGGCCAATGCGCAAGGCTGGATCGCATTTGCCGTCTTGTCTCCCGGTCCCGCGCGTTACTTAGGCCCGTGCGCATGGGCCGAGTGCCTCCGGGGATAGCGGTCGTGGCCGTAAGTCCAATCGGTTTGCCACTGCCCGTCATGACCCTGGATCAAGACCTGAGCGGCATGACCCGTTTCGCCTGTTCTGTAGGCGGCCTCGACTGCATGCTTCATGGCCATGGCCTGCGTCCTGTAGTCGTAGTCCATTTCGAGGTGCCGGATCTTCCAGCGGGAGCCGTTCCTGAAGACATAGAATTTGCCGCGGGCCATGTGCTCTGGATCAGTGATTGCAGGACCGTTGGAGGTCGATGGCGTTCGACAGCAGCCCGTGATTCACCTCAATCCATGGTTCTCCCCAACTCGGGTAAGCCGCTCGGCCTCAGGAAGAGCGGGCCTTCCAGAGGACGGCCCACGGCGCAAACGCCGGTCCGCTCGCGAACCGAAACGGGATCGCAGGCGCACCTTTCACAGGCAGGCACGCGGGCGGCTGTCAGATCTGCCGGGTCGCACGCGGCTCATCCGGGACTGGTTTCCGGCGCTCGTTGCCTGACGGCGATCCATTGGGTGGAACAGCGGCCGCGCCGTGGCGCGACCCCTGTTGGCGGGTCGGCCTCAGAAGGGCTTGCTCATCCTGATGCGCAGGCCGTGGAGGCTCTGGCCGTCGGTGAAGCCGCTGGACATGCCACCCTGGGTCGGGGTGCCCGACAGCGTTCCCGACGATGACAGGGTGAGCCCTGCAGCAGCGCACTCGAGGTCACGGCGAAGCTGTATTGTGCCGTCACGCCCCTGGCCGTGAAGGTGTGGGTATAGGCCTGGGCTACCGTCGCAATGGCAGGATTGGCCGTGCCGAGAACGACGCCTTGGCTCGTCACGCCCCATCGGCGGGTGTGGGAGGAGGATGGGCTTTCCGATCCGTAAAGCGATCCGTGCCCCGCAATCCCATGCCGGCGCTTGGTTGGGCGGTCGGCTTCGCCGGATTTCGTAGATGCGGGCGTCAGGCATTCGCCTCACCTAAGCGGCACCACCTATCTCACCACACCGGCCGCAGCCCTGTACGGTCTTCCGAACAGGGGAACTCATCATGCGGCTTCACATCATGCTGGCGGGCTTGCTCGCCGTATCCGGTCATGCCGCGGCGCAGGGGCACGCCGGGCCACAGGGGTCAGCGCCGGCCGCCCATGGCCCGACATGGAGCTACGACGGCCCGAGCGGGCCCGACTACTGGAGCCGTATCGACGCCGCCTATGCCACCTGTTCGACCGGACAGCAGGAAAGCCCGATCGACCTGGCCGGTGCGATCAGCGCAGACCTGGGCGTGCTGGACCTGCAGTGGCGGACCCTTTCGGCCCGCGTTTTCGACACCGGCCACGCCATCCAGGTCGAGGCCACGCCGGGGTCCAACCTGACCATGGGCGGGCGGGGCTATGCGCTGTTGCAGTTTCACGTCCACCAGCCGAGCGAGCATCTGCTGAACGGCCATCGCTATCCGCTGGAGATCCATTTCGTGCACACGGCACCGGACGGGACCCTGGCCGTCGTCGGCGTCTTCGCCGAACCCGGAGCCGCCAATCCGGTTCTGCAGTCCGTCCTCGAATCCGTCCAAGCCGCGCCGGACGCAGCGCGACCCACTCTGGACATGACCGCCCTCCTGCCGCAGGGCCGCGAATTCTTCCGCTACGAGGGCTCCCTCACGACCCCGCCCTGCAGCGAGACCGTCGACTGGGCGATCCTGGCCGAACCGATCACCGCCTCCGACACCCAGATCGAGGCCTTCGCCCGTCTGCATCCCGGTAACACCCGCCCGCTGCAGCCGCTGAACCGGAGGTTCCTGCTGCGGTCTGCCCCCTGAACGCCGGTCGCGCAACGCGTCCCTTGATCATATAAGCATATCTTTATATGTCTCCCGCCAACCCCTGCCCGTCGCGGGCTGCCCGGAGCATCGCCTTGTCCCGTTCTTCCTTCCTGTTCACCTCGGAAAGCGTCTCCGAGGGCCACCCCGACAAGGTCGCAGACCGCATCTCGGACACCGTCGTCGACCTGTTCCTGTCCAAGGACCCCTACGCCCGCGTGGCCTGCGAGACGCTGACCACCACGAACCTCGTGGTGCTGGCCGGGGAAATCCGCGGCAACGGCATCATGGACACGGCGGGCGCGTGGGCCCCGGGCGTCCAGGACGAGATCGAGGCCGCCGTGCGCGCCGCGGTCAAGGACATCGGCTATGAACAGGCCGGCTTCCACTGGGACAAGTTCGAGTTCATCAACCGCCTGCACGGCCAGTCGGCCGACATCGCCGTGGGCGTCGACGCCGCCGGCAACAAGGACGAGGGTGCGGGCGACCAGGGCATCATGTTCGGCTACGCCTCCAACGAGACGCCGGAACTCATGCCGGCCACCCTGCAGTACAGCCACAACATCCTGAAGCGTCTGGCCGAGGTTCGCCATGGCGGCGACACGCGCCTGGAGCCCGACGCCAAGTCGCAGGTCACCATCCAGTACGAGGACGGCAAGCCGGTCCGCGCGACCTCCATCGTCCTGTCGACCCAGCACGCCGCCGGCCTGTCGTCCGAACAGGTCGCCGAGATCGTCAAGCCGCACATCCTGGCCGTCCTGCCGGAAGGCTTCACGGACGAGAACACCGTCTGGCACATCAACCCGACCGGCATCTTCGAGATCGGCGGACCCGACGGCGACGCGGGCGTGACCGGCCGCAAGATCATCGTCGACACCTACGGCGGCGCGGCCCCTCACGGCGGCGGCGCCTTCTCGGGCAAGGACCCGACCAAGGTCGACCGTTCGGCCGCCTATGCCTGCCGCTACCTGGCCAAGAACGTCGTCGCCGCCGGTCTGGCCGACCGCTGCACCATCCAGATCTCCTACGCCATCGGCGTGGCCAAGCCCCAGTCGATCCACGTCGACCTGCACGGCACCGGCAAGGGCGCGGTCACCGAGGCGGTCTTGGAAGACAAGATCCTGGGCCTGATCGGCGGGGCCACGCCGCGCGCGATCCGCGAACACCTGGGCCTGAACAAGCCGATCTACGCCCGCACCGCCGCCTATGGCCACTTCGGCCGCACGCCGGATGCCGACGGCGGCTTCAGCTGGGAAAAGACCGATCTGGTCGATCAGCTGAAGGCCCTGGCCTGACGCTCGCGATCCCAGCCCCTGCGCGCGATCGCGCGGGGCCGGGAGCCCGTCCCACCGGGCGATGACGGTTCCTGACACGGGCGGATCTATGGGGCCGGAACGCTTGACGGAACGTCGCTGTCAGCGCCTTTGTGCGGCTGATCCGGACGATCTCCGTTCGGTCTGGGGAATTCGACGATGAAAAAGATGATCGGCGCGGCTGTCTGCGCCCTGATGATGCTCGCCGCCGGCGGCTCGGCCATGGCCCAGGACGGTGACGAGGACGACTACACCTTCACCCTCTACAACAACTCGTCCTCGACGATTCTGACCTTCAAACTGGTGTCGCAGTACGATGACGACTGGTCGGAAGACTTGATCCCCACCCAGGTGATCGCGCCCGGCGACGAAATCTATATGACGTTTAACCCGAACGAGGATGAGTGCGAGTATCCGACCGCCGTGACCCTGTCCGACGGTTCGGAGTTCGCCGACGTCCTCAACTATTGCGGCATCGACGGCGTGGCCGTGGATGACGACGGCATCCGCGCCTACTGATACCCCACGACCCGGTCCTGTCGCGCGACAGGGCCGGGTTGCTCTTCTTTCCGGCACGATCAGGCTCTAGACAGCCCCGATGCCCGCCTCGCGCCCCCGATCTGAACAGTCCGTCCCCCGAAGCCCCGATGCGCCCCTGCGCTCATTCGGGCGCATCAAGTCGCGCGCGGTCAAGCCGCGACAGGCGGCCCTGTTCGACACCCTGATGCCCCTGATCCGCCTGCCCGACCCGTCGGCCGGCCCCATCGACGTGGCCGACCTGATGCCGGAGGCGACCGAGGCCTGGCTCGAGATCGGCTTCGGCGGCGGCGAACACCTGGCCGCCCAGGCGGCGGCGCATCCGCACGCCCTGATGATCGGCTGCGAGCCCTTCATCAACGGGGTGGCCTCCGCCCTGCGTCATGTGGAAGAGGGCGATCTGAAGAACGTCCGCCTGCACGACGACGACGCCCGCGCGGTGGTCGAGGCCCTGCCGGACGCCTCCCTGGACCGGGTCATGATCCTGTTCCCGGACCCGTGGCACAAGGCGCGCCACAACAAGCGCCGCCTGATCCAGCCGGCCTTCGCACATGAATTGGCACGGGTGCTGAAGCCCGGCGGACGCCTTCGGTTCGTCACCGACTGGAAGGACTATGCGGGCTGGGCGCTGGAGCGGTTCCTGGCCACGCCCGGCCTGACGTGGCGGGCCGATGCGGCGGCCGACTGGCGCGACGCCCCCGCCGACCATGTCGTGACCCGCTACGAGGAAAAACGTCTCGGCGACACCGATCCGATCTTCCTGGAATTCGAAAAGGCCTGAGGCACGACGAACCGCGCTCAAGCAGGGAGGCTCCGCGAGCCGAGCGTTAGCGCCAGCGCCCATCGCCGACCACGCTCAAGCAGCGGGCGACCGCGTCGCGAGCGGTAGCGCCCCCATGCTACGCCTGCCGGAAGCCCAGCACGTCCTGCATGTCGTACAGCCCCGGCCGGCGCGTCCGCACCCAGGCGGCGGCGGCGACCGCGCCCTTGGCGAACAGGGACCGGTCGATGGCGGAATGGCTGAGCGTCAGGACCTCGTCCTCCGAGGCGAACAGCACCGTGTGCTCGCCGACGATGCCGCCCGCGCGGATCGAGGAGAAGCCGATCTTTCCGGTCTCGCGCGGCTCGGCGACCCCGTCATAGGGTGGGCTGCGCAGATCGGTCAGGTCATGACCGCGGCCGTTCGCGGCGGCCTCGCCCAGCATCAGGGCCGTGCCGGACGGCGAGTCGACCTTGCGGCGATGATGGGCCTCGGTGATCTCGATGTCCCAGTCGCGGGCATCGAGCCTCAGGGCCGCATGCTCGACCAGACCGATCAGGATGTTGACGCCGAGCGAGAAATTGCCGCTGCGGACGATGGCGATCGTGTCCGCCGCGCCGGCCAGGACCGCCTCCTGTTCCGGAGAGAACCCGGTCGATCCGATGACCAGCGCCGGACCCCCGGCGGCAGCGCAGGCCGTGGCGAGGGCCACGGAGGCCTCGGCGGTGGAAAAGTCGATGACCACGTCGCACCGCGACAGGTCCGGCGTCTCGCCCCAGTCGAACCGCGCCGCGACCATGACGTCGCTGCGGGCATCCAGCACCGTGTCGACGGCGCGGCCCATCTTGCCGCGCGCACCCGAGATCCCGACGTGAAACAGCTCGCTCAACCGACCGCCCTCACTGGGCGTTCTCGCGAGACGCCTTGGCGTCCTCCGCCCCCAGGATATCGGCCCAGAAGCGCTTGGCCTTGCCGGCGAAGCTCGAGTTCCTGGGGTTCTGGCTATCGCCGAACGAGGCGGCCAATTCCTGCATCAATTCCTTCTGACGCGGGGTCAGATCGGTCGGGGTCTCGACGAACAGCTCGACCACCAGATCGCCGCGCTGGCGACCGTTGAGGTGCGGCATGCCCTTGCCCCGGATCCGGACCGTCTTGCCGGTCTGGGCGCCGGCGGGAACGGAGACGGGGGCCCGGCACTGGCCGTCGCAGGCCTCGGACACCAGGCAGGGGGCCTCGATCTCGCCGCCGAGGGCGGCGACCGTCATCGGGACGGGCACGGTGACCAGAAGGTCCAGATTGTCCCGCTCGAAAAGATCGTGGGGCGTCACCGACAGGAAGACGTACAGGTCACCGCGCGGTCCGCCGCGCGTGCCGGCATCGCCCTCGCCCGACAGGCGGATCCGCGAGCCGTCGTCGACGCCGGCCGGCACCTTCAGCGAAAGATTGCGGGTCTTCCGGACCTGTCCGTGGCCGTGGCAGGTGGCGCAAGGGTCCACGTTCTGGCCGGATCCGCCGCAGCCCGGGCAGGTTCGCTCGACCTGGAAGAAGCCGTTGGCCTGTCGCACGCGGCCCGCACCGCCGCAGGTGGTGCAGGTCCGGGGCTTGGTGCCCGGCTTGGCCCCGGAGCCCTCGCAGGTCTCGCAGGTGGCGGTCGTGGGCACGGCGATCTCGACCTCGGCCCCCTGATAGGCCTGCTCGAGCGTGATCTCGAGGTCGTAGCGCAGGTCCGAGCCGCGTCGCGGTCCGTTCGACTGGCGGCGCCCGCCGAAGACGTCGCCGAAGGCGTCGCCGAAGACCTGGGAAAAGATGTCGTTGACGTCGTGGAAGCCCTGCTGGCCCCCGCCACCGCCGCCGTTCACGCCCGCATGGCCGAACCGGTCGTAGGCGGCGCGCTTCTGGTCGTCGGACAGGACCGTATAGGCCTCGGAGATCTCCTTGAACCTGGCCATGGACTCTTCCGAGCCACCGTTCCGGTCGGGATGGTGCTCCATCGCCAGCTTGCGATAGGCCGACTTCAGGCCGGCGGCGTCGATGGTCCGCTCGACCGACAGCACCTCGTAATAATCACGCGCCATGCGCAGATGTCCTCAAGCCAACCCCCGACATTCCGATCACGTCTCTTTTCAGGAGGCGCAAGCGGAATGGCGACCCATGACAGACATGGGTGGCGGGTTCGGCGATGCAAGTTTCATGAAAGCCACGGTCCCTCCCCGCATGACGGGGAGGGACCATAGCGTTTAGGCGCTCTTCTTCTGGTCGTCGTCGCCCGAGACTTCCTCGAACTCTGCATCGACCACGCCGTCATCGGCGGGCGCGTCGTCACCGCCGGAGGCGGCGTTCTGGGCGTACATGGCCTCGCCCAGCTTCATCGAAGCCTGGACCAGGGTGTTGGTCTTGGTCCGGATGTCTTCCGGATCGGTGCCGTCGCGGGCCGCCTTCAGCTCGGTCAGGCCGGTCTCGATCGCCGTCTTCTCGTCCGCGCCGACCTTGTCGCCGTGTTCGGCCAGGGCCTTCTCGGTCGAGTGGATCAGGCTGTCGGCCGCGTTCTGGGCCTCGACCAGTTCCTTGCGGGCCTTGTCGGCCGTGGCGTTGGCCTCGGCTTCCTTGACCATCTTGTCGATGTCGGCGTCCGACAGGCCGCCGTTCGCCTGGATGCGGATCGACTGTTCCTTGTTGGTCGCCTTGTCCTTGGCCGAGACGTTGACGATGCCGTTGGCGTCGATGTCGAAGGCCACCTCGATCTGCGGCATGCCGCGCGGCGAGGGCGGAATGCCCATCAGGTCGAACTGACCCAGCATCTTGTTGTCGGCGGCCATCGGGCGCTCGCCCTGGAAGACCCGGATGGTCACGGCCGACTGGTTGTCGTCGGCGGTCGAGAACACCTGGCTCTTCTTGGTCGGGATGGTCGTGTTGCGCTCGATCAGCGGGGTGAAGACGCCGCCCAGGGTTTCGATGCCGAGGGTCAGCGGGGTCACGTCCAGCAGCAGCACGTCCTTGACGTCGCCCTGCAGCACGCCGGCCTGAACAGCGGCGCCCAGAGCCACGACCTCATCGGGGTTCACGCCCTTGTGCGGCTCCTTGCCGAAGAAGGCCTTCACGGCCTCCTGCACCTTGGGCATGCGGGTCATGCCGCCGACCAGCACCACTTCGTCGATGTCCGAGGCCTTCAGGCCCGCGTCCTTCAGCGCCTTGGCGCAGGGCTCGATCGTGCGCTGGATCAGGTCGTCGACCAGGGCTTCCAGCTTGGCGCGCGACAGCTTGATGTTCAGGTGCAGCGGGCCCGAGGCGTTCATGGTGATGAACGGCAGATTGACCTCGTACTGGGTCGTGGAGCTGAGCTCCTTCTTGGCCTTCTCGGCCTCCTCGCGCAGGCGCTGCAGGGCCAGCTTGTCCTGGCGCAGGTCGACGCCCTGTTCCTTCTTGAACTCGTCGGCCAGATAGTCGGCCAGACGCACGTCGAAGTCCTCGCCGCCGAGGAAGGTATCGCCGTTGGTCGACTTCACCTCGAACACGCCGTCGCCGATCTCCAGGATCGAGACGTCGAAGGTCCCGCCACCGAGGTCATAGACGGCGATCTTCTGACCGTCGTTCTTGTCGAGGCCATAGGCCAGGGCGGCCGCGGTCGGCTCGTTGATGATGCGCAGGACTTCGAGGCCGGCGATCTTGCCGGCGTCCTTGGTCGCCTGACGCTGGCTGTCGTTGAAGTAGGCGGGAACCGTGATGACGGCCTGGGTGACCTTCTCGCCCAGATAGGCCTCCGCGGCCTCCTTCATCTTGATCAGGGTGAAGGCCGAGATCTGCTGGGGGGAATAGTCCTTGCCGTTGGCGCGCACCCAGGCGTCGCCGTTCGGACCCTTGACGATCTCGTAGGGCACCATGCCCTTGTCCTTCGCCACGACGGGATCGTCGAAGTTGCGGCCGATCAGGCGCTTGATGGCGAAGAAGGTGTTGGCGGGGTTGGTCACCGCCTGACGACGGGCGGGCTGACCCACCAGGGTGTCGCCGCCGTCCTGGATCGCGACCACCGACGGGGTGGTGCGGTTGCCCTCGGCGTTCTCGATGACCTTGGGGTTCTTGCCGTCCATGACGGCCACGCACGAGTTCGTGGTGCCGAGGTCGATACCGATAATCTTGGCCATGAGCCTTATGTCTCTCCGTCTGGCGGGCGATGCGGCGGCCTTTTAGAGCCAAGCGCCGCGCGTGACCGCCCCCGTTTTGTTTGCGCCGCGTTCGCTGAGGGCGCGCACGGCAGGTTGGGTTCTCGTCCCGCGAAACCTCACGATGAGCAGGGTCTCTCGGGCTGGTCGGGATATGGGAAAGTCGCCATGCCCCGCAAGGGCTTGATGCGAATCATCCAGATGTGATCGCGGAGTCAGGTCGTATCAGGTGCAATCGGCTCGC
Organism: Brevundimonas subvibrioides ATCC 15264; assembly: GCF_000144605.1. Taxonomy (NCBI): domain Bacteria; kingdom Pseudomonadati; phylum Pseudomonadota; class Alphaproteobacteria; order Caulobacterales; family Caulobacteraceae; genus Brevundimonas; species Brevundimonas subvibrioides. The sequence goes on along the minus strand of NC_014375.1, from coordinate 371,568 downwards.
AGGATCGGCACATTGCGACCGATCGTGGGCTCAACGTCCCGTCGATCGACGTTCAGGACGCCCTCATGCCCCAGACATCACCGTCAGCGACGCGAAGGGCGAACCTGATGGCCACCCTGCTGACGGGCGCGCTCCTTGCGCTTGGCATGACGGCCGACGCCAGCGCCGGTGCCGAGCGTGTGTCGCGGACCCTGGCCCGCCCCGTCATGACGCAGTCTCAGGACAGCTACAATCGCGACATCCGGGTCCACAACCAGACCGGCTGGACGATGACCTATTTCTACGCCGCCAGCGCCGGCACGGACGACTGGGGCACAGACCTGCTGGGCTCCGGCACCCTGGCGCCCGGCGACAGCATGGTCGTGACGGCGGATAACGGCTCGGGGGCCTGCCGCTATGATTTCCGGGCCGAGTTCGACAATGGCGAGGCCCTGCGACGGAACGGCATCAACGTCTGCCAGGTGGCCGACTACTATTTCACGCGCTGACGCGCTCGAGCCGCCGGAGACGGCGTCGCGAGCGATGGCACCCGGCTAGACCGGCTCGCCTCGCAGCAGCCGCGGCAGGTCCCCGGTGGCGCCGCCGGCCTCCCCCATGAAGGCCCGACGCAGGGGAGCGATCCGGTTGACCGCCGCCATGCCCAGATCGCGCGCCAGCCGGACCGGCGCGACGTCGTTCGAGAACAGTCGCACGAAGGCGTCGAAGCCCGCCGCCAAAGCCATGATGTCGAACCGCCGCCAGCGGGCATAGCGGTCCAGCACCGTCTCCGAACCGATGTCCTCGCCCAGCCGCATGGCCTCGATCATGACCTGGGCCAGGGCCGCGGCGTCCTTCAGCCCCATGTTCAGCCCCTGGCCCGCCACCGGGTGCACCCCGTGGGCCGCATCCCCGATCAGGGCGACCCTCGGCCCGGTCAGGCGCGTGGCCAGCTCCAGCGCCAGCGGATAGACGAACCGCGGGCCCTCGGGCGTCGCCGTTCCCAGAAAATCGCCGAAGCGGCGCATCAGGTGCGACTGGAAGGCCTCGTCCGACGCGTCGCGCAGGGCCTCGGCCGCGCGCGTCGTCTCGGTCCAGACCAGGCTGGCCCTCCGGTCCGTCAGCGGCAGGATGGCGAAAGGGCCTTGCGGCAGGAAGTATTCGTGGGCGACATTGCCATGGTCGTGGTCCAGCCGGACGGTCGCGACGACCCCCGACTGGCCATAGGGCCAGCCGACCGTCTCGATCCCGGCCGACGCGCGCACCAGCGATCCCCGCCCCTCGGCCCCGATCACCAGCGGCGCCGTCAGGACCGTGCCGTCGACGAGGGTCACCGTGGCCTTCGACGGCGAGGCCTCGACGGCCACCACCGAGGCCGGAGCCATCAGCTCGATGTCCGACCCCGACAGCAGTTCGGCGAGCGCCGCGCGGATGCGGCGGTTCTCGACCATGTATCCGAGGGGTTCGCCGCCCGTCTCATCCCCGACCTCCTCGGCGTCGAAGCGCAGGAAGGCGGGCGAGGCGGCTTTCGACGCCGCGCCCGGCCTGCGCCCGTCGGTGACGAGGATGTGGTCCATCCGGCAGGCGTGAGGCCGGAGCCGCTCGCCGAGCCCCAGCACGTCCAGCATCCGGAAGGTGGACCAGGCGATCGCCGTGGAGCGCCCGTCGAAGGTGGGGGCCAGCTGGGCCGGGAACGGCTGGGGATCGATCAGCGCGACCTTCAGCCCGCCCTGGGCCGCCGCCAGGGCGAAGGTCGCCCCGGCCAGTCCCGCGCCTGCGATGATGACGTCGTGCGTATGGGGTCCGCTCATGGCCGTCTTGTCGTCCCGTCCGGCCGGTCCGTCCAGTGTCGGAGGGGTCGCACGGTGTTACGGCTGAAGCCGGTAGCCGCCCGCGTCCGTCAGCAACAGCCGCGCCTGACCCGGCTCCGGCTCGATCTTCTGGCGCAGGCGATAGATGTGGGTCTCCAGCGTGTGGGTCGTGACCCCGGCGTTGTAGCCCCAGACCTCGGTCAGCAGCTCCTCGCGCGACACCGCCTTGGTGCCCGAGCGATAGAGGTATTTGAGGATATTGGTCTCTTTCTCGGTCAGGCGAACCTTCTTGCCCTTGGCGTCCAGCAGGACCTTGCCCGCCGGTCGAAACTCATAGGGCCCGATCTGGAAGACCGCGTCCTCGGACTGTTCGTGGCTGCGCAGATGGGCGCGGATCCGGGCCAGCAGGACGGCGAAGCGGAAGGGCTTGGTGACATAGTCATTGGCCCCCGAATCCAGGCCCAGCACCGTGTCGGCATCCGAGTCTTGGGCCGTCAGCATGATGACGGGGGTGGAGACGCCGTCCTTGCGCAGCAGGCGACAGGCCTCGCGCCCGTCCATGTCGGGCAGATCCACGTCCAGCAGGATCAGATCGGCGCGGATTTCGCGACCCAGGCGCACGCCTTCGGTGGCGGTCGAGGCCTGGACGGTCTTGAACTCCTCGTGCAGCGCCAGCTGTTCCGCCAGGGCCTCGCGAAGGTCGTCGTCGTCGTCGATGATGAGCAGGGTCTTGGCTGTGGGCATCTGTCTAGAATGGCGAGGCTTGAGGCAAACGCCAAGGCGGTGCCGGAAATTGGTCCAGAATCAGAGACTAGAGGGCGCAGGGATGGGGTTTCGTTCCCCGAACAGCGCCGATCCGACCCGCACATGGGTCGACCCCAGCCGGATCGCGGCCTCGTAATCCCCGCTCATCCCCATCGACAGGACGCCCAGCCCGTTCCGCTCGGCGATCCGGGCCAGCAGGGCGAAATGCAGGATCGGCTCCTCGTCGGCCGGGGGGATGGCCATCAGTCCCTCGACGGTCAGACCCTGCGCCCGCGCCAGGGCGATCAAGGCGTCGGCGTCGCGGGGGGCCACCCCGGCTTTCTGGGGTTCCTCGCCGGTATTGACCTGGACCAGAAGGCGCGGCGACCGTCCGACCTTGGCCGCGGCCGAGGCCAGGGCACCGACCAGCTTTTCGCGGTCCAGCGTCTCGATGACGTCGAACAGGGCCACGGCGTCCTCGGCCTTGTTGGACTGCAGCGGCCCGATCAACCGCAGTTCCAGATCGGGAAGGCCGGCGCGCCGGTCCAGCCAGCGTCCCTGCGCCTCCTGCACCCGGTTCTCGCCGAACACCCGGAGCCCGGCCGACAGGGCCGCGTCGATGGCCTCCGGCGGCTGCGTCTTGGAGACGGCGGTCAGGGTGACCGAGGCTGGATCGCGGCCTGCCGCCTTCGCCGCGCCCAGGATCCGCGACCGGACCACAGCCAGCCGCCCGGCGAAGTCCAGGTCGCTGGACGCGGAGGCGGAAGCGGGCATAGAGGCGGACATGAGCGAACCGGTGATGATGGGAGAGGCCGCGGCCCGACTGTGGGCCAATGCGCAGGCCTTAGCCCGTGCCGCTGCGGCTGTCAGGGGGGGCGCCCCGTCGCGGGTGCCGCCGCTGCTGTTCTTCACCGACCCCGTCCGGACACCGCGACCGTGGGAGACCGCCGCGCGGATGCCGCAGGGCTCGGGGATCGTCTATCGGGCATTCGGCGCGGCCGACGCGCGAGACACTGCGGATCGGCTCCGGGCGATAACGGCCGCGCGGGGGATCTCGCTCCTGATCGGCATGGACGGCGCCCTGGCCGAGGCCGTGGGGGCGGACGGACTGCACCTGCCCGAGCGGGCCCTGTCGGCCGCCTATGCCCTGTCCGGCCGTCGGCCCGACTGGATCCTGACCGGTGCGGTCCATTCGGTCGAGGCCGCGCGGACGGCCCGCGATCTGGACGCCGTGGTCCTGTCCCCGATCTATCCGGCGGGCGGCGCGTCGTCGGCCAGGGCCGCGCTCGGGCTCGAAGCCCTGTCACAGGCGGCGAGGGTGCGGACCGTCATCGCGCTCGGCGGCGTGACGGCCGGCAATGTGGCGGAGCTGCTGGATACGGGGGCAGCGGGCGTGGCGGCCGTTTCCGGGATCGCCGACGCCTTCGCGGACTAGAAGCGGAACAGCGTCTCGAGCCGGACCCGCGGCTGGGCGCGACGATCGGTTTCCGGCGCACGGGCGGGATCCTGTTCGGCGGGTGCCAGACCGGCGGCTGCGCCGACGCGCACGGACGGCGACAGGCGGTAGTAGGCCCCCGCCTCCACATCGCCCCAACGGGTTTCACGCCCGACGGGCTGGTTCAGGTTGAAATCCAGACCCCAGCGGCCGTTCGAGTTCCAGCGGAGACCCCGACGCGGCGCGGCCGGCGCGACGCTGTTACGGGCGGCACTGGCTTCCGACAGGCTGACGGCGGGCGCGCGCGAACGCGATTGCGCAGACGCTTCGCTCGCCAGGCCCGAAACGGCGGCGAGCGCGATAACCCCGGCGATGACGACACGCAGCCGCATTTCCAACCCTTCGATCCGGCGTTTCGTCGCCGGATCCTGTTTCCTGAACCGGCATTTTTGCCGTGAACGCTCCGATTAGACACCGGTGGTCCGCCCGGTCAACGGAACCCGGTCGAACGGACCCGGTTCCTGCGACTCTGGGGGTGGCCTGTGGCGCAAGCGTCACGGGAATGCGTCCACAAGGCGTTCGCCCGCGCGGCGAGCGTACGGTGCCGGACGCGGTCTGGGCCTCCTCGACGCCATTGCCTTGTCATCGCCCCTTTTCAGCGTGTTATAGAGCCTCGCTTCGCCGCGCGCCCTGAAACGGGGCCGTCGACGCGCCTGTGAGCCCGGAGGGGCCATGGGTCGATCCTGGGATGGAGACAAGACGAATGGCGTTTGTTCGCGGCAAGACGGTGGTTGCGGTTACCGCCCTGGCCCTCGGCGGTCTGGTTCTGGCGGGTTGCGGCAGCCTGCCCTTCGTCGGCGACCGTCCGGCCCCCCGGGCCAATGCCCAGCAGGGGATCGGCGTCAACGGCTACCTGTGGCGCGCCACCCTCGACACCCTCGGCTTCATGCCCCTGCTGACGGCCGACCCGTGGGGCGGCGTCGTCAACTACGACTGGTACGTCAATCCCCAGACCCCGAACGAGCGGTTCAAGGCCACCGTCTTCATCCTCGACACCCGTCTGCGCGCCGACGCCCTGAACGTCACCGTGACGAAGGAAGTCAAGGACGCCGCCGGGGCCTGGACCAGCGCGCCGGTGGCCGCCCAGACCGAAGCCGACCTGGAAAACGCGATCCTGACCAAGGCGCGCCAGCTGAACCTGTCCAACGCGGGCTGATCGCTTCGCGTCTCCTCCCTGTCGCGAAGCGATGGGGAGGGGAACCGCCCGCCCCTTGGCGGGTGGTGGAGGGGCTCTTGACGCCCCGCGACCGAGTCCGCTTCAAGAACCCCTCCGTCTCCTCCGCTTCGCTACGGATCCACCTCCCCATTCTCCAAGCGTCGAACGGGGAGGAGACGCCTTGAAGGATTGCTCGTGTCCGCCTCTCCGACCCGCTACGACCCCAAGACCGCCGAACCTCGCCAGCAGGCCCGCTGGACGGAGGCGAACGCCTTCGTCACCCGGGATACCGGTCGGCCAAAGTACTATGTCCTTGAAATGTTTCCCTATCCTTCAGGGAACATCCACATGGGGCACGCCCGGAACTATGTGATGGGCGACGTGGTCGCCCGTCACAAGCGCGCCCAGGGATACGACGTCCTGCATCCCATGGGCTGGGACGCCTTCGGCATGCCGGCCGAGAACGCCGCCATGGAACGGGGCATCCATCCCAAGGGCTGGACCTACGACAACATCGCCCAGATGCGCGCGCAGCTGAAACTGCTGGGTCTGTCGCTGGACTGGAGCCGGGAGTTCGCAACCTGCGACCCCGAATACTATGGCAAGCAGCAGGCCTGGTTCCTGGAGCTGTACCGGCGTGGCCTGGTCTATCGCAAGGACGGCACGGTCAACTGGGACCCGGTCGACAACACCGTCCTGGCCAACGAACAGGTGATCGACGGACGCGGCTGGCGCTCCGGGGCCCTGGTCGAGAAGCGCAAGCTGAACCAGTGGTTCCTGCGGATCACCGACTATGCCGACGACCTGATCGAGGGGCTGAAGACCCTGGACCGCTGGCCCGAGAAGGTCCGCCTGATGCAGGAAAACTGGATCGGCAAGTCCAGGGGCGCCACTGTCTGGTGGGACTTCGCCGAGGCCCCGGCCTTCCTGCCTGCCTCGCCCGAAGGCGAGCCCAATCATGCCCGCGATCCGATCGAGGTCTATACGACCCGGCCCGACACCCTGTTCGGAGCCAGCTTCCTGGCCCTGGCGCCCGACCACCCGCTGACCAAGGCGATCGCCGAAAACCGTCCCGACGTCGCCGACTTCGTGAAGGCCTGCGCCCAGACCGGAACCAGCGAAGCCGATATCGAAAAGGCGGAGAAGCTGGGCATCGACCTGGGAATCCGCGTCCGCCACCCCTTCGACCCCGCCCGCTCTGTGCCGGTCTGGGCGGCGAACTTCGTCCTGTCGACCTATGGGTCGGGCGCCATCTTCGGCTGCCCCGGCCACGACCAGCGCGACCTGGATTTCGCCCGCAAATACGACCTGCCCGTCGTGCCCGTGGTCCGGCCGGACGGGGCCGAAGACGTCGAGATCGGCACCGAGGCCTATGTCGGGCCGGGCCGGATCTTCAACTCCGACTTCCTCGACGGCCTGTCGGTCGAAGAGGCGAAGGCGGAGGCCATCGCCCGTCTGGAGGCCTCGGACTACGGCAAGGGCACGACCATCTACCGCCTGCGCGACTGGGGCGTGAGCCGCCAGCGCTACTGGGGCTGCCCCATCCCGATCGTCCATTGCGCTGCCTGCGGCGTGGTCGAGGTTCCCACCGATCAGCTGCCCGTCGTCCTGCCCGACGACGTGACCTTCGACGTCCCCGGCAATCCGCTGGACCGCCACCCGACCTGGAAACATGTGGCCTGCCCGTCGTGCGGGGCCGATGCGACGCGCGAGACCGACACCCTGGATACCTTCGTGGATTCCAGCTGGTATTTCGCCCGCTTCACCGATCCGACGGCGGCCGAGCCGATCAACAAGGACGCCGCCGACCGCTGGCTGGCCGTGGACCAGTATATCGGCGGGGTCGAGCACGCCGTGCTGCACCTGCTCTATGCCCGGTTCATCACCCGCGCCCTGTCCGACGCGGGCATGCTGTCGGTGAAGGAGCCGTTCGCCGGCCTGTTTACACAGGGGATGGTGGTCCACGAGACCTATCGCCGGGCCGACGGCGCCTGGGTCGAGCCGACAGACGTCGATCTGACGAACACCGCCGGTGTTCGCAGCGCCCGGCAGGTGTCCACGGGCGAGACCCTGGTCATCGGCGACATCGAGAAGATGTCCAAGTCCAGGAAGAACGTCGTCGCGCCCCAGGAAATCCTGGATTCGCACGGCGTCGACGCCGGCCGCCTGTTCGTCCTGTCCGACAGCCCGCCCGAGCGCGACGTCCAGTGGACCCCCGGCGGGGTGGAAGGGGCCAGCCGTTTCGTCCAGCGCGTCTGGACCCTGTTCGACGGCTTCGACGGTTCGGCGGCGGGCGATCCCGCGCAGGACGCCGCCCTGCTCAAGGAAACCCACAAGGCCATCAAGGCCGTGTCCGAGGGGGTCGAAGGCTTCCGCTTCAACTCCGCCATCGCCAAACTCTATGCCTTCGTCGCCACGCTGCGCGATCACGACGCGGCCTCCGGGTCGGCGCGACGCGAGGCCCTGTCGGCCCTGGCCCGGCTGATCGCCCCCTTCACGCCCCACCTGGCCGAGGAAGGCTGGAGCCGTCTGGGCGAAACCGGCATGGTGCTGGATGCCCCCTGGCCCGTGTTCGACCCGACGCTGGCGGCCGATGACGAAGTCGTCCTGCCTATCCAGATCAACGGCAAGCGGCGAGGCGAGATCACCATGCCGCGCGGCGCGGATCCCACGGCCGTCGAGGCCGAGGCGCTCGCCAATCCGGGCGTTCGCGCCTATCTGGAGAGCCAGGGTCAATCCATCCGCAAGGTGATCGTCGTGCCGGACCGCATCGTCAACCTGGTCGCCGCATGAGCCGGCCCGGCCATCGCGGCGCGTGGACGGCTTCGGCTGTTCTGTCCGTCTCCGTGCTTCTGGCGGGATGTGGATTCACGCCCCTGTACGGGGACACGGGAGCGTCCGGATCGCTGTCGCGTATCGCGGTGACCACCCAGGACGACCGTCTGGGCTATCGCCTGCGCGAACAGCTTGAGGACGCCCTGGGATGGGATCGGGGCACCGCGCCCCTCTATCGTCTGGAAACCACGGTCGAGCAGAGCCGGCGTCCGCTGGGCCGCCGCATCGACGATACCGCCACGCGCTATGAGCTGACGGTGCGCGGAGGCTGGACCCTGACCCCCGCGTCGGGCGGGACGCCTCTGACCGGGACCCAGACCGTCACTACCACCTATGCCGCGGCGGACCAGCCCTATGCGGCCATCGCGGCCCAGCAGGACGGCGAGGACCGCGCCGCCGCCGAACTGGCCCGGATGATCCGTCTGGACCTGATGCGGGCTCTGGCCGGCCAGTGATCCCCCTCTCATGATCCTGGCCAAGCGGCCCGAGGTGGACCGCTTCCTGGCGCGGCCCGACGCCGGGATCCGCGCGGCCGTCATCCACGGCAAGGACCGGTCGGGCGTGGCCGAACGGGCGGAGATCCTGTGCAAGGCCATCACGCCCGATCTGAACGACCCCTTCAACGTCACGGTCCTGACCGACAGCGACATCGACGGCGACGAGGCCCGGCTGGAAGAGGCCCTGACCGCGCTCAGCATGATCGGCGGTCGTCGGCTGGTGCGGGTCCGTCTGGGGGCGGACAAGGCCTCGATTGACAAGATGCTGGCCGCCGCGCTCAAGACCCACGGCGAGGGCGGCTACAATCCCGACGCCATGCTGGTCATCGAGGCGGGTGCCCTGGGCCGCGACTCCGTCCTGCGCAAGGCCGCCGAGGCGGGCAAGGCCTCGGTGGGCATCGCCTGCTACGAGGACGAGGCGGGCGACATCGCCCGGATGACGCGCGAGGCCCTGGCGGCCGACAAGGTCGGGCTGACGTCGGACGCCCTGGCCGTCTTCGTCGCGCGCCTGCCCAAGGAGCGCGGCCTGATGCGCCAGGAAATCGAGCGGCTGGCGCTCTACGTCGGTCCCGGCTCCGGCCGCACGATCGACGTCGAGGAACTGGACGCCCATCTGGGCGTGGAGGCGGACGCCTCGCTGGCCGATGCGGCGCTTCAGGCGTTCGGCGGCCGGCCGGCTCCGGCCCAGAGTGGCCTCCGTCGCGCCCTGGCCGAGGGCGAGAGCGCGGTCATGGCGGTGCGCTCAGCCTCGATCCACCTCGGAAAACTTCGCCGGATCAATGTGTTGCAGGGATCCGGAGCCGGAGCCAAGGAGGCGGCCAAGGCCGCCGGCGTATTCTGGAAACAGGAGGCCGAGATGCTGCGTCAGGCCCGGGCCTGGCGGCTCGAGGAACTCGACGTCGTCCAGGACAGCGTCAACACCGCCGACGTCGCCACCAAGACGACCGGCCTGCCCGAACATCTGATCGCGGAACGGCTGCTGCTGGAGATCTCGGCGCGCGCCCGGCGGCTGGGGCTGTAGGGCCCACCGCCCGCCCGCGTCAGCCCCGCTTCGACGCCTTTCGGAAGGCGGGCTTGGCCAGGGCCGCGTTCTTGGCCGCGACGGCGCGTTCCTCGGACTTGCCGCCGGACATGCCGGCATGAGCAGGCGTATTGGCGTTGGCCTTCTTGGCGGCCAGGACGCGTTTCAGGGCTTCGGATGCGGTTTCGGGCGTGTCGGTCATGCGCCGACCCTAGCACACTTGCCGGATCAGGCCTTCATCAACCGGCGGCAAAGGTCGTCCAGCTGTTCCAGGCTGGCATAGGACAGGGTCAGCTCGCCCTTCCCGCCCCGGTCGGCCAGCGCCACCTTCAGACCGAGCGCATCGGCCAGGTCCTGTTCCAGCGCCGCCGTGTCGGGCGAAGCCGGTGCCGACCCGGTGCCGCCTGCTCTGGGCCTGGCGGTCGCGGGTCCCTGGGCCGCTCGCCTGGCCAGGGCCTCGGTCTGGCGGACGTTGAGGCCGTCGCGCTCGACCTGGGCCGCCAGGGCCCCGGGGTCGGGCGCGGTGATCAGGGCCCGGGCGTGACCGGCGCTGAGGAGACCGCGGCGTACGAAGTCCAGCACCTCCTCGGGCAGCTGGAGCAGCCGCAGGGTGTTGGCCACGTGGCTGCGGCTCTTGCCCACGATCCCCGCCACCGCGTCCTGCGTACGGCCGAACCGCTCCATCAGCAGGCGATAGGCGTCGGCCTCTTCCAGCGGATTGAGGTCCGTGCGCTGGACGTTCTCGATGATCGCGACCTCGAAGACCTCGATGTCGTCCATCTCCCGAACGACGATCGGCACCTCGGTCAGGCGCGCAGCCTGCGAGGCGCGCCAGCGCCGCTCGCCGGCGATGATCTGCCAGACGCCGTCCTCGCCGGGCTGGGTCCGGACGAGGATCGGCTGCAGCACGCCCTTGTCCCGGATCGAGGCCGCCAGCTCGTCCAGATCGGCTTGGGCGAAGATCTTGCGGGGTTGGTCGGGGTTGGGCTTGAGGCTTTCGATCGGGGCCATCTGCACGCCGCCGGGCAAGGGCCGGCCGCCGCTGACCGGCACGGGCGTTTCGGCGACGGGTTCTCCCATCAGTGCCGACAGACCGCGACCCAGACCTCTTTGACGTTCAGACAATATATTGATTCCGTTTCGTTATCAGGCAGCAGCCAGGGATTTCAGACGACGGCGCTCCCGGCCGACGACTTCCTTGGCGAGACGAAGATAGGCCTGACTGCCGGTGCATTTCAGGTCGTAGATCAGGACCGGCTTGCCGAACGAGGGCGCCTCGGACACCCGCACGTTCCGGGGGATGACGGCCTCGTAGACCTTCTCGCCGAAATGGGCCCGGACGTCGGCCGCCACCTGCCCCGACAGGGCGTTGCGCCGGTCGTACATCGTCAGGACCAGGCCCTGGATCTCGAGCGACGGATTCAACGATTGACGGACCATTTCGATGGTCTTCATCAACTGCGTCAACCCTTCGAGGGCGAAGAACTCGCACTGCAACGGAACCAGCACCCCGTCCGCCGCCGCCATGGCGTTGAGCGTGAGCAGGTTCAGCGACGGCGGGCAATCGATCAGGACGTAGTCATACCCGGCGCTACCGTCCTCGCCCTGACGCGCCAGCGCGTCACGCAGACGATAGGACCGCCTGTCTGCCTGGCTGAGTTCGATCTCGACCCCTGACATGTCGGCATCGGCCGGAATGATGTGAAGCCCCGGAACGGCCGTCGGTACGGCGGCGTCATGCACGGACCGACCGTCGACGATCACGTCATAGATGGTGATCCGCCGTGTTTCACGTGGAACACCCAGACCCGTGGACGCATTGCCCTGCGGGTCCATGTCCACGATCAGGACCTTCTCCCCGATCGCGGCCAGGGCCGTGCCCAGGTTGATCGCGGTCGTGGTCTTGCCCACCCCGCCCTTCTGGTTCGAGACGGCGAGGACGCGGGCGGTCTTGGTCTTGCTAGCCACGGCGTTTGGCGCTCCGGACGGTCACGATGCGCCCGCGCGGGTCGCTGCGCGAGACGGTGAGATCGGCGTCCACTTGCCAGACCTTTGCCGCCTCCTGCAACTCAAGCTCTGCCTTCTCTCCCTTGAGAAACAGCCCTTGTGCACCGCGCGACAGATAGGGCTGTGCATAACCCAGAAGCTTGTCCATCGGGGCGACCGCCCGGGCCGTCACGATGTCGACCTTGAGCGCCTGCTCCTCGGCGCGGCCCCACACCACGGTTGCGGGAAGTTCGAGTTCATCGACGATCGTCTGCAGAAACCGGCAGCGCTTCTGCAGGGAATCGATCAGCCAGACATGCGAGCCCGGGCGACCCTTGGCCAGGATCGCCAGCACGACGCCCGGAAACCCGGCACCCGCGCCCAGGTCCGCCCAGGTCTTTCCGAAACCCGCCAGATCGACCAGCTGGGCCGAGTCCCAGGCGTGCCGGCTCCAGAAATCGGGCAGGCTGTCCGGACCCACCAGGTTCATCACGGCATTGGCCTCGGTCAGCATGACGCGAAACCGTTCGAGGTCGGCCATCCGCTCGGGCCAGGCCCCGGTCAGGGCCCGAAACTCGTCCGCGGTCATCAGGCGGCGACCGATGTGCGTTTCACGTGAGACAGGAGAGCCGTCAGGGCCCCCGGCGTCACGCCCTCGATCCGCCCGGCCTGCCCCAGGGTCCGGGGCTGAACCAGCGACAGCTTCTCGCGCACTTCGTTCGACAGGCCGCCGATCGCCGCATAGTCCAGACTGGCCGGAAGCGTCAGCGCCTCCTCCCGGCGCAGGGCCTCGGCCTCGGCGGTCTGGCGATCCAGATAACCGGCGTAGCCCGCGTCGATCTCCACCTGTTCGCGGATCGCGACCGGCCATGACCCGATAATCGGCCAGGCCGTTTCGAACTGTGTCAGGTCGACCCCCGGATAGGCCAGGAGATCGCGCATCGAGCGGCGCTGGCCGTCCGCATTGACCGCGATGCCGAGCGCCTGCGCCTCGTTCGGGGTGAAGCGCGTATCGCGCACCAGAGCGGTGGCCTCCGCAAGCGTGTCGGCCTTCGCTTCGAAGGCCGCCCGACGAGCTCCACACACGATCCCGGCGCCGATCCCGACGGGGGTCAACCGTTGATCCGCGTTGTCGGCACGCAGCGTCAACCTGTACTCGGCGCGGCTGGTGAACATCCGGTAGGGCTCGGTCACACCGCGCGTGACCAGATCGTCGATCATCACGCCGATATAGGCCTGGTCCCGCCCCAGCACGATTTCCGGGGATCCCGCGGCGGCGCGGGCGGCGTTCAACCCGGCGATCAACCCTTGAGCGCCCGCTTCCTCATACCCGGTCGTACCGTTGATCTGTCCGGCCAGATAGAGACCCGGCCGGCGCTTGACCTCCAGCGCCGAGGTCAGCTCGCGCGGATCGACATAGTCATACTCGATGGCATAGCCGAAGCGGAACACCTCGACCGCTTCCAGCCCCGGCATGGTGCGCAGGAAGGCCATCTGGGTTTCGGGCGAGACCGAGGTCGAGATGCCGTTGGGATAGACGGTCGGGTCGTCCAGTCCCTCGGGTTCGAGGAAGACCTGGTGCGAGGTCTTGTCGGCGAACCGCACGACCTTGTCCTCGATCGAGGGGCAGTAGCGGGGCCCGCGACCCGTCAGGTGGCCGCCGTAGACAGCGCTCTCCCCGAGATTGGCGGCGATGATCGCGTGGGTCTGTTCCGTGGTCTGGGTGATGCCGCAGGCGATCTGGGGCACCGAGATCCGATCGGTCAGAAAGCTGAACGGCACCGGCTCGGCATCGGCCGCCTGCATTTCCAGACGGTCCCAGCCGATGGTGCGCCCGTCCAGGCGCGCGGGCGTGCCGGTCTTCAGCCGGCCCATCTTCAGCCCCGCGCCATACAGATCCCGGGCGAGACCCGTCGAGGGCGCTTCCCCGTGGCGGCCCGCCGGCGTCCGGACGTCGCCCTGATGGATGACCCCGTTCAGGAATGTGCCGGTCGTCAGGACGACCGCCCCGGCCCGGAGGTCGAGGCCCTCCCCCGTCGTGACGCCGACGACGCGGTCGCCGTTCAGCATCAACGCCTCGGCGGTCCCCGCCATCAGGGTCAGGTTCGGGGTGCCCGCCAGTTCGGCCTGCATGGCCTCGCGGTACAGGCGCCGGTCGATCTGGCTGCGCGGTCCCCTGACCGCCGCGCCCTTCGACCGGTTCAGCATCCGGAACTGGATGCCCGACACATCGGCCAGCCGGCCCATCAGCCCGTCGAGCGCATCGATCTCGCGCACCAGATGGCCCTTGCCCAGGCCGCCGATCGCCGGGTTGCAGCTCATCTCGCCGACGGTCTCGAGCTTCTGGGTCAGGAGCAGGGTCCGCGCACCGGTCCGGGCGGACGCGGCCGCGGCCTCGCAGCCGGCGTGGCCGCCGCCGATGACGATGACGTCGAAGGAGTGAGGGGAAGGCATGGCGGGGACATAGGCGAAACCGGCCCCGAATGCCACTCCACCTCCGGCGAGAGATCGCATGAGCCGCCCACCCTCCGTCGCCGGGCGGCCTTTAACCCCAATGTTTCACGTGAAACAGCCGGCCGCCGACCAGGCCTATTTGCCGATGCAGAAGGTCGAGAACACCTCGCCGAGAATATCCTCGACCCCGATCGCCCCCGTCACCCGGCCGAGCGCATCGGCCGCACGGCGCAGGTCCTCGCCGGCGAGCTCCGGCGCACTGCCAAGTCGGGCCCTGCCGGCCTCGACCGACGCGAGCGCCTCGACCAGCCGTCGTCGATGTCGCTCTCGGGTGACCGCCGGAAAATCGGCCCCCGCCAGATCCCGGATCAGGCGCGCCTCGATCGCGGCCCGCAGGTCGGACATCCCTTCGCCGGTCGTCGCGCTGACGACGAGCCCGCCGGCCGCAGGGTCCCGCGCGCCGAGATCGGCCTTGGTCCAGACCACGAGATCCTGTGGGGTCGTGAACATCGCGGCATCACCTTCGGGATCCCCGGGAGCGCGCACCCAGAGGCGGAGATCGGCGGCTTGGGCCCTCGCCCGTGCCCGACGGACGCCCTCAGCCTCCACCGGATCGGCGCTGTCCCGCAGCCCGGCCGTGTCCGACAGCGTCACGGCATAGCCGCCCATGATCAGATCGGCGTCCAGCACATCCCGCGTCGTTCCGGCGATCGGCGTGACGATCGCGGCCTCGCGCGCCACCAGGGCGTTGAACAGCGCCGACTTGCCCGCATTGGTCTCGCCGATCAGGACGATGCGATAGCCTTCCCGGACCCGTCGCCCGCGGTCGGCATCCGCCAGGGCAGCGTTCAGCGCCTCGCTCAGGCCGTCGAGCACCGGACCGGCCGTCTGCGCCAGATGGTCCGGCAGTTCCTCGTCGGGAAAGTCGATCTCCGCCTCGACAAGGGCCAGGGCCTTCAGAAGATCGCGGCGGAACCCCGCATAGGTCTGGGACAGGGCGCCCTCGAGCTGCCCCAGCGCCTGACC
Source organism: Brevundimonas subvibrioides ATCC 15264 (assembly GCF_000144605.1). NCBI lineage: Bacteria > Pseudomonadati > Pseudomonadota > Alphaproteobacteria > Caulobacterales > Caulobacteraceae > Brevundimonas > Brevundimonas subvibrioides. The sequence continues at coordinate 356,567 of NC_014375.1, read as the reverse complement.
GGCCTGGGCCCGGGTCTCGGCGTCGATCAGGTCCGCGACCGCCTCGGCCTGCGCGAGGTCCATCCGTCCGTTCTCGAAGGCGCGACGGGTGAACTCTCCCGGATCGGCAGGACGAAGGCCGAGCGCGATGAGCGCACTGCTCGCCGCTTCCACGACCGCCCGGCCCCCATGCAGATGGAGCTCCGCGCAATCCTCGCCGGTGTAGCTTCCCGGTCCGGGGAACCTCAGAACCAGGGCCTGGTCGATCACGTCTGGTCCCTGACGCAGGGTTCTCAGCGACGCGACCCGGGCACGGACGGTGCCGGCGCCGAGGGCCGTCAGGGCCGCATCGGTGTCCGGACCGGACAGGCGCAGAATGGCGATCGCGCCCCGGCCGGCCGGGGTCGCCAGCGCGAAGATGGTATCAGTCACCGTCGGTCAGGCCTTCGGGGCCTGGGTGACGACCGACATCATCTGGCGGAATTGATCCTGGGCCTGCAGGCCGAAGCTGGTCCAGGTCTTCATCAGCTCTTCCGGCTGCATGGCGGTGATGTTGGCATCCATCCGCGTCTTCATCTCATTGACCAGATGCTCGTTCAGGACCGTGACGTCCGGAAGGCCCAGAAAGGCTCGAGCTTCCTCCGGTGTGCACTCGGCCTCGATCTTGACTTTCATCATGGCGCTCCAACGTTTGAGCGCCCGTCATAGGCCGATCCGGTCGGCCAAAGGAACCCTCATGACCCACACGATGCGCGCCATCCGGTTGAGCAAGGCGGGGGGTCCCGAGGTCATGGAGGTCGTCGCGGTCGAGGTGCCCACGCCCGGTCCGGGACACGTCCTGATCCGTCATGAGGCCGTCGGCCTGAATTTCATCGACATCTACCAACGCACGGGCCTGTATCCCCTGAGCTATCCCAGTGGCCTGGGACGGGAGGGCGCCGGGATCGTCGAAGCGATCGGCGAGGGCGTGACCCGCTTCAGCGTGGGCGATCGCGCCGCCTACGGCACCGGCGACGTTGGGGCCTATGCCGAGGCTCACGTGGTCGACGCCGGCCGGGCGGTTCGGGTCCCCGCCGCCATTCCGCTGACGACGGCCGCGGCCGTGATGCTCAAGGGGATGACGGCCGAGTTCCTGGCGCGGCGCGTGTTTCACGTGAAACAGGGGGATGCCGTCCTCGTCCACGCCGCTGCGGGTGGCGTGGGCCTCATCCTGTGCCAGTGGCTCCAGACCCTGGGCGTGACCGTGATCGGTACTGTGGGCGATGAGCACAAGGCCGACCTGGCCCGCGCGCATGGCTGCGATCATGTCATCCTCTACCGGCGCGAGGACATCGTGGACCGGGTCAAGGCGATAACCCACGGCGACGGGTGCGCCGTCGTTTACGACTCGGTGGGCAAGGATACACTCGACGCGTCGCTCGCCAGCCTGCGACGCCGGGGAATGCTCGTCAGCTTCGGCAATGCGTCCGGGCCCGTTCCGCCCGTCGAGCCGCTGCGACTGTCACGCGGCGGCTCGCTGTTCCTGACGCGACCGACCCTGTTCGACTATGTCGCCACTACGGAAGAGCTGGACGACAGCGCCGGTGCCCTGTTTGCGCTGATCCAGTCGGGGGCGATCAAGGTCGAGATCGGCCAGACGTTTCCGCTCGACCGCGTCCGCGAGGCCCACGAGGCCCTTGCCGGGCGACAGACGACAGGTTCGACGCTGCTGATCCCGTGACCGTGTCCTCCCCATCGCCGTGCGACAGGGAGGAGACGGCATTACGTGTTCATCGACTGGAAGAAGTCGGCGTTGTTCTTGGACTGGCGCAGCTTGTCGAGCAGGAACTCGATCGCGTCCTGCGGACCCATGGGGTTCAGGATGCGGCGCAGGACATAGGTCTTGGTCAGCTGGTCCTTCGGCGTGATCAGCTCTTCCTTGCGGGTGCCCGACTTCAGCACGTCGATGGCCGGGAAGATGCGCTTGTCGGCGACCTTGCGGTCCAGCACGATTTCCGAGTTGCCGGTGCCCTTGAACTCCTCGAAGATCACCTCGTCCATCCGCGAGCCCGTGTCGATCAGGGCGGTGGCGATGATGGTCAGGCTGCCGCCCTCCTCCACGTTCCGCGCCGCGCCGAAGAACCGCTTGGGCCGCTGCAGGGCGTTGGCGTCGACGCCGCCCGTCAGGACCTTGCCCGAGGACGGCACCGTGGCGTTGTAGGCGCGGCCGAGGCGGGTGACCGAGTCCAGCAGGATGACCACGTCGCGCTTGTGCTCGACCAGGCGCTTGGCCTTCTCGATGACCATCTCGGCGACGGCCACGTGACGGGTCGCGGGCTCGTCGAAGGTGGAGGCTACGACCTCGCCCTTCACGGTGCGCTGCATGTCGGTGACTTCTTCCGGCCGCTCGTCGATCAGCAGGACGATCAGGGCAACTTCCGGGTGGTTGGCCTCGATCGACTTGGCGATGTTCTGCAGCATCACCGTCTTGCCGACCCGCGGCGGGGCCACGATCAGGCAGCGCTGGCCCTTGCCGAGCGGGGCGACGATGTCGATGACCCGGCCCGACCGATCCCGCAGCGTCGGATCCTGGATTTCCATGATCAGGCGCTCATTGGGATAGAGCGGCGTGAGGTTGTCGAAATTGACCTTGGTGCGGACCGTCTCGGGGTCCTCGAAATTGATGGTGTCGACCTTCAGCAGGGCGAAGTAGCGTTCGCCCTCGCGCGGGCCCCGCACCGCGCCGTGGACGGTGTCGCCCGAGCGCAGGCCGAAGCGGCGGATCTGGGACGGCGACACATAGACATCGTCCGGACCCGGAAGATAATTCGCGTCGGGCGAGCGCAGGAAGCCGAAGCCGTCGGGCAGCATCTCCAGCGTGCCGGAGGCGATGATCTCGACCTCTTCGTCGGCCAGGGTCTTCAGGATGGCGAACAGAAGGTCCTGCTTGCGCAGGTTGGAGGCGTTCTCGATGTCCAGCTGCTCGGCGAAGGCCACCAGCTCGACCGGCGACTTGTCGTTCAGCTCCTGCAGCGTGATCCGGCCGGACGGGACGACGGATTCGCCTTCGTCCTCGGCGTCGTCGCCGATGTCGGCCGCGACGTCGGCGTCATTGGCCCCATCGGCCTGGGAGGTGTCGGCCGGAGCCGCGTCCTCGGTCGCTTCGGGCGTCAGGGTGTCGAGCGCCTCGGCTTCGGGGCTGTCGTTCGGGGTATCGCGCACGTCGGTCATGTCGGAACTCGGGATTCACGCCGTCTCGACCCGGCGTCGGATGACGTCAGGCGGGGACGATTGGAAGGGTGTGGCCTGTCGGCCGGAGGGGGAGCGTCGGGTCCAAGGGCGGCATCTGCCAGCGATCGGTCGGCGCGAAGAGAAGGGCAGCGCCGCGGACGACGCCTCGCCACCAGCGAAACCACGAAACACCCCCGGGGGTCAACCGCGCTCGACCCGTGTCGCCGCGCGAGCGACGCGTTGGCAGCCGTCTAGAAGGTCCACTCCGTGGTGACCGACAGCACCATGACGATGGCCAGGACGAACGGCACCTCATTGGTCATGCGCCAGAATTTCGAGGTCCGGACCGACGTTCCGGCCAGGATCTTCTTGCGCTCCGCCACCAGATAGAAATGCCAGCCCAGCAGGAGGACGACCCCGATCAGCTTGGCCACCATCCAGGGCTCGGCCAGGAAGGCCGCGCCGCGGGCCTGGACGTCCAGGTGGATCAGCCACAGGCCGAAGATCAGGGACAGACCCATGGCCGGATGAAGGATGATCTTCAGCATCCGGCCCTGCCACAGCCGCAGCAGGGTCCGCATCTCCGTGTTCAGCGGTTCCGGCTTGTCCGCCTGTTCGGCGTCATAGGCATAGAGCCGGGGCAGGAACAGCAGGCCCGCCATCCAGGCGATGACGGCCAGGATGTGCAGGCCACGGGCGAGATCGTAAAGGTTCATCCCGAACTCCTAAGCGGCCTGCTTTTGCGCCTGACAGGGGCAGGCCTTCCAGCGGCCCTGGCACCCGGGACCCGCCGGCGCGATCCCTGTGCGACCCAGGCTGTCGTTCACCGCATCGGCGAGGCCGTCGATGAACAGGGGACTGACCCCGACGGCGGGCACACGCAGATAGGGGTGAACCCCGGCCTCGTGCGCCAGTTCGCCGTATTCAATATCCAGCTCGACCAGGGTCTCGATGTGTTCGGAGACGAAGGCGATGGGGGTGACGACCAGCCCGATGCCCTCGGCTCCGGCCGCACGAATGGCCTCGGGCGTCGAGGGTCCCAGCCATTTCAGCGGCCCGACCCGGCTCTGGTAGCACAGCAGCCAATCCGTCAGCCCGGCCGCCTCGGCCACGGCCGCCACGGTCGCCTCGACCTGTTCCTGATAGGGATCGCCGTCCTTCTCGACCAGCTTCTCCGGGATCCCGTGGGCGGAGAACAGGACGCGGACCGGCCGGCCCGGATGATCACGCTCGGCCTCGGCCAGCTTCAGCCGGATGCCTTCGGCCTGGGCCGCGATCCAGCCCTCGGCGCGCGGATAGCAGCAGATCGTCCGCGTCCGGCCCGATCCGGCATAGGCCGCGTTCCAGGCTTTCAGCGAAGACCGGGTCGTGGTCGTGGAAAACTGCGGATAGAGCGGCAGCAGCACGATCTCGTCCGGCCCCCAGGCGGCCACCTCCACGGCGGCCTCCTCGGTCAGGGGGTGCCAGTAGCGCATGGCCATGAAGCTGCGGACCTCGTCACCGGGCAGGCGGACCGACAGGGCCGCGTCCAGGGCGTCCATCTGGGCCTGGGTCTCGCCCTTCAGCGGCGAGCCCCCGTTGGAGTCCATCATCGCATAGTTGGCCTGGGCGCTGGCCTCGCGCCGCGACGAGATCAGCTTCGCCAGCGGCGTGCGGAACAGGCCCGGCAGGCCGATGATGGCCGGATCGTTGAACAGGTTGAACAGGAACGGCTTGACGGTGGCCGCATCGTCCGGCCCCCCCAGATTGAAGAGCACGACGGCGATACGACGACCCGACCGCTGGCTCCCCGGGCTTGCGTTCACTGCGCGCCGATCCGCTTCAGAACCTGCTCGACGTGAGCGATCGGCACGTCCGGCAGGATGCCGTGGCCCAGGTTGAAGATCCATGGGCCGGAACCCCAGGCTTCCACAAGCTGATCCACCCTGCGGTCCAGCGCCGCACCGCCGACCCGGAGCAGCAGCGGATCGAGGGCTCCCTGGATCGGCTTGATCGCCTGGACCAGTTTTCCGCGTTCCAGCGAACACGCCGTATCCAGCGCCACGCCCTGGACATCGACCTCGCGGGCATAGCGGTCGGCATGGAGCGCCGACCCGCGCGGGAAGCCGATCAACGGGACGGTGACCCCGAGCTCGCGCACCCGGCGGACCAGGGCCTGATGGGGTTTGAGCACCAGTCGCTCGAAAAGGTCGTCCGGCAGGCCCTCGGCCCAGCTCTCGAAGATCTTCAGGGCGTCGGCCCCGGCATCGGCCTGCATCTTCAGATAGCGGGCGGTGGCCTCGACCAGAACCGCCAGCACCTCATCGACCTTTTCAGGTTCGGCATAGGCATAGGAGCGGGCCGTGGCGCGTTCGCCCTTGCCGATCGTGTTGTGGTGGCCGTCCAGCATGTAGGTGGCCACGGTCCAGGGCGCGCCCGCGAAGCCGATCAGGGCCCGTTCCGGCTCCAGCTGGCTGCGCACGAGGCTGAGGGTCTGGCCGACCTGATGCAGGTATTGCCCCGCGCCTTCGGCGAGCTCCTGCATCCGGCCGACGCTCGGCATCAAGCCCAGACGGGGTCCCTCGCCGGTTTCGAACCAGACGTCCTGCCCCAGGGCCTGCGGGATCAGCAGGATGTCGGCGAAAACGATCGCCGCATCGAAGCCGAACCGGCGCATGGGTTGCAGGGTCGCCTCGGCCGCCATCTCCGGATTCAGGCAGAAGGCGATGAAGTCGGGGGCCTCGGCGCGCAAGGCCCGGTACTCGGGCAGATACCGACCGGCCTGGCGCATGAACCAGACGGGAGGACGCTCCAGGGTCTCGCCCTGCAGGACACGGATCAGTGACGGCGTGATGCTCATGACCTTGGCTTTACGCAGGCTCGCGCATCCCCTCAAGCCCACGCCCTCCTCCTTATTCCAATGAGAATCATAAAAGGAATGGAGGAAGACAGCAGGAGGCGGGACGGCGGGGACAAAGCGCCGGGTTCCGGCGTTCCGGCCTCGCTTTTCCACCCCGGCAGTCCGGCGGCCGAAGCCACGGATGAAAGCCGGTGGAAACCGGGGATAATCCTTAATCAATCCTTAACCCGCCGGGCCCCGGGCCGGGCTGGAGCGCGGTCGATCGATGTGTGCCGTTTACGTTTCGTTAAGGATTTCCCCAGGCGTTTCGCCCGCCGGCGCTTGCCTCGGGATGATCGGCCGCGAAACCCGGTGTTGGTCCCGTCTTGTCCCGGCTCGCAGACCTCGTGGTGCCGCGCTATAGACATCCATGCCCGTGGCCGGACCGCGTGGCGCCCCGACCGTTCCACAGGAATCCGCGCCATTCGCCTGCTCTCGATCTTCGTTATCCCGCGCCGGAGACCGGCGTGAGCCCGGTCCGTTCCGCGGGAGGCTCGCGGCTGGCGACCTATTTCCACGTCCATCTCGTGTCGGACTCGACCGGAGAGACGCTGAACGCCATGGCCAAGGCCGTGACCGCGCGGTTCGACGGGGTCATCCCCATCGAACACATCTATGCTCTGGTGCGATCCGACCGGCAGATGGACCGTGTGCTGGACGAAATCGCCACCGCCCCCGGCGTGGTCCTGCACACCATCGTGGATCGCGACCTGAGGGCCCAGCTGGAGGCGGGCTGCCGCGCCCTGGACATTCCCCATATCGGGGCCCTGGACCCGCTCGTCGGCGCCCTGTCCCGCTATCTGGGCGCCGCCCTGTCGACGCGGGTGGGGGCCCAGCACGCGCTCGACCATGACTATTTCAACCGGATGGCGGCGCTCGACTACGCCATGGCGCACGACGACGGTCAGGGTTCGGCCGAACAGCTGGAAGGCGCCGATGTGGTGCTCGTGGGCGTCAGCCGCACATCCAAGACCCCGACCTGCATCTATCTGGCCCATCGGGGCGTCCGGGCCGCCAATGTCCCCCTGGTGCCGGGTCAGGAGGACGGGGAACGTCTGGTCGGCCTGAAGAACCCGCTCGTGGTGGGTCTGACCGTCTCGCCCGACCGTCTGATCCAGATCCGCCGGAACCGGCTGGACGGGCTGAATGCCACCCATACCTCGTCCTATGTCGAGCCCGACGCGGTGCGCGACGAGACGATCAAGGCCAAGCGGGCCTTCGAGCGACGCGGCTGGCCGACGATCGATGTGACCCGCCGGTCGGTGGAGGAGACGGCCGCCGCCATCCTGAACCTGCTGAACGAACGCCGCACCAAGACCGTCGGGGTGTCCTGGTGACGGGGACTTCGTCCCCCGAACGGCTGGTCCTGGCCTCGCGCAGCGCCGCCCGCCGGGCCATGCTGACCGGCGCCGGCGTGCCCTTCACCGCGGTCGATGCCGGCGTCGACGAGGACGCCATCAAGGCGTCCCTGGCCGGCATCGATCCCGCCGATCTGGCACTGGAGCTGGCGCGGGCCAAGGCGCTGGCGGTCTCGCGCCATGATCCGGAGGTCTGGGTGCTGGGATCGGACCAGACCCTGGATCTGGAAGGCACGATGGTCTCCAAGGCCCCGGACCTCGACGCGGCGCGCGCCCGCCTGAAGACGATGCGGGGCAAGACCCACCATCTCAATTCGGCGGCGGCCCTCGCGCGGGATGGGGCGGTGGTCTGGTCCGGCGTGCATACGGCCCGGATGACGATGCGGTCTTTCTCGGATGGCTTCCTTGACGAGTATCTGGCGGCCGAGGGCGAGGCCCTGCTGGGCTCGGTCGGGTGCTACCGGCTCGAGGGCATGGGATCGCAGCTGTTCGACCGGGTCGACGGCGACTATTTCACCGTCCTGGGCATGCCGCTGTGGCCGGTCCTGGACGAACTGCGCCGCGCCGGGGTGATCGCGACATGAGCCCCCGGTCCGTGACGGGCTCCCGCCTGACCGGGGCCGCGCGGGTCGGCGGCATCGTCGGCAATCCCGTCGCCCATTCGCTCAGTCCCGTCATCCACAACGCCTGGCTCGACGCGGCCGGACTGGACGCGACCTACGCGGCGTTCGCGCCCCGGGACCCCGCCGGTTTCGACGCCCTGGTCGCCTTCGGTCGCGCAGGTCTGCTGGCGGGGGTGAATGTCACCGCGCCCTTTAAGGAACAGGCCTTCGCCAGCGCGGACACGGTGTCGGAGACGGCGCGCGCCGGCGGATCGGCCAATATCCTGGTCTTCCGGGCCGGACAGGTCCTCGCCGACAGCTCGGATGGCGAAGGCCTCCTGCGGGCCCTGGCGCAGCAGGCCCCCGGGCTTTCGTTGCGGGGATCGATCGTGGTCATGCTGGGGGCCGGCGGGGCCGCCCGGGCAGCGGTGGCGGCCCTGAGCGGGGCGGGGGCGACCGTCCGGATCGTCAACCGCACGCGCGAGCGGGCCGAGGCGCTCGCCGCGGACCTGGGCGGATCGGTCGAGGTCGGCGACACGGCCACGGCGTTCACGGGGGCCGCGCTGGTGGTCAATGCCCTGAGTGTCCGGCCGGAGCTCGATCCGGCGACCCTCGATCCGGCGACGGTGGTGATGGACATGACCTATCGGCCGGTGCGCACGGCCTTCCTGCAGGCAGCACAGGCCGCGGGCCTGACCACGGTCGATGGCCTGGCCATGCTGATCGGCCAGGCCGGGCCGTCGTTCCGGGCGATCTTCGGCGTGGAGCCCCCCGATCTCGACCTTCGGCCCCTGTTGCTGGCGCATCTGGGAGAGACGGCGTGATCGTGCTGGGCCTGACCGGATCGATCGGCATGGGCAAGTCGACCACCACGGCCATGTTCGCCGATCACGGGGCGCTGGTCTGGAACGCCGACGATGCGGTCCATGCCCTTTATGCCCGGGGCGGGGCGGCGGTGGAGCCGGTCGGGGCGGCCTTTCCCGGCGTCGTGGTCGACGGAGCCGTCGACCGGACGCGCCTGGCCGAGGCCCTCGGGCGGGACGACACGGCCTTCCGGCGGCTGGAATCGATCGTCCATCCCCTGGTCGGCGCCGGACGGCTGGCCGATCTGGAGGCGGCGCGCGCGGCCGGCACGCCGCTGGCCGTGCTGGACATTCCCTTGCTGTTCGAGACCGGCGGCGACCGGGCGGTCGATGCCGTCGTGGTGGTATCGGCACCTGAGGCGGTCCAACGCGCCCGCGTCCTGGCCCGACCCGGCATGACGCCGGAGCGCTTCGAGGCCATTCGCGCCCGACAGGTTCCGGATGCGGAAAAGCGCCGCCGCGCCGACTTCGTCGTCGACACGGGCGAAAGCCTGGAGGCGACCCGCGCGCGCGTCGCCGAAATCGTGGGGATGGTTCTGTCGCCGGACTGGAAACGACCGGCGCGGACACTTTCACCCGCCAGCGAAACACCCCACACATAGGCCATGGCCCGCGAAATCGTTCTCGACACCGAAACCACCGGCTTCGACCCCCGAACCGGCGACCGGCTGATCGAGGTCGGCTGTATCGAGATCCTGGATCTGCTGCCGACGGGCCGGACGTTTCACCGGTTCGTGAACCCGGAGCGGCTGATCCCCGCCGACGCGATCCGCGTCCACGGCATCACCGACGACAAGGTCAAGGACGCCCCTAAGTTCGCCCAGATCGTCGTCGACCTGATGGACTTCATCGGCGACGCCCCCGTGATCGCCCACAACGCCCAGTTCGACCGCAACTTCATCGACCATGAATGCGGCCGCTGCGGCCATCCGCTGCTTCACGAAACCCGCTGGATCGACACGCTCCAGCTGGCCCAGAAGCGGTTTCCCGGCATGGCCAACTCGCTGGACGCCCTGTGCAAGCGCTACAAGATCAGCCTGGTCGACCGGACCCTGCACGGCGCCCTGATCGACGCCCGGCTGCTGGCCGAGGTCTATCTGGAGCTCAAGGGCGGCAAGGAGCGGGTGCTGGACCTGTCCAGTCGCCGCGAAAGCGTGGCCGCGGCCGCCCATGCCGCCGCAGGCGGGTATGGCCTCCGGCCCCGGCCGCTCGCGCCTCGACTGCATGCCTCGGAAGGCGAGGCCCATGCCGCCTTCCTGGCCGCAACGCTCAAGGATCTGTCGCTATGGGAAGGCTACGGCCTCGTCGCCGAGGCCGCCACCCAGGGTCAGGCCGCGCCCGAGGGCTGACCGTTCTGCTGCTGCATCCGGGCCGCATAGATGCCGGCGAAGTCGATCGGGTCGAGCATGAACGGCGGATAGAAGCCGCCGTCCGCCGTCGCCCGGCCGATGATCTCACGGGCATAGGGGAACAGGTAGCGCGGGCATTCGATCAGCAGCAGGGGCTCGATGTCCTTTTCGGCCACGCCCGAAAGCTGGAACAGGCCGCCGTACAGCAGCTCGACGTGAAACACCGCCAGGGCCTCGGTCGAGGCCTTGATCGACAGCTTGATGTCGACCTCGAACAGACCGTCGGGACGGCCCTGGGCGTTCAGCTCAACGCCCATGTCGATCGAGGGACGACCCTCGATGCGCAGGGAATCCGGAGCCTTGGGGTTCTCGAACGACAGGTCGCGCACATACTGCGCCAGGATGCGGAAACCCGGAACCGGCGGCTGGCCGGTGGGGGCGGAGCCGTTCGGCTCGGTCGGGGCGACATCGGTCATGTTCGGGATAGCCGTGATCGGACGAAGGAATGGAAGGCCGGGCGACTAGCATCCGCGTCACCGGGCTGCAACGTCGGCGACGGATCCGCCGTTGCACGGGCTGTGGTGATGCGTCCGGGTGCGCCCTGCCTTGCGCCCGCCTATATAGGTCCGTAATCGTCCAGCCGACGCCGTTCGCTTTCCGCCGGAAGCGCGCCTCGAAAACCCGGGATAGACCGTGCCCTCTCAGTTTCTGATCGTCATCTTCGCCGTGATCGCGGCCTTCGTGCTGTTCCAGCTCTACAACGTCCTGGGCAAGAAGGTCGGCCGTCAGCCGCAGGACGACGCCAAGGCCCCGCCGGCGCTCCCGGCCACCGGACCCGATGCGCCCCTGCGCACGCCGGGCGTGGACGCCACGCTTCTGGCCGCCGCCGCCTCGCTGCGGGCCCGCGACCCGGCTTTCGACCCCGCCAAATTCATCGACGGCGCGCGTCAGGCCTATGAGACGATCGTCCGGGGCTATGCCGCCGGCGACCGCGCGGCGCTAAAGCCCCTGCTGACCCCCGCCGTGCTGGACTCGTTCGAGACCGGCATCGCGGCGCGCGAGACGCGGGGCGAGACCGAACAGGTCGAGTTCCTGCATCCGCCCCGCGCCGACCTCGAACTGGCCTCGGCCGAGGGTGATCGCGCCGTGGCCAAGGTGCGGTTCCTGGCCGAACTTCGCTCGAAGATCATGCCGCCGGCCGACGAGGCCACCCCGGGCGCGCCCGCCGAGCCCCGGATCGAGGAGCGCCGGACCGCCGAGCACTGGACCTTCGAGCGCTCGCTGGGGGCCTCCGACCCGAACTGGGTCCTGGCCCGGGTCGAACCCGCCAACGCCTAGGGCCGACCGCGCCGTGGGATTTGACCCCAGGTCCGGGCTGGCGGCCGTGCTCCTGCTCCTGGCCGGGTGCGCGACCTCAGCGCCCGGGACCCCGGCGCCGCCCGGTGAAGCGGGTCCTGTCCCTGCCCCGTCGCAGCCGACCCCCGCCTCGCCGCCGTCGTCTCCCGGACCCGGCCTGCCGGGTCCCCAGACGCTCGCGGGCTGGGCCGACGAGGATCATCTTGCCGCGTTCCAGGCCTATGCCGACACCTGCCGTGTCGCACGCGAGCGGAAGGCCGCCGTGCGCTGCGAGGAGGCCCAGCAGATCCGGCGAACGTCCCGGCCGGTCACGCCCTCGGCCGCGCGCGCCTTCTTCGAACGCGGCTTCGGCGTGGTGGCGGCCGCGACGGCGGATGGCCGATCCGGCCTGATGACCGCCTATTTCGCGCCGGAGTATTCAGCGCGACGCACGCCTGACGCCACCTTCGATACGCCGGTGCTGGCGCGGCCCGAAGGCTGGACGCGGGGACAGGTCCTGGCCGAGCGCGCGGAGATCGAGGCCGGACCGCCACCTTCGCCGCCCCTCGCCTGGATGCGGGCCGAGGACCTGTTCTTCCTGCAGATCCAGGGGTCCGGCTATCTGACCTTCGAGGACGGCGCCACGGCCCGCGCCGCCTATGCCGCCGACAACGGCCGTCCCTTCATCGGGATTGCCCGGCCGATGGCGGATCGTGGCCTGCTGCCCGCCAACGGGACGTCGGGCGACGCCATCCGGGCCTGGCTGGCCGCCCACCGCGGGCCGGAGGCGCGGGCGGTCACGGCCCTGAACCCGCGCTACATCTTCTTCTCCCTGGACCCGGACGACGGGGGCGATCCGGCGGGCGCGGCGGGCGTGCCCCTGCCGGCCCGACGGTCGATCGCGGTCGATCCGGCCAGCTGGACCTATGGGGACCTCGTGTGGATTTCCGCCGATGCGGGCAATCTGGTCGGGGCCCGTCATGGCTATCAGGGTCTGGTCATGGCCCTGGACACGGGGTCGGCCATTCGCGGCCCGGTCCGCGCCGATCTCTACGTCGGTCGTGGCGAGGCGGCCGGGGCCGAGGCCGGCGTGGTGCGCCATCCCCTGCGGATGTGGCGTCTGGTTCCGCGTTAGGGATTTCGCCCCAAAGCGCCTAGAGGGACGGGCGGATTGCCCGCCACGGTCTCCCAGTCGCATGACATCCCCTATCGAGCGCATCGTCTATCGAAGCGATGCGGTCGCCCTGACCGACGGTCCCGTGGACGTCTCGCGCATCGTCTCCACCTCGGTTCGCAACAACGCGAAACGTCGCCTGACGGGTGCCCTGGCGCTTCAGGGCGGTGTCTTCGTGCAGGTGCTGGAAGGCGACCCCGATGCCCTGACCGCCCTGATGGAAACCATCGAGACGGACGAGCGTCATCGCAACGTCCGGGTCCTGGCGCGCTGGCCGGTCCAGGCCCAGCTGTTCCTCGGTTGGGCCATGGCGATGGTCGATACCCGCGCCCTGTCGCCCCACCATTCCAAGCTCCTGACCCAGACCGGCTCCGGAGCCCAGGTCACCGGCGTCCTCATCGACCTGGCCAGCGCCCGGCTGGGCTCGGTGATCTAGGCCAGCGGACGTTTCCGCCGGGGGAGTCGCGGTATTCCTGCTTGCAGGGTGCCACGAAAAACCGCGTGCCAGCCGTGCCAGACCCGTCAGCACATCTCGTGAGATCAACGGGTTAGAGACCGAGCAAATCGGAACCCTGCCAGATTATGCGAAATCTCGGCTGACCCTTCAGCGGCCCGCCGGTTCGCTCTGTCAAAGACCCTTGGCGGAGATGGCGACGAACATTGTGATCGCAAGGCGCAGGAAGGATTATATTCCTAGATTGTCGCCATGGTCTGCCGTCGTCCGGATGTCGGCCAGCCCTGGCCTCATCGACGCTTCAATCCACCCAGCACGCCCCGCAGCAGTTCGCGCGTCAGAGTGGACCCGGCGGTGCGGAGGACCGATTTCGTGAGGGCTTCAAGCGGGGTCTGGCGGTTCGACCGACGCGGAGCCTTGGGGGCGGGAGCGGCGCGAGGCGCGGGCGCGGCCCGGCCCCTGGGGGCCGCCCTGGGCGCCGGCTCTTCAGCAGCGGTTTCGGCCGCATGGCGGGCGGCCAGGACTTCCTCGGCGGATTCGCGATCGATCACCGTGTCATAGATGCCCTTGACCGGGCTTGAGGCCATGACCGCGGCGCGTTCCGGGTCGGTGGCGGGCCCCAGACGGCTGTCCGGCGGACGGATCAGGGTGCGCTGGACGATCGTCGGGGCCCCCTTCTCGTCCAGCACGGACACGAGCGCCTCGCCGGTACCGAGCGCCTGGATCGCCTCCTTTGTGTCGAAGGCCGGATTGACGCGGAAACTCTCCGAGGCCGCCCTGAGCCCGCGCTGGTCGGCGGGCGTATAGGCCCGCAGGGCATGCTGGATGCGGTTGCCCAGCTGGGCCAGGACGCTGTCGGGGATGTCGGCCGGGTTCTGGGTGATGAAATAGATGCCGACGCCCTTGGACCGGATCAGGCGGACGACCTGTTCGACCTTTTCCAGCAGCGGCTTGGGCGCGTCCTTGAACAGCAGGTGCGCCTCGTCGAAGAAGAAGACCAGACGGGGCTTCTCCGGATCGCCGACCTCGGGCAGCTGCTCGAACAATTCCGAGATCAGCCAGAGCAGGAAGGCCCCGTACAGGCGCGGGCTGTTCATCAGCCGGGTCGAGTCCAGCACATTGACCTGGCCGCGTCCGTCGACGCCGGTCTTCATCATGTCGGTCAGCCGCAGGGCCGGCTCGCCGAAGAAGGCGCCGCCGCCGTCCTGTTCCAGCTGCAGCAGGGCACGCTGGATCGAGGCGATCGAGGCGGGGGCCACATTGCCGACCTCGCGCCCGATCCGGGCCGCGTTCTCGGCGACATAGACCAGCATGGACCTCAGATCGTCGAGGTCGAGCAGCAGCAGCCCTTCCTTGTCGGCGACGTGGAAGGCCACGGTCAGCACGCCCTCCTGGACGTCGTTCAGGTCCAGCATCCGGGCCATCAGCAGGGGCCCGATCTCGGACACGGTGGCGCGGACCGGGTGACCCTTCTGGCCGTACAGGTCCCAGAAGACCGTCGGGGCCGCCTTCGGCTGAAGGGTCAGGCCCATGCCGGTCGCCCGCGCGACCAGTTTCTCGTTCGGGGCGCCGATCTGGCTGATCCCGGACAGGTCGCCCTTCACGTCGGCGCAGAAGACCGGCACGCCCATCTCGGAAAAGCCCTGCGCCATGATCTGCAGGGTCACGGTCTTGCCGGTGCCGGTCGCCCCGGCGATGACGCCATGCCGGTTGGCCCGGCTCCACAGCAGATGCTCGGCCCGCGCCACGCCGTTGTCGGCGGACTGACCCAGGAACAGTCCCCTGGTCTGGCCGAGGGCGGAAGCGGCGGCGTCGGTCATTCGAAACTCCGGTTTTATCGTCACAATACAGCTTAAGACGCGCTCGGGGAGAGGGATCGGCTTGACCGCTGTTGCGGCCACCCCGAGAGTCCGGCCATGAAACTGCCCATCACCGTCCCGACCAACACCGTCGCCCGAAACGCCCTGGTGACCCTGGCGGTCGTGGCCGTGGGGGCGGCGCTCTACTGGCTTCGGGACATCCTGACGCCCCTGGCCATGGCCATCTTCCTGATGATCATGATCGACGGGGTGAAGCGCTTCATCGAGGACCGGACCAGCCTTCCGGACCACTGGGCAGGGATTGCGGCGCTGCTGCTGGTCACCGTCGCGTTCGTCGGCGCCATCGCCTTCATCGTCAACGGCGCGGCGGGCTTCTTCAGCGATGCGTCGGGCGTTTCCAGCGGCATCGGACCGCGCATCGACGCGATCATCGCCGACGGCGCGAAGCTGTTCGGGGTGACGACCCCTCCGACGGCGCAGGAGCTGATCGGCAGCATCGACCTGCGCGGATATCTGATCGGACTGGCGGGCCAGGCCCAGGGCGTGGCCTCCGGATCCTTCTTCGTCCTGGTCTATCTCGGCTTCCTGCTCGCCTCCCAGGTGGGCTTCCGCCGGAAGATCATCGCCATGTTCCCCGAGCGGGAGCAGCGCAACGAGGCGCTGGAGGTGTTCCAGCGCGTGCGGGGCGGCGTCGAGGGCTATCTCTGGGTCCAGACCGTGACGGGGGCCATCATCTGTGCTGCGGCCTGGATCCTGATGCGGGTCGTCGGGCTGGAGCACGCCGAGTTCTGGACCTTCGTGATCTTCGTGGTCGGCTTCATTCCGGTGCTGGGCGGGGCCGTCGCGGGCCTGGCGCCGCCGCTGTTCGCCCTGGTGCAGTTCCCGACCTACTGGCCGGCGCTGATCCTGCTGGTCGGCCTGCAGGTCATCCTGTTCGTCGTCGGCAACATGATCCAGCCGCGCATGCAGGGCGAGAACCAGAACATCGATCCGGTCGCCGTCCTTCTGGCCCTCGCGCTGTGGGGCAAGATGTGGGGCGTGGTCGGCATGTTCCTGTCCACGCCATTGGCCGTCATGGCCATGGCCATCCTGGCCGAGTTCAGGGGGTCGATGTGGATCGCTGTCCTGCTCAGCGGCGACGGCAAGCCCTATGCCGAAGACGAGGCACGCAGCCACCATGCGCCGGCCAAACGTCCGGCCCGCGTCAAACCGCCGCGCCCGGGGACCGGCGAACCCTGACCGGATGGCCCTTGCAGGTCGGACGGGGGTTCCCATCTCCCATCCAGGCGTCGCGGCCTCCCCTCCCCCTCCCGGCCGCGATGACTTCGAACCTGCGCCCCTCCCCCTCCTGCGCGGGTTCCAGCTGAGGCCGTCGGACCCCCGTCCGGCGGCCTTTTCGCTTTCTGGCCTGATGCATGAAAACGACACATGTGTCCCGCGGTCCCCACGACCTGCATCTGCGCGGAACGGGGGGACGTCCCTGCCGTTAGCCCCGGCGGAAGGGCCGTGCCGCCCCCCGCGGCGCACAACAGCTCAGGGATACAGATTGATGATCAAGACACTCACGGTTTCGGCGGGCGCACTGATGCTGGCCGCGGTCGGCGCGCCGGCCATGGCCCAGTCCCAGGACTGGAGCGGGCTCTATGTCGGCGTCTACGGCTCGGGCACCAAGACCAACGACCAGGACGACGAGCGCCTGCGCTTCGACCGCAATCTGGACGGCAATTTCGGCGACACCGTCACCACGTTGGCGGGCGCCGACGCCTTCAGCCCCGGATCGTGCGGCGGCAGCGCCAAGGGCGATCTGCCGTCCAACGGCTGCGATGAAGACTCCAACGGCGTCGAGGGCGGTGGTCGCATCGGCTACGACTTCCAGTTCGGAAACTTCGTCGTCGGTGCCGTCGGCGAGTATTCCGGCGTCGACGCCGAGGACAGCGTGACGTCCTACTCGACCACGCCCGCCTACTATGTGTCCGAGCGCAACCTGAACAACCTCGCAGCCCTGCGGGCCCGCGTCGGCTACGCCTACGGTCCGGCCCTGGTCTATGCGACCGGCGGCGTGGCGACGGGCGAGATGACGAACCGCTTCTACTCGTCCAACGGCCAGAACACCTTCACGGCCACGACCGACGACGACCAGGCGGACGGCTATCAGGCGGGCGGCGGCATCGAATACGCCCTCGCGCCCCATCTGAGCGTGACCGGCGAATACATCTACACCTCGCTGGAAGCGTCGGACTTCAACGTCCGGGTCGGCCGCGGCATCGCCATTGCCACCAACCCGTTCGTCCTGGCCCCGAACACGACGGGCACGGACATCCAGCGGTCCAACGGACGGTTCGGCCTGCATGCCGTCCGCATCGGCATGAACTACCGGTTCTAGGCCCGCCCAAAAGACCGTCGATCGGCGCCGGGCCCTCGCAAGAGGGTCCGGCGTTTCGCTTTCTGGGCTTCCCGCCGGACGCGGGCGGGCCTATTCCCGAACCTAGCACCTGGCGGCCATCAGAGCCGCGCTGAACGAGACCCTGCCCATGTCCGGCGAACTGCGCACTTCCGTCCCCTCCCCGATCGCGGAGGCGCTGAGGTCCGCGTTCGCGAAGAGCCTGAGGGCGGGCGGCGCGCTCGCCGACCTGGAACAGTCGTTCATCGACCAGGCCGCGGAAGACTATGCGCAGGACGAGACGCCGGAACTGGACGTCGCCGCCATGGCGGCGCTGCTGGCCGACGCCTGGCGCTGGGCCGAGCAGCGGACGGCGGGCGAGGCGCCGCGAATTCTGGTCCAGCCCCTCCGGAACATCCAGAGCCCCTATGACACCCTGTGGATCGCCCAGGACGACCGGCCGTTCCTGGTCGACAGCGTGATGGGCGAACTGGCCGATGCGGGCGTCTCGGTGCGGGCCCTGTTCCATCCGGTCCTGTCGCGCGGCCCCGGGGCCGAACGGGGCGAGGCCCGCGAATCCCTGATCGTGATCGTCATCGATCCGCTCCCGCCCGAACGGCGCGACACGCTGAAGGCGCAGGTCGAACAGGCTCTGGCCGACGTTCACGCGGCCGTCGGCGACTTCCAGCCCATGAGCGAACTGATGGCGCGCTCGATCGCGCATCTGGAGGCGTGCCCGGGCCAGATCGATCCCGAGGTGGTGGCGGAGAACCTGGCCTTCCTGCGCTGGCTCAACGACGACCATTTCGTCTTCCTGGGGGCCCGCGACTACGACTATCCGCGCACCGCCGACGGGGGCTATGCGGCCGAGGCGCCGCTCGATCAGGCCTCGGCCGGCGTCGGCGTGCTGCGCGATCCGGAACGGACCGTGCTGCGTCGCACCTCCGAACCGGCCGTGCTGACCGCGCAGATGAAACAGCAGATGGATCTGTCCGAGCCCGTCACCGTGGCCAAGGCCAATCTGCGCAGCCGGGTCCACCGCCGCGCCTATATGGATTACGTCGGCGTCAAGCGGTACGGCGACGACGGGCGGCCGTCGGGCGAGACCCGGTTCGTCGGCCTGTTCACCGCCGAAGCCTATGATCGCACGGCCTCGGACGTCCCGCTGATCCGCCGCAAGGTGCTGAACGCCCTGACCCGCGCGGCCAAGGTACCCGGCAGCCACAACGAGAAGCGGCTCAGGAACATCCTGGAGAACTATCCGCGCGACGAGCTCTTCCAGATCACCGAGGACGAACTGCTGACCTCGGCCCTGGGCATCCTGCATCTGTACGACCGGCCCCGGATCAAGACCTTCACCCGGCTGGATCCGTTCGACCGGTTCGTGTCGGTGCTGGCCTTCGTGCCGCGCGAGCGGTTCGAGGCGGCGGTGCGCGAGCGTATCGGCCGCATTCTGGCCCGGGCCTGGGGTGGCCGGCTGTCGGCCTGGTATCCGCAGCTGTCCGACGCACCGCTGGTGCGCATCCACTACATCATCGGGGTGACGCCGGGCGCGCATCCGACGCCCGACGCCAGGGCGCTCGAAGCCGAGATCGCCGAGGCGGGCCGCAGCTGGGTCGACCGGTTCGAGACCGCCCTGCGCGCCGCCGACGTCGATGACAGCCAGATCGGGGCGCTGAGCCTGAAATGGTCGGACGCCTTCGGCGCCGGCTATCGCGATCGCTACGACGCGGTCGAGGCCGTGGCCGATCTTCAGGAGATCGATCGGCTGAACGCCTCCGGCACCGTGGGCACGGGCGAGCCCGTGGCGGTCCGGGCGTTCCGGTCGGCCGGCGATACGCCGCTGCAGTTCCGGTTCAAGCTCTACCGTCGCGGCGCGGCGGTGCCCCTGTCCGATGTCCTGCCGGTCCTGGCCGACATGGGCCTGAAGACGCTGGAGGAGTTCGGACACGCGATCCGTCCGGTCGACGCCGAAGAGATCCATGTCCACGAGTTCCTGCTGGAAGACCCGCGCGGCGCCGCCATCGCTTTCGCCGACGTCAAGGGGCCGTTCGAGACGGCCTTCTCGGCCGTCTGGAACGGCCTGACCGAGAGCGACGGCTTCAACCGGCTGGTGCTGGAACTGGGCGTCGAATGGCGCGAAGCCGCCCTGATCCGCACCCTCGCCCGCTATCGCCAGCAGACCGGGCTCGATCCCTCCCAGGCGGTGCAGGAAGAGGCGCTGCGGGACTATCCCGCCATCGCGCGGGCCCTGCTGAGCCTGTTCGCCTGCAAGTTCGATCCGGCTCATGGCGGGTCGGCCGACGACCGCGCCGCCCAGGTGGCGGAGCTGAACGACAAGATCACCGCCCTGCTGATGGAGGTGACGTCGCTGGATCACGACCGGGCGCTGCGCCGGATGGCCGCTCTGGTCGGGGCGATCAAGCGGACCAACTACTACCAGGTCGCGGCCGACGGCGGGTTCAAGCCGCATATCTCGATCAAGATCGCCTCGCGCGAGCTGGACGACCTGCCGTTGCCCAAGCCCTACCGCGAGATCTTCGTCTGGGCCCCGCACATCGAGGGCGTCCACCTGCGGTTCGGTCCCGTGGCCCGGGGCGGTCTGCGCTGGTCCGATCGCCGCGACGACTTCCGCACCGAGGTGCTGGGTCTGGTGAAGGCCCAGCAGGTCAAGAACGCCGTCATCGTGCCGGTGGGCTCCAAGGGCGGGTTCTTCCCGAAACATCTGTCCGCCATCGTCCGCGCCGGCGGCGACCGCGACGCCCAGCAGGCCGAGGCCATCCGCGCCTACAGGACCTTCCTGTCCGGCCTGCTCGACATCACCGACAACATCGGCGCCGACGGCCGGGTGGTCCATCCGTCCCATGTCGTCGCCTTCGAGGGCGACGACCCCTATCTGGTCGTGGCCGCCGACAAGGGCACGGCGACGTTCAGCGACATCGCCAACGGCGTGTCGGCCGACTACGGCTTCTGGCTGGACGACGCCTTCGCCTCGGGCGGGTCGGTGGGCTACGACCACAAGGCCATGGGCATCACCGCCCGCGGCGCCTGGGAGGCGGTCAAGCGCCACTTCCGCGAGATCGGCAAGGACATCCAGACCGAGCCCTTCACCGTCGTCGGCGTCGGCGACATGTCGGGCGATGTGTTCGGCAACGGCCTGTTGCTGTCGAAGGCCTCGAAACTGGTCGCCGCCTTTGATCACCGCGACATCTTCATCGATCCGACGCCCGATCCCGCGACGTCCTGGGAGGAGCGCAACCGCCTGTTCGCCCTGCCGCGGTCGTCCTGGCAGGACTACGATGCGTCGCTGATCTCGAGCGGCGGCGGCGTCTTCTCGCGTTCGGCCAAGTCGATCCAGCTGACGCCCGAGATCCGGGCGGCCCTGGACATCACCGACGAGGCCCTGGACCCCGTCAGCCTGATCCGCGCCATCCTGAAGGCCCCGGCCGAACTGCTCTATCTCGGCGGCATCGGCACCTATGTGAAGTCGGCGCTCGAGACCGACGCCCAGGTCGGCGACAAGGGCACCGACGCCCTGCGCATCAATGCCGACGAACTGCGGGTCAAGGTGGTGGGCGAGGGGGCCAACCTCGGCTTCACCCAGGCGGGACGGATCGCCTTTGCCGCCGGCGGCGGCCGGATCAACACCGACGCCATCGACAATTCCGCCGGCGTCGACACCTCCGACCACGAGGTCAACATCAAGATCCTGATCGGATCGGCGGTCACCAACGGCGTCCTGCCGCTGGAGGAGCGCGTTCCGCTGCTGGCCTCGATGACCGAGGAGGTCGGCCACAAGGTGCTGGCCCACAACTACGACCAGACCCTGGCCCTGACCCTGCAGCAGGCCGAAGGCCCCGGCGCGCTCGACAGCCAGCAGCGGTTCATGCAGGCCCTGACGGCCCGCGGGAAGCTGGACCGCAAGGTCGAGGGTCTGCCCGGCGATGTCCGCATCGGCGAGATGAAGACGGCCGGTCTGGCCCTGACCCGGCCGGAGCTGGCCGTGCTGATGGCCTATTCCAAGCTGGAACTGGCCGAGGACATCGTGGCGTCGAGGGCCCCGGAAGACCCGTTCTTCGAGGAAACCCTGGTCCGCTACTTCCCCCAGCCCCTCGCCCGGTTCGAGGACCAGATGAAGGGTCACCGGCTGCGGCGCGAGATCGTGGCCACGGTCCTGTGCAACGAGATCGTGAACATGACGGGCCCGACCTTCCCCGATCGCCTGCGGGGCGCGGCGGGGTGCGACACGACGGCCCTGGTCATCGCCTTCGAGGCCGCGCGGCGGGTGTTCCGGCTGGATGAGGCCTGGGACGCGGTCAGTGCACTGGACCTCAAGGTGCCCGCCGAGACCCAGACGGCGCTGTATCTGGAAATCACGACCGTCCTGCGCCGCCAGACGTTCTGGCTGGCGCGGCGCGGGGCCCGGGCCGGCGCGACGGTGCAGGGTCTGATCGAGGCCTATCGTCCGGCGGCGGATGCGCTGCGCGCAGCGGGGGGCGACGTGCTGTCCCGCTTCGAGCAGGGCCGTCTGGCGGCGCGCCTGAAACGCTTCGCCGACATGGGGGTGGGCGAGGACCTGGCCCAGACCGTCTCCATGCTCCGGCCCCTGGTGGCGACGGCGGACATCGGCGATCTGGCCGGGGAAACGGGCTGGTCGGCCCCCCGGATGGCGCGCCTGTACCACCAGGTCGGCGCCGCGTTCGACTTCGATCGCCTGCGCGCCGCAGCCGGGGCCGTGCCCTCGGGCGACCATTTCGACCGGCTGGCCGTGCGCAGGCTGATCGAGGACCTGATGGCCGAACAGGTCACCCTGACCCGGGCGGTCGCCAAGGCGTCCGATCCCGCCGTCGGCGACAGCGAGGCGACGGCCGAGGCCGCCGTCGACGCCTGGATCGGACCGCGCCAGTCGATGGTCGAGGGCGTCCGCGCCGCCGTGGACGAGATCGAGGCCTCGGGCACCGGCTGGACCTTCGCCAAGCTGACCATCGCCAACGGTCAGATCCGCAGCGTCGCGGGCTCGGCCTGATGCCCCGGAAGTTCCTGGTCGTCGTCGACGACAGCCCCGAGTTCGAGGCGGCCCTGCGCTACGCCGCCCGGCGGGCGAAATCGACCGGCGGCCGGGTCGCCCTGCTGCGGATCATTCCCGGCGGCTCGGACGAGCAGTGGGCGGGGGTGCGCGAGCAGATCCAGCGCGAGCAGCGGGCCGAGGCCGAGGCCCTGCTGACGCGTCTGGGCGACGAGGCGCAGACCCGGTCCGGGGCCGCGCCGATCTTCCTGATCGAGGAGGGCGAACCCCAGGCCGCGATCCGCAAGGTCTGCGGCGAGGACCCGGAGATCAAGATCCTGGTGCTGGCGTCGGGGTCCGGCGCGCGGGGGCCGGGGCCCCTGGTGTCCGCCGTGCTGAAACAGGGCGCGGCGTTCGGCGGGCGCAAGCTGCCGGTGACGATCGTGCCGGGCGAACTGACCGACGCCGAGATCGAGGACCTGGCGTAACGCCAAGGGCGCTATCGCTCGCGCCGCGGGCGCTCGCTGCTTGAGCGCGGGGCCTTGAATGCTTGGGGCGGCGGGCGCATTTCTCGGTCATGTTCATCCAGACCGAGCCGACCCCGAACCCCAATGCGCTGAAGTTCCTGCCGGGCCGCGATGTGGCCCCGGGCGGATCGCGCGAGTTCCTGAGCATCGACCAGGCGACGGCCTCGCCCCTGGCCGAGGCCCTGTTCCAGCTGGAGGACGTCAGCGGCGTCTTCTTCGGCGGCGACCACATCTCCGTCACCCGCGCCGAGCACGGGCGTGACTGGAGCGAGATGAAACCCGAGATCCTGTCGGTGATCATGGACCATTTCGTCTCGGGCCAGCCCCTGATGCGCGAGGGGGCCGATGCGGTCGATCACGCGGAAGACGACTCCGAGATCGTGGCCGAGATCAAATCCCTGCTCGACAGCCGGATCCGCCCGGCGGTGGCCCAGGACGGCGGCGACATCCTGTTCGACGCCTTCGACGAGGAAAGCGGCGTTCTGCGTCTGCGGATGCGGGGGGCCTGCGCGGGCTGCCCGTCCTCGGCCATGACGCTGAAGGCCGGCGTGGAGCAGATGATGCGCCACTACGTCCCCGAAGTGACCAGCGTCGAGCAGGTGATCTAGACCGGGCTCGACCCGCGCATCGCCTCCACGGCCGCGATCAGGCGCTCGAGGTCCCTCGGCGTCGACAGACGGTGGTCGCCGCCCTCGATCAGGTCCAGTCGCACGTCGCCCCCGGTCAGCCGCTCCGCCAGCCTCATGGCATGGGCCCACGGCACGGTGTCGTCGGCGCGACCCTGCAGGACATGGACCGGGGCCGGGATGGCGATGGGCGCATCCAGCAGCAGCCAGTCCCGCGCCTCCTCGAACATCCGCTGCGTCAGCACGTATTCGCCGAGGCCGGGCTCGGTGATGGTCGCCTCGCCATCGCGCAGGATGGTCTGGCGGACGTGATCGGGCAGGGACGGCCACATCAGCCGCTCGGTGAAGTCCTGGGCCGGATTGACCAGCACCAGACCCGCCATCCGCTCCGGACGAGCCAGGGCCGCCAGCAGGGCGACCCAGCCGCCCATCGACGAGCCGACCGGAATGACCGGACCGTCCAGGGCGTCGATCAGGCCGATCGCATCCTCGCGCCACCTTCCGATCGTGGCCTGACGCCAGTCGCCGGAAGACGCTCCGTGGGCGAAATGATCATAGCGGACGAAGGACCAGCCGCGTTCGCGCGCGGCGGCGTCCAGGGCCAGCGCCTTGGTGCCCTCCATGTCGGACCGGAAGCCGCCGATCCAGAGGACGGTCGGGCCGCCGCCCTCGACCCGTTTCAGGGCCAGGGTTTCGCCGTCGGGGCGGGTCAGGGACTGGATCATGGCGGCTCGCGCTGCGGGACGGAGAACGATAAGACCCCTTCATGAGCAAGAAGGTCCTGTTCGTCACCTCCAACCGCATCGGCGACTGCGTGATCTCGTCGGGGATCCTCCGCGAGATCGCGCGCCAGGTGCCGGGGGCCGAGATCACCGTCGCCTGCGGCCGCCCGCCCGCGCCCTTCTTCCGTTCGGCCCCGGGGGTCGAGCGGGTCATCGTGCTGGACAAGAAGAAGGCCGCCGGACACTGGCTGGACCTGTGGCGACAGGTCGTGGGCACCCGCTGGGCGATGGTGATCGACATCCGCGGCTCGGCGCTGGCCTATCTGGTCCGGGCGGATCGGCAGGTGGTCTACAACCGCCGCTGGGAGACCGGCCTGCCCAAGGTCGAGATGGTCTCGCGCCTGATGGGGGCCGACCGGCCGCTGGAGCCGGAACTGTTCATCGACGACCGGGCCCGGGCCGAGGCGGCCGCCGTGATCGACCCGCAGCTGGCCACCGCGCCGGGCCCGATCATCGCCCTGGCCCCCATCGCCCATCAGCCGGGCAAGAGCTGGCCCGCCGACCGCTGGGGCGAACTGGTCGAGAGGCTGAAGGCCGAGCCGCGCTTCGCCGGCTGGCGGTTCATGCCCGTGGGCGGCCCCGGCGACCGCCCCCCCGCGACCCCCGCGCTAGAGGCCGCCGGCCCACGCGGGATCGACTGCGTGGGCAAGGGCGACATCCTGTGCTCGGCCGCCGCCATCGACCGGGCCGCCCTGTTCGTCGGCAACGATTCCGGCCTGATGCATGTGGCGGCGGCGGCCGGCAAACCGACGCTCGGTCTGTTCGGGCCGACCGAATGGTGGCTGTACGGGCCGCGGGGTCCGCGCACCGCCATCGCCGCCTCCAACCCCGTGCGTGGCGAGTTCGCGCCGATCGAGGCCCTGACGACACAGCGTGTCTTCGAGGCCGTCATCGCGCTGCATGACCGCTGGATCGGCGCCCCCGACCCCGTCTAGCCTTGAAGAACGGGCGTTTCGCGGTCATATAGGCTTTGTGAGGGAACGCGGCGGTATGCCGTGCGCTGTCCCCTGCGACATCATTGCTTCTGCTGAAACACAAGGAAACGACGCTCATTCGCCGTCCGATGAACCAGCCGCCCACCAAGGACGGCCCGCCGATGAACCAAGACATCCGCGCCCCGCGCGTTCTGCTGATCGATCAGAACGGCGAGAAGCAGGGGGTCATGCCGACCTCCGCCGCGCTGGAGGCCGCCGAGGAGGCGGGCATGGATCTGGTTCAGATCGTCTCGACGTCGGAGCCGCCCGTCGCCAAGATTCTCGACTACGGCAAGTTCCGCTTCCAGGAGCAGAAGAAGAAAGCCGAGGCCCGCAAGCGCCAGAAGGTCGTCGAGCTCAAGGAAATCAAGCTGCGTCCCAACATCGACATCCACGACTATGAGGTGAAGGCCAAGGCCATGCACCGCTTCTTCGACGAGGGTGACAAGGTCAAGGTGACGCTGCGCTTCCGCGGTCGTGAAATGGCCCACCCCGAACTGGGCATGAAGCTGCTGAACAAGGTCCAGGCCGACTTCGACGAGATCGCCAAGGTCGAATATGCGCCCCGCATGGAAGGCCGCCAGATGATCATGATCCTCGCGCCCAAATAACCGTCGCGCAACGACGGCTTCGAGAAACCCCGACCGGAAACGGCCGGGGTTTCTTTTTGTCGCGACACGCGCGCGCCCCTTGCAACCGGGGCGCGGGTCGGTGGAAAAGAATACCCGGTTGGGGAGATCGGGTATCGTGTTGAAGTCAGTCGTGAAAGCGTGCGCCGTCGCGATCGTCGGCCTGCTTTGCCTGGGAGATCCCGGCGCGCGGGCCTGGAGCCAGGTCCCGGCGCCGGCTCCCCTTGAGGCCTATGGCGCGACGCCCGCGATCGAACTCCTGCAGGTTTCGCCCAGTGGCGAACTGATCGCCGGTATCACGGTGACCGGCGAAACGCGGGCCCTCGCGGTGACCCGCATCGCGACCGGTGAAAGCCTGTTCCTCCAGGACATCAGCGTCCTCAAGGTGCGTGACCTGCGCTGGATCGGCGAGGGGCGGATCCTGGTGGTCACCTCGCGCACGCTCGACATCACCTCGCTGGGCGTGTCCCGGTCAGAGCTGTTCTTCGGCCAGGTGGTCGACCTGGAGACACGGAATGTGGTCCAGGTGCTGGATCGCACGCCGGATGTGCTGGCGGTTCTCTACGGGCCCGCCTCGGTCCGCAACACGAGCGACGGCGACGCCCTGTTCGTGCGCGGCGTCAACGTCGTCAACAACCAGATCAACCTGCACCGTATCGATCTCAGGACCGGGCGCGGCCGTTCGGTGGCCTATATGGAAAGCGCGACCCAGGACTATGTGCTGGACGCCGAAGGCGAGGTCATCGCCCAGTCGCGGTATGACGAGCGATCAGGTCGCTGGTCGTTGCGCCTGCCGCAGGGTCGTAACTACCGCGAGGTCTGGGCGGTCGACGCGCCGGTGGACTCCCCCGAGCTCCACGGTATGGGCCGCACGGCCCGGACCATCGTCGTGAGCGCAGATCGGCCAGATCTTTTGCCCGGAGATGCGGAGGCGGGAATCGCCGGCACCCTGTTCGAGGTCAATGTGGACAGCGGCGAATGGAGCCGCCTGCCGTTCACCCACACCCCGGATTCCCTGGTGCATCATCCCCGCACCCGCCTGCTGGTCGGCGGCGCCAGCAACGGTGAGGACGGCGTCCGGTACGAATTCCTCGACCCCCCGACCTCGGCACGGTGGCAGTCCATCGAACGGGCGTTCAGGGACAAGGCCCCTGGCCTGGTGTCGTGGAGCGACGCCCTGACCCGGGTGGTCGTCTTCACCGACACGGGTGAGGCGGGCCAGTACCAGCTGGTCGATTTTGAAAGCGGTACCGCCGACATACTGGCGGACGCCTACCCCGCCATCGCGCCGGAACAGGTGGGTGTCGTGCGGCCCGTCCAGTACGTCGCCCGGGACGGGCTGGACATTCCCGGGTATCTGACCCTGCCGCCGGGGGTGTCCGAACCTTCCGGTCTGCCTCTGGTGGTCCTCGCGCACGGGGGTCCGGCGGCCAGGGACGTGGCGGGTTTCGACTGCTGGGCCCAGGCCCTGGCGTCGCGGGGCTATGCGGTGCTGCAGTCCAATTTCCGGGGATCGACGGGCTATGGCCGCGCCTTTCTGGAGGCGGGTTACGGCGAATGGGGCCGCAAGATGCAGACGGACCTGTCCGACGGCGTGCGCTGGCTCGCGGACCAGGGGATCATCGACCCCGCCCGTGTGTGCATCGTCGGCGCCAGCTACGGCGGCTACGCGGCCATGGCGGGACTGACCCTGGACGCCGGCGTCTATCGCTGCGGCGTCTCCGTCAACGGCGTGTCGGACCTGCGCCGCATGGTCAACCGGGAGGCGCGGCAGGACGGGCGCAGCAACACCCAGACGATCCGATACTGGAACCGGTTCATGGGGGCGGCGCGGCTCAACGACCGGGCGCTGGACGACCTGTCTCCGGCCCACCTTGCGGCCGAGGTCGACAGCCCCCTTCTGTTGATCCACGGCAAGGACGATACGGTGGTCCCGATCGAACAGAGCCGGGTGATGGCCGACGCCCTGCGTCGGGCGGGCAGGCCCGTCGAGTTCGTGGAGTTGCCGGGCGAGGATCACTGGCTGTCGCGGTCCGCGACGCGCCAGCAGATGCTGGCAGAGACGGTTCGCTTCCTCGAGGCGAACAATCCGGTTCGCGCGGCGGACTGACAGAGGGCGCGCCGCGCTGCGGCCTGGCCGGCCCGGCCGGGTCAGGCCGCCCGGGTGTCCGCGACCGGCACCGCACCCAGCGCCAGGCGGATCGCGTTCAGCAGGGCGTCGGGCTGGATCGGCTTCTGGGCCACGCCGTTCATGCCGGCCGCGCTGTAGTCTGCGGCATCGCGCTCGTCCGCATTCGCGGTCAGGGCCAGGATCGGGACGCGACCGGCCGGACCGGGCAGGGCGCGGATGGCGCGGGTCGCGGCCACGCCGTCCATGACCGGCATCTTGATATCCATCAGGATCAGGTCGAAGGGCCGCGCCCGGGCCGCTTCCAGGGCCAGGGCACCATCCTCGACCAGTTCGTGGGTGCAGCCGAACATCTCCAGCAGACGGGCCGCGACGAAGCGGTTGGTGGCGTTGTCGTCGGCGACCAGCACATGCAGCGTCTCGTGCGGCGTCGGCTCCGCCATGGCGTGGGCGGCGGCCCGCATCTCGGGTCCGCAGGACGGCAGCGACAGGGAGAAGTGGAACCGCGCGCCGGCCCGGGGCGACCGGGACACCCCGATGGACCCGCCCATCCGTTCGACGATCTGGCGGCAGATCGCCAGGCCCAGGCCCGCGCCGGCTCCCTCCCGCCCGGCCTGACCGGTATTGAACGGCTCGAAGATGGTGGCGGCGTTGGCGGCGGGAATGCCGGGTCCGGAATCGTCGACCGTGCCATCGATCCGGACCGCCCCGTCTTCCCGGCGGCAGGTCAGGGTGGCCACCACCTCGCCTTCGGCGGTGAACTTCAGCGCGTTGCCGATCAGGTTGTTCAACAGCTGCTTGATCCGCATGCCGTCGCCCACCACCCAGTCATGGCCGGTCGTGTCGCTGACGACGCTCAGGCGCAGGCCCTTTTCCTCGGCCCTCGGTCGCCACAGGGCGTCGAGGTCTTTGACGAGGGTGTCGATATGCAGGGGGGCGGGTTCGAGCGTCAGGATGCCCGCCGACGCGCGCGACATATCGAGCGCGTCGGTCAGCAGCCTCAGCAGCGTCTGGCCGGAATCCAGGATGGTCTGCACATAGGGCCGCAGCTCTTCCTGCTGCAGCTTCCGGTCGAGCAGGCCGGCCACGCCCAGCACACCGTTCAGCGGGGTGCGGATCTCGTGGCTCATGACGGCCAGGAATTCGGACTTGGCCCGGCTGGAGGCCTGGGCCTGGGCCTCCGCCGCCGCCAGGCTGCGGGCGAGGGCGCTCATGTCCTCGGCCTTCTGACGATAGAGGGCCGACCCGGCCTGCAGGATCTGGATGCCCGCCCCGACCCCGAGATATCGACCGTCGCGGACGACGATGAACCCGCGCAAAAGGCTGCCCAGCTCGGCGGCATCGACGCTGTCGAAGAAGGTCTCCGCCGACGCCCCGGCCTCGGCCAGGGGCGGATGCGGATCCATCAGCGACGAGACCGGGCGTCGCGCATAGAGGGCCCGACCGAACTCGGCCGCCATCTTCAGGCAGAAGGCATTGCGTTCCAGCAAACCCAGCGGTCGACCGTCCGCATCGACCACGGCGATGGCCAGGGTGTTGGGCTCGTTCTGGAACCTGTCGAACACGACGGCACCGAAGGTCTCGGGCGAGACCGCTTCGACCGCGTCCACAAAATCGCCGATCTTCGCCATTCGTCCTCCGGGTGGGGGAGGCATAGCGAGGGGGCCTTAACGCAGGCTTTGCCGTTCTTGAAACTTTTGCAGCGTTTGCAAGGCTTTATGTCCGCTGACGGAGCAAGTCCGGGTGCGTCGCGGGCCCCTCTCGCCGTGGCGTATCGGGTCGGCTAGAAGGCGATATGAGCCAGACGCCGTCGTCCGTTTCCGCCGAGACCCCCAACAGCGACCGGCGGGCCCTGGCCGTCCTGTTCGCCATCGTCTTCATCAATCTGGTCGGGTTCGGCCTCGTCGTGCCCCTGCTGCCGTTCTTCGGCAGCAGCCTGAACGCCGCCCCGTGGCAGGTGGCGCTGATGTTCTCCGCCTATTCGGTGGGCCAGTTCTTCGCCGAGCCGTTCTGGGGCCGGTTGTCGGACCGGATCGGCCGCAAGCCCGTGCTGCTGATCACCGTCGCGGCCAATGCGGTCGGCTATCTGATGCTGGCCTTCGCCCCGAACATCTGGGTGGCGATCGGCATCCGGCTGTTCACCGGCCTGGGCGCGGGCAATGTCTCGACGGTCCAGGGCTATGTCGCCGACGTCACCCCGCCGGAGAAGCGGGCCGGGCGGATGGGTCTGATCGGGGCGGCGTTCGGAGCCGGCTTCATTGCGGGGCCCGGCCTGAGCGGCATTCTGGTGCGCGAGGACCTAGGGCGGCTGGGTTACCAGTTGCCGATCTTCGCCGCCTGCGGGCTGGCCACCCTGGCGGCGCTCGGCGTTCTGTTCCTGCTGAAGGAAAGCCTGGTGCGCCGGGACGGACCCGCCCCGGCGCGCACGCCGTTCCTGGGCGGTGTCCGGGATGCGGCGGCCAACCCGGTCGTGTCGCGGGTGATCCTGGTCACCCTGATCTACATGGCCGGCTTCTCGGGGATGGAGTCGACCTTCGGCCTGTTCACCGGCGCGCGGTTCGGCTGGGGCGCGCGCGAGGTGGCGTTCTCCTTCATGGCGGTCGGGATCGTCTCGGTGATCTGCCAGTCCCTGGTCACCGGCCGGCTGTCGCGGCGCTTCGGTGAAAGCCGGATGCTGGCGGTGGGCTGCGTCCTGTTCGGCTGCGGCCTGGTGGGCCAGATGCTGGCTCCCGTGGCCTGGGCGGTTCCCGTGGCTATGGGGATCGGTGCGTTCGGGATGGCGATGACCATGCCCAACATCTCGGCGATGATCTCCCGTGCCACGCCGCCGGACCGCCAGGGCGCGATGCTGGGGCTGAACATGGCCGCCAGTTCGTCCGGCCGCATCTTCGGTCCGGTGGTGGCCGGCTTCATGTTCTCCAGTCTCGGCCATGACTGGCCCCTCGCGGTGGGGGCCGTCCTGATGGTGCCCGCGGCCCTGATGGCGCTCAACGCCGGGCGGGCCGTGGCGCGCGAGGCGGCGGTTCCGGCGGCGGCCGAGTGACTCCGCTTGCCCAGTGTCCGCACTTCCGCTACTAGCCGCGCCTTCGCGTAACGAACCGCCGGGCTTACAGGCATGCCTGGGCGGTTCTTAAATCCAGCGGCGATCACCCCTCGGGCTCAAGTAGTCCAAAGGACGATAGCCCACCAAAAGGAACTGAAATGCCCAAATTGAAGACGAAGTCGGGCGCCAAGAAGCGCTTCAAATTCACCGCGACAGGCAAGGTCAAGGCCGGCGTTGCGGGCAAGCGTCACCGCTTGATCAGCCACAACTCCAAATACATCCGCCAGAACCGCGGCACCTCGGTCATGGCCGACGCCGACGCCAAGAAGATCAAGTCCTACATGCCGTACGCCTAAGGCGAACGGACGGACCCAGGCTTTTCACCGCATCGAATTTGAACATCGTCCCTCTAGCAGCCGAGCCCCGCGGGCGAGGCGATAGGGACATCCGAAGGATCACACCATGGCTCGCGTCAAACGCGGCGTAGTTTCCCACGCCAGACACAAGAAGGTTCTCGAACAGGCCAAGGGCTTTTCGGGTCGCCGCAAGAACACCATCCGCACGGCCAAGGCCGCCGTCGACCGCGCCGGCCAGTACGCCTACCGCGACCGCCGCATCAACAAGCGCAACTTCCGCGCCCTGTGGATCCAGCGCATCAACGCCGCCGCCCGTCAGGAAGGCTTTACCTACTCGCAGTTCATGCACGGCCTGTCCAAGGCCGGGATCGAGCTGGACCGCAAGGTCCTGGCCGCGATCGCCATGGACGGCACCGGCTTCTCGGACATCGCCGCCAAGGTGCGCGACGCGCTGAAGTAAGAACGTCCGGTTCGCCGGAATGATCGAAGGCCCCCCGGTTCGCGCCGGGGGGCCTTTGTCGATCATCAGCCAGAGCAATCGGCACTTCAGTCAACGCATGATGTCCAGCGAGAGGTTCATCACAGCGAACACAACGGACCACGGCGAACACGGCGGGATCAAGACTGCGGTGCCATCGCCGATCCCTTCCTTCGGGCGCGACGTCTCGGCGAAGAGAGGATCGGCGGCGACGCCGCCCCTTGTCTCGTTTCGGCGCCAGGGGCGAGCGACGACCGCCACCACTGCTCGGTCCCGTCGTGTCCTCTGTGACCCCGCCGTGCTCGCCGTGATGAACCTTTGAACCGCCGCGCCAGCTCAGTCGACGAACCGCCTAGGCCCCGGCTTTTTCGGCGAAGCTCCACGCGGCCCGGGCCAGGGGCGTCACCTGACGGGCCGTCTCCACGGCATGGGCGGAGGCGGCGGTGCCGTCGCGCACGCGCCCGGCGATGCCCTGGCAGATCGCCGCCAGGCGGAACAGGTTGTAGGCCATGAGCCAGTCCAGATTGCCGGGGGCCTGCAGGCCGCTTCTGGCGGCATAGCGTTCGACCGTCTCGGCGACCGTCGGGATCCCCAGAGCCTCCAGATCCAGCCCCGCCAGACCGTTCCGCACCGTCGGCGGCAGGACCCAGCCGATCAGCAGATAGGAGAAGTCCGCCATGGGGTCGCCCAGGGTCGACAGCTCCCAGTCCAGCACCGCCCGCACCTGCGGCCCGTCGTTGGCCATCATCAGGTTGTCGAGCCGGAAGTCCCCGTGAACGATCCGGGCCGGGCCCTCCGGCGGCAGGCCCTCCGGCAGGAAGGCGATCAGCCGGTCCATCTCCGGGATCGGATCGATCTCCGAGGCCTTGTACTGCTTGGTCCAGCGCCCGACCTGGCGCGCGAAATAGTTGCCCGGCTTGCCATAGTCCGAAAGGCCGATCGCGGCCGGATCGAAGCGGTGCAGGTCGGCCAGGGCGTCGGTCTGGGCCTCGAAGATGGCCCGGCGCTCGGCGGGCTCCATCCCCGGCAGCTTCAGGTCCCAGAGCACCCGCCCCTCGACCCGGGCCATGACGTAGAACATCGAGCCGATGACGCCGTCGTCCGTGCACAGGGCATAGGGCCGGGCCACGGGATACCCTTGGGCATGCAGGGCCGAGATGACGGTGAACTCGCGGTCCACCGCATGGGCGCTGGGCAGCAGGACGCCCGGCGGCTTGCGGCGCAGCACATAGGCCGCCCCGGGCGTGACCAGCTCATAGGTCGGGTTGGACTGTCCGCCCTTGAACTGGCGGATCGTCAGGGGCCCGGCATAGGCCTCGACATGGGCCGCCATCCAGCGGTCCAGCGCGGCCTCGTCGAGGCGGTATCGGGGATCGACCTCCCGCGTTCCGGAAAAGGCGGCCTGGGCGTCTGTAGCGAGGTCTGTCATGCGGTGGCGATGATGGCGGCCTTCACCGCGCGACGCCAGCCCTCGAGCAGCCGCGTGCGTTCGGCCTCGTCCATGCGCGGGGTCCAGACGGCCGGGGCCTCGTCGTTGTGGGGTTCCAGACTGTCGATGAGTCCGGCTCCCAGTGCCGCCAGTCGCGCCGCGCCCAGGGCCGTCATCTCCTGGAAAGCCGGGCGTTCGACCGGAACGCCGCAGATGTCGGCGACGAACTGCATGGCGAAGGCGTTGGCGGTGACGCCGCCGTCGACCTTCAGCACCTTCAGGGGCGGGGCCCCGTCTGTTTCGAGCGCGTCGAGCAGATCGCGCGTCTGATAGGCCAGGGCCTCCAGCGCCGCCCGCACGAAGTGGGCCGGTTTCGAATCGCGGGTCAGGCCGATGACGGCGCCCCGCGCGTCCGGCTCCCACCACGGCGCCCCCAGGCCGGTGAAGCCGGGCACCAGATAGACGCCGCCGTTGTCGGGCAGGGTCTGGGCCACCGCCTCCGAATGGCGGCTGTCGGTGATCATCCCGACGCCGTCCCTCAGCCACTGGATCGCCGACCCGGCCGAGAAGATCGAGCCTTCCAGGGCATAGGCCACGACCCCGCCGACCGAATAGCCCAGGGTGCCCAGAAGGCGACTGGACGAGGCCACGGGGGTGTCGCCCACATTGGCGACCAGGAAGGCCCCGGTGCCATAGGTGATCTTGGCGTCGCCTGGCTTCAGCGCGCCATGGCCGACGAGGGCCGCCTGCTGGTCCCCGGCCGAGCCCGTGATCGGCAGGGCGCGGCCGAACAGGGCAGGGTCGCTTTCGCCCATCGGCTCGGCACAGCCGAGGATGCGGGGCAGGGCCGCTTTCGGAACCTGGAACAGGTCGCACAGGTCGTCGCGCCACTGGAGGGTGGTCAGGTCCATCAGCGAGGTGCGGGATGCATTGGTCGCGTCGGTGACGTGGCGGGCCCCGCCGGTCAGGTTCCAGATCAGCCAGGAATCGATCGTGCCCAGACGGACCTCGCCCCGGGCCGCCCGCTCCCGCGCCCCGGGCACGGCGTCCAGCAGCCAGGCGAATTTGGTGGCCGAGAAATAGGGGTCGAGGATCAGGCCGGTCGCGGCCTGAACCCTGGCTTCGTGCCCTTCGGCCGCCAGACGTGACGAGACGTCGGCTGTCCGGCGGTCCTGCCAGACGATCGCATGATGCAGGGGTTCGCCGGTCGCGGCGTCCCACAGGACCGCGGTTTCCCGCTGGTTGGTGATGCCGATGGCGGAAAAGCGTCCCACGCCTCCGGTCTTGCGGATCACCTCGCGGCAGGTCTGCAGCGTCGCGGTCCAGATCTCGGCGGCGTCATGCTCGACCCAGCCGGATTTGGGAAAATGCTGGGCCAGTTCGATCTGGCTGACCGCGACCGGATGGAGCCCTCCGTCCTCGCGCAGTTCGAAGGCGATGGCCCGGGTGGAGGTCGTGCCCTGGTCGATGGCGAGGATACAGGTCGTCATGAGGCCACCTTACGCGCAGCATCGTCATCGGGTTAAGTGGGGTCATGTCCGATCGCATCGCGTCCTATGAAGGCGTCCTCGACGCCGCCCGCCAGATCGCTCCGGCGGCCGTCCGCACCCCCCTGATCGAAAGCCCGGCCCTGAACGAACGGATGGGCGGGCGCATCCTGCTGAAGGCCGAGACCCTGCAGGTGGCGGGGGCGTTCAAGTTCCGGGGGGCCTACAACCGGATCAGCCGGTTCAGCGCGGACGAGCTGGCCGCCGGCGTCGTCGCCTTTTCGTCCGGCAACCACGCCCAGGGGGTCGCCGCGGCGGCCCGGCTGATGGGCACGCGGGCCGTGATCGTGATGCCGGCCGACAGCCCCGTCATCAAGATCGAGGGCGTGAAGGCCTTCGGCGGCGACGTCCGGCTGTACGACCGCTGGACCGAGAGCCGCGAGGAGATCGGGGCCCAGGTGGCCCGGGAGCGCGGCTCGGTTCTGGTCCCGCCGTTCGACGATCCCTACGTCATCGAGGGGCAGGGCACGACGGCGCTGGAGCTTCTGGAGCAGGCTGACGGTCCCGTCGACCAGTTGATCTGCTGCTGCTCCGGGGGCGGGTTGATGGCGGGGATCAATCTGGTGCTGGAAGCGCGGAGCCCCACCACCCGCAGCTGGGCCGTCGAACCCGAGGCCTTCGACGATACGGCACGTTCTCTGGCCGCGGGCGAGCGGGTCGGCCATCCCCAGGGCCCGCCCTCCATCTGCGACGCGCTGCAGACGCCGATCCCCGGCGTCCTGACCTTTCCGATCAACCGGCGCGTCCTGTCCGGCGCGGTGACGATTTCCGATCCGGAGGCGGCCGACGCCGTCGCCTATGCCTTCCGGACCCTGAAGCTGGTGGTGGAGCCGGGCGGGGCCGCAGCGCTCGCCGCCGTGCTGGCCGGGAAGATCGAAACCGCGGGCCGCACCACCGCCGTCATCCTGTCCGGCGGCAATATCGACCCCGGCCTGTTCGCCCAGATCATCGAAGGCCGGTTCGTCCCGGCCACCCAGGGAGTTTCCGCATGACCAAACCCTACGACCTGCAGTCCCTGATCGGCACGGAGATCGGCGTCTCGCGCTGGATCACCGTCGACCAGGCCCGGATCGATGCTTTCGCCGAGATCACCGAGGACCGTCAGTTCATCCACATCGACCCGGTCGCCGCCAAGGCCACGCCTTTCGGCGGGACGATCGCGCACGGGTTCCTGACCCTCAGCCTCGCCTCGGCCATGTCCTATGACGCGGTCAAGCCGCTGGAGGGGGTCGTGATGGGGGTCAACTACGGCTTCGACAAGCTCAGGTTCCTGGCCCCGGTGCCGGCGGGATCGAAGGTCCGAGGGCGGTTCAAACTCCTCTCCGCCGAGGACAAGGGCGGCGGCCGCTGGCTTCTGAAGCACGAGCTGACCGTCGAGATCGAGGGGGCCGACAAGCCCGCCCTGATCGCCGAATGGCTGGGCATGCAGATGGTCGCGGGGGGCTGATCGCCATGGACGCCCGGGTGTGCATGCTCGATAACCCCGTGACTTCTGTACGGTAATCGACTTGC
The DNA here is from genome assembly GCF_000144605.1 of Brevundimonas subvibrioides ATCC 15264. NCBI lineage: Bacteria > Pseudomonadati > Pseudomonadota > Alphaproteobacteria > Caulobacterales > Caulobacteraceae > Brevundimonas > Brevundimonas subvibrioides. The sequence goes on along the minus strand of NC_014375.1, from coordinate 320,129 downwards.
ATCACCACAACGGCGTGACCTTCCTGCTTCTGGCCTATGCGGTCGCGGTGCTCGCCGGCTGGACGGCGCTGGACCTGTTCCAGCGCGTCCGCGGGCGCGAGGGACGCGACCGGGCCCTGTGGCTCGGCGCGGCGGCGTTCGCCATGGGCGGGGGTGTCTGGGCGATGCATTTCATCGCCATGCTGGGCTTCGACCCCGGCGCGCCGGTTCACTACGACCCCCTTCTCACGATCGCGTCGTTCGGCCTCGCCGTGGCCGGTACGGCGGCAGCCTTCACGGCCGCGGCCCGCCAGCAGCTGGGACCGGGGCGGATTCCCCTCGCCGGCACGGTGATGGGCCTGGCCATCGCCAGCATGCACTACGTCGGCATGGCCGCGATGGAGACGACCGCGACGGTCGGATGGCACGCAGGTCAGGTCGGGGTCTCGGTCGCCATCGCCATCGGAGCCTCCATCACCGCGCTCTGGGCCGCCCGGCGTGAAACGTCCCTTCCGTGGCGGACGGTGGCGGCCGCCATTCTGGGCCTGGCGGTCGTGGGCATGCACTACACGGGCATGGCCGCGCTCGAGCTGCGAACGGTCGAGGTCGCCATGGAGGCCGGCGGGGCCTCGCCGCTGGCCATCGCCATCAGCATCGCCGCCGTCACGGCGGGCATCCTGTTCATCGCCCTGGCCGCCTCCATGGCCGACGCGCGCGCGGGCCTGGTCCAGGTGCTGGCCGCGGCCGGGGTGGGCTACTGGGAGGTCAATCTGAAGGACCGTTCCTTCGTCCTGTCGCCGCGCGCCCGCGAGCTGATCTGCCATCCGGCGGATCGTCCGGACGGCGATCTGATGAACCCTGTCTGGCTCGCCGATGCAAACCATGTCGCAGCCCGCGCCGTCGCCCTAGAGGCCGCGATCGCGGGCGAGGCGGACTATGACGTCGAATACCCGATCGTCGGCACCGATCGCTGGGTCCAGTCGCGCGGAAGCCTGGTCCGGTCCCGCTCGGGCCGCCCGCTGAAGCTGGCCGGCGTGGTCAGCGACATCACCGATCGCCGTCGGGCGTTCGAGGCGTTGGAGACCAGCGAACGCCGCCAGAAGCTGCTGATCAACGAATTGAACCACCGGGTGAAGAACACCCTCGCCACCATCCAGTCGATCGCAACCCTGACGGCGCGCCGGTCCGGGTCGGTGGAAGAGTTCTCGCGCCTGTTCGAGGCCCGGCTGATGGCGCTGTCCGACACCCACAACCTGCTGACGGCCTCGGGCTGGGAACAGGCGACGCTGAGCGACCTGCTGGCCAAGGAGTTCCGGCCCTATGCGCCCGAGCAGGTCAGGCTCGAAGGGCCGGACGTCACGTTCGAGGCCCCGCAGGCCCTGGCCATGGGGATGGTGATCCACGAGATGGCCACCAATGCCGCCAAGCACGGGGCGCTCAGCCACCCCGAGGGCTGTGTGACCGCGTCGTGGTCGGAGCCGGGCGACGACGGCCGCATCACGCTCGACTGGGCCGAAACCGGGGGCCCGCCGGCCAGCCCGCCGCGGCAGAGGGGGTTCGGCTCGCGCCTGATCGCCACCAGCCTGAAGGGCGACCTGAACGGGTCCGCGGACATGGACTACAGCGACACCGGGCTGCGGGCGCGGCTGTCTCTGGATCCGGCCCCCGGCCGCCGGGCCGATCCGGCGATCGACGCGGCGCTGGGGACCGTGCCCGCGCCCTAGCCGACGGTCTGCACCGCCTCGCCCGAGGCGATCACGACCAGCTTGCGGTTCACGAACTCCTTGATGCCCACGTCGCCCAGCTCGCGGCCGAAGCCGGAGCGTTTGACGCCGCCGAAAGGCAGTTCGGGCATCGAGGTGGTGGCCGTGTTGATGAAGACCATGCCGGTCTCGATCCGCGTCGCCAGCGTCCGGGCCCGGTCGATGTCGCCGGCGAAGATCGAACCGCCCAGGCCATAGTGGGAATCGTTGGCGATCCGGACGACCTCGTCGTCGTCCTTGACGACATGCACCATGGCGACCGGTCCGAAGAACTCCTCGAAATAGGCGGGATTGTCCCGGGCGATGTCGGTCAGGATGGTGGGTTCGAAGAAGAAGCCGGTGCGGTCGGCCCGCTTGCCGCCTGCGAGCACGGTGGCCCCGGCGGAGACCGCGGCGTCGACCTGCTTTTCGAGCCCGTTCAGGGCGTCCTCCGACGAGAGCGGCCCCAGCGTCGTCGACGGGTCCATCGGGTCGCCGAGAACGGCGGCACCCATATTGGCCTTGAAGGCCGTCAGGAAGGCCTCGGCGACGGCCTCATGGACGATGAACCGCTTGGCCGCGGTGCAGACCTGGCCGGCGTTGGCCAGACGGGCCTGGGTGCCGATCTCGGCGGCCCGTTCGATGTCGGCGTCGTCCAGCACGACGAAGACGTCCGCCCCGCCCAGCTCCAGCGTGGATTTCTTCAGCTTTTCCGACGCCCGGGCCGAGACCTTGCTGCCCGCGTCCTCGGAGCCGGTCAGGGCCACGCCCTGGACCCGGTCGTCGCCGATCAGTTCGGCCACCGTTCCGGACGAGACATAGAGGTTGGTCACCGCCCCCTCCGGCGCGCCCGCGTCTCGGACCAGCTGTTCGAACAGTTCGGCGCAGTGGGGAACGATCCCCGCATGCTTGAACATGACCGGATTGCCGACCGCGATCGCCGGGGCGATGACGCGGATCAGCTGGTAGATCGGAAAGTTCCAGGGCTCCACGGCGATCAGGACGCCGATGGGATGATGCTGGACCCAGGCCTCGCCCAGGTCCGTGTCGATGGTCTCGGGCTTCAGGAACTCGGCCGCGTTCTCGGCATAGTATTTCGCGATCCCGGCGCAGAGCTGGATCTCTCCGGCCCCCTGTTCGACGAGCTTGCCCATCTCGGTGGCCATGGCCTGGGCCAGGGTGTCGGAGCGTTCGGTCAACAGCTCGGCCATGCGGGCCAGGACCGCCAGACGGGGCGCCATGTCGCCCTGCGACCAGTCCGAGCGGAACAGGGCATCGGCCTTCGCCAGCGCCGCCTCGACCTGGGCGTCCGTATGCTCGGGGTATTCCCGGACCAGCTGTTCGGTGAAGGGGTTGAGCGTACGATAGGCCATGGCGTGTCCTCAGGCTGCGGGCTGCGGAAACGTCAGGCATGCGTCGCGGTTGCCGCGACACAGTGGCAGCGCCCGGGGCAGGGCGGGGATCAGCCCTCGCCGAGGCACCTCAGCGCGACTTCCAGATTGCGCAGGCCGTCCTCGCCCGTGACGGCCGGGGCCTCGCCGGTGCGGATGGCGTGGGCGAAGCTTTCCAGCTCCTTCTTCAGCGGTTCGTTGGGCCAGGAGTTGACCGCGCGGGTCTGGTAGCTGCCGTCGGGTTGCTGGCCGAAATACTCGGTGACCTGGCGGGTCATCAGGTCGGCGACGACGAACTTGCCCTGGGTCGCGACCTGAAGGGTGCGAACCTTGTAGGGCGTGACCCAATTTGTGGTGATGTGGGCGATCACGCCGTTGTCCATGCGGAACTGGAGCAGGGCGGTGTCCTCGCGCTCGGCGCGGGTGCGGGCCAGCTGCGGCTGGACCTCGGCGACCTCGGAACCGGTCAGGTGGCGGATGATGTCGATGTCGTGCACCGCCAGGTCGATGACCACGCCCACCTCGCCCATGCGCGGAGGGAAGGGGCCGACGCGCGTGATCTGGATCGAGATGACCTGTTCGTCGGCGATGGCGCGTTTGACCGCCTCGACCGCCGGATTGAACCGCTCGACCTGACCGACCATCAGCACGCGGTCGTTGGCCTTCGCTGCGTCGATCATGCGCCGGGCATCGGCGACGGTGGCGGCGATCGGCTTCTCGACCAGGACGTGGACGCCCTTTTCCAGCAGAGCCACCGACAGGTCGGCGTGGGTGCGGTTGGGGGTGGAAACCACGGCTGCGTCCAGCCCGGCGTCGACGAAGGCCTGGGCCGTCGTGACCGGGGTCGCGTCGTACAGATCGGCCACGCCCTTCGCGGTCAGGTCGTCCATGTCGAAGATGGTCGTGACATCGAAGTCGCGGATGTCGGACAGGACGCGGGCGTGGTTGCGGCCCATGACGCCGACGCCGGCGACGCCGACCTTCAGGGGGGCGGGATGGTTCGGCATGGTGTGTCCTAGCCCTTGTAGCTGGCGACGGCGGCGACGATCCGGTCCTGGGTCGCCTCGTCCAGATCGGAGTGCATCGGCAGGCTGATGACCGTCTCCTTCTTGGCCTCGGTCACCGGCAGGCCCTGCGGGCCGCGCGGATGGTGCTCATAGGCCGGCTGGAGGTGGCAGGGGATGGGGTAATAGACCGCCGAGGGCACGCCCTCATTCTTCAGGTGGGCGGCCAGACCGTCCCGGTCCGGATGCTCGATCGTGTACTGGGCCCAGTTCGAGACGTTGCCGGCCGGCACGAAGGGCACGGCGGTCACGTGGGGGGCCAGCAGGTCGTTGTAGCGGGCGGCGATACGGTTGCGCCATTCGATCTCCTCGGGGAAGACCTTCAGCTTCTCGATCAGGACGGCGGCCTGGACCGTGTCGAGGCGCGAGTTCATCCCGACCCGCATGTTCAGATATTTGGTGTCGTGCTCGAAGGTCCGACCCACCAGGTCCTTGGCGACCGCCTTGCCGTGCACGCGGTAGGAATCCATCTCCTGGGCCAGGTCGTCGTCGTCGGTCAGGACCGCGCCGCCGTCGCCGTAGCAGCCCAGCGGCTTGGCGGGGAAGAAGCTGGCGGTGGTCACGTCGGCCCATTTCAGCGGGTGATCGCCGTTGATGGTGCAGCCGAAGCCCTGGGCCGAATCCGAGATCAGCTTCAGGCCGTGCCGGTCGCAGATCGCCCGGATCGCCGGATAGTCGGCGGGCTGGCCGAACAGGTCGACCGCGATGACGACCCTGGGCCGCAGCTTGCCTTCGGCGATCGTGGCCTCGATGGCGGCCTCCAGATGGCCGGGATCCATGTTGTAGGTCTTCGCGTCGATGTCGATGAAGACCGGCGTCGCGCCCAGCCACGGCACGACCTCGGCGGTGGCGCAGAAGGTGAAGGAGGGCACGAAGACCGCGTCGCCCGGACGGATGCCCCAGGCCATCAGCGGCAGGACCAGGGCCTCGGTCCCGTTGGCGCAGCCCAGGGCGTGCTTCGCCTGGCCGAAGGTCGCCAGCGCCTGTTCGAACTCGCGCACCGGCGGGCCCATCACATAGGCCCCGCTCTCGACGGCGGCCATCATGGCGGCCTCGATCTTGCCGCCCAGACGGCGGCGCTGGGCCTGCAGGTCGATGAAGGCGATGCTCATGGGGGTGCCTCTCTGCGGACGGCCTCGCCGTCGAAGGTGGTCGCGGTCTAGCCCACCGGACCGGTGAACGCCAAACACGACGGGGTCACTTCGCGTTGCGCCTTGCAACGGTCGCTTCTACCAGTGGCCGGTCAGTACCCGGAGTGCCTTGCCTTGACCGATCCCCAGCCCAGTGTCCCCGCGGTCTTTCTGGACCGCGACGGCGTCCTGATCGAGGACAGCGGCTATCCGCATCTGGACGAGCACCTGATCCTGATCCCCGGGGCGGCCGAGGCGGTGCGGCGGCTGAACGGCCTGGGCTATATGGCGGTCATCGTGACCAACCAGTCCGGCGTGGCGCGCGGCCTGTTCGACGAGGACCGGATGAACCGGTTCAACGACCTGCTCGTGCGGCGGCTGGCCGGCAAGGGCGCCCGGATCGGCGCGGTCTATGCCTGCCCGTTCCACGCGGAGGCGCAGGACCCGCGATACCGGCACCCGGACCACCCGGACCGCAAACCCAATCCCGGGATGATCCTGCGGGCCATCGCCGACCATCACATCGACCCGGCGCGGTCCTTCCTGATCGGGGACCGCCAGAGCGACCTGGAGGCAGCCCGACGGGCCAGTCTGCCGGGCTTTCTGTTCGAGGGCGGCAATCTGGATCATTTCGTCCGCGACCTGCTGGGCGGTTGATCGCAATTCGTCCGGCGATGAAATAGATCTGGTCCGACGCGGGGGCGTTGTTGTCAGGAAGGCGATCCGATGCCCGATTCAAACGGTTTTTCCGAACGGCGATGGACCTCGTCCGACGGCCTCAGCCTGTTCGCGCGCGACTATCCGGGGGCGGACGGTCCGGCGAAACTGCCGGTGATCGCCATCCACGGCCTGACGCGCAACAGCGCCGACTTCGACGCCATCGCGCCCCTGATCGCGCGGGGCGGCCGGCGCGTTCTGGCGCTGGACGTGCGCGGTCGCGGCCGGTCGGATCGCGCCACCGATCCCATGACCTACCAGCCGCCGGTCTATGCCAAGGACGTCCTGGCCCTGCTGGAACAGGCCGGCATCGCGCGCGCCGTCTTCCTGGGCACCTCCATGGGCGGGCTGATCACCATGGCGCTGGCGGCCCTGAAGACCCGCGTCGTCGCCGCCGCCATCCTGAACGACATCGGCCCCCAGGTGTCGCCCGAGGGCCTGGCCCGGATCGCCGCCTATTCTGGCCAGCCGGTCGAGACCCCGACCTGGGAGGCCGCCGCCGCCTATGCGAAGCGGATCAACAGCGTCGCCCTGCCGCACTATTCGGATGCGGACTGGGACGCCTTCGCGCGCCGGACCTTCCGCGAGGGGACGGAAGGCTCGCCGGTCCTCGACTACGACCCCGACATCGCCGTGCCGATCCGGGCGGCGGGGCCCAAGGCCCTGGCCCCGAACCTGTGGCCGTACTTCCGCCGCCTGGCCCGCAAGCGCCCGACCCTGCTGATCCGGGGCGCGACCTCGGACCTGCTGGGGGCCGACATCGCCGACCGGATGAAGAAGGCCGCCCCGGACATGGCCTATGCCGAGGTTCCCGGCGTCGGCCATGCGCCGATGCTGGACGAACCGGAAGCGAAGGCCGCGATCTTCGAGTTCCTGCGGGACATTCCCTGACCAGACGGCCGGGACCGAGGTGCCACAAAAAACGGGTGCCACGCCTGCCACAGCGACAGAAAAGCGAGCGTTCTCAAGGGCCGGACCGGACTGGCGCCCGGGATCGTGCCAGATTATCGGAAATCGGGCGGTCCTGACCGGCGCGCGTTCCTCACACCCCGACCTGTCAAAGACCCGCCGTTCCAGATGGAAGCGGACAGGATCGGACGCAAGAGCGCGTCAGGAATAAATTCCTTTATTCGGGTCTCGGTCAGGCCTTGCGGACGAACTCGGTCCTGAGCACCAGGCCGCGCACCTTGTCGACATTGGCCTCGATCTCGTCGGTGTCGTCGGTCAGGCGGATGTTCTTGACCATCGTGCCGCGCTTCAGCGTCACCCCGCCCGAGCCCTTGACCTTCAGGTCCTTGATCAGGGTCACGCTGTCGCCGTCAGACAGGATGTTGCCGTTGGAATCTTTCGTCGGAGTGTCGCTCACGTCGGGGTCCGTTCAGTTCAGGCCCACGCTCGACTGCAGGCTGGCGAAGATGGCGGCCGTGTCGTAGCCGACGCCCGCCTTGAAGACGAGGGGCATGCGGTCCAGCGCGGCCGCATCGGCCACCGGGTCGCCGTCGACCAGCACCAGATCGGCCCGCTTGCCCGCCTCGATGGAGCCGATGTCCGCCTCCCGGCCCAGGAACCGCGCGCCGTCCAGGGTGGCGATCCGCACCGCCGCCTCGATCGGAAAGCCGGCCTCGACCATCAACTGCAGCTGGCGCTTGGACGACCAGCCTGGGATGACGCCGCCGTAGCCGGTCGGGTCGGTGCCGGCGACCAGTCGCCCGCCCGCGTTGGCGAAGTTCCGCTCCATCCGCATCATCCGCTGCAGGAAGCCGGGCGCGGCCGGGTTGGTGCTGGCCTGCACTCGCGTCCAGCCCGCCTCGTACTGCGCGCGGATCTGGGGGATCAGCAGGTCGCGCGCGGCCTCGGGGGCCATGGGCCGGCCTGGGGTGGTGGTCTCGAAGATGGTCAGGGTCGAGGTCAGGGTGACGTCGTGATCGACCAGGAACCGGATCAGGGCCGCCGCCTCGGGCCCGTCGGGGTCCAGCGCCATCAGCGAGGCCTGGACCGCGCCGCCGGTCGGGCAGACATCGGGCTGTTTGTCGGCGACGAAATCGCTGGCGGCGTAGAAGCCGTGCTCCAGATTGTCGATGCCCGCCTCGGCCGCCTCGCGATAGGTGACCGAGCACAGGTGGCCGGTGACGCGCTGGTCCCGCGCATGGGCCAGCTCGACGATCCGGGCCAGTTCGGCCCGGGTGATCTGCATATAGACCTTGTAGGAGGTGGCCCCCTCGTCGGCCCAGTAGGTCACCATCCGCTCGGCATCGGCGACGTCGCCCAGGGCGTTGACCTTCAGGATCGGCAGGCCCGGCCCGTTCAGATAGGGGGCGGTCACGTCGATGTCCGGTCCCGGGATCCGTCCGGCCGCGATCTCGTCGCGCAGGTTCAGGTCGGCATAGGGGGCCATGGTCCCGGCCGTGCGCAGGCTGGTCACGCCGCCGGCCAGGTACAGGCGGGGAAAGCTGTAGACCATCTCGGTATAGTTGGCCCGGCCGGTCGGGTAGAACATGTGCTCGTGCATCAGCACGAGGCCGGGCATCAGGGTCTTGCCCCGGCCGTCGATGACGGTGGCGTCGCCGGTGTCGGTCAGCTCGGCCGCCGGAGCGACGCGAACGATCCGGCCGTTCTCCATCAGCACGCTCATGCCCGGCCGCGCGGCCGCTCCGGTCCCGTCGATCAGCTGGACGTCGCGGATCAGGATGCGGGACTGGGCATAGGCGACATAGGGCGCGGGGCCGGCGGCCTGTGTCGGGGTTGCGGCAGGGGCCTGCGCCTGAACCGGTACGGCCGTGAAAAGGGCGGTGGCGGCGAGCAGGGCGCGGATCAGGGATCGGGTCATGATCCATCCAAGCCCGCCCTGCGCCCCCTGTCGAGGGGCCCGGTCGGGCGTCGGCGTCAGGGGACGTTGGCGTCCAGCTCGTCCAGCCACACCCGCGCGTTGCCGTCCGAGGGCGCGCGCCAGTCGCCGCGCGGCGACAGGGAGCCGCCGGTGACGACCTTGGGCCCGTTGGGCAGGGCCGAGCGCTTGAACTGGCTGGTCTGGAAGAAGCGGACCAGGAATTTCCGCAGCCAGCCCTTGATGGTCGGCAGATCGTAACTGACGCGTTCGGCGTCGGGCGTGTTCGCCGGCCAGTGGCCGCGGGCGGCATCGCCCCAGGCCTGATGGGCCAGGAAGGCGACCTTCGACGGGCTCATGCCGTAACGGGTGATGTGGAACAGGAAGAAGTCGTTCAGCGCATAGGGGCCGACGGTGGCTTCCGTCGACTGGATCTGTCCGTCCGCGCCGGCCGGGACCAATTCGGGCGAGATCTCCGTGTCCAGAATGGCGTACAGGACGTCGGCCGCACCGCCATCGGGCTCGCGATCGGCGACCCAGCGGATCAGGTGCCGGATCAGGGTCTTCGCCACGCCGCCGTTGACGTTGTAGTGGCTCATATGGTCGCCGACGCCATAGGTGGCCCAGCCCAGCGCCAGTTCCGACAGGTCGCCGGTGCCCAGCACGAAGGCCCGGTTCTGGTTGGCCAGCCGGAACAGGTAGTCGGTGCGCAAGCCCGCCTGAACGTTCTCGAAGGTGATGTCGTGGACGGGCTGGCCGTCCGCATAGGGATGTTTGATGTCGGCCAGCATGCGCTCGGCGGCGGGGCGGATGTCGATCTCCGCGCCCGTGACTCCGAGGGCGGTCATCAGGGCCCAGGCGTTGGACTTCGTCCCGTCCGAGGTCGCGAAACCCGGCATGGTGAAGCCGAGGATGTTCGTCCGCGGCAGGTTCAGCCGGTCGAAGGCGCGGCAGGCGACCAGTAGGGCCTGGGTCGAATCCAGACCGCCCGACACGCCGATGCACAGCCGCTCGGCCCCCGTCGCCGTCATCCGGCGCATCAGGCCCTGGACCTGGATGTTGAAGGCCTCGAAACAGTCCTGGTCCAGACGGGCGGGATCGTCCGGTACGAAGGGGAACCGGTCCAGCGGGCGGATCAACGGCCCGGCGGGCGCGGCGTCGCGGGTCCGGAACCCCAGCCGGATATAGCCTTCCTCGTCCAGCTCGCGCCGGGCGCAGTCGGCGAAGGTGCCGTTGCGCAGCCGGTCCTGGCCGATCCGCTCGATGTCGATGTCGGCGACCGTCAGATGGCTCTCCAGCGCGAACCGCTCGCCCGACGCCAGTTTCGCGCCCAGTTCGTGGATCGTCGCCTGACCGTCCCAGGCCAGGTCGGTGGTGCTTTCGCCCCAGCCGGAGGCGGTGAAGACGTAGGCCGACAGGGTCCGCGCCGACTGGCTGGAACACAGCATGGCGCGTTCGTCCGCCTTGCCGATGACGATGTTGGAGGCCGACAGGTTCAGCAGGATGCGCGCGCCCGCCAGGGCCTGACGGGTGGACGGCGGCACGGGGGCCCAGAAGTCCTCGCAGATCTCGACGCCGACGACGAAGCCCGGCCGGTCGTCGGCCTCGAACAGCAGCCGCGTGCCGACCCAGCTGTCCTGGCCGCCGATCCGGAGCGTCTCCGCCCCGATGTCGTCGCCGGACGAGAACCAGCGCTTCTCGTAGTATTCGCGGTAGTTCGGCAGATAGGTCTTGGGCACGACGCCGGTGACCTCGCCGCCCGCCAGCACCACGGCGGTGTTCAGCAGGCGGTCGCCATGCCGGACGGGGGCGCCGACGACCGCGACCAGCCCCGCCTCGCCCGCGACCCGGGCCAGATGCCCGATCTGGCGATCGACCTCGGCCAGCAGGGCCGCCTGCATGTGCAGATCGTCGATGGCGTAGCCGCTCAGGCTCAGCTCGGGGAAGACGATGAGGTCGCAACCCTGTGCGCCCGCCTGGCGAATCAGGGCGACGTGTTCTTCGGCATTGGCGGCCGGGTCGGCGATATGGACCACCGGCGTGGCCGCCGCGACGCGGACGAAGCCGTGGGTGCGGGGGGCGTGGAACGGGTGCGGTTCGGCCAAGGCAGGTCCTCGAGACGGGTTATGCTCATATAGAGCCAAAGTCGCGACATGGCCACGTTACCCCGTGACCTGCCCGCCCGCGACGGCTAAAGCCCTTCCCTATGACCGACACGCCGAAGAAGGGCTGGTTCCAGCGCCTCAGCGCGGGGCTGGCCCGCTCCAGCCAGCAGATGACCGAGACGGTCGTGGGCACCTTCGTCAAGGAGCCGCTGAGCGAGGCCGCGCTGGACCGGCTGGAAGAGCATCTGCTGGAAAGCGATCTGGGGCCGGCCGCCACGGACCGCATCGTCGCCCGCTTCCGCGAGCTGAGGTTCGGCAAGGTGTCCGACGAGCGCGAGGTCAAGGAGGCCCTGGCCGAGGCGGTCGCCGCCGAGCTGCTGCCGCGTCAGGCGACCTTCGATCCGCTGTCGGAGGGCATCAAGCCGTATGTCGTGCTGTTCGTCGGCGTCAACGGATCGGGCAAGACCACGACGCTGGGCAAGATCGCCGCCGACCTGACGGGCAAGGGCGCCAGGGTCATGATCGTGGCCGGCGACACCTTCCGCGCCGCCGCCCGCGAGCAGCTGAAGGTCTGGGCCGAGCGCGCCGGGGCCGATTTCGAGAGTCGCCGCGACGGGGCCGACCCGGCGGGCCTCGCGTTCGATGCCTACACCAAGGCCAGGGCCGAGAACTACGACGTCATCCTGATCGACACGGCCGGGCGGCTGCAGAACAAGTCCGCCCTGATGGACGAGCTGCTTAAGATCGTTCGGGTGCTGAAGAAGATCGATCCGGACGCGCCGCACGAGACCCTGCTGGTGCTGGACGCCACCGTGGGCCGCAACGCCCTGGCCCAGGAACAGATCTTCGGCCGAACCGCCTTCGTGTCGGGTCTGGTGATGACCAAGCTGGACGGCACTGCGCGCGGCGGGGTCCTGGTGCCCGTGGCCCAGGCGTCCGATGCCCCCATCAAGCTGATCGGGGTGGGCGAGGGGATCGACGACCTGCAACCCTTCGACGCCCGGGCGTTCGCGCGCTCGCTGGTCGGACTGGAAGACTAGACCATGACCGACGCACAGCCCCCCCGCGCCGGCCCGCCGCCCTGGGTCCGCCAGCTGGTCGATTTCGGCGCGCTTCTGGCGTTTGGCGTGACCTTCCTGGTCTTCCGCCTGCGCGGCCTGCCGGGCGACGAGGCCCTGGTGCATGCGACCTGGGCGCTGGTCGGCGGGTCGGCCGTCGCCGTGATCGTCGGCCTGCTGGTCGAGAAGCGACTGGCGCTGATGCCGCTGCTGGTCGGCGGGTTCGCCCTGGTGTTCGGGGTCCTGACCCTGCTGACCAATGACGACGTCTGGGTCAAGGTGAAGGTGACGGTGCTGAACGCCTCCCTGGCCGTGGCGCTTCTGGGCGGTCTGCGGCTGGGCAAACAGCCGCTGAAGGCCCTGCTGGGCACCGTCCTGCCGATCAACGACGCGGCGTGGCGGACGCTGACGTTCCGCTACGGGCTCTATTTTCTGGCCGTGGCCGTGGTCAACGAGCTGGTGCGGTCGGAGGCCCTGGTGGCCTGGGTCGCGGCGCGGGTCGGCATGACGGGCGTCGATCCGGCCGACGTCTGGGTCAGCTTCCGCGGCGTGCTGTGGATCGCCTCGTCCGTGTTCGGCCTGTCGCAGGTGCCGCTGATCATGAAGAACATGCTGCCCGACGCGGACAGGGACGGCCCCGTCGACCCGTCGGCCCCCGCCCGGCCCGACACCGCGCCCTGAGCCGAAAGACAATACTGTTTGCGCTCAGGTCGGGAGGCTCCGCGAGCCGACCATAGCGCCCCGCGTCAGCGGCCAGGCAAACTGCGCTCAAGCAGGGCGCGCCCGTGGCGCGAACGATAGCGCGCCGTGACAACGGCCCGGCGCGCAGCGCCATAAATCTGTAAAGCGTCACTGATAACCCTCCGCATACGGCAGAGGGATGCGTTCGATGGTCAAGTCCGGCAAACAGGCGAGGCGGGCGGGAACGCTGGCGGATTCGCCCAGCCATCTGATGCACCGGGTGCTGCAGCTGGCGCTCGACATCTATTCCGAGGAAGCCGGGTCCGACGGTCCCACCCAGCGCCAGTTCGCGGTAATGGAGGCCGTGTCGGTCAAGTCCGGCCTGACCCAGACCGATCTGGTCAAGGCGACGGGCATCGATCGCTCCACCCTGGCCGATCTGGTCGCCCGCATGACCACCAAGGGCCTTCTGGCCCGCGAACGCTCCAGCCTGGATGCCCGCGCCATGGCCGTCAGCCTGTCGGACGAGGGCAAGGCCTTGCTGGAGGCGGCCCGTCCCCGCGTCGAGGCGGCCGACAAGCGGATCATGGGTCTGCTGCCCAAGGGCAAGCGCGACGTGTTTCTGGAACTGCTGGGCGAACTGGCCGCCTCCGCCGATGCCGCGCCTGAACAGGCCAAGGCCGACGCCAAGGCGCTGAAGAAGGCCCAGAAGGAAGCCCGGAAGGCGGAAAAGGCGGCGAGGAAGGCGGCCGAGCCCGCCGGCAAGGTCCGCAAGGCCAAGAAGGCGAAGGTCGCCGAGCCGGTCGCCTAGACCCGGATATCCAGCAGCTGACCCGGGCGGGGCAGGCGCGGGGTGTCGGAGGCTGACGCGGTTGCGGTCGTGGGTGCCGGGCGCTGGGGCGCGGCCGCCTGAACGTCCCCCATCGCGGCCCGGAAGAAGGCCGCCTGGGCCGCGCGCATCTGGACCGCCTGGCCGTTCGGGGCGGTCGGCAGGGTGGCCGGCAGGTCGGGACGAATCGCGCTCATGCGGACAGGGTTAACGATTCCTGTCGATAAAGGGTTAACGGGATTGTGGGGGCGCTGAAGCCCGGCCCGCCGCAGCCTCGCGGCTTGAGCGCGGGTCTATCGCGACGTGGCGGTGGGCAGGGGGCGCGAGGGGGCGACCAGGGCGTCGGTCATCCGTTTCAGGTCGGCGTCGGTCAGCAGGGGGCCGGAGGACTTGGCCACCACCTCGCCCATGGCGTTGACGGCGAAACTCTCGGGCACGCCCGAAATCCCCATCTCCAGACCCGCCCGGCCGTCCTGATCGACCAGGACCATGGCGAAGGGGTCGCCCAGTTCGTCGAGGAAGGCCTGGGTGGCCTCGGGTTCGTCCTTGTAGGCGATGCCGACGACAGCGATCCCCTGGGCCTGCAGCTTGAGCAGCTGGGGGTGCTCGACCCGGCAGGGGGCGCACCAGCTGGCGAAGACGTTGACGATCATCGGCTTGCCGACGCCGGCCGTGCGGATGTCGACATTCTGGGGGCCGGGCACGCCGTCCTGCAGGATGGGCAGGACCGTCTCCGGCACCGTCTGGCCGACCAGGGCGGCGGGCTTGAACTCCGGATCGCGCTTCAGCGACCAGCCGATGAACAGCACGGCCAGCAAGGCCAGCACCACCAGCGGGATGATGGAGAACCAGCGGCTCATTCTTGTGGGCCTACCGCGCGGGGCGCTACTTGAGGCCGGTCGGCGGGCGTGTCTTCCAGCCGCTTCAGCTCGGCCTTCCATTTGCGCGACGCAGCCACCGCGCGCGCGACGACCGCGCCCAGCACGAGGGCGCTGATCCCCCAGGCGGGCCAGACGAAGGCGGCATAGGGGCTCATGTCCAGGTCGAACATTCAGGCCTCCAGCGCCATGCGGGCACGGATCGACTGGACCCGACGGCGGACGATCTCTGTGCGGATGGACGTCAGCCAGACGGCCAGGAACAGGGCCCCGTAGGCGGCCATCATGGTCAGCAGGGGGGCGAGGAAGACAGGGGCCAGGGCGGTTCCCCCCTCGCGCAGCAGCGACGCCGGCTGATGCAGGGTGTTCCACCAGTCGACAGAGAATTTCACGATCGGCAGGTTGATCAAACCGACCAGCCCCAGGATGGCGGCGGCCCGGGCCGCGCGGGCCTCGTCGTCGATGGCGGACCGCAGGGCCATGTAGCCGAGGTAGAAGAGGAACAGCACCAGCACGCTGGTCAGCCGCGCGTCCCAGACCCACCAGGTCCCCCACATGGGCTGGCCCCACAGCGAGCCCGTCACCAGCGCCAGCAGGGTGAAGGCGGCACCGGGCAGGGCCGCCGCCCGCGCCGCCGCATCCGCCAGCGGATGGCGGAAGACGAGGGCGAAGAAGCTGGAGATCCCCAGCGCCGAATAGGCCATCAGCCCCAGCGACGACGCCGGCACATGGACGAACATGATGCGGACGGTGTCGCCTTGCTGATAGTCGCCCGGGGCGGTGAAGCTCAGCCAGATCCCCACCAGCAGAAGCGCGACGGCCACGACCCACAGCACCGGCACAAGCGGCCGGGTGAACGACATGAAGCGTTGGGGATTGGCGAGGCCGAACATGTCTTTGCGCTCTACGCGGGGCCGCGACGCCGGGCAAGGGCGCGGTCGTCGCGGACGAACGGCGTCCGGCGGATCAGGCGAACTCGGCTTCGAGGTCGGACAGGCGCGCGGCCTGGTCCTCGGCGATCAGGGCGTTCAGCAGGGCGTCCAGATCGCCCTCCAGGATCTGGGGCAGGCTGTGCAGGGTCAGGCCAATCCGGTGGTCGGTCACCCGCCCTTGCGGGAAGTTGTAGGTGCGGATGCGTTCGGACCGGTCGCCCGACCCGACCTGGGACTTGCGCGCGTCCGAGCGGGCGTTGTCCTTCATCTGGCGCTGCATGTCGTACAGCCGGACCCGCAGGTTCTTCATCGCCTTGTCGCGATTGACGTGCTGGGACTTTTCCGAGGACGTCACCACGATCCCGGACGGGAAGTGGGTGATCCGCACCGCGGAGTCCGTCTTGTTGACGTGCTGGCCGCCCGAGCCGGAGGCGCGGTAGGTGTCGATGCGGATGTCCTTGTCCTGGATGTCGATCTCGACGTCCTCGACCTCGGGCAGGACGGCGACGGTGGCCGCCGAGGTGTGGATGCGGCCGCCGGCCTCGGTGGTCGGCACGCGCTGGACCCGGTGCACGCCGCTCTCGAACTTCAGCCGGCCGAAGACGCCGTCGCCGGTGACCGTGGCGATGATTTCCTTGTAGCCGCCGGCGTCGCCCTCGGTGGCGCTGTCCAGCTCGACCTTCCAGCCGCGCGTGGACGCGTAGCGGGAATACATGCGGAACAGGTCGCCCGCGAACAGGGCCGCCTCGTCCCCGCCGGTGCCGGCGCGGACTTCCAGCACGGCCGAGGCGTTCTCGTCGGCGTCGCGCGGGGCCAGCAGCAGGGCGACGTCGCGCTCCATCTCCGGCAGGCGGGCGTTCAGCGTCTCCAGCTCGTCGGCCACCATGGCCGCCATCTCGGGATCGGCCGTCATGGCCTGAAGCTCCTCGATCTCCGTCCTGGCCTTGGCCAGAGCAAGCACCGCGTCCGCCACCGGCTTCATCTCGGCGTGCTCCTTGGACAGGCGCACGATCTCCTGCCCGTCGCTGGCCGCGCCCATGCGCGCCTCCACCTGGTGGAAGCGGTCCAGGACCTGGTCGAGCTTGGACTGGGGCAGATGCAAGGGGATATTCCGGCAGCAGGCGAAGGCGCGGTTCATACTCCGCCACGGCAGGCCATGTCGATGCGCGCCCCGGTCACGGCCGGATGTCGCGCTTGTGCGCCGGCGTCACGATGGCGTCAGGACGGTTACGCGGTCGGGCCCGCCTTCCTAGGTTGAGGCGAGCCGCAGAGGGAATTCGACCATGTCAGACACCGCAGACTCCGCCCGTACCGCGGACGAGACGGCGATCGCCGAAACGGATCGTCATCGTCTCGAGGCGCTTCTGGAGCGCTACGACGGACTGATCCGGGACGGGCGACGGCCCGGCCCGTCCGAGGCGGCGGAACTGTCGGCCATGGCGGGGATCTTCGATCTGGACCCCAGACGTCCGTTCGAGGCGGTGTGGCCGGATCTGCGGGCCATCCTGACCGCCCAGGCCCCCCGCGTGCCGGACGAGGTGGCGATCTTCGCCCCGTCGGACGGCCTGACGCTGATGATCGTCGAGGACGATCCGGCCATGGCCCAGGACCTGACCGCCCTGATGGTCGAGGCGGGCCATGCGGTGGTGGGGCCCTTCCACAGCGCCGAGGCGGCCGAGGCGGCCGCGGCGCTTCACGGCATCGATGTGGCGCTTCTGGACATCAACCTGTCGGGCGAGGGCGACGGGGCGACCCTGGGGCGCCGGCTCAAGACCCGCTGGGGCACCCGGGTGATCTTCCTGTCCGGGAATGTGACGGCCGCCGCGCGGCATGCCGATATCGCCGAGGCGATCGTGATAAAACCCTATCGCGCGGCCGATGTGCTCGGCGCGCTCCAGCGCGCGGTCCCCGGCCGGTCGGGCCAGGGTCGGGCCTGATCGCAGGAACGCTATCGACCGCGGGCAGTTTTTCCCGCTGCAGACACGCTTCGCTACAGGCTACGGGTCGGGACAGAGGGCGTGAATGGACACATTTTTCCTGTTTCTGCTGGTCGGGGTCGTGGCCCAGGCGGTCGATGGCGCGCTGGGGATGGCCTATGGCGTGATCTCGTCGTCTGTGCTGCTGGCCTTCGGCGTGCCGCCGGCGACCGCCTCGGCCAGCGTGCATGGCGCCGAGGTGTTTACGACCGCGGCCTCGGCGGGATCCCACATCTGGCACCGGAACGTGGAATGGCGGCTGCTGGTGCCCCTGGCCGTCGCCGGCGTCATCGGCGGCTGCCTCGGGGCCTATGTCCTGGCCGGCCTCGACGGTGACGTGATCAAGCCCTTCATCGTCGCCTATCTGGCCGGCATGGGTTGCTACATCCTGTATCGCGCCACCCGGGACCAGAAACCGCGCCACATCCCCCGCTGGCTGGTCGCGCCGCTGGGCCTCGTCGGCGGTTTCTTCGACGCCATCGGCGGGGGCGGCTGGGGGCCGACGGTCTCCTCGGCCATGGTCGGCGCCGGGGCCGAGCCGCGGCGGGCGATCGGGACCGTCAATACGGCCGAGTTCTTCCTGACCGTGGCGATCTCCGCGACCTTCGTCTGGGCCCTGATGACAGGGCACTGGAAGGACGCCGATGCGCTGGAGAACCATCTCCCGGCCGTGGCCGGTCTGGTCGTCGGCGGTCTGATGGCCGCGCCCTTCGCCGGATGGATCACGAAAACCGTGCCCCAGCGCGCCCTCACCTATGGCGTCGGCGGCCTGCTGCTGCTGCTCGCCGGCTTCCAGGGTCTGCAGCTGGCGGGCGTGTTCGCCTGACCGGCAGGGCTCCGGCTATTCCGCCGCCTGGAGCTCGGCGGCGTCACGGGCGGCGTTGAGCTCGGCCGCCTTGGCCTCAACCATCTCGACGATGTGCTCGACCATGCCGTCATTGGCCAGTTTGTGGGCGATCTTGCCGTTCAGATAGACCACGCCCGACCCCGCGCCGCCGCCGGTGAAGCCGATGTCCGTGTAGAGCGCCTCGCCCGGGCCGTTGACGACGCAGCCGATGATCGAGAGCGACATCGGCGTGGCGATATGGGCCAGCTTCTCTTCCAGGATGCCCACCGTCTCGATGACGTTGAAGCCCTGACGCGCGCAGGAGGGGCAGGCGATGATGTTGACGCCGCGGTGGCGCAGGCCCAGCGACTTCAGGATGTCGAAGCCGACCTTGATCTCCTCGACCGGGTCGGCGGCGAGGCTGACGCGGATGGTGTCGCCGATCCCGGCCCACAGCATGTTGCCCATGCCGATGGCGGACTTGATCGTCCCGGTGCGCAGGGGGCCGGCCTCGGTGACGCCCAGGTGCAGCGGACAGTCGATGGCCTCGGCCAGCTGCTGATAGGCGGCCACGGTCAGGAAGGGGTCCGACGCCTTCACCGAGATCTTGAACTCGTGGAAGTCGTGGTCCTGGAGGATGCGGGCGTGGTTGAGCGCGCTCTCGACCATGGCGTCCGGGCAGGGCTCGCCGTATTTCTCCAGCAGCTCCTTTTCGAGGCTGCCGGCGTTGACGCCGATGCGCATCGAGCAGCCATGGTCCTTGGCGGCCTGGATGACGTCGCGGACGCGCGACGCATTGCCGATATTGCCCGGATTGATGCGCAGGCAGGCGGCGCCGGCCTCGGCGGCCTCGATGCCGCGCTTGTAGTGAAAATGGATGTCGGCGACGAGCGGCACCTTCGCCTCGCGCGCGATGGTGCGGAAGGCGGCGGTCGAGGCCTCGTCGGGGCAGGAGACGCGGACGATGTCGGCCCCGGCCTCTTCCAGTTCGCGGATCTGGCCGATCGTCGCACTGGCGTCCGACGTCAGGGTGTTGGTCATCGACTGGACGCTGATCGGGGCGTTGCCGCCGACCGGGACGTTGCCGACCATGATCTGGCGGGACTTCCGACGCTCGATGTGGCGCCAGGGTCGGATGTGGGAATGGTCGCTCATGACGCGCTCAATATAGGCCCGTCGGGACGACAAGGCCATGACGCACGACGACGCCCCAGATCCGGACCCGGATCAGCCCGGGCTGACCGTGGTCGACAGGGTCTGTTCGGCGGATCCGACCGTCCGGGCGACGCCGGCCTGCGTGGCCAGGGTGGCGCGGGCGGCGGCGGCCTGGGCGGCGGTCGCATCGGCCTGGACCTGGGCGGCGGTCTGGCGGGCCAGGGCCTGGGCGCGGGTGTTCAGCTGGGCCAGCGGCGTCAGCACCCCGGTCAGGGCCCCGCCCAGTTCGCCGTTCAGATAGACGTCGAAGGCGGCCGGATCGGACACGTCGATGATCGCGGACACGTCGGCCGGCGCGCGCCAGGCCTCGCCCGCGGCCAGCTGACGCGCGAACAGCACCCGTCCGTCGGCCATGCGCACCACGAGCGCGCCAGCCTTCTTCGCCTGCAGCACGACCTGGGAGGCGGTGGCCGAGGCACCGTAGATGGCGCCGCGCGGGTTGAAGGCGGCCTGGACCGGCGGGGCGTTGCGGGCCGCGGCGGCCGCGACGGCGGCGGTGTCGGTCGGGTCGATGCCCGTCAGCTCGGCCTCGAGGCCCGGGGTGATGTAGAGGGCGGGCGTGGTCTGGTCCGGCGGGGCGGCCATCGGCGCGCCGACGCGGACGATATCCTGACCGGGGACTTCGCCCAGCGACCAGCTTTCGGGAACCTCGGCGATGTCGGAGGGCTGGGGCGCCTGCATCAGGCTGACGCGCTGGAACACGTTCCAGCCGATGACGGCCACGGCCAGCAGGACCACGCCGCCGATGATGCGGGGCGAATAGCGTTTGACGTCCTCGAAGGCGACGCCGACCGGGGCCTGGAGGGCGACCGAGGCGTCCGGCGTCTCGCGCTTGTAGCGTTCGACGGCCAGCTGTTCGTCGAGGCCCAGGGCTCCGGCATAGGCGCGGACATAGCCGATGGCGAAGACGCGCGACGGCAGGGCCGAGACGTTGTCCTCCTCCAGCGCGCGGAGATAGCGTTCGTGAACCCGGGTGTCGGCGGCCAGTTCGGCCATGGACCGGCCCGACAGCTCGCGGGCCTTGCGCAGGCCGGAGCCCAGAGTCGCTGCATCCGTGATGGAGGGCACGGGGTCCTTCCAGTCCGGGTGGGCCCGAAACTCGTCGGGGACAGTCCCCGTATCCAGCGCCATGACGCCTGACCCCATACTCGACGTCGTCCTGAGAGCCGACGTCGTACTCAACCAGTCATCGCCTACCATGTGGGTATGACAGTGACCGCCTCCCCCCGGAGGCCCCCGCGTATCGTCTTGTGGATAACCCATTTCGGTTGCCGTATCAACGTCTTGTTAAGCGTGTTGGCGTCCCGGACGGGGACGCCTCACAAACCGACGTTCAACTTCCGGGCCAGACTTTCGATCTCGTTGCGGATCGAGCCCGCCGAGGATCCCAGCAGGTTCGCCATGCTGCGCCGGGCCGCGACCAGATCGGCCGACAGGATCATCCGCTTGACGGGTCCGACGCCCCCGGCCGGGGCCGACAGCCGCGTGAATCCCAGGGTGATCAGGGCGAAGGCTTCCAGCGGACGCCCCGCCAGCTCCCCGCAGACGGACACCGGCGTGCCGGTCTCGGCACAGGCCTTCTGGATCGACTGCAGGGCCCGCAGCGCCGGGGGCGACAGGGCGTCGTAGCGATCCGACACCAGCGGATTGGTCCGGTCCGCGGCGTACATGTACTGGAACAGGTCGTTGGACCCGACCGAGACGAAGTCCGTCAGGGGCAGAAGCGCGTCCAGATGCCAAAGCAGGCTGGGGCATTCGATCATCGCCCCGACCCTCAGCCGGGCCGGCAGGGGCCGTCCCCGACGGCGCGCCCATTCGCATTCGACGTCGACCAGTTCGCGCGCGGCCCGGAACTCGTCCACCGTGGCGATCATGGGGAACATGACCCGCAGCTCGCGGCCCGCGCCCGCGGCCAGCAGCGCGCGCAGCTGGAGCCGGAGCAGGGACGGCCGGTCCAGACCCAGCCGGATCGCGCGGCGACCCAGGGCCGGGTTCTCCTCGCGCTCGCTGGTTTCCATATAGGGCAGGACCTTGTCGCCCCCGATGTCGAGCGTCCTGAAGGTCACCGGCCGGTCGCCGGCGGCGTCCAGCACCAGTTTGTACAGCGCCGTCTGCGAGTTCAGCCGGGGCAGTTCCTCCGACACCATGAACTGGAACTCGGTGCGGAACAGGCCGATGCCCTCGGCCCCCGTGGCGTCGAGGTTCTCTAGATCGACCGCGAGCCCGGCATTGGTCAGCAGGGTGATGCGGGTCCCGTCGGCGGTGATCGCCGGCACGTCACGCAGCTTGGCGAACTCGGCCTGGCGCTGGTCGCGCAGCGCCATGCGCGACTGCACCGATTCCAGCATGTCGGGCCGGGGCCGCAGATGCGCCTCGCCCGTCTCGCCGTCGACGATGACCAGATCGCCTTCGCTCAGCCGGTCGCGGATGCCCTGCAGGCGGCCCACGCAGGGGATCTGCAGCGCCCGGGCCACGATGGCGGCATGGCTGGCCGCCGAGCCTTCCTCCATCAAGAGGCCGCGGATCCGGTCGCGCGGATACTCCAGCAGGTCGGCGGGCCCCAGGTTGCGGGCCACCAGGATGGCGTCGTCGGGCAGCGCCCGCTGGCCCGGCTTCTCGCCGCCCAGAACGCGGAGCAGCCGGTTGGCCAGGTCCTCGAAGTCGTGCAGCCGTTCCTTGATGTAGGGGTCGCGCGCCTGGGCGAAGCGGGCGCGGTGTTCGTTGCGCACCCGGTCCACGGCGGCCTCGGCCGTCAGCCCGCCCCGCACGGCCTCTTCCAGCGACCGGTTCCAGCCCCGGTCATCGGCAAACATCCGGTAGGTCTCGAGCACCTCGAACGACTGGCCCGCCAGCTTGCCCTGGCCCCCGTCCAGCAGGGCGTCGATCGAGGCCTTGAGCGTGTTCAGCCCCTCGCGCAGGCGGATCTCCTCGACCTGCTGGTTCTCGGCCAGCAGTCGCTCCGGCGGCAGGGGGGCCTCGTGCAGAACCACGTGACCGAAGGCCAGCCCCTCGGCGAACCTCTGGCCCTTGATGCGTTCGGGACGGTGCGGCGCGACCTCGATGTCGCGCAGCTCCTCCTGCGCCAGCAGTTCGCCCGAGGCCACGGTCTCGGCCAGCACCATGGCGATGGTCTGGATGTCCTCGACCTCGTCGGGGTCGTAGCGGCGCTCGGACTTGTTCTGGACGACCAGCACGCCGATGGCACGGCCGCCGCGCAGCAGGGGGGCACCCAGGAAGGCGTGATAGGGGTCTTCGCCCGTTTCCGGCCGATACGAGAAGCTGGGGTGGTTGGGCGCGTCCGACAGGCTGATCGGCTGGGCCATGCGCGCGACCTCGCCCACCAGACCCTCGCCGGCCTTCAGGCGGGTGGCGTGGACGGCGTCGCGGTTCAGGCCGTGGGTGGCGAACAGCTCGAGCTCGCCCGAGGCGCGTCGCAGATAGATGGAGCAGACCTCGGCCACCATCGACTGGGCGATGGTGGTGACGACGACGTCCAGACGCCCCTGGGCCGGGCCGCCGTCGGCCATGGCCTCGCGGATCTGGCGCAGGAGGACGCGCGGCCCCCTCGTCATCGTTCCGCCCGCTATCGGCATCCGCTCTCCCTGTCCTCTCCCGAGATAGGGTGAGGATTCACCGAAGGCTATACAGCATCCAGGCCATAGGCCGAATGCAGGGCGCGGACGGCCAGTTCGGCATAGGCGGCGTCGATCAGGACCGAGATCTTGATCTCCGAGGTCGAGATGGCCTGGAACTTGACCCCCTTGTCGGCCAGGGCGCGGAACATGGTCTGGGCCACGCCGGCGTGGCTGCGCATGCCGACGCCGACCACAGAGACCTTGGCCACGTCCTCGTCGACGCGGATCTCCTCGAAGCCGATGTCGGCCTGGTGCGCGCGCATCAGGTCGGCGGCGCGGGCAGCGTCGCGGCGGCCGGTGGTGAAGGTCAGGTTGACCGCCCCTTCGGTCCGCGCCTGGGACTGAACGATCATGTCGACGTTGACGCTGGCCTCGGCCAGGCGGGTGAAGACGTCGGCGGGGGCGTCGACCCGGTCGGACAGGCCCAGCAGGGTGATCCGGGCCTCGTCACGGCTCATGGTCACGCCGGACACGATGCGTTTTTCCACGATTTCTTCCTCGTCACAGATGAGCGTGCCGGACTTGGCGGGCAGGACGCCGTGTTCGTCGGGTTCGATGAAGCTGGACAGGACCCGCACCGGGACCTGTTTGGCCATGGCCAGCTCGACCGAGCGGGTCTGAAGCACCTTGGCCCCCAGCGAGGCCATCTCCAGCATCTCCTCGTAGGAGACCTTCTCCAGCCGCCGTGCCCGGCTCTCGATGCGGGGGTCGGTGGTGTAGACGCCGTCGACGTCGGTGTAGATATCGCACGGACAGCCGAGCGCCGCCGCCACCGCCACGGCCGAGGTGTCCGACCCGCCGCGGCCCAGGGTCGTGATCCGGCCCGAGGGCGACACGCCCTGGAAGCCCGGCACCACCGCGATCTCTCCGGCATCCAGCGCCGCCCCCAGGACCTCGCCCGGCACGTCGACGATGCGGGCGCGGGCATGGTCCTCGTCGGTCAGGATGGGAATCTGCCAGCCCATCCAGCTGCGCGCGTTCAGACCCATGTTGCGCAGGGTCAGGGCCAGCAGGCCCGAGGTCACCTGTTCGCCCGAGGCGACCACCACGTCGTATTCGTCGTCCGACAGCGGCAGGCCGGGCGCGGCCGCCCCGGCCCCGTCGGTCCAGGCCACCAGTTCGTTGGTCTTGCCCGCCATGGCGGAGACGACGACGGCCACGGAATGTCCGGCCCGGACCTCGGCGGCGACGATGCGCGCGGCCCGGCGGATCCGCTCCAGGTCGCCCATGGAGGTGCCGCCGAACTTCATCACCAGTCGCTTGGCCGCCCGTCCTGTCATAGTGCCCGCGTCATCGTGGCGGAAATCCCGGTCTTGCATGGTGGGGGCAAAAGGGGTTCACCCTTGCGCCATGGCCGCTTCTACCGACCCCTCGTCCGGGCGCAAACCCCAAACGGGGCAAGACTTTGCCGATATCGACGCCGATCGTGCCGAAGGGGCCAGTATCGACCCCGCCGACGTCGCCCGCTTCTCGGCCCAGGCGGCCGAATGGTGGGACGCGCGCGGGCCGTTCGCCCCGCTGCACAGGTTCAATCCGGCCCGGCTGTCCTTCATCCGCGACCACGTCGCCGACCGCTTCCTTCGCGATCCTGCCAAACGCGAGGCCTTCGCGGGCCTGAGCCTGATCGACATCGGCTGCGGCGGCGGCCTGATCGCCGAGCCGATGCGGCGGATGGGGTTCGCGGTCACGGCCATCGACGCCTCGTCCGAGAACATCGGCACCGCCCGGGCCCACGCCGCCGAACAGGGTCTGGACATCGCGTATCGCGCCGCCACCGTCGAACAGGTGGAGGCCGAGGGGGCAGGGCCGTTCGACGTCGTCCTGGTGCTGGAGATCATCGAGCACGTGGCCGACCCGGAAAGCTTCCTGCGGGCCTGTTCCCGGCTGGTCGCCCCCGGCGGCATCCTGATCGTGGCGACCCTGAACCGCACGCTGAAGTCGCTGGCCCTCGGCAAGGTCGCGGCCGAGTATATCCTGCGCTGGGTGCCCGCCGGGACCCACGACTGGCGCCAGTTCGTGAAGCCGGACGAGATCCGGATGATGCTGTCGGCCGAGCCGGTCGCGGTCAGCGGCCCCTATGGCCTGGTCTACAGCCCGCTGTCGGACCGCTGGAGCGAAAGCGCCGATGCCGACGTCAATTACATGATGGTCGCGACGAAGGCCTAGAGCTTGATCGTTTGAGACGGGCCCACATCGTGGGCCCGTCGAAAGCGTGACTCACGCTCACGGCTCAAGCTTCACCTTACCGCGAATTCACCTACATGTCGGGTTCGTAACGGGATTTCAGCGACCCCGGATGGCATCGATAGGCTCTGATCCAATGGAGCCTGCCATGAAACGTCTTCTGATCCTCGCCAGCCTGTCGGCCGCCCTGATGACCTCGGGCTGCATCACCGTGATCGACGCCGACAGCGACGACGCGGCCTGGCACGGCAACAACGCCCAGCCCTTCGACGCGGCGCGCGCCGACTGCGACGAACGCACCGAGGGCCGCGACGCCTTCCGCGCCTGCATGGCCGAGAAGGGCTGGACCCGGAACTAGAGCAGTCGGCGCGTCAGTCGACGCGTGGATGTCCAGCAGAGGTTCATCACAGCGAGCACAGCGGGGTCACAGCGAACACGACGGGATCAAGATTGCGGTGCCATCGCCGATCCCCTCCTTCGGGCGTGACGTCTTGGAAGAGAGGATCGGCGGCGACGCCGCCCCTTCTGTCTTTTCAGCGTCAGGGGCGAGCGACGACCCCGACAACCGCTCGGTCCCGTCGTGCCCTCCGTGACCCCGCTGTGTTCGCCGTGATGAACCCATGCGACACCGCGCGCCAACTTAGCGGACGAACGGCCTAGACCGGCCTGGTCATGTAGCGGGCGTCCGGGCCGTAGCTGGCCAGCTTGTCCGCCATGCCCGGGGCCTCGCGCACCGCGAAGCCGTGTCCGCGCCAGAAGCCGGCCGCATCGTTGACGGCGACCAGGGCCACCGTCGGCCAGTCGCCGGCCTGCGCCAGATCGAGCACCGCGGCGACGGCCGGCCTCGACCAGCCCTGGCCCCGGACCGCCGGGGTCAGGGCGAGGTCGTGCAGGTACATCACGCCCGCATCCCCGGGGATCGTCTCGATCAGGGTGTTCAGGGGCGGCGCGGCATCCACGCGCCACGGGTAGGCGACCAGATAGCCCTCCAGCCCCTGCGCCGTCTGCAGCACGAAACAGCCCGCCGGGCTCAGCGCCAGCCGGTTCTCGAAACAGTCCCGGCCCTCGAAATGGTCGGGAAAGCCGACGGCGGCGATCTCCGCGACCCGGTCCAGATCCTCGGCAAGCATCGGCCGCCAGCCGCCCGCCATCAGTTTACCTTGGCCGGATCGAGCGGCGCGGGGGGCAGGGCGGCGCAGGGCACGCCGTCCGCCTTCAGCGCCTTCACCTCGGCGGGCGTAGCCTCGCCGTAAATCTCGCGCTTTTCGGACTGGCCCTCGTGGATGGCGCGCGCCTCGCGGGCGAAGGTGTCGCCGACATAGTCGAAATTCGCCTCCACATGGCTGCGCACCTCGCGCGCCGCCTGCATCATCATGGTCTGGACCCGGGCCATTTCGACGGCGGGCGCCGCCTTGCGGGTGCCCGAGACGGCAGGGGCCATGATCTGCTTGGCCACGTTGCGGGACCCGCAGAACGGGCATTCGACCAGGCCGCGGGCCGCCTGATCGTCATAGTCGCCGGACGATCCGAACCAGGCCTCGAACGGATGATCGGCCTCGCACCTCAGGGCATAGCGGATCACGTCGGGTCTCCGGGGGGCGCAAAGTCCCGGTCGTGCCGCAGCTGGGGCACCGAAGTCCGGGCGGCCTCGACCGCTGCGAGGTCGAGCGTGGCGTGCAGCACGCCCGGCTCGTCATGGTCCAGCTTCGCGATCACCTCGCCCCACGGACCGACGACGATCGAATGGCCCCAGGTCCTGCGGCCGTCCTCGTGCGTGCCGCCCTGGGCCGGGGCCAGGACGAAGGCTCCGGTCTCGATGGCGCGGGCGCGCAGCAGGGTCTCCCAATGCGCCTCTCCGGTCGGCACGGTGAAGGCGGCGGGCACCGCGATCATGCAGGCCCCCGCCCTGGCCAGCTGGCGGAACAGGTGCGGGAACCGCACGTCGTAGCAGATCGTGAGGCCCATCCGGCCCCACGGCGTGCCCGCGACGCAGGCCCCGTCGCCCGGGCGGATCGTCGAACTTTCCCGATAGGTCTCGCCATTGGCCAGATCGACGTCGAAGACGTGCAGCTTGTCATAGCGCGCCACGATCGTGCCGTTCGCATCGATCAGCAGCGACCGGTTGGCCGCCCGGTCGTCGCCCGCATGGCCGGACTTCACGATGGCCGAGCCGATCAGCAGCCAGACGCCGAGCTCGGCGGCCAGATGCCGCAGACCGATCACCGCCGCGTCCTGATCCTCGTCGGTGACCGCCAGCCCCCGGCGGTCCCGCCGCTGCTCCAGCAGGTTGGTGCCCTCCGGCGTCAGGATCAGCTTCGCCCCCCCGTCCGCCGCTTGGCGGATCAGGGGTTCGACATGGGCCAAGGCGGCCTGCGCCGTCGCCGGCGTCCGCGTCTGGATCAGGGCGATGGGCAGGCTGGACGACATCAGGCGGCCAGCAGGGGATCCAGCCCGCCACGGCGGTCGAGGGCGCTCATGTCGTCGGACCCGCCGATATGTTTTCCATCGATGAAGATCTGCGGGAAGGTGGCCTTGCCGCCGGCCTTCTCGACCATCTCGGCCTTCCTGGCCGGATCGTTGGAAGCGACGATCTCGGTGTAGTCGACGCCCTTCCTGTCCAGCAGCGCCATGGCGGCGTGGCAATAGGGGCAACCGGGTTTGGTGTAGAGGATGACGTCGGCCATGGGGAAGCTCCGAAAACTGGGGGGTGTGGGGACTATCTAGGGACTTCGCGCGCGGTTCGCACCCTCGCGATCACCGCCAGATCGACAGCGCGGGCTCCGCCGTCCAGCAGGGCGGTGGCGCAGGCCTCGGCGGTGGCGCCCGTCGTCAGCACGTCGTCGACCAGCAGGATGCGTCGCCCCCGGACGCGGCGCGCCCCGGTTTCGGTCAGATCGAAGGCGGACTTCACGTTCAGCCGCCGGCCGCGGGCACTGCGGCCGCCCTGGGATGCCGTCCGCGTCGTGCGCTGGAGGGCGTCGGGCAGATAATCGAGGCGCGCGGAGCGGGCCAGCGGACGCGCGATCTCGGCCGCCTGGTTGAACCGGCGCGCCAGCAGCCGGGCGGGATGCAGCGGCACGGGCACGACGGCATCGGCCTGCTCGATCAGGGGGGCCGCCGCCCGGCCCAGCCAGCGGGCGAACAGGCCTGCGAACTGCTGCTGGTCGCCATGCTTGTACTTCAGGATCAGACCCCGCGACGCGTCGTCGTAGACGCAGGCGGCGCGGCACCGCGTGAAGCGATAGGGCGAAGCCAGACAGGCCGCGCAACGCTCAGAGGCAAAATCGCCGCCGTCGTATTCGAAGGCCGCCCCGCATCCGTCGCAGACCGGGTCCTCGAGGAACGCGACCCGGTTCCAGGCGTCGGCGGTCAGGCCCGCGGCCTGGGTCGCCTCGCGGCTGTCGTGCGCCATCGGCGGCAGGACCAGATCGGCCAGTCCGCGCCCCAGACCGGTCAGTCCGATCACGGCGCGCGCACGCGCCGCTTCCCATCGGTCGCTCCAGTCCCCATCCTGACGTCCCATGACCGCTTCCGGCCCCCCCGTCATCTTCGATCCCGCGCGCCGCGCCCTGCGTCTGGCGCGCTCCGGCGGAATGTTCGCCCAGGCCGACTTCCTGCACCGCCGCGCGGCAGAGAACGCTGTTCTCAGTCTCGAGGCCACCTTGCGTCCATTTCCCGCCGTCGTCGACCTCTCGGCGCATACGGGCGTGTTCGCGGCGGCCCTGGCCGGGAGCGACGCAGCCGGGCGGGTCGGGATGCCGGGGGCGGACCCCGACAGCTACCGCGCGGCCCCGGGCCTGCGGCCGCTGGGCGTGGCGGAGGGATCCGTCGATCTGATCGTCTCCCTGATGACCCTGCACTGGGCCAACGACCTGCCGGGCGCGCTCAGCCAGATCCGGCGGGCGCTGAAGCCCGACGGCCTGTTCCTCGGCACCCTTCTGGGGGCGGGGACACTGAAGGAGCTGCGGGCCGTGCTGACCGAGGCCGAGCTGGCGGAGCGGGGCGGGGCGCAGGCCCGGGTCTCGCCTTTCGCCGACGGGTTCGACGGCGCGGGTCTGCTGCAGCGGGCCGGGTTCGCCCTGCCGGTGGCCGATGTCGACCGTCTGACGGTCCGGTACCGCGACCTGTTCGGCCTGATCCGCGACCTGCGCGCCATGGGCGAGACCAATGTGCTGGCGGGGTCTACCCGGCCGCTGACGCGCGGCATCCTCGCCCGCGCCGCCGCCCTGTACGCCGAGCGCTACGGCGAGCCGGACGGCCGCATCCCGGCGACCTTCGAGATCGTCAATCTGGCCGGATGGGCCCCGCACGACAGCCAGCCAAAGCCCCTGCCGCGCGGGTCAGCCAAGGTCCGCCTCGCCGACGCCCTGGGCGTCGTCGAGCACGGACGCGGAAAACTCTAGAGGGGCGCGGCCTCGACCAGGACCTCGGTGCGGCGCCGCAGCGGCTCCAGCACGCCGTCGGGCGTGGTGGCACCCGAATCGCCCGCCGCCGCCAGCTCGAAGGCGGGCGCAGGCCAGCCGGCGGCCGTCAGGGCCTCGGCGACAGCCAGGGCCCGGCGTTCGGACAGATCCAGGTTCGCATCGGCCGCGCCGCTCGCGCTGGCCAGACCCAAAACCTTGACCGAGGTGATGCGGCAACCCTGTAGCTGGGTCGCCGTCAGGCCGATCGCCTCCAGCGCCGGGCTGGTCAGCCGGTCCTGGTTCTCGTTGAAATAGACGTCGAACCGCTTGGCGGCGCAGGCGTCGGGCGTGGTGACCAGAGCGTCGCGATCCATGAACCGGGGCCCCATCGAACAGGCCGACAGGCCCACCGCGCCCAGCGTGGCTGCCAGAAGGATCTTCTGCGTCGTCATCATTGCCCTGTGTCCCTGTGTTCGCTCAAGCAAAGGGCGGCCCGTCGTTCGACGAGCCGCCCTGAGAATCGTCAGTCGTCGTCAGAGCCTAGTAGCGGCGCTGACCGTTTTCCCAGTAGCACTCGTTCTGGTTGTTGTCGTAGCAGTAGTAGTACTGGCCGCGGTTGTCGCGGTAGCGCTGCTGGTTGTTGCGGTCGGCTTGCGAGCCGCGGACCGCGCCGACGGTGCCGCCGAGGGCGCCGCCGATGAGGGCTCCGGTCGCTGCGTTGCCGCCGCCGACGTTGTTGCCGATGATGGCACCGGCCACGGCACCGAGACCGGCACCGATCGCGCCCTGGCGGACGGTCTGGTTGGAGGTGCTGTTGCCGTAGGGATCGGTCGCGCAGGCCGATGCGAGCAGGCCGGCGACGCCGATCGCGATAATTGCCGTCTTCATGGATGTGTCCTTCATTCCTGATGTTCGCCCCGAAAGCGAGAACGCTGGATTATGGCTCAGGTTCCGCGCCTATGCTGCAAGTTAACGATGACATAGGCTGAAGCGGGCCGCGCGAGGGGCGCAGGTTCGAACACGTCAGCGTTTCCGAGGGGTTTTCAATGCGCTTTCCTGAACCGGTCCGTATGTCGGACGATCACGTCAGCCCGGTCTGGGCCCGCACGAAGCGCCGGTCGGGCGGCGGCGGGGGCGGATTCGTCGGCCTGCTGGTCACCCTGCTGGCCCTGTTCGGCGTCCTGACCGCGGTCCTGGGCATCAAGGAGAAGTCGCTGGCCGAGGGCGGGGCCATGATGGACGGCTGGATCACCGCCGGTGTCGCGTCCGCGCGGGGTCTGGTCGGTCAGGCCCCGGAAGCCGCCGACACTGCCGCCGAAAAGGCGGGCGCTGCGGCGGAGAAGACCGGCGACGCCGTCCAGGCCGGCGCGGCGACCACGGCGGACGCGCTGAAGGCGCAATAGTCACGCTTGGCCGGAACGCGGGTGGGACAGGCGCGTTCGGGCGTGATGAGCGACACCATCACCCCCGCGTCCGCGTCCATGGACCTGCCTGAAACCGCGCCTGTCGAGGCCGTCGCGGAGCCGCGCGTCCTGACGCCCCACGTCGCGATCTCGCGCGTGGTGATCCTGGTCAACACCCTGTCCGGCTCGGTCGGACCCCGGGCGGTCGCCGAGGTCGAGGCCATCATGGCCGACTATCCGTGCGAGGCGGAGATCGTCGAACTGGTCGGATCCACGATGGATGCGCAGATCGACGCGGCCCTGGCCTCGAAACCCGACGTGCTGTTCGTCCTGGCCGGCGACGGCACGGCGCGGGCCGCGGCGTCGAAGGCGGGGCCGAAGGGACCGCTGGTCGCCCCCCTGCCGGGCGGGACCATGAACATGCTGCCCAAGGCCCTGTACGGTACCGCCGACTGGAAGCTGGCGCTGCGCGACGCGCTGGAAAACGGGTCGCCGCAGTGCGTGTCGGGCGGGATCGTCGAGGGCCAGTCCTTCTATTGCGCCGGGATCTTCGGCTCCCCGGCCCTGTGGGCTCCGGCGCGCGAGGCGATGCGCACCGGCAAGCTCAGCCTGGCCTGGACCTATGGCCGCCGGGCGCTGAAGCGCGCCTTCTCGGGCAAGATCCGGGTCGAGCTGGACGGTGGCAAGGCGCGGCGCAGCGAGGCCCTGGCCCTGATCAGCCCCATGATCTCCAAGGCGATGGACGAGCCCGTCGGGCTGGAGGCTGCGGCCATGGACCCGGCCGACGCGGCCCAGGCCTTCCGTCTGGCCGCCACGGCCCTGTTCAGCGACTGGCGCCAGGATCCGTCGGTCATGACCCAGGCTGCGAAAAAAATCCGCATCCGCGCCCGGTCCAAGATCCCGGCCGTGCTGGACGGAGAGCCCACCCTGCTGCATCACGACACGATGGTGACGTTCATCCCGAAGGCTTGGCAGGCCCTTGCCCCCGAGCGCGAGCCTCAGGGAGACACCGTTTGATGCGCCCTGTGTCCGGGGGGATCGACCGGTGAGAACAGGCCGCCTGCTCCAGTTTTCCGACGTCCATTTCGGCGTCGAACATCCCCACGCCTGCGCCGCCGCGCTCGAGTACGCGCACGCCACGCCCACCGACCTGATCCTGATCACGGGCGACATCACGCAAAAAGGTCTGCCGGACGAGTTCGCCGCCGCCGGGGAATGGATCCGGGCCATGCCGACGCCGCGCTTCGTCATCGTCGGCAATCACGACGTGCCCTATTACAGTCTGGGGGCGCGGCTGTTCCGGCCCTGGAAGGCGTTCGAGGACGCGACCGGTCACCCGGCCCACGACGGCGAATTCGTCTCCGACAATGTGATGGTCCGGGGCGTCGTCACCGCGCG
Organism: Brevundimonas subvibrioides ATCC 15264; assembly: GCF_000144605.1. NCBI lineage: Bacteria > Pseudomonadati > Pseudomonadota > Alphaproteobacteria > Caulobacterales > Caulobacteraceae > Brevundimonas > Brevundimonas subvibrioides. The sequence continues at coordinate 287,759 of NC_014375.1, read as the reverse complement.
CGGCTGGCAGGCCCGGGCCAACTGGTCCAAGGGCGTCATCGATCTGGACCAGACCCGCCGCGCCGCCGAGGCCCTGCGTCAGGCCCCGGTGGGGGCGCTGCGGATCCTCGCCTGCCACCACCCCCTGATCGAGATGATCGGCACGCCCATGACGGGTGACGTGAAACGCGGCGACGCCGCGGCCGAGATCTTCGCCGAGGCCGGGGTCGATCTGATCACCACGGGCCACGTCCACGTGCCCTTCGCCATCCCGATCGACCTGTCGGACCGCTGTTCCTACGCGGTGGGCTGCGGGACCCTGTCCAAGCGCGAGCGCGGCACCCCGCCCAGCTTCAACCAGATCGAATGGTCGGCCCACGAGATCGTGGTCACGGCGATCGCCTGGGACGGTCAGGCCTTCAAGCCGGCCCAGAGCTGGCGGCTGCCGCGGCGCCAGGACACGCGCCACACCGAGTCCGCCCCCGACCCGAAAAACCCGGGCACCCTCGAAGCAGCGATGACCTGACGCCAAGAAAAAAGCCGCGATCCCGAAGGATCGCGGCTTTGATCGTTTTGCGCCTGTCGCGAGACTAGGTGCGGGGGCCGCGTCGCAGTCCGCCGGTGAAGAACGAGATCACCATCAGGACCAGGAACACGACGAACAGGACGTAGGCGATGTTCATCGACAGGCCCGCGACGCCACCGGCACCGAGGGCACCCGCGACCAGCGCCAGAACGAGAAATATAAGAGCCCAGCGGAGCATGGACGAGCCTCCCTTTGAAGAGTGGTTGAAGGGCGTCGCCATCCACGACGCCGCCTCTCCAATCAATGTTCTGCGAGGCAGTCCGTTCCGTTCAGCGCCGGTAACGACCGTGCGATTTCTCTGTGAAGGCCGCGGCCACCATGGTGGCCAGGGCGGGATTGCGCAGGAAGATCCAGCCGCCGGCGAGGGCGGCGACCGTGCCCAGGATGGGACGCGAGCGGAACAGGGCATAGGCCCGGCCACCGAGACCTTCGGGCTCTTCTTCCGCCTCTTCCTCGAAAGCGCCACCGACGCCGAGGAATACCATGGCCACGATCACGGCGACCAGGGCGAAAGCTCCGGCCGTGATGGCCGCGGCGCCCAGGGGCGGCAAGACCAGGGCCAGCGCATAGTAGAGCGTTGCACCCAGGGCGACGACGGCGACGAAGGCGCAGCCGGCGACCACGAAGGCCGCCGACAGCTTCTTAACAAGCCCCTTGCCGAGCATCAGCGACGACGACCGGCCAGCAGGAGACCGAGCACCACGCCGACGCCCAGGGCGATGGCGGTGGACTGGACGGGGCGCTCCTGCACCCGCTCGGTGATGTAGCGTTGGGCCTCGTCGAGACGCTCCGAAGCGTCGTCATAGTATTCCCGGCTGCGGACGCGGGCCTGGTCGTAATAACCGCGGGCCTGTTCGCGCAGTTCGTCGGCGCGCTCGCGCACGCGGGCGTCGGCCTCGGCAGCCTTCTCGCGCAGGCGGGCTTCGGTTTCCGACGCCTTGGCCTTCAGCTTGGCGGCTTCCTCGCGCGCGCCGACCTTCAGGTCTTCCTTGAGCGTATTCAGGTCGTTCTTGATGTCTTCACGCGCCTTGCTGGTGGCCATGATCGCACTCCGTTGCTGCAGCTTTGCCATAAATAGGGGGCTTGTCGGCTGAACGCCACTGCTCCGTGGCGGTTCCGCCGCGCTGCAGCATTTGGGGGAGAGAGGCGGTGGGCAGGTCCGCCTGCTGTGCGCCACGGGCACGACCGGTTGGCGTGTCCGTGCGCCGGTGACCCGGCTGCCTGCTCCCTGATCCCCAATCCCTAGTCCCTAATCCCTAATCCCTCCCCCGGGCCCCGCGCCCAGGCACCGATCGCCGTTACCCCGGTAACACTCCGTAAGGGTCTCCCTCAGCCTCCCTTAAACTTTGCCGGTCACTATCGACCGGTGATGTCCTCCTCCCGTCCCTCTCCGGTCGCGAAGCTCGCCCTGGCGGTCGTGACCGAGCCCGAGCGTGCCCTGCCCGCGCCCGTCGGCGCGCGCGAGGAGGCGATGCGGACTCTGCTGCAGACGGCGGCCGACTCCGGGGTCTCGATCGTCGCCACCCGGCCGACCGGCGACGCCGAGCGTCTGCTGGGTCAGGCCTGGCCCTTCCCGTCCCCCTTCGCCGTCACCGTCCGCACCGTCGCCCTGTCCGAAGGGCTCGACCGGGTCGAGGCCCGCGCCCGACGTTCGCTGGAGCGGATGGGTCTGCCGCGCGGCGATACGCTTCTGGTGTCCGGCGCGACCGATCTGGCCGGAGCCGAGGGACGGGCCCTGTGGGACCGGATGATGGCGCTGAAGGATCGCGGCCTGTACCGCCGCATCGGCTTTCTGGCGACCATGGAGGACGGGCCGACCCTGCTGGCGCGGCGCTACCAGCCCGACGTGGTGCAGATCGCCTGCAATATCCTGGACCAGCGGCCGGTGACCGAGGGGGTCCTGTCCGACCTTGCGGGCCTCGGCGTCGACGTTCACGTGGCCTCGGTCTTCGCGCGCGGCCTGCTGTTCGCCAGCCGCGAGACCCTGCCCGCCCATCTGGCCGACCAGGGCGTGGCCCTGTCGCGCACGCGCCGTCGCCTGGCCGAGGCCCGGATCGATCCGATGCAGGCGGCGCTCGCCTTCTGCCTCGGCCTGCCGCCGGTCGCCGCCGTCGTGGCCAGCGTCGCCTCGGCCGCCGAGCTCCGCGCGGTCCTGGCCGCCGCCCACGCCCCCCGGCCCGATCTGGACTGGGAGGCGCTGGCCCTGTCGGAGCCGGCCGCCTTCACGACCGGCTCCCTGTCGCGGATCAGTAACGCAGCCTGATCCGCTCCTCCCCCTAAGGGGGAGGGGGACCGCCGCGCGCTTGCGCGGGGGTGGAGGGGGCCAGCCCCAAACACCGTGTTCGCGGTGAGCCCCCTCCGTCACTACGCTTCGCTTCGGGACACCTCCCCCAACGGGGGAGGATGTCTAGTACCGCAGCCTGATCCCGACGTAGCCGGACCGGCCCGGCTCTCCGTATCCGAACACCTGCTGATAGCGTTCGTCGGCGAGGTTCTCGAGCCGCGCCGTCAGGGCGACGACCTCGGTCAGCTGCCACGCCGCATTCAGGTTCGCCGTCACGAAGGCCTCGCGCACGCCGCCGGAATCGGGCTGGTCGCCCTCGGCCCGGATCGTCAGCGCCCCCGACAGCCGCTCGCCGCTCCAGCCCAGGGTCGCGGACCCGGCGTGTTCGGGCACGCGCAGCAGGCGCGCCCCCGTCGTCGCGTTCACCGCGTCCGTGTAAGCATAGGCCAGGGTCAGGTCGAATCCGGCCCCGAGCAGGGCGCGGGCCTCCGCCTCGACCCCGTCGGTCCGGGCCTGGGCGATGTTGATGTAGTAGCTGTCGAAGGTGATCGGCGCGGTGAAATAGGTGATCTGGTCCTCCACGTTCAGCCGGTAGACCGTGACGCGGCCGTCGATCCGGCCGTCGCTCGAGGCCCAGCCGATCGCGCCCTCGACCGAGTCGGCGGTCTCGGGCCGCAGGGTCGGGACCGGAACCGACGAGAAGCAGAAGTCGCAGACGGCCTGGCTGACCGACGGCGCCTTGAAGCCCGTTCCGTAAGCCCCCGACAGGATGAAGCCCGCCGGCAGGTCATACGCCGCCGAGATCCGGCCCGTGGTCTTCTCGCCGAAATCGTCCGTGGCGTCGTAGCGCAGACCGCCCGTGACGCTCAGCGCGTCCGTGGCGTCGAAACGGACGACGCCGAAGGCCGAGGAGGTGCCCAGATCGACCGAGGCCCCGGTCGAGATGCTGCCGGCGGTGTCTTCGCGCTCGGCCCCGAAGGCATAGGCCAGGCGGTCGCCCAGGGCCGCCCCATCGGCCTGCCAGCGATAGACCTGGCGATCGGCCTGATAGACCGAGGCGAAGTCGCCATTGTTCGCGCGCTCGATGTCGGAGGCCGAGACGCTGAACCGGTGCGACAGGCCGAGCGCGGTCACGCTGACCCCCACGACGCCCGACCAGGACTGGCTGTCGGTGGTGTCGGCGGTGTCGGCCAGGTCATAGGTCGGGGCCGGGAAGCCGTCGATGTCGGCCTCCGAATCCGTCCAGCGCACCGACCCGTCGACCTTCACGGCGTCCGACACGGCGTAGCGGCCCTTCAGCCCCAGCGTCAGGCTGTCGAAGCCGTCCTTTTCGGGATTGCCGTCGGCCGCGTCGGCGACCGAGATGCCGTCGGTGGTGTAGTGCGAGACCCAGGCCCCGAAGGCGTAGCGATCGTTGGCGACCCCGGCCGCCAGGCGGTGGCGCAGGGTACCGTACGATCCGGCCTCCGCCTCGGCGCGCACGCCGTCGATCTCGCGGGTGGTGAAGGCGATGACCCCGCCGATGGCGTCCGATCCCCACAGCGAGGACTGGGGTCCCGACAGGACCTCGACCCGCGCGATATCGCCCAGTTCGAAGCCGGAGAAGTCATAGGCGCCGTTGGGCTCCGACGCGTCGTTGACCGGCGCGCCGTCGACCAGGACCAGGGTCTTGCCGGGCGTGGCGCCCCGCATCCGCACCTGGGCCACGCCGCCGAGGCCCGAGCGCGTGACGGACAGGCCGGGAATGTCGGTCAGGATATCGGCGGCGAAGACCGCGCCCCGCTGTTCGATGGCGCGGCTGTCGATGACCCGGGCGCCCGGCGTGTCCTGCTGGATGGCCGGCAGGCGGGTGGCGGTGACGATCACCTCGGGCAGGGTGTTGGAGGGCAGGGTGTCGTCGGCAGGGTCTTGGGCGAACGACGGGCAGGCGGCCGCGACCGCCGCGAGCGCGGTGGAGATAAGGAGCAGGCGTTTCATCGAAAGAACTCCGACAGGCCCGGCTTCGGCGCGCGCCGGGCGTGTGAACAGCGACCAATCCGCCGCGAGCAGGGCTCACGACGGCTCCGAGACCGGGTCGCTTCGACGGAACGGCCTCTCCGCATCGGGAAAGGGGTTGGTCCACGCCTCTGTCTGGTCCCGGACAGCGGGCGAGCGACGTCGGCGGCCAGGTCTCCTGGCTTGCGGGTCAACGATCGCCGTCCTCGCCTTCCCGGTCCCGCGGATGCGGTTCCAGTGACGCCGGGAGCGAACCCCCGGACCGGACGACGGCCTCACCGCCTACAGTTGCGGGCACAGCCGCGGTGTTCGACCGCGTTCCCTTAACCGCCTGGGCGGGCTTGTCGCAGCGCAGCGGAGGTTGCGCAAGATCCATCCTCCCTCGCGTAGCGGTGGAGGGGGACCGCCGCGCACTTGCGCGGGGGTGGAGGGGGCGACCCCGGACACGGTGCTGACTTCCGCCCCTTCTACCGCCTCGCGGTCCCCCTCCGCCGTGAAGAACGGGGGAGGATTTGCTTGAGACAACCCCTCCGATCCGTCACCTTGACGCCACGCCATGAACGCCCCGCTCGCCCATCCCCCGAAGATCGACGCCCTCGAGGGCGCGACCCCCGTCATGGCCCAGTTCCTGACGGCCAAGGCGTCGCAGCCGGATGCGATCCTGTTCTTCCGCATGGGCGATTTCTACGAGCTGTTCTTCAGGGACGCCGAGGTCGCGGCCGCCGCCATCGGCATCACCCTGACGAAACGGGGCAAGCATCAGGGCGAGGACATCCCGATGTGCGGCATGCCGGTGCATGCGGCCGAGGGCTATATCGCCCGGCTGATCCGCATGGGGTTCAAGGTCGCCATCTGCGAACAGATGGAGGATCCGGCCGAGGCCCGGAAACGCGGATCCAAGGCCGTGGTCCGGCGCGACATCGTGCGGGTCGTCACGCCGGGCACCCTGACCGAGGACAGTCTGCTGGACGCGCGGGGCGCGAACCGGCTGGCGGCCGTGGCGATCCGCAAGGGCCGCGCGGCCGTGGCCGTGGTCGAACTGTCGGCCGGGGCGGTCGACTGCGTCGCCTGCGAGATCGGCGACCTCGGCGCGACTTTGGCCGCCTTCCGCCCCAGCGAGGTGCTGGTCACCGACAAGGGGTTTTCCGATCCGGACCTGAAGGCCGCGCTCGACGGCTCGGGCGGCGTGGTCCAGGCCCTGGCCTCGGCCGTGGCCGAACCGGTGGCGGCGGGCGGACGCGTGGCCCGGCTGTACGGCGTCGCCTCGCTGGACGGGTTCGGGGCCTTCGAGGAGGCGGAGGTCTCGGCGCTGGGCCTGATCGCCGCCTATCTGGAGACCACCCAGGCCGGCAAGGTCCCGGCCCTGTCGCCGCCGCGGCGGTCGGGGGACGCGGGCTTCCTGGCCATCGATCCGGCGACGCGACTCTCGCTGGAGATCGACCGGACGCAGCGGGGCGAGCGCGAGGGGTCGCTGCTGGCCTGTCTGGACCGGACGGTGACCTCGGGCGGGGCGCGGGCCCTGGCCGAACGGATCGCCCGGCCGCTGCGCCATCCCGTCGAGATCAACCATGGACTCGACGCGGTCGAGTGGCTGCTGGAGCGGCGCTCGCTGCGGCGGGACCTGCGCGACGGGCTGAAGGCCTCGGCCGACGTGGCCCGGGCCGTGTCGCGGCTGGCGCTGGGCCGGGGCGGGCCGAGGGATCTGGGGGCCATCCGGGCGGGCCTGACGATCGCCGAGGCGCTGGCGGGCCTGTTCACCCTCTCGCCCGATCCCCTGACCGGGCCGCCGGCGCGGATCGTGGCCTGTCTCGACCGGCTGACCCTGTCGCCCGATCTGGCGCGGCTGATGCTGGACCTGGCCGGGGGTCTGGCCGACGAGCCGCCGCATCTGGCGCGCGACGGGGGCTTCGTGAAGCCCGGCTTCCGGCCCGAGCTCGACGCGGCGCGCACGCTTCGCGACGACAGCCGCCGGGTCGTGGCCGATCTGGAGGCCCGGGCCGTGGCCGAGAGCGGCGTGCCGTTCAAGGTGCGGCACAATGCGGTGCTGGGCTATTTCCTCGAGACCACGTCCAAACACGCCGAGCCCCTGTTCCGGGCTGGGCCCGAGAGCCCCTTCATCCATCGCCAGACCCTGGCGGCGCAGGTGCGGTTCACGACGGTCGAGCTGTCGGAGCTGGACGCGAAGATCAGCCAGGCGGGGCACCGGGCGCTCGCCATGGAGGGCGAGACCTTCGAGGTGTGGCGGCGCACGGTGCAGGACCTGGCGCGGCCGCTGCAGGCCGTGGCCGATGCGCTCGCCGAACTGGACGCCACCGCGGCCCTCGCCGAATGGGCCGAGGAGGTCGGGGCGGTGCGGCCCGTGGTCGACGACAGCCGCGTGTTCTCGGTCGAGGCCGGGCGGCATCCGGTGGTCGAGGCGGCGGTCAAGAAGGCGGGGGACCCCTTCACGCCGAACGACTGCAGACTGGACGGCGACGGGGCAGGGTGCGCGCGGCTGTCGATCGTCACCGGGCCCAACATGGCCGGCAAGTCGACCTTCCTGCGCCAGAACGCGCTTCTGGTGGTGCTGGCGCAGGCGGGTTGTTTCGTCCCGGCCAGGGCGATGCGGCTGGGCGTCGTCGACCGGCTGTTCAGCCGGGTCGGGGCGGGCGACGACCTGGCGCGGGGCCGCTCCACCTTCATGATGGAGATGGTCGAGACGGCCGCCATCCTGACCCAGGCGACGCCGTCCAGCTTCATCGTGCTGGACGAGATCGGGCGCGGCACGGCCACCTATGACGGCCTGGCCATCGCCTGGGCCTGCGCCGAGGCCCTGCACGACGTGAACCGCTCGCGCACCCTGTTCGCCACCCACTATCACGAGCTGGCGCGGCTGGAGGAGCGGCTGGACCACGTCTGCAACCTGTCCATGCGGGCCCGCGAGTGGAACGGCGACCTCGTCTTCCTGCATGAGGCCGTGCCCGGCGCGGCCGACCGGTCCTATGGCGTCCAGGTGGCCAAGCTGGCGGGCGTGCCCCCGGCTGTCGTCGCCCGCGCCCGCGCCGTGCTGGACCGGCTGGAGACGGAAAAGGCGGCACAGGGGAGGCTCGACGACCTGCCCCTGTTCGCCGTGATGGAGCCGCCGGCCCCGCCACAGACATCCGCGCTGGATGACGCCGTGGCCGCGCTGGACCCCGACGCGCTCAGCCCGCGCGAGGCGCTGGAGGCCCTGTATCGGCTGAAGGGTCTGAGCCGCCCGTGAGCGACAGCCTCGACGCCCGCCTCGACGCCATCGTCTCGGGCCCGGGCGTCCGCCCGGCCGTCGCCGCGGTCCTGAAGGCCCACCACGACGCGGCGCGCGAGAAGATCGCGGCGAAACTGGCCAACGGCCTGCCGGGGGTCGAGGTGGCCCGTCTGTACGCCGCCGCCGCCGACGACCTGCTAATCGCCCTGTGGCGGTTCACGACCGAGACCCTCTATACGTCCCACAATCCGACCGAGGCCGAGAAGCTGAGCCTGATCGCGGTCGGCGGATACGGCCGGGGCGTCCTGGCCCCCTTCTCGGACCTCGACCTCGTCTTCCTCCGGCCGTGGAAGACCACGGCCCGGACCGAGACGGTGGCCGAGTTCATGCTCTACGTCCTGTGGGATCTGGGGCTGAAGGTCGGGTCGTCAGCGCGGTCGGTGGAGGAGGCGCTGAGCCTGGCCCGGACCGACATGACCATCCGCACGGCCCTGCTGGAGGCGCGGCCCCTCGCGGGGGACGTCGCCCTGACCGAGAACTTCCTGTGGCGCTTCCGGGGCATGGTGACCAATGCCGATCCCCGCCCCTTCATCGCCGCCAAGATGGAGGAGCGCGACGGTCGCCACCAGAAGGCGGGGGCCACCCGCTACCGGGTCGAGCCCAATATCAAGGACGGCAAGGGGGCCTTGCGCGACCTCAACGCCCTGTTCTGGATCGCCCGGTCGCTGGCCCCGGAAAGCCCGCTCGGGGCCAAGGTGCTGGACGAGCTTCTGACCGCCCGCGAGCGGCGCACCTTCGAGGAGGCGTTCGACTTCCTGTGGCGGGTGCGCTGCCACCTGCATCTGGCGGCCGGACGCGCCGAGGAGAAGCTGACCTTCGACCTCCAGCCCGAGGTCGCGCGGCGCATGGGCTGGCGCGGGCGGGGCGACGAGCCGGCGGTCGAGCGGTTCATGCGCCGGTACTTCCTCGTCGCCCGCGACGTCGGGGCCCTGACCCGGGCCATGAGCGCCACGTTGGAGGCCCGGCATCAAAAGAAGACCATGAGCCTGTCGCGGCTGATCCCGGGGCGCCGGCGCGACCTCGGCGTCGCGGGCTTCATCGAGGACGGCGGGCGGCTGTCGATCACGGGACCGGAGGTCTTCGCCGAGGACCCGGTCAAGCTCTTGACCCTGTTCGTCACCGCCGACCAGCACGACCTGGACGTCCATCCCCACGCCTTCTCCGCCGTGACCCGCGCCCTGTCGCTGGTGACGCCCCGGCTGCGGCGCGACCCGCGCGCGACGGCCGCCCTGCTGCACGTCCTGGCCCACGGCCAGCGGCCCTACCGGGTCCTGACCATCATGAACGAGGCCGGGCTGCTGGGCCGGTTCCTGCCGGAATGGGGCCGGATCGTCGGCCAGACCCAGTTCAACATGTACCATGCCTATACGGTCGACGAGCACACCCTGCAGGCCATCGGCATCATCAACGACATCCAGCGCGGCAAGCTGAGGGACGACCATCCCCTCGCCAGCGAGGTGATCCACCTGATCGCCGACCCCGAGGCCCTGATGCTGGCCATGTTGCTGCATGACGTCGGCAAGGGCGGCGAGCGCGGCCAGCTGGAAGACGGGGCCATCGCCGCGCGCCGGGCCTGCGAGCGGCTGGGGATCGAGACGCGGCGGATCGAGATCGTCGTCTGGCTGGTCCGCCATCACCTGGCCCTGTCGGATTATGCCCAGAAGCGCGACATCTCCGACCCGGCGACGGTCCAGGCCTTCGCCGAGATCGTGGGCGATCCGGAGCGGCTGCGCATGCTGCTGGTCCTGACCGTGGCCGACATCCGCGCCGTGGGCCCCGGCGTCTGGAACAGCTGGAAGGGCCAGCTGATGCGCACCCTGTACGGCCGGGTCGAGGCCCTGTTCCGGGGCGAGGACGCGGTGGGGGCCGATCCTCTGGCCGACCATGCCGATCTGGTGGCGCGGGCCTGCACCACTGGCGCCGCGGCCGAGGCCCGTCAGGGGCCCGGCACGATGGAGGCCACGACCGAGATCGCCCTCGCCGCCCGCGACCGTCCCGGCCTGTTCGCCGATCTGACGGCGGTGCTCGCAGCCGCCGGGGCCGATGTGGCCGGGGCCCGGGTGGCCACCGCCGCCGACGGCACGGTGCTGGACGTCTTCCAGGTCCAGGACGGGGCCGACCGGCCCTATGGCCAGGACGAGCCGCGCCGCCTGACCTCCCTGATCGCGGCCCTGGAGGCGGCGGCCCGGGGCGAGACGCCGGTCGCCCCGCCCGCCATGCCCGCGCCCTCGCCGCGCCGGGCCGTGTTCGACGTCCGCCCGGTGGTCATGATCGACCCCTCGGCCAGCGAGGGGGCGACGGTGATCGAGGTCTCCGGTGCCGACCGCCCGGGCCTGCTGGCCGAGCTGTCGCGGACCCTGTCGGACCACGCCCTGTCGATCCGCTCGGCCCATGTCGCCGGCTTCGGCGAGCGGGCCGTCGACAGCTTCTATGTAACGGACGCCAGGGGCCGGAAGATCACCTCCGAGGCCGTGCTGGACGAGGTCCATGCGGCGCTGGAGGCGGTGCTGGACCGCGCCCCCGAACCGCCCCAGGGCCGGCGCATCACCGCCGCCCGCGCCAGCGCCCGCGACGTCTCCGATCTGCGGCCCAGGAAGCCCATTTCGCCGGACGCGGAACCGCGCTAAGCGCGGATGTCTCCCCGCGAGCCTGTCTGCCGAATGAGCCTCCGTCCATGAGTCTGGCCCGCAACACGCTCGTTCAGGCGACGCTGACGCTCGGCAGCCGCATCCTGGGCTTCGCGCGCGACCTGGTGCTGTCGGCCCGGTTCGGCCAGGGGCCGATGATGGACGCCTTCACCACGGCCCTGATGCTGCCCAACATGTTCCGCCGGCTGTTCGCGGAAGGGGCCTTCGCCCAGGCCTTCGTGCCCATCTACGGCGGCGTGCGGGCGCGGGACGGGGACGAGGCAGCGGCCGTCACGGCGTCCGAGGCCCTCAGCTTCATGTTCGCGGTCGTGGCCGGCTTCTGCATCCTGCTGCAGATCGCCATGCCCTGGATCATGCCGCTCCTGCTGTCGGCCTGGAAGGACGACAGCGGGGTGATGTTCGCGGCCACCACCGCCGCCCAGCTGACCATGCCCTATCTGGCCTGCATGACCATCGCGTCGCTGCTGTCCGGCGTGCTCAACACCTCGGGCCGGTTCGCCCTGTCGGCGGGCGTGCCGGTGTTTCTGAACCTGTGCACCCTCGTGCCCCTGCTGGCCCCCAGCCTGATCCCGATGAGCCAGCCGACGACGCTGCTGGCCGTCTCCGCCGCCGTCACCGTCTCCGGCGTCATACAGGCCGGCCTGCTGTGGTGGGGCGTCCGGCGCCTCGGCATCCGGCTGAACCTGTCCTGGCCCCGGCTGACGGCGGGCGTCGCGCGCACGCTGAAACTGGCCATCCCCGGCGTGCTGGCGGGCGGCGCCCTGCAGCTGAACTCGGTCGTCAGCCAGCTGCTGACCGGCTCGAACGAGGGCGCGCGTTCGGTGCTGTACAACGCCGACCGCCTGTACCAGCTGCCGCTCGGCCTCGTCGGCGTCGCCATCGGCCTGGCCCTGGTGCCGCGCCTGACCAGGGCCTTCGTCAGCGGCGACCACGAGGGCGGGCGACGCACGCTGGACGACGGCATCACCCTGTCGATGGCCTTCACCCTGCCGGCCGCCGTGGCCCTGTTCGTCATTCCCTTCTTCATCATCGACGCGACCGTGACGCGCGGGGCCTTCACCAGCCTGGACGCCGCCCGCACCGCCGACGTGCTGCGCCAGTTCGCCTGGGGCGTGCCGGCCTTCGTCCTCGCCAAGGTCCTGACCCCGCCCTTCTTCGCACGCGAGGACACGCGCCGGCCGATGATCTTCGCCGTCATCTCGGTCGTGGTCACCGTCGCCCTGGGGTCGGGCCTGTTCTTCTGGTTCAGCCGCAGCGGCGTCGACGGGGTGCTGGGCCTGGCCATCGCCACCTCCGTCTCGGCCTGGATCAATGTCGCGCTTCTGGGCGGCACCCTGATCCGCGAGGACGTCTGGGCCCCCTCGGCCCGGTTCGTCGGACGGTTCTCGCGCGTGCTGGCCGCCTCGGCCGTCATGGCCGCCGTCCTGATCCCCGCCAGCCTGTTCTACAGCGACCTCAGCCGGATCCTGTTCGCCAAGGAGATCGCGGTGATCGCGGTCGTCGGCGCGGGCGCTCTTGTGTATGGCGTCTGCATCGTGCTTTTCCGCGCCGTCAGCGTCTCCGAACTGAAGGCGACGCTGAAGCGTGAACCGGGGGCCTCCGCCCCGACCGGACTGGATTGATGACCGACGCCTCGCCCACCACCCCCGCCTACACCGGCCCGCGCCGTATCCTCTCGGGCATCCAGGCCTCGGGTGCCCTGCACCTGGGCAACTATCTGGGGGCCCTGAAGCGGTTCACCGCCCTGCAGGACAGTGGCGCGCCCTGCTTCCTGTTCGTGGCCGACCTGCACGCCATCACCGTCTGGCAGGACCCGGCCCTGCTGGCCGCCCAGACGCGCGAGATCGCCGCCGCCTACATCGCCTCGGGCCTCGACCCCGCGACCTCGACCATCTTCCCCCAGTCGGCCGTTCGGGCCCATTCGGAGCTGGCCTGGATCCTCAACTGCGTCGCCCGCCTCGGCTGGCTGGACCGGATGACCCAGTTCAAGGAGAAGTCGGGCAAGCACAAGGAACGCTCCTCGGTCGGGCTCTATACCTATCCGGTGCTCCAGGCCGCCGACATCCTGCTGTACAAGGCCACCGAGGTGCCGGTCGGCGAGGACCAGAAGCAGCATCTGGAACTGACCCGCGACATCGCCGCCAAGTTCAACACCGACTTCAACGCCCCGGGCTTCTTCCCCCTGCCCGAGCCCCTGATCCAGGGGCCGGCGACGCGGGTCATGAGCCTGCGCGACGGGGCCGCCAAGATGTCCAAGTCCGACCCCTCGGACCAGAGCCGCATCAACCTGACCGACGACGCCGACACCATCGCCGCCAAGATCAGGAAGTCCAAGACCGACATGGGCGTGATGCCCGCGCCGGGCGATGTCCTGGATGACCGGCCCGAGGTGCGGAACCTGATCGCCATCTATGCCGCCCTGTCGGACACGACGCGCGAAGCGGTCACCGCCCAGTTCGCGGGTCAGGGCTTCGGGGCCTTCAAGCCCGCCCTGGCCGACCTGGCCGTCGCGGCCCTGGCCCCCGTCACGGCCGAGATGCGCCGCCTGATGGACGACCCGGCCGAGATCGACCGCGTTCTGAAGGACGGGGCCGAGCGCGCTGCCGCCATCGCCGACCCGGTGGTCGACGAGGTCAAGAAGATCGTCGGTTTCTGGCGCTGAGCGCGTCCCCGCCTTCGCGAGGATGACAAGGGAATGAGCGGGTTTCGGACCCGACGTCGGCGTGGGGCTGGCGCGGAGACGACCGCCCGCTAAAGCTTCGCCATGACCCACCCCCTGGACCGCGCCGTCTGGAACGCCCTGACGACCCGACTGTCGGCCTTCGCCACGGCGGACTCGGACGACCGGGCCGTGCGCATCGATCCGGAGGTCGGCGTCTTCCTCGCGGGCGCCGACGCCAGGCCGGAAAGCCTCGCGGCCATGGCCGGGCTGGCGCTCCGCCATCCCGGGGCCGGAATGATCGAACGGGCCGGCAGCGCGATGGCCGCGCTCGACGTGCCGGGCGTCGCGGTCGTCGACCGCATCCCCCTGGTCCAGATGGTGGCCACCGCCCTGACGCCGGGCGGTCCCGACCTCGCCTTCGAGACCCTGACCGAGGCCGATGCACCGGAGATGCTGGCCCTGGCCACCCTGACGAAACCCGGCCCCTTCCGGTCGGCGACGCGGCGGCTGGGTCCCTTCATCGGGGTCAGGCAGGACGGCCGGCTGGTCGCCATGGCCGGTCGGCGGATGCGGGTCGACGGCTTCACCGAACTCAGCGGGGTCTGCACCCATCCCGACTGGCGCGGCCGGGGCTATGCGGCGGGCCTGTCGCGCGCGGTGGCGGGCGAGATCCTCGCGTCGGGCGAGGGGGTCTTCCTGCATGCCTTCGCCGGGCATGACGCCACGATCGCCTTCTATCGGTCGCTGGGATTCGAGATCCGGGCCCCGATGACCTATACGCGGCTCGCCGAGGGAGACCGTCCATGAGCGAACACGTCGCCACCATCGACTGGTGCCGGGGCGATCAGCCCTTCGCCGACAACCGCTATTCGCGCGCCCACGACTGGACGTTCGACGGGGGGGCGGTGGTGCGCGGGTCCTCGGCCCCGTCCAGCGTCGCCGTGCCGATGTCGGATCCGGCCGCCGTCGACCCGGAGGAGGCGTTCGTCGCGGCGCTCTCCAGCTGCCACATGCTGTTCTTCCTCGCCTTCGCGGCCAAGGCGGGGTTCGTGGTCGACCGCTACCGCGATGCGGCGATCGGCGTGCTGGGCCGGGACGATCGCGGAAAGACCTCGATGACGGTCGTGACCCTGCGGCCCGAGGTCGTCTTCAGCGGCGCAGGACCCGACGCGGCGGCCCTGGCCGACCTGCATCACCGCGCGCACGAGGCCTGCTACATCGCCAACTCGGTCCGGGCCGAGGTGCGGGTCGAGCCGGTCTGAGCCTCAGGCCAACGGCGGCGCGACGGCCGCGTCCTCCAGCAGGGCGACGAACCGGCGGATCGCCTCCTGCGTCAGGTCGGGATCGTAGCGCATCGGCAGGGCGGTCATCGGCTCGTCGAAGCTGTGGGTGCCGTCCGCGACCCAGGTCTCGACCTCGGCTCCGCAGTTCCTGACCATGGCGTGGATGCGCTCGGCGTTGCGCACGGTCGTCAGGTGATCCTTGGCAGAGATCACCGCGAGGGTCTTCGGGCAGTGTTTCCACGGCCGCATGCGGTTCAGGGCGGCGACGCCGACGTAGGGGTAGGCCAGATAGGTCGCCTGGACCCCGTCCAGCGATACGGCACCGGGATCGGCCACGCCCAGCGACGGCAACGACCGGTCCGCGCTCATCGCCTCCATGATGCCCCAGCCGCCGTGGCTCCAGCCGGCCAGCACCAGTTTGGAGGCATCGACGTCGGGCCGCGCCGACACGCCCCGGATGGTCGCCAAGATGTCGCCCGCCCGCTCGTGCCCGCGTAGCATCAGGCCGGTGCAGACGGTGGCCATGGCGAACTGCCGGCTCCAGCCGCGCGGCGCGTAGGAATCCACGATCACCGCCCGCCACCCGGCCGCCTTCGCCGCCGCCGCATACATCGGCAGATGCCCCCTCAGCCCGCCGCAGCCGTGGAACAGCAGCGCCGTCGGCCGGGGGCGGTCGTCGTCGGGGCCGACGACGGCGGTGAAGGGCTCAAGCCGGGCCCAGCGATCTGAAAGCGTGTCCATATGCGCAGTCATAGTCTCCTCCCTGTCGCGGAGCGATGGGGAGGTGGCTCCGTGGCGAAGCGGAGGAGACGGAGGGGTTCTGAGTGCACGCAGAACCCCTCCGTCAGCTCGCGAAGGGCTCGCTGCCACCTCCCCATTCGCTGCGCGAACAGGGAGGAGACATTCTTCAGTGCCGGAATACGCGCACGCCGGTGAAGGCCATGGCGATGCCGCGTTCGTCGGCGGCGGCGATGACCTCCTCGTCGCGCATCGAGCCGCCGGGCTGGATCACCGAGGTGGCCCCGGCCGCGACGGCTTCCAGCAGGCCGTCGGCGAAGGGGAAGAAGGCCTCGGAGGCGCAGGCCGAGCCCTGGGCCAGCGAATGGGCCAGGCCCTTGGCTTCTCCGGCCTCGCGGGCGCGGATGGCGGCGATGCGGGCCGAGTCGCGGCGGTTCATCTGGCCGGCGCCGATGCCGGCGGTCTGGCCGTCCTTGGCATAGACGATGGCGTTGGACTTGACGTGCTTGGCCACGGTGAAGGCGAACAGCATGTCCTCGATTTCCTGCGGCGTCGGCTGGCGGCGGGTGACGATCTTCAGGTCGGCGGGCCGGATCAGGCTGCGATCGCGGCTCTGGACCAGGAAGCCGCCGGCCACGCTGCGGAACACCTCGCCCGGACCGTGCGGGTCGGGCAGGCCGTCGGTGATCAGCAGGCGCAGGTTCTTCTTGGCGGCGAAGACCGCCTTCGCCTCGTCGTCGGCCCCGGGGGCGATGACGACCTCGGTGAAGATCTCGGTGATGGCCCGGGCATCCGCCCCGTTCAGCGGCCGGTTGACGGCGATGACGCCGCCGAAGGCCGAGACCGCGTCGCATTCCAGGGCGCGGGCGTAGGCCTCGGACAGATTCTTGCCGACGGCGACGCCGCACGGGTTGGCGTGTTTGACGATGACGCAGGCCGGGGCCTCGAACTCGGCCACCAGCTCATAGGCGGCGTCGGCGTCGGCGATATTGTTGTAGCCCAGCTCCTTGCCCTGGATCTGCTGGGCATAGGCGACGCCGGGGCGGGCCTCGCCGGTGCGGTAGAAGGCCCCCGTCTGGTGCGGGTTCTCGCCATAGCGCAGCGTCTGGGCCAGCGATCCGGCGATCGCCTTGCGGGCCGGGGCGGCGTCGCCCAGCTGACCGGCGAACCAGCCCGACACGGCGGCGTCATAGGCGGCGGTGCGGGCGAAGGCGCGGGCGGCAAGCCGCTTCCTCAGGGCCAGCGACGTCGTGCCGTCGGCCTTCAGGGCGTCGACGATCTCGCCGATCGAGGCGGCGTCGACGGCCACGGCGACATAGCCGTGGTTCTTGGAGCCCGAGCGGATCATGGCTGGGCCGCCGATGTCGATGTTCTCGATCACGGCGTCGAAGCCCGCGCCCGAGGCCACGGTGGATTCGAACGGGTACAGATCGATCCAGACGATATCGATCGGACCGATGCCGTGGGCGTCCATGGCCGCCTTGTGGTCGGCGGCGTCGCGCACGCCCAGCAGGCCCCCATGGACCACCGGGTGCAGGGTCTTGACCCGCCCGTCCATCATCTCGGGAAAGCCCGTCAGGTCGGCCACGTCCTTCACCGGCAGGCCGAACCCGGCGATGGCCGCGCGCGTCCCCCCGGTCGAGACCAGCTCGACCCCGGCGTCGTGCATGGCGCGGGCCGCGTCCTCCAGCCCGGCCTTGTCGGACAGGGAGATCAGGGCGCGGACGGGTTTGACGGCGTCGGGTGCGGGCGGAAAGTCGGGAGCGGCGGGCATGGGGCGGTCCTGGGAGGGCAAGCTGGGGAGAGCGTGGGACGCGCGGCCCTTAGCATCCGCCGCCGCGCCGCGTCACCCCGATGCGCTCAGGAAGGCGGCGTATCGGCGGCCCGCACGCCCGCGAAGGTCCAGCGCAGCGTCCTGGCCAGCCCCATCGTCCCGGCCCGCACCAGAGGCCGGGTCAGGACCGGGGCCGACAGCCCGTGCATCTGTCTCGCCCAGACGGGCAGCAGCTCGACCCCCGCCTGCAGCGTCATGGTCTGGATCGGGGCGGTGGCCGGGCTGGACGGGGGCTGGCTCAGGACCAGACGCGCGACCTCGCGGGTGCGCGCGTCGACCCGCAGCTGCGGCCGCATCCGGTCGATCAGGCGGCGCGCCTCCAGCCGGGTGCGGGGCAGGGGATCGGCTCCCAGCATGGCCCCCATGGTCGCCATCTCGGCGAAATAGCGGTCCTGATCGGCCGCCGACATGCCCGGCTCGCCATAGCGGATCCAGCCGTTCAGGAAGCTCCAGCACTCCGTCACATGGACCCAGGCCAGCAGCTCGGGATCGGACACCCGATAGGCCTCGCCCGACGGCAGGGTCCCGCCCAGATGGCTGTGGATGGTCCGCACCCGGTCGATGGCCCGCGTGGCATCCTCGGGTCCGCCATAGGTGGTCATGGCGATGAACCGCGCGGTCCGCCGGAGCCGCCCGTGCATGTCGGCGCGGAAGTTGGAGTGGTCCCAGACCCCGGCCAGCACCTTGGGATGCAGCATCTGCAGCAGCAGGCCCGACACCCCGCCGACGAGCATGCCCACGACGTCGCCATGGACCCGCCAGGCGACCGAGTCGGGCCCGAACAGCCCGTCGGGGCGGCGCACGATCGGCGTCTCGCCCTTGGTCGGGTCGTTGAACATGGCCACGACCTGCTTCGCGATGGCCCGCTGGGCGACAAGCGCCAGCGGGGGGGCGATGGCGCGCTGCGTCCGCGGGGTGAGGGGGCCCCTGGCCATCAGCGCGGGTCGGGCTGGATGTCGACCGAGGCGGCGGGGCACATCAGGCGGAAGGCGGCGGTCAGGACATAGCCTCCGCCCGCTCCGGAATAGTCCCGGATCTCGCCGCTGGCCACGTCCTGCCAGACCGGCGCGATCTTGCCGCCCTCGCCCGGTTCGTCGCGGACCCAGCGGGCGGAACTGCCGTCCGAGACCGTGCGGGCGAGACAGTCGGCGGTCATGGTCTCGACCGGCTGTTCGACCTTCTCGGCGGCGCAGCGGGCGAGGACCTCGGTGTCGTCGGGCCCGGCATAGCCGATGCAGTAGTCGTAATTGTCCTGCGCCGTCGTCCGGCCCGTCAGGGTCGCCGAGGCCGTGTCGACGCCCTCGATCGACAGGATCTCGGCGCGCGGCACGTGATTTCCGAACCAGACATAGCGCGTCGGGGCGCCGGGCGTCGCCGTGGGCGTTCCGGCGGACCCGGCGGCGGGAGACGCCAGGGCGGGCGCGGAGGCCTCCGGGGCCGCTTCGGGGGCGGGCTTGCAGGCGGCGAGCAGGAACAGCAGGGCGGCGACGATCGGCTTCATGGCGTTCCTCGTCCCCGTGACATCAGACCGGGTCGCCCGCGGCCCCGGCCGGAGACAGCTTCCAGCGGATCCGGGTTTCCGCGTCGGTCCGGGCCGATCCGCGCACCACGACCTGCAGCGAGCGCCGCGTCAGCCCGTCCTCGACATGCACGGACGGCTCGATCGCCACGTCCGGCCCGTCGGTCCGGAACCACCAGCCACGGCCCGAATGACCGCGCAGCAGGATGGAGCGCCGGTCGCGCGCCAGCGACGCCTGCGCCCCCGGCTCCAGATGGAACCGCACCGCATAGGGGGCGGCGATGGCCCGCACGACGTCGCGGTGGTCGGGGCAGGGATGCAGCCGTTCCTCGGCCCGCAGCTCGTCCAGCCTCTGGTCCAGATACAGGCGGCGCTGATGCAGCAGGCCGTACTGGACGGCCCAGGCGTCGTGTTCGACCTCCAGCCAGACTGCCCCGTCGCCGTCGCGCTGTTCGGTGGTGCATCGGTAGGGCCGTCCGAACAGGCGCGGGCCCAGAAGCTCGCCCTTCCACCCGCCCAGCGGTTCGGCGAACGACTGCTCGCCCAGGGTCAGGGTCGAATGTCCGGGGGCCAGCCGCAGGCCCTGCCGGTCGGCCGCGCGTGGCGTCCAGCCGCAGCCCGTGATCAGCCGGTCCTTGCCGCAGACGATCTCGAGCGCCAGGGGCTGGGCGCAGGCCGTCTCCGACCATGCGCCCTTGCCGGGCGATCCCGCGTCGGCGACGATGGTCAGCAGGGGCGAGCGGATCCGCGTCAGCCCCCCGACCGTGCCCGCCACCCCGCCAGGCGCCTCGGCATGATCGTCATGGGCGCGGGCGGCCGCGACCCGGGCCGTCGTGGAGGGTCCGCCCCCCTGGAAGCCCGCCAGCCGCCCGTCGGGCAGGGTCTGCAGCCGCAGCGCCGTGGTCAGGCGCAGGATGGCGCCGGCCATGGCCTCGGGCACCGGCTCCGACAGCTGCGACAGGGCGTCGTTCAGGCTCAGCAGGTCCAGCAGCAGTTCCAGCCCCGCTTCCGGACTGCGCGAGGCATGGCTGCCGTCCCCGAACACGGTGACGCGCAGGGCGCCCGTCAGCCGCCCCAGCGCCGCGCGCCGGATGCGGGCCCCCGGAGGTCCTGCCAGGACGCAGCCCGTCAGGGCCGCGGCGACCAGGCGTTCGGCCTTGCCCGCCAGCCCGCCGGGCGGCCGCAGCAGCTGACGCGCTTGACGCCCCAGGACGTCGGCCAGCCGCAGCCGGTCGGCCTCGGAGGCGACCGCCCCCATGCGCCGGGCCGCGCACGCCAGGTTGAAGGTGCGGCGCGCCAGGATCTGGGGGTCCCAGGCGAACGGCGACCAGCGGGCGAAGGCCTCGGCCCAGATCAGGGTCAGCCGCACGGCCTCGCGCGCCCCGCGGTCCTCCTGCAGCATCAGCGACGGCAGCCAGGCGAAGGCGTGCAGGTCGGTGGCGAAGGCCTTCGACGGACTGGGCCGGTTGAAGGGATCGGCCGGGGCCTCGGCCTCCATATGCGTCCCGGCCAGATGGAAGCGCCCGCCCAGAATGGCCTTGCCGACGGCCGGGTCCACGGGGCGGAAATCGCGCGGCGTGGCGGCGAAGGCCACGGCCTTGCCCGCCGCCAGCGTCATCGCATAGCCGGGCAGGCCGTACAGTTCGATCCACATCTGGCGGGTCAGAACCCGTCCGGCGATGGCCGGCCACAGGGCCGGGCCCGTCTGGGCGCCGCTGGTCCGGACCGGCGTGCGCACCGGCGCGCCCCTCAGGCCGGGAATGGCACCCTCGCCGACCGTCGGCGGCGCGGCGCGTTCGGCGAAGGGCCCGACCGGGCTCATGCAGCTTTCAGCGCGGCGATGTTGGCGGCATAGGCGTCCGGCCCGCCCCGGAACACGGCGGTTCCGGCCACGAGGGCGTCGGCCCCGGCGGCGACGCAGGCCCCGGCATTGGCCGCCGTCACCCCGCCGTCGACCTGCAGGTGTGCGGACGATCCGGCCGCGTCCAGCATCGCCCGGGTCCGCTCAATCTTCTTCAGGGTCGAGCCGATGAACGACTGCCCGCCGAAGCCCGGATTGACCGACATCAGCAGCACCAGGTCGACCAGCTCGATCACGTCCTCCAGCACGCTCAGCGGCGTGCCGGGGTTCAGCACCACGCCGGCCTTCGCGCCCAGCTGGCGGATGCGCCCCAGGGTCCGGTGCAGGTGGGGCCCGCTTTCGGGATGGACGGTCAGGATGTCGGCCCCGGCCTCGCGGTAGGCCTCCAGCCACGGATCGACCGGCGCGACCATCAGGTGGACGTCGAACGGCAGGGAGGTGTGGGGGCGCAGCGCCTTCACCACGTCCGGGCCGATGGTGATGTTGGGCACGAAATGGCCGTCCATCACGTCGACGTGGACCCAGTCGGCCCCCGCCGCCTCGATCGCGGCGACCTCGGCACCCAGTTTGGCGAAGTCCGAGGCCAGGATGGACGGGCAGATCAGGGGCGTTGTCGGCATGGTCAGGGGATAGGCCGGGAGCGCGACAGGGGCAAGCGCGGCGGATCGCATCGTGGCCCTCCGCTCGACGGCCGCCGCTTGACGCCCCCCCGCTTGACGTGGCCGCCCGACTGGGGCTCCGTCCTGCCGTTCGCGGTTACCCGGAGCCTCCATGCGTCTCGCCCGCCTCTCCCGTCTGGTCCTGCCGCTGATCCTGACGGCCTGCGCCGCCACGCCCCCGCCGCCGCCCCCGCCGCCCATGCCCGCGACGACGGTTTCGGGCAGCATCAACACCGGGGCGCTGCGCGACTGGCGCGGCATCGTCCGCTCGGCCGACCGCGATCGCTATGCCCGCCGCGACGCGGCCTGGCGGCTGGCGCTGGAACAGGCGCGTCGCCAGACCGGCTCGGGCGACCTGCGGTCCCTCGGCGACCTGATCGAGCCGGGCGCGGCGCGCCGCGACGTCACCCCGCCGGTCGGGGCGTACCGCTGCCGCACGGTGAAGCTGGGCTCCCAGGGCGGGGAACAGGGTCTGGGCTATGTCGTCTACGACTGGTTCGCCTGCCGCATCGAGGCCACGCCGCGCGGGCTGAAATTCTCCAAGACCACGGGCTCCCAGCGCCCGTCCGGCCTGCTGTTCCCCGAGGACGACCGCCAGATGGTCATGCTGGGGTCCCTGGCCCTGGCCGTCGAGCCGCCCGCCAACTCCTATGGCCAGCGGCCGGAACGCGACCTGATCGCCGTGCTGGAACGCATCGGCGAGGCGCGCTGGCGGCTGGTCATCCCCTGGCCCCAGACCGAATCCAACCTCGACCTGATCGAACTGGTCCCGGCCTGACGGTGCCCCGCCCCGGCGTGAAAGGTCCTGCAGACGTCGCGATCGTCGGCGCGGGTCCGACCGGCCTGGCCCTGGCCCTGATGCTCCGGCGTCAGGGCCGCCGCGTCGTCGTGCACGAACGGTTCGACGCGCCGCGTCCGATCGGCGCGGGCTTCATGCTGCAGTCGACCGGCCTGTCTGTGCTGGACCGGCTGGGTCTGACGGCCCGGATCACCGCGCTCGGCCAGCCGCTGAACCACGTCTTCGGGCGGGAGGCGCGCCGTCGCCGGGTCGTGCTCGACGTCAAATACTCGGACCTGAAGACGCCCCGCCCCGACGGCATCAACGCCCTGGGCGTCCACCGGGCGACGATCTTCCACGTCCTGCACGACGCCTGTCTGGCCGAGGGGGTCCAGTTCCAGACCGACACCGAGGTCGTGGCCGCGTCCGGCGGGCGGATGACGACGGCCCGGGGCGGGACCGGCCCGACCTTCGATCTGGTCGTCGACGCCTCGGGCGCGCGCTCGCCGGTCGCTCACGCCCTGGGGGTCGCGCAGGGGTCGCGCCGCGCCGAACTGCCGTGGGGCGCGCTGTGGGCCACCGTGCCCTGGCCCGGGACCCCCTTCGACGAGGGCGCGCTGGAACAGGTCTATCGCGGGGCCTCGCGCATGATCGGCGTCCTGCCCTGCGGCACCCGGCCGGACGGCCCCGACCGGCTGGCGACCTTCTTCTGGAGCCTAAAGCACGCCGACCACCCCGAATGGCGGGCGACGGGGCTGGAGCCGTGGAAGGCCGAGGTCCGCGGCCTGTGGCCCGAGGTCTCGCCCGTGCTCGACACCCTGACCGATCCGGACCAGCTGACCCTCGCCCGCTACGGCCACCACACCCTGCCCCTGCCGGTTGCCGACCGTCTGGCCGTCGTCGGCGACGCGGCCCACTCCACCAGCCCCCAGCTGGGCCAGGGCGTGAACATGGGGCTGCTGGACGCCCAGGCCCTGGCCGACGCGCTGGAGGCCCATGCCGATCTGGGCGAGGCGCTGTCGGCCTATGCCGCGGCGCGGCGTTGGCACGTGCGGCTGTACCAGGCCCTGTCGATGGGCTTCACCCCCTTCTACCAGGCCGACGGCAAGTCCCTGCCCTGGGTCCGCGACCACGTGCTCGGCAAGCTCGCCCGCCTGCCCTTCGCCGCCCGGATGCTGGCCGCGACCGTGTCGGGGGTGCTGCTGGATCCGCGATCGTCTCCCTCCCCCTCGGGGGAGGGTGGTCGGAGCGCAGCGGAGACCGGGTGGGGGCGGCAAGGCGATACGACGCAGGTCTGAGTCCGGCTTGCCTTACCCGCCCCACCCGATCGCTTCGCGATCTGCCCTCCCCCGAGGGGGAGGGAGACCGTCACCGTCTCACACCCGCGTCAGCCTCAGGTCCTGGTAGTCGTAGCTGAAGTCGATATCCGGGCTCACGCCCTTGACCGTCGCCCGCACCGGTCGCCCGTCCTCGATCTCGAAGGTGACGAAGGCGTCTTCCTCGCGCTTGTCGGGGAAGCGGGTGCGCAGGGTGTTGCCGTCATAGGGTTCCAGCGGCCCCTGAAGCGCGGCGTTGCGGGTGAAGGTCAGCCACAGGCCGACGTCGCGGGCCTCGATCGTGATGTCGCCGTACCAGGGATCGCGCCAGGTCCCGACGAAGGCCGACAGCGGCAGGGTGGGCGGCGCGCCGGCGGCCTGTTTCGCGTCGATCTCGGTGGCCGCCTTCAGCGACTCCGCGATCCCCTCGGCCTCCAGCCGTTTCGAATCCGCGATCCAGTCGAAGCCCTGTTTGCCCATCACGATGTCGACGAGGCCGCTGCGCAGGGTCCGCAGCAGGAAATTCTCCTCGGCGTTGGAGAAGACCGAGACCCCCGCCTTCCGGCCCGGGATCAGGACGGTGAAGGAGTTGCCGCCGGGCGAGCCGCCACCGTGGCTGACGATCCGCTCGCCGCGATAGTCCTGCACCTGATGGCCCATGGCGTAGGTCGAGGCGATGGCCCGGCCGGGCAGTTCGGCGGTCGGGCCGGGCGTGCCGGAGATGACCACGTTCGGACGCCACATCTCGGTCGCCCGGGCCTCGGTGAACAGCCGGGTCCCGTCGGGCATGGCCCCGTTTCCAAGCCTCAGGATCATCCACTTCGCCCAGTCGGCCGGCGAGGCGCAGATGCCGCCCGCGGCCGCGGCCGAATCCCAGTTCCAGATGCCGACGATACTGTCCGCGATCTTCGTCATCTCGCCCTGATAGCGCAGCGGCGGCCCGATCCGGGCGTGGGGCAGGGCGGACCGGGCCGGATCCGCCTGGCTGGCCATCGGCACGGTGTCGGTCATGCCCAGCGGGTCCAGCACCCGGGTCTGGACGAAGGCCTCCCACGTCAGGCCCGAGACCGCCTCCAGCACCGCCCCGGCGACCACGAACATCAGGTTGCAGTAGTGGTAGTTGGCCCGCAGCCCGTCCTCGATCGGCACGAAAGGCACGGCCGCCAGAACCTCGGCGCGGGTGCGGTCCGAGTTGGGCCAGAACAGCAGGTCGCCGGCCCCCAGGCCGAACCCGGCCCGGTGGCTCAGGGTGTCGCGCACGGTGATGTGCGCGCCGATATAGGGGTCCGACAGGGTGAAACCGGGCAGATAGGTCCGGACCGGTTCGTCCCACTTCACCTTGCCCTCGTCGACCAGCATGGCCAGGCAGGCGGCGGTGACGTTCTTGGTGTTGGAGGCGATGGCGAACAGGGTGTGCTCGTCGGCGCGCGCCGCCTGACCCTGCACCTTGACGCCATAGCCGCGCGTCAGCACCGCCTGACCGTCCTTCACGACCGCCACCCCCAGGGCCGGCTGATCCGGCCAGGCGGCCATGGCCGCGGTCACATAGGCATCGATCGCCTCGGCCAGACTGGCATCGTCGTTGGCCGCCTGGCTCCACGCGACGGCGGGCAGGGCGGCGGCTCCGGCCGAGGCGAACAGGGCTGAGCGGCGGGTCAGGCGGAAGGGCGAAACGGTCATGGGCGGCTCCGGGCAGGCGATCACGCTAGCGCCGCGCCGCCCGTGACGCCAGTCGGCGTCCGCGGCGTCCGCCATGCTTCCGCCACAACCGTGACCGGACCGTAACCTTCTGAAATCATGACGTTATGACAGGGTTGTAACTCGGGCCTGCGTCGATCGTCTGCTATCGGCGGGACATCGGTCGCCGGGGCGGTCGAGCGAATGCCAGGGGGCACAGACCAATGAACCGAACCCGATCGATCCTGCTTGCCGGGGTGGCCGTGCTGGCCCTCGCCCCGTCCGCCATGGCCCAGACCACGGTTCCGGCGCCCGCCGGCGGCACGCGGCCGGCCCAGACGCCGGCGTCCGTTCCGACGCCCGCCCCAGCCCCAGCCCCCGCGACGCCCCAGGCCGCGCAGGACGCCCCTGCCGCCGAACCGGCCGAGGCCGAGCCCTCCGCCGTGGGCGACGTGGTCGTGACCGGCAGCACCACCGAGGTCCGCACCTCGATCGACTCGGTCAGCTACAGCCTCGCCAACGACCTGCAGGCCACGACCGGCAGTCTCGCCGACGCCCTGCGCAACGTGCCCTCGGTGGACGTCGACCCCCAGGGCAATGTCTCCCTGCGCGGCGATTCCGGCGTCACCATCCTGGTCGACGGCCGCCCGTCGGGGATCCTGACGGGCGAGGGCCGGGCCCAGGCCCTGCTGCAGCTGCCCGCCGACCGCTATGCCCGTATCGAGGTCATGACCAACCCGTCGGCCGCCTACAGCCCCGAGGGCTCGGGCGGGGTCATCAACCTGATCACCAAGCCGACCGCCCCGCGCGCCGGCAGCCAGACCACCGGCTCGATCCGCGCCAACGTCGGCGACAACGGCCGCTGGAACCTCGGCGGCAGCGGCTCGTGGCAGAAGGACCGGCTGACCCTGTCCGGCGACCTCAGCTACCGGGCCGATCCCAGCCAGTTCGAGCTCAACCGCCTGCGCGAACAGCTCGATCCCGTCACCGGGGCGGTGGTCTCGACCACCCGCAACGACACGACCCAGGAGTCCGACCAGACCGGCACGGTCGCCCGTTTCAGCGCCGAGTACCGGCTGACCGATCGCACCCAGCTGACGGGAGAGGTACGCAGCATCGCCTTCCAGGGCGACGGGGACGTCGACAGCCTGTTCGAGACGCGAAACGCGGCGGGCGCCGTGACCAGCGCCTACCGCCGCGCGGGCGGTTCCGACTTCGACTATGCGAACTGGGGCGCGACCGCCCGTCTGCTGCATCGTTTCGACGACGCCGGCCATGAATGGTCCAACGAGCTGCGCTACGATTCCAACAGCATCGAGTCCGGCGGCCTGACCCTGACGGACTTCCTCGTGCCCGCGGGCACCGGCCTGGCCGAACGCACGGACCAGGACCAGGACCAGGTCACCCTGGGCTTCACCAGCGCCTATGTCCGGCCCACGGCCGACGGCGGCAAGCTGCGCCTCGGCTACGAGCTGACCGACGTGCGCCCGGACCAGGACGTCACCTTCCGCCAGGGCCCGTCGGAGGGGACGCTCTCCGTCGTTCCGGGCTTCAGCAACCGGTTCGAGGCGCGCCAGACCGTGCACGCCCTGTACGGCACCTGGGAAAGGCCCCTGACGGAGAAACTCTCGGCCCAGGCCGGGCTGCGGCTGGAACAGGCCGACATCGAGATCGACGACCTGACCGGCGGCGCCTCGGCGTCCCAGGACTATTTCCGCGCCTATCCCACGGCCCATCTGCAGTACCAGCTGTCCGAGACCGAGACCCTGCGCGCCAGCTATTCGCGCCGCATCCAGCGCCCCCAGCCCGCCCAGCTGAACCCCTTCGTGTCCTACGGCGACCCGCTGAACCGGCGCTCGGGCAATCCCGATCTGGAGCCGCAGGAAACCGACGCCTTCGAGGCCATGTGGCAGAAGCGGCAGGGCACGACCTTCTACCAGGTCACCGCCTATCTGCGCGACACCGACAAGGCCTTCACCGAGGTTGTGACGGACCTCGGCGGCGGAGTCTTCCTGACCCGGCCCGAGAACCTCGGCGCGCGCCGCGATCTGGGTCTGGAGACCACCGCCAACGGCGCCCTGCATCCGACCCTGCGCTACAGCGCCGGCGTCAATGTCTTCCGCCAGGAGATCGACGCAGCGGGCCTGCCCGGCGGCCAGGACCGCGAGGGCACCTTCGCCACCGGCCGCCTCAGCCTGAACTGGACGCCGACGGCCAAGGACTTCGTCCAGGTCTCGGGCTTCTGGCAGGGCGAGAGCCTGCTGGCCCAGGGCACGCGCGAGGCCGGCGGCATGCTCAACATCGGCTATCGCCGCAAACTGACCGACAGCCTGTCGTTCAATTTCACCGGCCGCGACGTGCTGAACTCGTTCAACAACACCTCGGTCTACGAGACGCCCCTGTTCCGCGAGCGGGCCGAACAGAACATCCGCCTGCGCGCCTTCTACATCGGCCTCAGCTGGACGCTCGGCACCGGGCCGCGCCGTCCGCCGGAACAGTTCGACTTCTCGACCGGTCCCGGCGGCGGCTGACCGGTTCCGGCCGGCGGTGGCTCAGGCGCGGGTGGTCCAGGCCATCCAGACCGCCACCGCCGCGATCCCGGCCGCCATGGCCCGACCGGCGACGACGCCCTGCATCCGCCGCATGACCACGGCCCCGGCCGAGGCGGCCCCCAGCACGATCAGGGTGTGGACCGCCACGCTGACCGCGACATGCAGTCCGCCCAGCGTCAGGGCCTGCACCAGCGGCGAGGCCCGGTCCGGCCGGATGAAGGTCGGCAGAAGCGCGACATAGAAGACGGCGGCCTTGGGGTTCAGCAGATTGCCGGTCAGGCCCCGCAGGAACAGCCCGCCCAGGGTCCGCCGGTCGGGCTCCGCGTCCGGCGCGACCTTGCCCGCCCCCGCCCAGGCCTCCCACGCCAGCCACAGCAGGAAGGCCACCCCGGCCCAGCGCACTGCCTGATACAGGCCCGGAAACGTCAGCAGGACGGTGGTCAGCCCGAAGGCCGCCGCGACCATCCAGGCCGTCAGGCCCAGGGTCACCCCGGCCACCGCCGCCATCCCGGCGATCCGCCCCCGCCCCAGCGCCACCAGCGCCAGCCAGCCCATGTTCGGCCCCGGCGTCAGCTCGATCAGCGACACCGCCACCAGGAACGGCAGCAGGACGGCGGGATCGACGGGAAAGGCGGCGTGAACCATGGCGGGACCCTAGCGCCATCCGCCCCCCTTGTGCGCCCCCCTGCCCGCGACCACCTTTGCCCCAGATCAAGGCGTCGCTTCATGTGAGGGCGTCTGAACGACGTCCGCCTCTCCGGGGAACCCAGATGAATCTCGACCTCTATTCCGACCGCGCCAAACAGGCGGTCCAGTCCGCCCAGTCGCTGGCCCTCGCCCGCAAGCACCAGCAGTTCGCCCCCGAGCACCTGCTGAAGGTGCTGCTGGAAGAGCGCGACGGCCTCGCTCGCAACCTGATCACCGCCGCCGGCGGCGACCCGGCCAAGGCCGCCGACGCGGCCGAGGCCCTGCTGAAGAAGCGCCCCCAGGTCGAGAGCACCAACAGCCAGCTCTATCTGGACGGCGCGACCGCCCGCGTCTTCGCCGGGGCCGAGGCCGCCGCGAAGAAGAACGGCGACGCCTTCGTCACCACGGAACGGATCCTCGCCGCCATCGCCCGCGAGGGCGGCCCCGCCGGCGACGCCCTGAAGTCCGCCGGGGTCACCGCCGACAAGCTGGACACCGCCGTCGCCGATATCCGTAAGGGCAAGACCGCCGACTCCGCCGGGGCCGAGGACGCCTATGAGGCGCTGAAACGCTACGCCCGCGACCTGACCCAGGCCGCCCGCGACGGCAAGATCGACCCCGTCATCGGCCGCGACGAGGAGATCCGTCGCACCATCCAGGTCCTGGCGCGGAGGACCAAGAACAATCCCGTCCTGATCGGCGAACCCGGCGTCGGCAAGACCGCCATCGTCGAGGGTCTGGCGCTGCGCATCGTCAACGGCGACGTGCCCGAGAGCCTGAAGGACAAGACCGTCATGGCGCTCGACATGGGCTCCCTGATCGCCGGGGCCAAATACCGCGGCGAGTTCGAGGAGCGGCTGAAGGCCGTGCTGGGCGAGGTCACGGCCGCCGAGGGCCAGATCATCCTCTTCATCGACGAGATGCACACCCTGGTCGGGGCCGGAAAGGGCGACGGGGCCATGGACGCCTCCAACCTGCTGAAGCCCGCCCTGGCGCGCGGCGAGCTGCACTGCGTCGGGGCCACGACCCTGGATGAATACCGCAAATACATCGAGAAGGACGCGGCCCTGGCCCGGCGCTTCCAGTCGGTCTTCATCGACGAGCCGTCGGTGGAGGACACCGTCTCCATCCTGCGCGGGCTGAAGGAGAAGTACGAGGTCCACCACGGGGTGCGCATCAGCGACAGCGCCATCGTCGCCGCCGCCACGCTGAGCAACCGCTACATCACCGACCGCTTCCTGCCCGACAAGGCCATCGACCTGATCGACGAGGCCGGCAGCCGCGTGCGCATGGCCGTCGATTCAAAGCCCGAGAGTCTGGATGAGATCGACCGCCGCCTTGTCCAGCTGAAGATCGAGCGCGAGGCCCTGAAGAAGGAGACCGACACCGCCTCCAAACTGCGTCTGGAGCGGCTCGACGACGAGATCTCGGACTTGCAGGTCGAATCCGACGCGCTGACCACCCGGTGGAAGGCCGAGAAGGACAAGGTCGGGCAAGGAGCGCAACTCCGCGAGACCCTCGATCGCCTGCGCGCCGAACTGGCGGCGGCCCAGAGGAACGGCGACCTCGGCCGCGCGTCGGAGATCGCCTATGGCCAGATCCCCCAGATCGAGAAATCGCTGGACCAGGCCGAGGCCGACGAGAACGCCGGCGGCGGCCCGCTGACGCCCGAAGTCGTCGACGCGGAACAGATCGCCGCCGTGGTCTCGCGCTGGACCGGCGTCCCGGTCGACAAGATGCTGGAGGGCGAGCGCGAGAAGCTGCTGTCGATGGAGGACGCCCTGCGGGGCCGCGTCGTCGGTCAGGACGCGGCGCTGGAGGCCGTCGCCGATGCGGTCCGCCGCGCCCGCGCCGGCCTCAACGACCCCAATCGCCCGCTGGGCAGCTTCCTGTTCCTCGGCCCCACCGGCGTCGGCAAGACCGAGCTGACCAAGGCGCTCGCCGCCTTCCTGTTCGACGACGAGACCGCCATCACCCGCATGGACATGTCGGAGTATATGGAGAAGCACTCGGTCAGCCGCCTGATCGGTGCCCCTCCGGGCTATGTCGGTTATGACGAGGGCGGGGCCCTGACCGAGGCGGTGCGCCGCCGGCCCTATCAGGTCGTCCTGTTCGACGAGGTCGAAAAGGCCCACCCCGACGTCTTCAATGTGTTGCTCCAGGTGCTGGACGACGGCCGCCTGACCGACGGTCAGGGCCGCGTGGTCGACTTCAAGAACACCTTGCTGATCATGACCTCCAACCTCGGCTCCGACGCCCTGGCCAACCAGGCCGACGGCGAGGATGTCGAGGCCGTGCGCCCCTTCGTCATGGACGCCGTCCGCGCCCATTTCCGCCCGGAGTTCCTGAACCGCATCGACGAGATCATCCTGTTCCGCCGCCTCGGCCGCGACCAGATGGCCGGCATCGTCCGCATCCAGCTGGCGCGTCTGGAAAAGCTGATGGCCGACCGCAGGTTGACGTTGTCCATCGACGACGGCGCCCTCGCCTGGCTGGCGGACAAGGGCTACGACCCGGTCTACGGCGCGCGCCCGCTGAAGCGGGTGATCCAGAAGGACCTGGTGGACCCGATGGCGAAGAAGCTGCTGGCCGGCGAGCTGGAGGACGGCTCGGTGATCGCCGTGTCAGCGGGGGCGGACGGGCTGGAGATCGGGAAGGCGCGGGTGCACTAGCCAGGCACCCCGCTTCCTTTCGTCATCCTCCGGCAAGCCGCGCCTTCGCGGCGCAGACCGGGGGACGCAGCGGCGCGCGGGAGCGCGAACCTGTCGCGGACACTGGCGGCTGACGTCGTGCCTGAACAGATCGCCTTCGGCGCCGCTGCGTCCTCCGGTCTTCGCTTCGCTACGCCGGAGGATGACGAAAGGAAGATGTGCGGATAGGTTGTGCGGTTGGGACGCACCGCACCTTCATCGCGACCTACGTCATGGCCAGCGGGCGGAACGGCTGGGTCTATATCGGGTCGACCTCGAACCTCCACGCGCGCGTCTGGCAGCACAAGACCGGGACCCATCCCGACGGCTACTCCGCCGAGCACGGCTGCGTTCACCTGGTCTGGTACGAACAGCATCAATGGGTCGTCGATGCGATCCGGCGCGAACGGCGCTTGAAGAAATGGATGCGCGACTGGAAGCTGAAGCTGATCGAGGACGCGAATCCGCAATGGCTGGATCTCGCGGCCGACTGGTATCCCGTCAACGATCCGAACTGGACCCCACCTTCCGAACACGATTGAGACCCCCGCGTCTCCACGGGGGCCTCCGGTCTCCTCGCCGCCGGGCGTCCCCGGCCTAGGGGTTGATGACGACCTTGACGCAGCCGTCCTTCTTTTCCTGGAACATCTTGTAGGCGTCGGGGCCGTCTTCCAGCTTGATCTTGTGGGTGATCAGGAAGCTGGGGTCGATCGCGCCTTCCTCGATCTTGCGCATCAGGGGTTCCAGATAGCGCTGCACGTGGGTCTGGCCGGTCTTCAGGGTCAGGCCCTTGCCGACGAAGGCCCCCATCATGGTGGGGATGACGCCGACGAAGACGCCGGGCAGGCTGATGGTGCCGCCGGGGCGGCAGGCGACGATGGCCTCGTTCAGGGCATAGGGGCGTTCCATCTTGCCGGCGACGGTCTCCTGGACCTTCTCCATCAGGCCGCCCGAGCCGTGGCTTTCCAGGCCGACGGCCTCGATCACCGAATCCGGGCCGACGCCGTGGGTCATGGTCTTGATCCGCTCCTGCAGGTCGCCCTCGGAGAAGTCGATGGTCTCGGCCCCGGCGTCGCGGGCCAGCTGCAGGCGCTCCGGCACCTGGTCGATGGCGATGACGCGCTCGGCCCCCATCATGAAGGCGGAGCGGATGGCGAACTGGCCGACGGGGCCGCAGCCGAACACCAGGACGGTGTGGCCGGGCTGGATGTTGGCGTTCTCGGCGGCCATCCAGCCGGTCGGGAAGATGTCGGACAGGAACAGGACCTGGTCGTCGGTCAGGCCGTTGGGCACCTTGATCGGCCCCACGTCGGCGTAGGGGACGCGCAGGTATTCGGCCTGGCCGCCCGGGATGCCGCCGTACATATGGGTGTATCCGAACAGGCCGGCGGTCGGATAGCCGGTCTGTTTCGCCTGTTCGGCCCCGTTGGGGTTGGACCGTTCGCACACGGAATAAAGCCCGCGTTTGCAATAGTCGCACTCGCCGCAGCTGATGGTGAAGGGCACCACGACGCGGTCGCCGACCTTCAGCTTGGTGTTGTCCTTGCCGACGGCGACGACCTCGCCCATCGTCTCGTGGCCCATGACGTCGCCGGACTTCATGCCGGGCACGAAGCCGCCGTACAGGTGCAGGTCACTGCCGCAGATGGCGCAGGAGGTGACCCGGATGATGGCGTCGCGGCCGTCCTGGATCTCGGGGTCGTCCACCGTCTCGCAGCGGATGTCGCCCTTGCCGTGCCAGCATAGCGCTTTCATGTCGATCTCCTCTGGGATGAGGAGGGGAAAGGCGCAGCGGCGCGGGCGGTTCCTCTGTCGGGTGTCCGACATCCGGCGTCGAGTTGTCCGCGCTTGCCCCGAATTCCCCAATCCGATCAAGGCCCGGTCCTCACAGGGAGCGTCCGGACGCGCCTGCATCGGAAACGCGTTTATCCTTTTGCCGTCCCGTTGCGAGGGGAAGGCGTCCTGGGCCCAGGACCCGGACGCGCGGCGGGGTCGATCGCAGGGCATGCCGGGGCGAAACCCCGGGTCCGGCGGCGCACTGGGCGTCGTCGCCTGTCGTGGGCTAAGACTCGGAAAGGGACAAATCGGGACAGCACCAAGGCGTCGGGGAAGAGGCCCCCGGCGTTGCCCGACACAAGACATCCCGCCCCCGAACGCTTGCGAAAACCGGTCGAGCGGAGCCAAGGCGACCACGCCGAAACTCTTCTACAGGCGGCCGTCGGCGACGGCGGCCGTCACGGTCCCGGGCGAGATCGCCCTGGCTCCGCCGCTTCCCCGACCCGTTCACAGCGGAAGAACGATGACGCACGGGCAGATGCCGTCTCCCTCCCCCTTGGGGGAGGGTGGTCGGAGCGCAGCGGAGACCGGGTGGGGAGGGCAAAGCGATACATCGTGCGGCCTTGCCTTGCCGCCCCCACCTGATCGCTTCGCGATCTGCCCTCCCCTGGGGGGGAGGGAGATGACCGCAAGCCCTCTCCGCGACTGAGGGCCTCAGATTTCCTGGTTGTAGGTCCCGACCTCGGGGTGGGCGGCCAGACGGGGTTTGACCTCCTGCTGGAACAGGGCGCGCATGTCGTCCTCGGACCGCATGGATTCGACCACGACGACCAGTTCCGGCTTGTTGGAGGAGGCGCGCACCAGCACCCACGACCCGTCTTCCAGGTGCACCCGCGCGCCGTTGACGGTGATGACCTCGACGATCTTGCGGCCGAGGATCGAGCCACCCTCGGCCCCCAGTTTCTC
The DNA here is from genome assembly GCF_000144605.1 of Brevundimonas subvibrioides ATCC 15264. NCBI lineage: Bacteria > Pseudomonadati > Pseudomonadota > Alphaproteobacteria > Caulobacterales > Caulobacteraceae > Brevundimonas > Brevundimonas subvibrioides. The sequence goes on along the minus strand of NC_014375.1, from coordinate 253,986 downwards.
GTACTCGGCGACGATCTTGGCGAGCACGTCGTATTTGATCTCGTCGTCGCAGTGGGGCGACATGGTCAGGGACGTCCAGGCGTCCGGCAGCGACGACTTCAGCTCGAACAGGGTCTTGCCGGGGTTCCTGTCCATCATCTGCAGGACGGCGGCGGCGGCGACCAGGCCGTCGTCGTATCCGCGCCCGATCGGGTTCGCCAGGAAGAAGTGGCCCGACTTCTCGAACCCGGCCAGCGCCCCCAGTTCGGCGGTCTTGCGCTTGATGTAGGAGTGGCCGGTCTTCCAGTAGACGGTGGTCGCGCCGTTGGCCGCCAGGACCTCGTCGGTCTTGTACAGTCCGGTCGATTTCACATCGACGACGAAGGTCGCATTGGGGTGCAGGGCCGACAGGTCGCGGGCCAGCAGCAGGCCGATCTTGTCGGCGAAGATCTCCTCGCCGGTGTTGTCGACCACGCCGCAGCGGTCGCCGTCGCCGTCGAAGCCCAGGGCCAGGTCGGCGCCCGTCTCGCGCACCCGCTGCGCCATCTGCATCAGCATGGCGTGGTCTTCCGGGTTCGGATTGTATTTGGGGAAGGTGTAGTCGAGGTCGGTGTCCATCTCGATCACCTCGGCTCCCATTCGGCGCAGGGCCTCGGGCGCGAAGGCTCCGGCGGTGCCGTTGCCGCAGGCGCAGACGACCTTCAGCGGCCGGCTGAGCTTGATCGATCCGACCACCTCCTGAAGGTACAGTTCGCGGAAGTTCTCGACCCGCTCCAGCCGTCCGCCGGGCCGGGCGACGCCGGTTCCGGACAGCACGATCTCCTTCAGCCGGCCGATCTCCTCGGGGCCGAAGGTGACGGGCGGGTTGGTGCCCATCTTGACCCCGGTCCAGCCGTTCTCGTTGTGGCTGGCCGTGACCATGGCCACGCAGGGGGCGTTCAGGGCGAACTGGCCGAAATAGGCCATCGGCGACAGGGCCAGGCCGATGTCCAGCACCTCCATCCCGCCTTCCAGCAGGCCCAGGATCAGGGCCTGTTTGACGCTGATGGAATAGGACCGGAAGTCATGGCCGACGACGATGCGCGGCTGGATGTCGTTTTCGTGGACATAGGTCGCCAGGGCCAGCCCCAGGGCCTGGATGCCCAAGAGGTTGATCTCCTTCTCCAGGATCCAGCGGGCGTCGTACTCGCGGAACCCCGTCGGCTTCACCAGGGCGGTGGTCTCGTACTCGAACGTGTTCGGGACCAGGTCCTGGCGGGGCTTCGACATGCGGGCATCCTCGGGGAGAAGGGGTCTGACCGGCGCGGTATAGCCGCACGGCCGGGAGCGGACAACAACGCGCGACCGGTGGTATGGCTGCGAGATCGGCGTTGGGGGATGCGGACGATGAAGTCCTTGAAGGTGGCGCGCCTCGTGCTCGTCCTGTCGCTGGGGGCGGCGGGCGCCCAGGCGCAGACGGCGGCCGAGGGGCTTGGCGCCATGCAGGCGCGACTGGCGGCATCTGAAGGCTATGCCGGCGTCTTCGGCGTCTCGCGGGGCGGCCAGACCGGGGTGGCGTCCATCGCGCGGCCCGACGGTGCCTTTCCGGTCGATCCCTCGACGCCGGTCCGCTGGGCCTCGGTGTCCAAGATGATCACGGCCATCCTGGTCTTCCAGCAGATCGATGCCGGCACGCTCGCGCTGGACACGCCGGTCGCGACCTATCTGCCCGGCACGACCGTGGCCAATGCCGACCGGATCACCCTGCGGCAGCTTCTGGGGCACCGCTCGGGCCTGGCGGCGGAGCTGGAGACGCCCGACGGCCCGCCCGGCGACGCCCTGCAGTACTGCGGGGCGGCCAGGGCCGAGCCGGGGTCCGGCTTCTTCTACAACAACTGCGACACGATCGTGGTGGGCAAGGTGCTGGAGGCGGTGACGGGCCGGACCTTTCTCGATCTGGTCAACAGCCGCATCGGTGCGCCGCTGGGCCTGACGCTGACCCTGCCCGAGGGGCCCCGCGTCGAGGCGACGATGGAGGATGGCTCGGCCGAGCCCCGCATCTGGCTCGCCGACTTCGGCCCCGCCGGCGGCCTTTACGGCACGATCGGCGACATGCTGACGATCGACATGGCCCTGATCGAGGGTCGGCTGATCTCGGCCGCATCGCTCGACACGATGCTGACGGGCGACCCGGCCTCGGGCTATGCCGCGCTCAGCGTCTGGTCCTATGCGCCCGATCTCGGAGCCTGTATCGGCACGACCCGGCTGGTCGAACGCTATGGCGAGATCGGCGGGGTCCAGGTCCGCAACTTCCTCCTGCCGGACCTCAAGGTGGCGCTGGCCGTCTATTCCAACGATCACCGGACGACCTTCGGCGAGGTCTGGCAGGGGCAGGGGCAGGGGCTGTCGATCGACCTGATCCGGGCCGCGGCCTGTGGGGTGCCACCCGCCGCTTGACCGGGCGGAGCCTTTCGCCCTACCCCGGAGGCCTGTTTTCGGAGAGCCGCGACCCATGCCTCGACTGATCCTGTTGCGTCACGGCCAGAGCCAGTGGAACCTCGAGAACCGCTTCACCGGCTGGGTCGACGTCGACCTGACGGCCGAGGGCGAGGCCCAGGCGCGCCGCGGCGGCGAACTGATCGCCCAGGCGGGCTTCCGGCCGGCGGTGATGTTCACCTCGGTCCTGACCCGGGCGAAACGCACCGGGGCCCTGGCGCTTCAGGCCGCGGGCCTGTCGGACGTGCCCGTCATCGCCGACTGGCGTCTGAACGAGCGCCACTACGGCGGCCTGACCGGACTGGACAAGGCCGAGACCGCACGCCTGCACGGCGAGGATCAGGTCAAGATCTGGCGGCGCAGCTACGACATTCCCCCGCCCCCGCTGGAGGCCGGCAGCGAATGGGATTTCGATGCCGATCCCCGCTACGCCGGACAGGCCATTCCGGACACGGAGAGCCTGAAGACCACGCTGGACCGTGTCCTGCCCTACTGGAACGAGGCCATCGCGCCCCGTCTGGCGGCGGGCGAGGACGTGCTGATCGCCGCCCACGGCAACAGCCTGCGCGCCATCGTCAAACACCTGTTCGCCGTGCCGGACGACCAGATCGTCGGCGTCGAGATCCCGACCGGCAATCCGCTGGAGATCGATCTGGATGCGGCGCTGAAGCCGACCGCTGCGCGGTATCTCGACGAAGCCCGCGCCACCGCCTTGCCGGGACTGCCCGCGTGAGCGACGCCGCGGCCGATCAGGTCCATATGCGTCGGGCCATCGACCTGGCCCTGGCGCGGATGGGCGAGACCTGGCCCAATCCGGCCGTCGGCTGCGTGATCGTCAAGGACGGGATGGTCCTGTCGGAGGCCGCGACGGCGCCCGGCGGCCGCCCCCATGCCGAGGAACAGGCCGTGCCCGCCGCCGGGCCCGGCGTGGCCGGGGCGACCGCCTATGTGACGCTGGAACCGTGCGGGGCGCGGTCGTCCGGCCGGGCCTCCTGCGCGCAGTTCCTGGCCGAAGCCGGCATCTCCCGCGTGGTCGTCGCGGCGCTGGATCCGTCGCCCTTCGCCTCGGGCCGGGGCACCGAGCGCCTGCGTCAGGCCGGGCTCCGGGTCGAAACCGGACTGATGAAGGATGAGGCCGGCGTCCTGTCCGAAGGGTTCCTCCACCGGCTGGAAACCGGACGGCCGATGGTGCGGATCAGCGCGGACGGAACAGGCTTCGACGCCCGTTTCGCCGCCTCGCCCCGCGCCGATCTGGTGACCGAGCTCAAGCGTCTGGGTGAAGCTGGTTACACCCGACTGTGGACGGGTCCCGGCGAACTGGCCGACGCCCTGGCCGAGCAGGGGCTGCTGACACAGTAAGGGCGCTAACGCTCGCGACGCGTGCGCTCGCTGCTTGAGCGCATGCGGATTGTGCGCCCCTAGGTCCGAAGTCCCGGTCTGGCCGAAACGGGAGTCCTGCCCGCGCTCAAGCAGTGGGGCTCCGCGAGCCGAGCGCTAGCGCCCTAAAGGGTGTCCAGACGTGAAAAAGCCCGCTGCGGGGGATACATCGCAGCGGGCTTTCTCGCTCTCTGTGGAGCGGACGTTTCCTCCCCGAAACGCCTTCGTCCAGCGGCTGCGCCTTGCAGCGCCGCGCCGTTCGAGTGAGACCAGATGACCGATCGGCCGGGATCAAGTCAATCAAACCGCACGCCTTTTTGGGGCGAATTATCAGTTATCGACGATAAGTCACAACTTCAGGCGGGCATTCTCGACGAAGCGTCGATAATGCTGCGAACCGTTGTCACCAGTTCGTTTCTGGCCACCTTCATCTGGCCCGGCCGTTCGCTCTTCCACGCCTCGTTGTCGGTGACGCCCGCGGCCAGCTGGCGACCGGCGTCCAGATCCTTGATCGTGACCTGGCCTGCGGCGATCTCGTCGCCGCCCAGCATGATGGCGGCCGGTGCGCCCCGCCGGTCGGCGTATTTCATCTGGGCCTTCATGCCCGCCCGGCCCAGATACAGTTCGGCCGCGATCCCGGCGTTGCGGAGCTCGGACACGGCGTCGAGATAGGCCTGCATGTCGTCCTGGCCGAAAACGATGACCACCACCGGACCCCGCGCGGCGCCGTCCGTCCGCCCGGCCGCCCGCAGCGCGGAGGCCAGTCGCGAGACGCCGAACGAAAAGCCGGTGGCCGGCGTCGACTCGCCGGTGAAGCGCGCCACGAGATCGTCGTACCGGCCGCCGCCGCCGATGGAGCCGAACCGGACCGGCCGCCCCTTGTCATCGGTGGTGTCCAGCAGCAGCTCGGCCTCGAACACCGCGCCGGTATAGTATTCCAGTCCCCGGACGATCGTCGGATCGAAGCGGACCGCGTCCTGCCCGACCCGCATGGCGCCGAGGGCCCGGTCGATCCCGGCCAGTTCCTCCAGCGCCGCCTCGCCGGCCGCGCCCAGGCCGCCCGAGCGGGCGATGGCGTCCAGCGTCTCGGCTCGCGTACGGTCGCCGTCTCCCGCCGATCCGAGAAAGGCCTCGATCGTGGCCGCCACGCCGAGCGGCAGGTTCGCCCCCTTGGTGTAGTCGCCGCTCTCGTCCAGCCGACCCTCGCCGAGCAGGGCGGCGACACCCTGCCAGCCCAGCCGGTCGAACTTGTCGATGGCCCGCAGCGCCGTCAGCCGTTGACCGGGATCGGTGACCCCGCCCGCCTCGAACAGCCCGTCGAACAGCTTGCGGTTCGACACGCGCACGACGGCCTGTCCCGGCTGAAGGCCGGCAGCCTGCAGGCCCTCGCAGGCCATGGCGATGATCTCGGCGTCGGCCTCGGGACGGTCGGAGCCGACGGTGTCGGCATCGCACTGGGTGAATTCCCGGAAGCGCCCCGGGCCGGGCTTCTCGTTGCGCCACACCGGCCCGAAGGCGTAGCGGCGGAATGGCTTGGGCAGCGTCTCCCAGTTCTGCGCCGCGAACCGGGCCAGCGGGGCCGTCAGGTCGTAGCGCAGCGCCATCCACTGGTCGTCGTCGTCCTGGAGCGCGAACACGCCCTCGTTCGGACGGTCGGCGTCGGGCAGGAATTTGCCCAAGGCATCGGCATATTCGAACGCGCCCGTATCCAGCGGCTCGAAGCCCCAGCGTTCGTAGACCTCGGACACGCGCTGGACGATCCGCCGTTCGGCGATCAGGCTCGGGCCGCGACGGTCGGCGAACCCGCGGGGGCTTCGGGCTTCGGGGCGGGCAGGGGGCGGCGCGGCGTCGGTCATGGCCGGGCTTCTAGAGGGTGCAGGCCCGAGGGTCGAGGGTCGCGCGGCCGCAGTCCGCCCCGCGCCTATCTGCGGATCGGGACCAGCCGGCCATAGGTCAGGCATCGCCAGGCCCATTCCAGCGGCCCCATCTGGAAGGCCGACAGCCACAGCGGCGACCAGATCAGCTGTGCCACCCACACCGCAGCGACGATGCCCCACAATCCGGCCGGCTCGACCGAGCCGAACAGGCGCGGCCCCCACGGCATGTAGAAGATCGTGGTCATGATCAGCGTCTGGGTCAGATAGTTGGTGAAGGCCATGCGACCCACCGGAGCCAGGACGCCCGTCAGGCTCCGGGCCCCGAACCGGGTCAGCAGGATCAGCATCGAGACATAGGCCAGGGTGATCAGGATCGCGAAGGATCCGGCCACCTTGTCCAGGCCTTTCGTCGGGTTGGCACCCGGCCCGGCGATCATCTCGCGCCATTCCAGCCAGCCCAGGGCCGCCAGGATGCCGCCGCCGACGAGCAGGATCAGCCCGTAGACCCAGGCCGGAGCCCGGCCGGTCAGGAAGCCGGTCTTGAACAGGCCCAGGCCGACCATCATCAGGCCCAGCGTGGGCCAGACGATCATGATCAGGCTGGCGAGCTGCAGGGTGAGCCAGCTGCCCACGTTCTGCGTCAGGGCGCCGACCAGGCCGGAGCGATAGGCGTCGATGCTGCTCTGGATGTCGGCCGGCGTCACCCTGGGGGTGTTGGCCTGCATCTGGCGGGCGAACTCCCCGCCCGCGTTGACCGTCGCGTAGCCGAAGCCGGCCTGAACGAGGCAGAAGACGGCGGTCATCAGCCCGCCGACCAGCAACAGCCTGCCGGGCGTCCACGACCGGCACAGCATCATGAACACGCCGGACCAGGCATACAGCAGCAGGATGTCGCCGAACCACAGCGCCAGGCCGTGGATCAGGCCGAAGATCGCCAGCCAGAACAGGCGGCTGCGCAGCAGCCTGCCCCGCGCCCTGTCGGAGCGTTCGCCGCCCACCAGGAAGATCGACACCCCGAACAGCATCGAGAACAGGGTCCGGAACTTGTCCTGGAAGAAGACCTGCACGATCCAGTGAGCCCACTGGTTGGCCGGCTCGGCCATCCACGGCAGCTCGACGGGTCCCATTTCAAGGGCGATGGGCCAGGCGAAGGCCATGGCATTGACCGCCAGGATTCCCAGGATCGCCCAGCCGCGGAGCATGTCGAGTTGGAAGATGCGGTCCTTCGGCGTCACGGGCGCGAGGCCTCCGGACGTCGGCGCGGTCAGCGCCTCGGCTGGCATGGACATGGTTCAGTTCCCCCGAAATGAAACCGCAGCTTTGCCGGGCGACGCGGGGTCGTAAACTGAATTCGGCTTAATGCGCCGGTAGCGCGGTCAGGCGCGCGGGATTTGTCCCATGACGCCCAGCCGGTCGCGGACCTTCTCCGGGGCGGGCATGAAGGCGAGGTAGGCGGCGCACAGCCCCGCCCACAGGGCATAGCTGACCCCCACCAGGATCGCGACGGGGAGGCCGCCCACGCCATAGATCAGGAGCACGGTCTCGGTCGATCCGACGGCCTCGAGCGGGTTGGCCGACCCGAACCAGCCCAGAACCATCATGGTCAGGGCCAGCACCACCTGCAGAGACGCGGCCAGCAGCCCGCCGTACAGCATGAAACGCCAGACGATGCCCAGACGCGTGGCGGGGCGACCCGTCCGGCGACGCTCCCGCGCGATCAGCCACAGGCCGAGGGGGACGCCGACCAGGCCGATCAGGACGGCCAGCAGCCGGAAATCGAACTCGCGCCCGGGAATCCAGTTCTGGGGGGGCCAGACCAGAAAGGTCAGGATGAAGGGCGGCCATAGCACGCCCGCCAGAATGGCCAGGGCGATGGCCGGTCGTGTGCGCCGCCAGGTCACGGCCGTCTGGCCGGGAAAGCGCGACGGCGTGTCGAACCGCCCCATCATCGGGTCGGGACGGGAACGTCGCCCGAATAGTCATAGAAGCCGCGGCCGGACTTGCGCCCCAGCCAACCGGCTTCGACGTATTTCACCAGCAGGGGACAAGGCCGGTATTTGCTGTCGGCCAGGCCCTCGTACAGGACGTTCATGATGGCCAGGACGACGTCCAGCCCCATGAAGTCGGCCAGCGCCAGCGGGCCCATCGGGTGGTTGGCCCCCAGCTTCAGCGCCTTGTCGATCGAGGCGACGTTGCCGACGCCTTCGTACAGCACATAGATCGCCTCGTTGATCATCGGAACCAGGATGCGGTTGACGATGAAGGCGGGAAAATCCTCGGCGTTGGTGGTCGTCTTGCCCAGGCTTTCGGCGAAGGCGACGGCCGTGTCGTAGGTGGCGGCCGATGTGGCGATGCCGCGGATGATCTCGACCAGCTTCATCACCGGCGCCGGCTTCATGAAGTGCAGGCCGATGAACCGGTCGGGCCGGTCCGTGGCCGAGGCCAGGCGGGTGATGGAGATCGACGAGGTGTTGGACGCCAGCAGGGTGTCAGGCCCCAGATGCGGGACGAGGTCGGTGAAGACCGCCTTCTTGACGGTCTCGTCCTCGACGGCCGCCTCGATCACCAGATCGGCCTTGCCGGCCTCTGCCAGAGTGGCCACGCCCCCGACGGCGGCCATGGCGGCATCGGCTTGGACCTGGGTCAGACCGCCCCGCTCGACCTGTCGGGCCAGACTGGCCCCGATCATGCCCAGCGCTACGGGCAGGCGCGTGGCGTCGACGTCGAACAGGCTGACCCGATAGCCGCCCAGCGCGACGGCCTGGGCGATCCCGGCCCCCATCTGGCCTGCGCCGATCACGGCCACTGTTTTGATCGAGGAAGTCATGAAGCGGTGGTCGGCAGCGGCGTTTCGCCCGGTCGGGGGCACCTTAAGAGGGTCGGCGCGTGGCGCAAGGCTGGAATCGTGCGGTGCAGCATGGCCGGACCCTGGTCCGGGCCTAGACGCCGCCGCCCAGAAGCATCGCCAGGGCCCCGCAGAACGGGGGCAGCAGGTAACGCTGCACGCCCGAAATGATCAGCAGGGCGATGATCGGCGTGATGTCGATGCCGCCCAGCGGCGGGATGAAACGGCGCAGCGGGGCCAGCAGCGGCGTGACCACACTATCCAGGAAGTTGGCCAACTGGGCCACGAACCGGTTGCGATAGTTGATGATGTCGAAGGCGAACAGCCAGCTCAGGATGGCCGAGACCACGATCGCCAGCCACAGCAGCTGGAACAGCGACGTGACGATGAAACAGATGAAAGCCGCGATGCCGGTGCCGATACCCACGATATGCTCCTGAACCTTGTTGCGCCTGTCCTAGCCGCCCCGGGCGCGAACGCCAAGGACATGGGTGTCGCGCGGGGGACCGTTGACACTGCCCGGCCGCGCCGCCTATGTCCCGCCTCGCCTTCAACCCGGAAACGGGGCCGTAGCTCAGTTGGTAGAGCGCGTCGTTCGCAATGACGAGGTCAGGGGTTCGACTCCCCTCGGCTCCACCATCCTACTTCGCGCCGCGCGCTTCGTAGGACGGACAGGTAAGGTTTCCGATGACAACACCGCCCATCCGCGTCGCCGCCGTCTATCGCTTTGCGGCGGTCTCCGATCCTGACTCCCTGCGGACCCGGCTCGAGGCTCTTTGCGGGGATGATGTCCTTGGGACCCTGCTGGTGGCGCGCGAGGGCGTGAACGGCACCATCGCCGGTCCTGATCCCGCCATTGAACGCGTGCTGGCCGGACTGCGCGCCGTGCCGGGATTCGCCGATCTGGAGGTCAAGACCAGCACCGCCGCGACCCCGCCGTTCCATCGCCTGAAGGTCCGGGTGAAGTCCGAGATCGTGACGATGGGACAGCCGGGGATCGATCCGGTTCTAGATGCCGGAACCTATGTCGCGGCCGCAGAATGGAACGCCCTGATCGCCGATCCGGACACCGTCGTGATCGACACGCGCAACGACTATGAGGCCGATGTCGGGGCTTTCGCCGGCGCGATCCAGCCCCGGACCCGCACCTTTCGCGAGTTCGCCGACTGGTTCGAGCGTGAGGGTCGCGCGATGCTCGACCGACCCGGCGGGGACGAGAGGGGGCCGCCCAGGGTGGCCATGTACTGCACCGGCGGCATCCGCTGCGAAAAGGCGACGGCCTATCTGAAGGCGCAGGGGGTCGCCGACGTGCACCACCTGCAGGGCGGGATCCTGCGCTATCTGGAGACGGTGCCGGAGGGCGAAAGCCTGTGGCAGGGCGAATGCTTCGTCTTCGACGAGCGGGTCGCGGTCGGCCACAACCTGGCGCAGGGCACCCACAGCCTGTGCCGGGGCTGCCGCATGCCGGTCAGCGAGGCGGGACGGGCATCGCTCGCGTTCGTCGAGGGCGTCTGCTGCGATCGCTGCCACGACACGATGACCGAAGGGCAGCGGGCCGGGGCGCGCGAACGGGATCGTCAGGTCAGGCTGGCCGCCGAACGGGGAGAGGCCCACATCGGCACCAGACAGGCCCTGCCGGGCGTCGAGCGGTAGCCCCCTTCAGGATCAGGCGTCCTCGTCGAAGCGCCGGGCCACAAGGTCGGACAGGGCCTCGATGGCGGCTTCCGCGTCCTGGCCTTCGGCGGTGATCTCGATCGAGCAGCCGTTGCCGGCTCCCAGCATCAGCAGGCCCATGATGGAGCGGGCGTCGACGGTGGTGCCGTCGCGGGTCACCTGGATCTCGGCTTCGAAACTGGACGCCAGCTTGACGAATTTGGCCGAGGCCCGCGCATGCAGGCCGCGCGTGTTGCAGATGTCGGCGATGGCCCGCACGGGTGGGACGGCCTGGCCCACGGCTATTTCTCGCCCGCCAGGACCCAGGAGGCCACGGAGATGTATTTGCGCCCCGCGTCCTGCGCGTGGGCCACGCAGGTCTCCAGGCTTTCGCGGGTCCGCACGCTGGCCAGCTTGATCAGCATGGGCAGGTTCAGTCCGGCGATGACCTCGGCATGGGTCTGCTCCATGACGGAGATCGCCAGATTCGACGGCGTGCCCCCGAACATGTCGGTCAGCAGGATGACGCCCGAGCCGTCGTCGACGGCGGCGGCCGCATCGACGATGTCGCGCCGGCGGCGCTCCATGTCGTCTTCCGGCCCGATGCAGATGGCCGCGACGCCCCGCTGGGGCCCGACGACGTGCTCCATCGCGGACAGGAACTCCGACGCCAGTCCACCGTGGGTAACGATCACCAGGCCGATCATGCCGACCTCATCCTGAAGGCGTTCAACTGCGAAGCATCCCGTTCACACTGCATCGGTGCCCCCCGGTCCGACCCGCAAGCGGGCCTAGATAAAGGAATCCTGGCCCGGGTCAAAGCCGCCTGATGGCCAGCGCGAGGGTTTCGGCGGCCGACGCCGGCCGGATGTCCAGCGCGACGCGTGCGATGGAGACCCCGGCGATGGAGGCCGTCCGGGGCTCAGGCAGGCGCTCCGGTGCCTCCTGCACGCAATCCACCACCAGAACGATCCGGGACGCCGGCCGATACGCGGTCGGGACGATACCCAATCCACGCGCCTCCATCCGCCCGGCGATGGCCTCGACCGCGGTGGCGAACAGCGCACCGCCCGAGGCCCAGGCGTGGACATAGTCGTCGCCGATCAGCCGCCAGCCCCGCGCCATCAGGCGGAGCGCCAGATCGCTCTTGCCCGCGCCCGAAGGTCCCGTCAGCAGGGCCCCGCGCCAGCCGCCGTGACCGAACACGGCCACGGCCGTCGCGTGGATCGGCGGGGCCGTCCCTTCTACGGTCACCCGCGGCGACCGGCGGCAGGCAGGGTCACCTCGAACATCGCGCCTTCGATGCTTCCGTCCGGGCCGGTGCGATTGGAAGCGACGACGCGACCGCCGTGGGCCTCGACGATCTGGCGCACGATGGACAGGCCGAGGCCCGAATTGGACCCGAACGCCGTGCCGCGCGGACGCGAGGTATAGAAACGCTGGAAGACGGTCTCCAGATTCTCCGGCGGGATGCCCGGGCCGTCGTCGTCCACGCGGATCGACAGACTGCGGTCCGGATCGGCGTCGTCGCGACTCACGGAAACGCGCACCGCCCGGCCCGGCGGGCTGAACGAGCGGGCGTTGTCGATCAGATTGCGGAAGACCTGACCCAGGGGACCGTCCCGGCCCATGACGCGGGCCGGACCGTCCAGCGCCAGATCCAGCAGCACGGGGGCCTCGCCCGGCTTGGCCGTCGTTTCGTAGACCCCGACGATATCGCTCAGCAGCGGCTTCAGGTCGACGGGACGCGGCTGATCCCGCGACAGTTCGGCATCCAGACGCGAAGCGTTCGAGATGTCGGTGATGAGGCGGTCCAGCCGTTTCACATCCTGCTGCAGAACCAGGGTCAGCCGGTCTCGCTTGTCCTTGTCCCGCACCAGATCCAGCGTCTCCAGCGCCGACCGGATCGAGGTCAGGGGGTTCTTGATCTCGTGCGCCACATCGGCGGCGAACCGTTCGATCGCGTCCATCCGGGCAGACAGCGTCTCGGTCATCGACTCCAGCGACCGCGCCAGATCGCCGATCTCGTCGCGACGGTCCTCCAGATCGGGCAGGGAGATGGCGCGGGCCCGCTGCAGCCGGACCTGATCCGCCGCCGCCGACAGGCGCATGACCGGCCGCGCCACGAACAGATGCAGCAACAGGCTGGCCAAGAGGTTCACGGCCAGCGCCACGAGGGCGAACGGAACCAGGGCCTTGCGCTGGGCCCCCAGGATCTGGTCGACGTCGCCGGCCTCCAGCGTCAGCACGCCCAGCACCTGCTGCACATGGCGCACCGGCAGGGACACGGACACGACCCGGTCGCCGTTCTCGGACCGGCGCACGGTGGCTTGGGGCTCGCCCGCCAACGCCGCCTCGATCTCCTCGCCCAGAGCGGTGTTGGCGCGCGACAGGTCGGCCTGTTCCTGCGCGACGTTGGCGGTGTCCGGCGCCGGCGATCCAGCGGGCCGGGCAGGCGGCAGCGGTTCGCCGGGGATCTTGTCCGACACGGCGAAGCTGTCGGACACCAGAAGCCCGAAACTGTCATAGAGCCGCGCGCGCTGGCCGGTGGGAATGAAGTTGTCGCGGAGCCAGCGGCTGGCTTGAATGGGGTCGAGGGTGGGCTCGGGCTCGCCCTCGGTGATGCCCAGCTGGCCCAGAACATTGGACAGCAACTCGGCCTGGACCATCAGGCTTTCCTGACGCGCCTGCACGAGGCCGCGGTTCCACTCGTTGAGCGCCAAGGCACCCCCGAACAGGATCAGCAGGCTGAGCAGGTTCAGCGCGAGGATCAGCCCGCCCAGTCGCGATCCGCCGAAGCGGATCAGGCGACGGCGGAGCGGGGCGTCTTCCGATCCCGTTGAACCCTGCGGCTCGGGATCAGCTCTCGCGGTAACGATAGCCGACGCCATACAGGGTCTCGATCGCGTCGAACTCGTTGTCGACGACCCGGAACTTCTTGCGCATGCGCTTGACGTGGCTGTCGATGGTGCGGTCGTCGACGTAGACCTGGTCGTCGTAGGCGGCGTCCATCAGATTGTCGCGGCTCTTCACGAAGCCGGGCCGCTGGGCCAGGGCCTGCAGCAGCAGGAACTCGGTGACCGTCAGCTTGACCGGCTTGCCGTCCCAGGTGCTCTCGTGACGGGCGGGATCCATCAGCAGCTTGCCGCGACGGATGGCCTTGCCGCTGATCTCGGCCGAGGGCTCGGGCTCGCCGCCGTCGCCGCCGGAACGGCGCAGCAGCGCCTTGACCCGCTCGATCAGCAGCCGCTGGCTGAACGGCTTGTGCATGTAGTCGTCGGCCCCGAGGTTGAACCCGAGGATCTCGTCGATCTCCTCGTCCTTGGACGTCAGCATGATCACGGGGATCTGGCTGGTCTGGCGCAGGCGGCGCAGGACCTCCATCCCGTCCATGCGGGGCATCTTGACGTCGAGAATGGCCAGATCGGGCGGCGACGCCTCCAGCGCCTCCAGGCCCGTGGCCCCGTCGTGATAGGCGACCACCTTGTGGCCGTGGCTTTCCAGCGCCAGCGACACGGATGCGACGATGTTCTCGTCGTCGTCCACCAGGGTGATGTTGGCCAAATCGGTCTCCTCGTCATATCCCGCACAAGATCGGGCCCGACTGATGTCGGGAGCGTCTGAACGCACGGCAAGCGTAACCGTTCGCCCGCGAACGCGGTGACTTTACGGCCACACAGCGTTGCTGACCAGATTTCGTTCGCGAAACCGGACCTTAAACCCTCGACCGCTAGGGTTCCGGATCAACGTCGAAACGAGACCATGGCCGGACCCGTCCACTACGAACTCTATATCCGCAAGACGGCCCCGTCGCCCTGGACCCTCATGCAGGCCACGGAAAATCGCCAGCAGGCCATCGAGGCGGCGGAGGAAATCCTGCGCGACAAGCATGCCGTGGCTGTGCGCGTGACCAAGGAAACCCTCGACCCCGACACGATGGAGTTCAACAGCGTTACGGTCCTGACCCGCGGCGCGCCCGAGGCTCCCAGGAAGCGGGTGGTGGATCAGGCGGATCGCCCGAACTGCATGACACCGGCCGATCTCTACACGCCCCATGCGCGCGACCTGCTGGGACGCGTGCTGGAAGACTGGCTGATGCGAAACGGGGTGACCCCGTTCGAACTGCTGCACCGGCCCGATCTGGTCGAAAGGCTGGAGGCCTCGGGCGTGGAGGTCCAGCACGCGATCCAGAAGATCGCCATCCCCGAAAGCCAGGCGACGGGCCAGCCCGTGCACGAACTCATCCGGCATTATCAGCGGCTGGTTGAACAGGCGATGGAGCGGGTGATGACGGCGGGGCGAAAGGGCACCTTCCCCGACCTGGCCAACCGGTCCCTCGCCGATGTAGCCCACCGGCTGGCCGGGACGGCCGACCGGGCCTTTGTCATGGGGGGCGTGATCGCCGGTGCCCTGGTGGGGGTCCGGGGGGCCCGCGGCCGGCTGGACCGGCTGATGGATCTGGCGGACCGGGCGCCCATGGAGGGCGCGCCGCGCGCCCTGGTGATGGTCGGCATCGAGCAGATCCTGGTGGAACTTCTGGCCGCGCGGACCGGTCTGGCCGAGATCCTCGGACCGGCGCTGGACCAGGGCGGCAGCCTGGCCGCGGTGGTGCGGATGGTGGCGCCGCGAGAGATCGACGCCCTGATCGCCCACGATCCGCGCATGGCCCTGCTGATGCCGGCCGTCGACGGCGCGGCGGCCCGACTGGGTCAAAGACTGGATGCCGGCGAGTATCCGATCCTTGCCGCATCGCTGGCCCGGATGGTGCTGCGCGAGCTGCAGGGGCCGCGACGGCTTCGGCCGGCCGATGCCCCGGGCGAGATCGATATCCTGCGGACCCTGGCCATGTCGCTGACTGCGACGGCCGGGCGACTGCTGACGCTGGAAGAGGTCCAGAACGCCTTCATCGAACGCTCCAAGAGCCTGGTCACCGCCGACTTCGTCCAGTCCTATGTCGTGTCGTGCGAGACCGTCCTGTGCGAAGCGGAGCAGCTCACCCGCCTGTGCGAGAACGTGACGGGGGCGGCGAACAAGCGGTCTGCGGCGCGCTGGCTGGCCGCCTGCGTCACCTCGTTGCGGTTCGAGAGCGAGATGCGCGGAGCCGGCCCGACGGCCGCGCGCAAACTTCAGATCCTCGCCCAGCTGCAGCGGTCCGTCCGGGCGGCCGCCCTGTCCGACCACGACACCGAACAGATCGGTGGCGCGATCGGCGTCGTGGGCGGCACGATCGAGGCCGAGGCGAAACTGACTACCCAGTTGGCCCGCGCGCCGGCCCCCATCCCGCAGAAACTGTCGGCGCTGCTGCGGCTTGCGGCCGGCGAGACGGCTCCCTTCGGTCCGGCCGCCGACCGGGCCAAGGCGGAGGCGATCCGGATGTTCAGGGCCCCGGAGGCCCGGGCGTCCCTGAGCGCCTCCCCGGAGACGCTGGTGCCACTGAAGACCCTGATGCGGGCGGCCGGCCTCGCGGCCTGAGGACCGGCCGGGGGCTGATCTCAGTCGAAGATGTCGAAGATGCTGTCGCGCTTCTTCTTCTTGTAATGACGGTCGTCATCGTCGCGATAGCGGGGCTGTTCGCGATAGGGCTGCTGGGTCTGACCCCACGGCTGGCTTTGCGGGGGCGAGGCATAGGCCTGGGGTGCGGGCGCCGCCGGAGCGCCCTCCATCAGCTTTTCAAGCTCGCCGCGATCCAGCCAGACGCCGCGACAGGTCGGGCACATGTCGAACTGGACGCCGTTGCGGTCCAGCGTCTGCATCTGGGCGTTGTCGTTGGGGCACATCAAGAGGGGCACGGGGTCTCCTTGCGAGCAACTCTCAATTCAGGATGGAGCAGTTGTTCCAGACCAGCAAGGTCAGGCGGTGTCGCAGGACGCCCGCCTGACCCTGCCTGACCGGTCGCCTCAGTCCTCGGCCAGGACGATCACCCGGTCCTCGGGCAGGTACTCCAGCACCTCGGACTTGTTCGGATTGACCACCACGCCGCCCATATTGCGGTCGTCTCCGTCCTCGCTGTCGCGCTTGCGGCGATAGCCGATGGCGGTCTCGCCCCTCTGACGGGCCGCCTCGGCGATGGTGTAGAAGCTGACCGGACCCGCCAGATCGACGTAGTTGCCCACCGGCCGCATGTAGATCTCGGACCCGTCCTCATCCAGCAGGTCGTCGAAGATGGACGACAGGTATTCGTTCTCCGAGGCCTGGGCCAGCATCAGGCTGACCAGCTTGTTGGACACGACGAAGTCGTCGGCCCGGGTGACCTCGGCCAGTTCGCGGTTCCGGATGTCGATCATCTCCGACACGACGCTGATGTGGGTGCCCAGCCGTTCGGACAGCTTCCTGAGATGCAGCAGGGTGATCAGCGTGCGGGTATCGGCCGACTGGGCCTCCATGGTGTCGGAATAGCCCAGCACCATGATGGAGTCGTAGCTGACCGGATCCAGCGCCTCGATCGATGCGGAGTGACTGGTGTCGATGGTCTTCGCCTCGACCTTCATGTTGGTCGAGCCCATCGGCATGTTGGCGATCTCGTCCGCGAAGCCGGGGGTGTCGCCGGCGACCGTCAGCAGGGACCCGGGCCGGACATATTTGGACAGCTCATAGGCGATCAGCGGCCCGCGCCGGTTCCAGCCGATGATCAGCGTCCGCTCGGCCTTGCGGCGCACGGCCTTGGGCTGGCGGATGGCGGCCGCGTCCACCGCGTCTTCGGACAGCGGGGTCAGTTTGATGGAGGCGTCGTCCTCGGCGATGATGATGGCGCGGGCGCCTTCGGGGATGACGGTATCCATCGCCGGGTTCATCTTCACCTTGCCGTCGGCATAGCGCAGCCCGATCAGGGCCGAATCCTCATACCCCATGACCGCGTCGCCATAGGTGATGCCGACCAGCTCCGCGAGCTCGGTCGTGTAGATCTCGCAGCCGTCGAAATCGAGCAGTTCGGAATAGACGGCCGACAGGCCCGCCTGGCGGCTGGACTGGACCACGATGCGCGAGATCAGATCGTCGGCGAGCACCAGCTGGACCTCGTCGCCCCCCACGATTCGGGCGACCTCGGCGTTCTTGGCGTCACGCAGTTCGGCGGCGATCAGATAGCGTTCCTCACGCCGCTTGGGGTCGTTGGTCAGGGCCAGGACGGTCTTGATGACCTGGCTGTCGGGATCGTCGACGCCTTCCGGCGAGACCACGATGACCGAGCGACAGGCCTGCGGATTGACGATCGACAGGTCGAACAGGTCGGTCGGATCGCCCGAGCGGCAGATGATCTGCGTGTTCTTGAGATCCTCGACCTTGTCGGCGATCTCGTCCTCCATCTCGACCTTGTCCTTGCTGGCCATGATGACGATGCGCGGATTCTTCCGGCTCTCGTTGGCGATGACCAGTTCGGAGATGATGTCGAAGATCGACGCCGACCAGTTCAGGATGATGGTGTGATCCGTCTCGAGCACGCGAGAGCGGCCCTTCCGGGCCTCCTCGATCTTGGCGTCGAGGCCCGCCGAGATGATCGAGATCAGGGCCGAGAAGACCAGGATGCCCATCAGGGTCACGAACAGGGTCAGGAACCGGAACGGCCAGCCGGAGTCCCCGCCCATGGTCCCCGCGTCCATCGTCCGCATCAGCGACTGCCAAGCCGCCTCGAAGAAGTTGAAGCCGCCGTCGGGCCCCATACGGCTGATCGCCAGGATGGTCGCGGCGAACAGGATCACCACCAGGGTGACCAGGCTGAGCCAGCCCACCAGGGCGACCGGGCCGCCCGCCATCGACTTGTCGAAACCGTACTTCAGTCTTTCGCCCAGGCTGACGTCTCCGACGTTCTGGCCCTTGGTGGTGTTCGGCTTGGCGGAGCCTGCGCCCTTGACGGCGCTGCGGGCGGCGTTCGCCCGGGTGAGAGAGCCCATGTCGGCTATCGATCCTGTGGAAGTCCGCCGACCCCCCTGATCGGCGATCGCCGTCGCGGATGGTACGCACCCGGACATTGAACGGCGTGATGCATAGGACCGTTCTGCCCCCTTTGGAACCTGACGATTTCCGACTAGAAGGACCACGTCACCCTCCCCCCTCAGAGTGTCTCCCCATGCGCTATCTGCACACCATGGTACGGGTCGCCGACCTGGAAGCCTCCCTGCATTTCTGGACGACCCAGCTGGGTCTGCAGGAAGTCCGCCGCCTCGAGAACGAGAAGGGCCGCTTCACCCTCGTCTTCCTCGCCGCGCCGCGGGACCTGGACCGCTCCGAGGCGGAACGCTCGCCGGAGGTTGAGCTGACGTACAACTGGGATCCGGAAACCTACACCGGCGGCCGCAATTTCGGCCACCTGGCCTACCGGGTCGACGACATCTACGCGACCTGCCAGCACTTGATGGACTCCGGCGTCGTCATTAACCGTCCGCCCCGCGACGGCAACATGGCCTTCGTCCGTTCGCCGGACGGAATCTCGATCGAACTGCTCCAGGAAGGCGCGGCCCTACCGCCGGCCGAGCCCTGGCTGTCCATGCCCAACACCGGAACCTGGTAGTATGCGCGTTGCCCTGATCGGGCTTTCTTTGCTGGTCGGGGCCTGCGCCTCGACCAACGAAAGCTACACCGGCCGCACGGCGACGGAGCAGCTGCTGCTGTCGCGGGCGGCCGATCAGGCGGTCGAGGGTCTGCGCCTGCCGATCCCCCCGGGGGCGAAGGTCTTTGTCGACATGCGGTTCTTCCAGGGCGAGGGCGCGAACTATGCCACCTCCGCCGTCCGCAGCGCCCTGTCGGAAGCGGGCTTTGCCCTGGCCGACGATCGGGCGAGCGCGGAAGTCGTGTTCGAAATGCGCGCCGGAGCCCTGTCGCTGGAGCAGATGCGGCGCGTCGTCGGCATTCCGCCCCTGGCCGTCCCGATCAACGAGACCCTGAACGTCGTCTCCCTGCCGGAGCTCAGTCTCTACAGCCGACGCGACCGGGTCGGCGTCGCCGAATTCTCGGGCTTTCTCTACGACGCCCGGACCGGGGCTCCCCTCGGTGCCGTCGCGCCCATGATCGGGGAGTTTCGTATCCGCAGCCACAAGGTGCTGATGGTCGTCGCCTGGGGCCAGCAATCCGTCCGCGCGGGCCAGAGCGATCCGGGCGACAGCTGGCGAGAGTTCTAGGCTCGCGACCTACGACAGGGTCTTCATGTCGATGACGGCGCGGTAGCGGACCTCGCCGTTCTCGACGCGGGTGAAGACCTCGTTGATCGTCTTGATGTCGACGATCTCGATCTCGGGGGCGATCCCGTTGGCAGCGCAGAAGTCCAGCACGTCCTGCGTCTCCTGAAGGTTGCCGATCAGCGAGCCCGAGACGCTTTGCCGCTTGAACGCCAGCTTCGAGTTGTCGACGCCGTCGACGATGTCCAGGTTGCCGACGACGACGAAATGCCCGTCGCGCTTCAGCAGGTCCAGCAGGGCACCGACCTCATGCTTTTCGGGCACGGTCGACAGGATGAAATCGAAGGTCCCGGCCAGCGGCGTCAGCGCGGTCTTGTCCGTTTCGACATAGGCGGCGTCGGCACCCTGGGCCTTGGCATCGGCGATCTTTTCCGGCGTGGAGGTCAGGACCGTCACCTTCGCTCCGATGCCCTTGGCCAGCTTGGCCGCCATGTGGCCGAGGCCGCCGAAGCCGAGCACCGCGACGCTGTCGCCGGCCTTCACGCCCCAGTGCTGCATCGGCGACCAGGTCGTCACGCCCGCGCAAAGGATCGGCGCGGCGGCGGCGGGATCAAGACCCTCGGGGATCGACAGGACGAAGTCTTCCTTGACCACCACCGTGTCGGAATAGCCGCCGAAGGTGTTGTCGCGGCCGTACATGTTGGACGCGTCCTGCGTCTCCGTCGCCGGGGTCATCGGGCCGTTGTAGGTCGCCAGCCAGCCGTTCGGGCCCTCGCAATAGTTCTGGTCGCCGTCCTTGCAGGGCTCGCACGCCCGGCAGCTGTCGATCATGCAGCCGACGCCGACGATGTCGCCTTCCTTGAACCGCGTCGCCTTGGCACCCGTCTTCTTCACCCGGCCGACGACTTCATGACCCGGCACGCAAGGGTAGACCGTGTTGCTCCACTCGTTCTTGGCCTGGTGGATGTCGGAGTGGCAGACGCCGGTGAACATGACCTCGATCTGGATTTCGTCGTCCTTCGGCTCGGCGCGCTCGATCTCCATCCGCTCCAGAGGGGCGGCGGCGGACTGGGTGCCATAGGCAAGCGACATGATCATGGGGAGGCTCCGGGCGGGGTGAGCGGACAGAACCCCGCTTCTCCGAGCCTTGTTCCGAATGGCCAAGCCGGGTTTCGACGCGACGCCCGGTGACGTGGAAGGACCGCCCGCCTATGTTCGCCCCATGTCCGACGCCGCCCCCGACGCCCTGCCCGAAACCGATCGCCCCCTGACCCAGGACGGCCCCGCCGTCCGGCTGTGGCTGATCGACGCCTCGGCCTACATCTTCCGCGCCTATCACGCCCTGCCGCCCCTGACGCGCAAGTCGGACGGGCTGCCGGTGGGGGCGGTGCAGGGGTACTGCAACATGCTGTGGAAGCTGCTGAAGGACATGAAGGGGGCGGACGGGCCGACGCACCTGGCGGCGATCTTCGATCATTCGGAGAAGACGTTCCGGAACGCGCTGTACGACCAGTACAAGGCGAACCGGTCGGCGCCGCCGGAGGATCTGGTGCCGCAGTTCCCGCTGGTGAGGGACGCCACGCGCGCGTTCGGCGTCCACTGCGTCGAGCTGCCCGGCTACGAGGCCGACGACCTGATCGCCACCTATGCCTGCAAGGTCCGCGACGCCGGCGGCGAATGCGTGATCGTCAGTTCCGACAAGGACCTGATGCAGCTGATCGGCCCCTCGGTCGTCATGTGGGACCCGATGAAGGACCGCCGCCTGGCCGAAGACGCCGTCATGGAGAAGTTCGGCGTCACCCCCGACAAGATGATCGACCTGCAGGCCCTGATCGGCGACAGCGTCGACAACGTCCCCGGCGCCCCCGGCATCGGCCCCAAGACCGCCGCCCAGCTGCTGGACGAATACGGCGACCTGGACACCCTGCTGGAGCGCGCCGGCGAGATCAAACAGCCCAAGCGCCGCGAGACCCTGATCAATTTCAGGGACCAAATCCTGCTGAGCCGCCAGCTGGTCCGCCTGACCTGCGACGCCCCCGCGCCCGAACCCATCGACGACTTCAGGGTGCGCGACCCCGACCCCCAGACCCTGGCCGACTTCCTCGAGACGATGGAGTTCCGCTCGCTGCTGCGCCGGGTCGGCGACGGCAAGCTGGCCGGCCACGACGGCTCGGCCTTCGCCCCCGCCCGTCCCGCCCCCCTGTCGGCGCCCGTCATCTCGCCCCGCTACGCCCCCCAGGCGGTCTCGGCCGACGTCGAGAAACAGAGCGTCGACCACGACGCCTATCACTGCATCCGCGACCTCGCCGACCTCGACGCCTTCATCGCCCGCGCCACCGAGGCGGGCGTCGTCGGCTTCGACACCGAGACCGACGCCCTGTCGGCGACCCATGCGGGGCTGTGCGGGGTCTCGCTGGCCATCGGGCCCAACGACGCCTGCTATGTGCCGCTGACGCACGAGCATCCCCCCGTGGAGGGGGCCGGCGGCCTGGACTTCGGCGGCGACACCGACGCCCGCCCGCCGCTGGACCAGCTGGACAAGCCCACGGTGCTGGCCCGGCTGAAGGGCCTGCTGGAGGACCCCGGCGTCCTCAAGGTCGTCCAGAACGGCAAATACGACCTGGCCGTCATGGCCCGGCGCGGCATCCGCGTCGCCCCGATCGACGACACCATGCTGATCTCCTACGTGCTGGAGGGCGGGCTGCACGGCCACGGCATGGACGAGCTCAGCCGCCTGCACCTCGGCCACGAGCCCATCCCGTTCAAGTCGGTCGCCGGCACCGGCAAGGCCCAGAAGTCGTTCAAGCACGTCGAGCTGAAACCCGCGACCTGCTACGCCGCCGAGGACGCCGACGTGACCCTGCGGCTGTGGCGCATCCTCAAGCCCCGCCTCGCGACTGAGCGCCTCGCCACCGTCTATGAGACGCTGGAGCGCGGTATGCCCGCAGTCCTGGCCGACATGGAACTGCGCGGCATCCGCGTCGACCCCGCGCGCCTGCGCCGCCTGTCGTCCGAATTCGGCCTGCGCATGGCCGAGCTGGAGGCCCAGGCCCACGAGATCGCCGGCCGCCCGTTCAACGTCGGCTCGCCGCGCCAGATCGGCGAGATCCTGTTCGGGGAGCTGAACCTGCCCGGCGGCAAGAAGACCGCCAGCGGCCAGTGGGAGACCGGCGCCGCGACGCTGGAAGGCCTCGCCGAGACCCACGCCCTGCCGCGCGTCCTGCTGGACTGGCGCCAGCTGTCCAAGCTGAAGGGCACCTATACCGATGCCCTGGTGGCGGCCATGGACCCCCAGACCGACCGCGTCCACACCAGCTATCAGCTCGCCGCAGCCACCACCGGCCGCCTCGCCTCGTCCGACCCCAACCTGCAGAACATCCCCATACGCACCGAGACGGGCCGCCAGATCCGTCAGGCCTTCATCGCCAAAGACGGCCACGTCCTGATCAGCGCCGACTATTCCCAGATCGAGCTGCGCCTGCTGGCCCACATCGGCGACATCCCCGAGCTGAAACGCGCCTTCAAGGCCGGGATCGACATCCACACGGCCACGGCCAGCGAGATGTTCGGCGTCCCCGTCGCCGACATGGACCCCGAGACGCGCCGCCGCGCCAAGGCCATCAATTTCGGCATCGTCTACGGGATCAGCGCCTTCGGCCTGGCCAACCAGCTGGGCATCGATCAGGGCGAGGCCGGGGCCTATATCAAGACCTATTTCGAACGCTTCCCCGGCATCCGCACCTATATGGACGCCACCCGCGCGGAGGTCCGCAGCCTCGGCTTCGTCTCGACCGTCTTCGGCCGCAAGATCCACATTCCGGCCATCGCCTCCAAATCGGGGGCCGAGCGCCAGTTCGGCGAACGCGCCGCCATCAACGCCCCGATCCAGGGCGCCGCCGCCGACATCATCCGCCGCGCCATGATCCGCATGCCGGGCGCGCTGGAGGCCGCCGGTCTGGAGACGAAGATGCTGCTCCAGGTCCACGACGAACTGGTCTTCGAGGCCCCCGAAGCCGAGGTCGAGGCGGCGATCCCGCTGATCAAGCGGATCATGGAGGGGGCGGCGGAACCGGCCGTGGCGCTATCGGTGCCGCTGGTGGTGGACGCCCGGGCGGCGAAGAACTGGGATGAGGCGCATTGAGGGCGGCTTGCACAAACTCGCGTTAAGAGGTTGGATCGAGGAATAACTAACACGGGAATGGGCGAGTGGATTCGTTTGAGCTGACGCGATTGGACGCAAATACATTCGAGCAACTCGTCAACATGCTCGTAATGCAAACTCTGGGGCACGGTGCCACAGGATTTGGTCCGGGTGCAGACGGCGGTCGCGACGGTTGGTTTGAAGGAACCGCAGATTATCCCAGTAAAACCGATCGCTGGCAGGGCACCTGGCACATCCAGTCAAAGTTCCACAAGCCGCACCTAAGTAAGGATCCGCAGAAATGGCTCATTCAACAGATTAAGAACGAACTAGAACTCTACGCCGACGACACCTTGGACCGTGAGTGGCCGGACAATTGGATTATTGCTACAAATATTGATCCCTCTGGAAAACCGGAAACAGGATCATTCGACGCTATACGAGAGCTAATTAAATCATACCGTCCTGAACTTGCCGAAAGAGCGCATGTTTGGGGCGGCTCCAAAATTCTTTCACTGCTTGCGGCCTCGCCGACCACAGCTGACTATTTTGGTGAGTTTGTAACTCCGGGCCATGTCATACGCTCATTGTACGAGAGCATATCGCATAGCTCGTCTGACAAGACATCGGTTGTGCGTGACGCAATAGTCACCGCTTTTGACCAATACGCTCACACCAAACTAGACCAGGCCGGACATGACGCGGATAGTCGGCCAGGTATTCAGCATCTTTATGTAGACATACCGTTCCAAGACGAGTGGGAGGAAGGGGAAGGTTACGTCGCCAATACGCTCGCCAAAGCTGCGTCTCTCAATCACAAGAAACCCTATCCACTCGTAGAGAACGAGGACTGGATATTCTGGGCGCAAGCTTCAGCGCGCGCGCGTGTGTGGTTTATCATCGGTGGACCCGGACAAGGAAAGTCGACCTCAACGCAGTTTTTCTGCCAAGTGCATCGGGCTGCAGCAATTCTGGAAAACAACGCGCTCACGGTGACGCATGCGCAACGCCAGTCCGCGCTCTCGATAAAAAACCGCGCTTTATCGGAGGACATTTGGCCCACTTCACCCCGTCTTCCCATTTCAATCGAACTCAGAGAGTTTGCTAAATGGTACGGCGAACGAAAGGCGGATGAACCCAAGCGATTGATCAACTATTGGTCTTCAATGTCGGGCAAGTCGATTGGTCAAGAAGTCGCTGTCGGCTTATTGAAATCTATGGTGTCTGAAGGTCGTTGGTTATTCGTTTTTGACGGACTAGATGAAGTTCCAGGCGATGTAAAAGATAGAGTGGCCGACGAAATAACGTACTTTGTTGACAACTTTCTTGTCGGCGCTCTTTGTGATGCCCTAATCGTATGCACGTCAAGACCGCAGGGCTATTCTGGCCAGTTCTCGTCATTATCGCACAACCGCGTCGAGCTAGTTAAGCTATCTGCAGCGCAGGCTCTTGCATGTGCAAAACCGGTGCTTTCGATTGATCGGACAGTCACCGAATCCGAGAAGGCTTACCGGGTACTACAAGAAGCTATTCAAGCGCCTGCTGTACAAGAGATTATGACGTCTCCTTTGCAGGCGCATATCATGGCCGTAGTCGTCAGGAACGGACACCGACCGCCCGAAAGAAAATGGCAACTCTTCAATAACTTTTATGAAGTTATGAGAAAGCGGGAAGCGAACCGCACTCTCCCTAATGCCGAGCTTGCCGCCATACTTTCAGGAGGGGATAAGCTTATCAAAAGCCTACATTCCCGACTTGGATTTGAGCTTCACGCCAAAGCAGAAAAGAGCGAAGGTGCCACGACGTCAATAAGTCGTTCGGAGCTAAAGGAAATAATCTCTGATGTAGTTCAAACTCTTCAGGAGGAAAATATTTCAGCTACGGTTGATATTCTTTTGGAGGCGACAACTGAGCGGCTTGTACTTGTAAACACGCCCGATAACGGTGACTACGTTAGATTTGATATCCGCCCATTGCAGGAATTCTTTGCTGCTGAGTATATAGCCGAAAACAGCGATCTTGAGACATTGCCGGAACGTCTATTTTTGCTCGCCTCAGACTCCCACTGGAGGGAGGTAATACACTTCTACGTCAGTTCATTGGTTGAGAACGATCGCAAAGGCGAACTTTCTATTGCCACCTCCGTGCTTGAGAAAGCCAATGTAGAAGTAAATGGGGAAGACTGCAGGGAGCTATCTCTTCGGTTGGCACTGGGAGGTGTACAAGCCGGGCGTCTTCTCTCAGAGGGCGTATTAGAGCAGGATCGACGTGTGCGATCGCTGGTCCGTCCCGTTATATCTACGCTTGCAGGGTGTACCGATGCAGCCCGTTTGATTGGACGCGTAGCCTCTCCTCATAGCCGGTCTTGGCTAGTCGATGTACTGCTCACCGCACTTAGGGAGCGGAGCGAGTGCGACAGCATAGGTGCGGCACTATTGCTTCCAATGGTGTTGGCAGATGGCGATGCCAGGATTCCTGAGGCTGCCGCATTGCTGTCTGAGCGTACTACCGCGACCAAGAGGTTCATATTTCTGTCTTGGGCTGAGCGACACGACTCGGCTGCTTGGCTGAACGTTCCTCGTTGGGCTAGGCAGTTCGCGGTCGATGAGCTCGCATCGCCGAATTGGATGGAGCTTCGGGACAGTGTCGGAGCAGCGGGAAAGATCATCATCGGTCGCCGGTCGCCATTTTCCGGAGATTCTATCGCTGAAGAGGCCGATGAGTTGTCGCTGTTGAGTGCTCTTCTGTCTGTGGGTGAGTTCGATCCTCGAACATACAGTGGTACTCCAAGGACAGAAAGTCTATTCGGGGCGATCGACGTAAAGATTTTCAGTAGCAGTCTCGTCAGCGGCTTGAAAAAGGTAGACGATAGGAAGCTTGCAAAACTAAGAAATCTTGGTGGTTTTTTTGAAGGAGCCATAGATCTTATAGCGTATCATGTGAAGAATGACAGCCTGGCCGGATCACGATTTTTGTCCTGGATTTCCGGAAACCGGACACGTCTGGCACTTATTCCGGCGGGAATAAGCGAACTAATCAATCGAAACGAAAGACTTAAAGTAGTTGAGGGTGGCGATATAAGTGAAGCACTTCTACGTGTGAAAGACGTTGGCTGTTCTCGTCACCTATCCGTTGTTCAAGTTCAGCGAACTGTCGACTGGGAGGGTCTCGCAGAGAATGAGGCGTGGCTAATCGCCCATTCCCTACTTTACGGTAGCAGCGGCCATCTCAATATTGATTTTGATGACTTCTTCCACAAAATCCGGTTAGAAACTCTCCAGAGAATTGTATCCCAAG
Organism: Brevundimonas subvibrioides ATCC 15264; assembly: GCF_000144605.1. Lineage (NCBI taxonomy): Bacteria > Pseudomonadati > Pseudomonadota > Alphaproteobacteria > Caulobacterales > Caulobacteraceae > Brevundimonas > Brevundimonas subvibrioides. The sequence goes on along the minus strand of NC_014375.1, from coordinate 227,235 downwards.
GCTGGTTTGATGCGACGCTTCTTCCCATCGCCGCCAGCCTCCATCAGCGCGTAGATGCCAAGGCCTGCTTTCAGCTTGTGGTTAATCGCGCGGCGGTTGTCGTTCCGAACCCGACGTCACACGGATTAGATTCAGAATTCGAGATTCTGCACGACGACAGGGCTCTGCTGCTTCCGTTTGTCATGGCCGACGTTCTGTCACGGGCGCTAGCGAGAGCATCGGCGCGCTCAACAAGAAGATCAAATCATCAGCCATTCTCGAGGGGCGCTGTCGACGGTTTCGGATTGTCAAAAGACGACCTTCGGTCCATCGCAGATGATTTGTCTAATTCGGCCGATCTCAGATCATCAGCGCTTCTACTCATGGCGATAGGGGAAGAAGGCCTAAACTCACGGCTTGCTTTCGTAGAGTCCGCTATAAGTCTCTGCCCGGATTGGTCGAAATGGTGGATAGCCGTGGGCGGCCTGCTTGCGTTGAGCGATGGCGTAATGGCTGGCTCGGCTACCGAGTGGTCGGTGGCATCTTCCATCCTCGAGAATATTAGAGACGATTTTGACATCCGACGGATATCGGAGCCGCTTCTCCGACGTTGGCGTGAGCGAACCGGCTCCCCTGTATTGTCTTCCTTAGGCTCGTTATCCTGGCATTGAACGCAGACGATATTCTTGCAGCTACGCAAGGCATTTTCTGGGTGCACCACAGCCATTTGAGTGGGGTGCTCGGCGCAAACGAAGGATGGCGAACAGCTGTATCGCCTGGCATTGGTCAAGATGCCCCTCCCACCCCCGCCGGGGCCCCTCAGCCTTCAGCCACCACGCTCACGTGTCTTGGGCTGGAGGCCGGTACTGCGCTCGACCGGGATGCGGTTGGGGCGCTCGCCGAAATCGAAGCAGCGGAAGGGGATCTGGCCCCGGGGTATGCCTTGGATCAGCCGGTCTTCACCGTTCCCCGCTGGCCTCCACGAGCGCCCCGTCGATCAACGGCCGCTGCAGCGCCCTGGCCTCGGCCCAGTCGGCGCGCATCCAGGTCTCGCGCTCTTCCTCGGTCGTCAGGATGACCGGCATGGCCTTGGGGTGGACGGCCCCGACCTCGGCGTTCGGCTCGGTGGTCAGGAAGGCATAGAGGTCGCAGGTCTCCGGCCCCGTCTTGATCTTGCGCACGCAGCTGTGGTCGCGGACGTGGACCCCGGCGAAGAAGGCGAGGGGTTCGGGGTCGTCGCCCGCCAGCCGGAACCAGACGGGGCGATATTTGTCCTGGGCGTCGCGGCCCGGCTCGCTGAAGGCGGTGAAGGGGACCAGGCACCGGTTGGCGGGGGACAGCCAGGGCTTCCAGTGGCTGGAGGCCGTGTTCCGGACATTGGTGGTGCCGCTGTCGGGCTCCAGTTCCAGCAGCCGGGGAAAGTCGACGTCCTTGCCCCTGGCGCGCAGCTTGTCGGCCCGTCTGGTCGCCGCGTCGAACAGCGCCTTTTTCGACGACGGCAGGCCCCATCGCGCGGTCGTCAGGATGCGTTCGCCGGTGTCGTCCATCCGCACGATCGGGGCGGCATAGTCCGGGTAGAGGTCGCGCGGCTCCAGATTGCCGACGTCGGATCGCATCGCCCGCGCGAGGTCGAGGATGGCGGCCGGGCCTTTGCGCAGGGAATAGAGGTTGCACATGGGGGGGACCCTGACATGCGGTCCTGAAATCGGCAAAGCGCGCCCCCGCGCCTCGGCCGGGTGGCCCTCCATCTTCAGCGACCACGCCAAGACCGTCTCGGGCTGGAGCCCGGTGCCGCGCTCGAACGGGAGGTCTCCCCGCTTTCGCGGGGATGACAAAGCCTTCGTGAAGCGGACGAGGCGCTTTCGCCCGAAGAGCTGGGGCGTTGGCCCCCTCCACCGCCTTCGGCGGTCCCCCTCCCCCGATGGGGGAGGATCGGGGGTGTCCGCCTGGAGCGTCCGAGTTGTCCGCGAGGGGGCGGACTCTTGCTTTGATTTCAAGGGGCGGGGTCGCGAGGGAGCGTCCGGACGCGCCCGGGTTCGGGGGTGGCCTAGACTCCTCCGATGGGATCAGGACGGCCGGGAAAATCGAAGCTGGAGGACCCGGTGTGGGTCGCGCTGCTGGAACGCTATGTGGCCGGGGAGGTCGCGAGCGAACTGGCGGACGAGCACGGGGTCAGCGTGGAGGCCGTGCGCTATCAGGCGCGGAACCGGGGCTATCGCAAGAAGGACCGGCCGGGGGCGGTCTATCGCTGGTCGCAGCCGCCGCCGATCACGCCCGCGCCCGATCCCGTCGTGGCGCGGGGGTTCGCCTTCGATCCGCTGGACCTGGAAGGGTCCGAGGCGCGGGCGCTGGAATGCGCGGCGCGGGCGGCGGACGAGGGGCGGCTGCCGGACTTTCTGGCGCTGACGCAGAGCGCGCGGGGGATCCGGCGGTTGGGGGTGGGGGGAGGAGGCTCCCCCTCCACCGCCTGCGGCGGTCCCCCTCTCCCAGAGGGGGAGGATTGGTGCGAGCCGGTGCTTCGGCCTGCGCAGCGGGCGCCTGAGGGGGACTGGACGACGTGGCTGTTCCTGGGGGGACGGGGGGCGGGGAAGACGCTGGCGGGGGCGGTGTGGCTGTCGGATCAGGCGGAGGCGCTGGGGGCCGGCGGGCGGCTGGCGCTGATCGGGGGCAGTCTGCACGACGTGCGCGAGGTGATGGTCGAGGGGGTGTCGGGGATCGCGGCGCTGGCGCGCTGGAACGATCCGAAATGGGGCGGGGTGCGGCCGGTGTTCGAACCGTCGCGGAAACGGCTGGTGTTTCCGAACGGGGCGGTGGCGCAGGCCTTCTCGGCCGAGGACCCGGAAGCCCTGCGGGGGCCGCAGTTCGCGGCGGCCTGGGCGGACGAATTCTGTGCCTGGCCGCGCGGCGGCCGGGGCGGACGGGGCGGGCCGGGGGCGACGCTGGCCCTGCTGCGGATGGGCCTGCGGCTGGGCGAGCGGCCCCGGCTGGTGGTGACGACGACGCCCAAGCCGATCGGGGCGCTGAGGGACCTGAGGGCCGAGCCGGGGCTGGTCCAGACCCATGCGGCGACGCGGGACAATGCGGACCACCTGGCAGCGGGCTTCGTCGAGGGGCTGGAGCGGCTGTACGGCGGGACGCGCAAGGCCGCGCAGGAGCTGGAGGGGCGGGTGGTGGAGCAGGAAGGGAGTTTGTTCACGGCGGAGATGATGGGGCGGGCGCGGGGAGTGTTGGAGGGGAGCTTCGACCGCATCGTCGTGGCCATCGATCCGACGACGACGGCGGGGGGCAATGCCTGCGGGATCGTGGTGGCGGGACGGGTCGGGGACCGGGCGCATGTGCTGGCGGATCGCTCGGTGGCGGGGCTGGGGCCGGACGGGTGGGCGCGAAGGGCGGTGCGGGCGGCCGAGGAATTCGGCGCGGTCGCCCTGGTGGTCGAGGTCAACCAGGGCGGCGAGATGGTGCGGGCGGTGCTGAAGACGGCGGGCTGTTCGGTGCGGATCCGCGAGGTGCGGGCCACGAAGGGCAAGCGGATCCGGGCCGAGCCGGTGGCGGCGCTGTACGAACAGGGGCGGGTCACCCATGCGCGGGGCTTAGGCGCGCTGGAGGAGGAGCTGATGGCGATCGGGGGCGACGAGGCGGGCTGGGATCTGGACCGGGCGGATGCCCTGGTCTGGGCCCTGACGGACCTGCTGATCGACCGGTCGGGGGGTGAGGGGCCGCGCATCCGGCTGCTGGACTGGCCGGCGGCACCGCCGGGGCTGGCGGGGGGCTGAAGGCCCTCACACCCCCGCCGGGTGGCCCTCCGGCTTCAGCGCCCAGGCCCAGACCGTCTCGTGCCGGGGCCCGGTGCCGCGCTCGACCTGGATGCGGTTGGGGCGCTCGCCGCATTCGAAGCAGCGGAAGGGGATCCGGCCGAGGTCGGTGTCCTGCCAGCGGCGGGGGATGGCGCCGACCCGCAGGGATCGCGAGCGGTTGCAGCGGCCGCAGGCGATCGCGGCCCGCAGGGTGTGGTCCGCGCGGACGTCCTGGGGGGTCATGGCTCACCGTCCGGTCCGGGAGGACGGGGAGGCGGGGCAGCCCAGGCTGCGGAGCTGGAGCGTGGCGGCCTGGCGCAGGATGGCGCCGGGGGCGAGGCGCTCGATCTCGGCCAGCAGGCAGCCGATGCCGGCGCGGCCGTCGGCGCTGGTCAGGTCGAGGCCCTGCAGGGGCGCCAGCAGGCGGGCGGCGGGGTCGGGGGTCATGATGTTCAACTCAACGGTGGGCGCCGACCCGGGCGCGATCTAGCGGCCCCTGCGCGTCGGACGCAAGGCTCTGTTCGTGCTTTGTTCCGGTCGTCCACAGGCGCGGAGGGCGTGCTAAGGGACGCCGCATGAAGACAGAGACGGTCGATGTGGTGGTGGTGGGCGCGGGCGCGGCGGGGATGCTGTGCGCGGCCGAGGCGGGGCGGCGCGGGCGCTCGGTGCTGGTCGTGGACCATGCCCGGGCCCCGGGCGAGAAGATCCGCATCTCGGGCGGCGGGCGGTGCAACTTCACCAATACGGGGACGACGGTGGCCAACATGCTGGGGGAGAACCCCCGGTTCGCGGCCTCGGCGCTGGGGCGGTTCACGGTGGCGGACTTCGTCGGGCGCGTCGACCGGGCGGGGATCGCCTGGCACGAGAAGACCCTGGGGCAGCTGTTCTGCGACGACAGCGCCAAACAGATCGTGCGGATGCTGACGGACGCGATGCGGGCGGCGGGGGTGACGCTGCGGCTGGGCACCGGCGTGGCGGCGGTGGCGCGCGAGGGAGACGGCTTCGCCCTGACCCTGTCGGACGGGACGGCGGTGCGCTGCGCCTCGCTGGTGGTGGCGACGGGGGGCAAGTCGATCCCCAAGATGGGCGCGACGGGCTGGGGCTATGACCTCGCGCGCCAGTTCGACCTGAGGGTCACCGAGACCCGGCCGGCGCTGGTGCCGCTGACCTTCGAGGCGGGGCTGCTGGAACAGACCACCCCGCTGGCGGGGGTGGCGGTGGATGCCGTCGTCACGGCCGGGAAGACCCGGTTCGAGGAAGCGATGCTCTTTACCCATCGGGGGCTGAGCGGCCCGGCGATCCTGCAGATCAGCTCCTATTGGCGCGAGGGGGAGGCGATCACGGTGTCGATGGCGCCGGGGGTGCGGGTGCTGGAGCGGCTGAAGGCGGCCAAGGCCGAGAACGGCGGCAAACAGGCGGTGCACACGGCGCTCGGCCACATCGTGCCGCGCCGGCTGGCCGAGGTGCTGACGGCGCGGGAAGGCGCCAACGGTAAGCTGGCCGAGGTCGGCGACAAGGTGCTGGCGCGGCTCGACGCGGCGGTGAACGGCTGGACCGTGAAGCCGGTGGGGTCGGAGGGCTACCGCACCGCCGAGGTGACCCTGGGCGGGGTGGCCACGGACCAGCTGGACCAGTCGACCATGGCGGCGAAATCGGTGCCCAGCCTGTATTTCATCGGCGAGGTGGTCGACATCACCGGCTGGCTGGGCGGGTATAATTTCCAGTGGGCCTGGAGCTCGGGCTGGGTCGCGGGACAGGCGGCCTGAGGCCCACGGCCCGGGTCACCCCCTGCGTCGACGTCGCCTTTTTACCAACTCGCGCATTCCATGGCATGCAGGCCGGGGCGCGACATCGCAGTCGCGCCGGCGGCGATCCGATCCACCGAGGGAGGCCACGAGATGGCACTGAAACTGAACGTCATCTTCTGCAGCACGCGGCCGAGCCGGGCCGGGACCCCCGTGGCCGAATGGGTCGACCGGTTCGCGCGGGAGCAGGGGGCGTTCGAGGTCGAGATGGTCGATCTGGCCGCCTTCGACCTGCCCCTGTTCGACGAGGCCGCCCATCCGGCGCAGAACCGGTACGAACACGCCCACACCAAACGCTGGAGCGCGAGCGTCGCCCCGGCCGACGCCTTCGTCTTCGTCACGCCCGAATACGACTATTTCGCCCCGGCCGCGGTGATCAACGCGATCCAGTGCCTGTACCACGAATGGACCTACAAGCCGGCCGCCGTGGTCAGCTATGGCGGCGTGTCGGGCGGATTGCGGTCCTCGCAGACGCTGCGCGGCCTGCTGGGGAACCTGAACATGATGGCGATCGCCCAGGCCGTGCCGGTGCCGTTCTTCACCAACTTCATCGGCGACGACGGCGTCTTCAACCCGAACGAACAGACGGTCGCCGGGACGACGACGATGCTGAAGGAGCTTCACAAATGGGCGGTGGCCCTGAAGCCGATGCGGGAGCCGCAGGCTTCGGCCTGATGCCGATCAGGCTTTAGACCAACCGGCGCTTCCGTTGGCGCATGGATCTGCTGCGAGGGGTTCATCACAGCGAGCACAACGGGCCACAGCGAACACGGCGGGATCAAGACTGCGGTGGCATCGCCGATCCCATCCTTCCGGCGCGACGCCTGGTCGAAGAGAGGATCGGCGGCGACGCCGCCCTTTCTCTGCTTTCGGTGCCAGGAGCGAACGACGCCCGCGACCACCGCTCGGTCCCGTCGTGTCCTCTGTGACCCCGTTGTGCTCGCCGTGATGAACCTGTGCGACCGCCGTTCCAACTCGGCCGACGGACGGCCCTGGCCGCGACGGGGGCGGCGTGCGGTCAGTGCGCCTCGGGCGGGCGGGCGGCCGGGTCCAGGTAGTCGCTCTCGGCGTGGTGGTCGGCCGACAGCACGAAGCGACGGTCGCAGTAGCCGCACTCGACGAAGGTCTCGCCGCCCATGTCCAGATAGACCAGCGGATGGCCCAGGACACCGCCGCCGTCGCAGGCGACCCGCTTGGTCGAGACCACGATCTGTTCGGGCGGGGCGACGAGGGTTTCGGGGTGGCGCGGGGGCATGATCGGATCCGTGGTCTTGGCGCGGGGAGGCCTCGCGCCTAGTTAGACGGCCACGCCTCCCGCCGAAAGTCCCTTATGACCCAGACCGAAGCCCTGCCCGTCAACGCCATCGAGGTGCACGGGCTGGAAAAGACCTATGCCGGGTCCAAGAAGTCTCCGCCCAAGACCGCCCTGCGCGGCGTCGACCTGGTGATTCCGCGCGGCTCCATGTTCGGCCTGCTGGGCCCCAACGGCGCGGGCAAGTCGACGCTGATCAACATCCTGGCCGGGGTGGTTAACAAGACCGGCGGGACCGCCGCCATCTGGGGCCGCGACATCGACGAGCGGCCGCGCGACGCCCGGGCGGCGCTGGGCGTCGTGCCGCAGGAAATCGTGGCCGACGTCTTCTTCACCCCGCGCGAGGCGCTGGAGGTGCAGGCGGGATTCTATGGCGTGCCGAAGAACGAGCGGCGCAGTGACGAACTGCTGGCGGCGCTGGGCCTGTCGGACAAGGCCAACGCCTATGTGCGGGCCCTGTCGGGCGGCATGAAGCGCCGGCTGATGGTGGCCAAGGCCCTGGTCCACAATCCGCCCATCCTGATCCTGGACGAGCCGACCGCCGGGGTGGACGTCGAGCTGCGTCGCCAGCTGTGGGAATATGTCCGCCGCATCAACGCCGAGGGCGTGACCATCCTGCTGACCACCCACTATCTGGAGGAGGCGCAGGAGCTGTGTGACACCATCGCCATCATGAACCGGGGCCAGGTGGTGGCGTGCGAGCCGACGCCGCAGCTGCTGCGCCGGCTGGATACGCGGAACGTCGTGGTGACGCCGGAGCACCCGCTGGACGGCCTGCCGGTCGTGGCCGGGTTCGAGACGGTGGCGCGCCCGAACGGGGCCTTCGCCATCACCTATCGCAAGGGCCAGTCGTCGGTGGAACAGGTGCTGGCCGCGGTGCGCGCGGCCGGGATCACCATCTCGGACATCACCACCGAGGATCCGGACCTGGAGGACGTGTTCCTGGCCCTGACCTATGGCGATGCAAACGCGGTCAGTCCGACGAAGGACTGACGGGTCTATGCGACGACGTCTGCCGGCGCCGTCGCGCGGGCCGTCGCATGGGGCATGGACTCCTCACTGGGCCGGGACCCGGATCGGCGATCACCATTGCGGCGATCCGCCTGCCGCATGCCGCCGTTCGCCATCATGAGCTCCAGGCGGATCTCGATCAGACGTTGCTCGAGGCTGCCCAGCATGAGGGCGAAGGCCGAGATGACCACCGCCATCCCGGATACGGACAGGGCGATCCAGGGGATCGTCTGCGCGATCATGGCGGTCGCCAGGATGACGATGGCGAAAACGGCACAGGACATGGCCGTCGCCGATGCACCGAAGGCCTTCATAAGAGACCGCCGGGGCGCGACGTGGTTGATGCGGGTCTGGCCCAGGCGACGGTCCTTGCCCCGCCGTTCGGATTTGGCCCGCCGGTTGCCCGGGTTCATTTCCGCCGCTTCGGCGACGCGCTCCGATTCCAGTGCCATCGTCCCTCTCCCTGTCCTGTCTAGTCGACGAGCCGTACTTCGCCGCCCCTGGGGCCGACCCCCGTGGGGACCGGAACATCGGAAACGGCATAGTTCGAGTTGATGATCAGCGAGGGCGCGCCCTTGAGCTCCAGGGAGCGTGCGACGATCACCGTCCAGGCACTGTCCCGCGCGATCTCGGCCTTGCCACCCTCGACGATCACGCGTGCGTCCGGCACATAGATGACGCCCAGCAGGTTCTCCACATTGTCGCTGGATATGCCGAAATCCGACGTGTTTCCCCGCGCCGCGACCATGACCATGCCGGCGTAGGCACCGCTTTTCCGGCCGTCCAGACTGACCGTCGCGTGGTCCTTGAAATCAAATTTCGAATCCTTGTCGAAGAACAGGACCACGTCGTCGCCCTGAAGGCGTGCGTCCTCCTTGACCTCCAGCTGGCCTCGAATGAACCAGTGGTCGCCGGGATCGAGGACCAGCAACGCATTGCCGCCCATCTTGTACTTGCCGCAGTGGACGCCCGGGGCGAGGCGATGGGTCCCGGTCTTCACATCGAGATCGACGGGGCCGCCTGCGGGGCAGGGGCCCGGTCGCCCGAGACCGAGATCCCGGAACGGATCGTCGATGGGGGATGCACCCGTGCCTGCGGTCGGGCTGATCACGCCCCGCGCCGACGTGACCGCCTGGACCTGGAAGGCCGCGATATTGCCGCCCTCGACCACGATGTCTCGATTGGAATGGACCAGACACTGCAAGGCCGAGAGACGCCCCGAGTCCTTCACATTGAGCATCTTGGAACCGGAACTCCCGGTGATCAGAACGCACAGGGGGGTCAGGCCGACGGCGACCGCGCGCGCCTCCGCATGATATTTCCAGCCGCCGGGCGGCAACATATTGGCGAAGAACGAGGGCGTGTGGCCCTTCAGGACCACCTGGATCACCCGCTGCTTGTCCCTGAGGATCACGGCGATTTCCGGCGTGACGGCCGGCGCGCTTTTCCACTCGGAGACGTGGCCATCGATGAAGACCTTGGCGCGCTCGATGGCGGCGGCGTCGTCGATGGCGAGTGCGAGCTCGTTGGCCCCCGCCAGCGCAGCGGTATCGGCGATGTCCTGAAGCTTGGCGCGGTTGGACTGGACGCTCCCGAGTTCGACGGCGCCGACGGAGATCAGGACCACGGCCGGGGTGGACAGGGCGAATATCAGGGCGATGTTGCCGCGTTCGTCACGCCCGAATGCGGCAAGCCAACGTCGGCAACGGTCGAGCCAGTTCATTGGATAGGTCACGCCGCGACGAGGGGCGCGGAGCGGCAACGATCACGCAAGACGGCTTCCGCGCGCGCGGCGCGAAGGGTGAACCGCAGTTGATAGGTCAGCAGCCGCCAGTTCAGCGGCTTGGTCACGAAGGCGGTCGCTCCGGCGCGAAACGCGCGGTCGATGGCCTCCACGTCCTCGCGGCCCGTTTCGACCACCACGGGGAGATGGGCCGTGGCCGGATCCGCGCGCAAATGCGCCAGCAGCTCGAAACCGTCCATGCGGGGCATGTCGAGATCCACCAGCAGCAGGTCGTAGCGGTGCCGTGACAACGCCTCGAGCGCCTCGACGCCGTCGGCGGCCACATCGACTTCGGCGGCGGCGGACGCCAGGTTCACCTGCGCGAACTCCCGCAGGATAGGATCGTCATCCACGAAAAGGAGGCGAGCCTCGTCGTCGAGAACGTAGAAAAAGCCACTCATCAGAACACCCCAGAGGCTGATACCTCTCCGATCCCCCGACCAGACAGACGGCTTAAGGGTCAGGTCATTAACGCCGGGTATAGGTGAAAATACTTACAACCACCTGGGGCTTCGCCAGTGTACGGCACCCGACTCAAGACCCACGGCGGCATCGCGCGTAAGCTGGTCGGACTGGTCACCGCGTCTTTACTTGCGTCGTTCCTGGTGACGGCCGCCGTGTCGACCTGGATAGACTTGCGAAGACAGGCGACGCTGGAGACCAGCCGGCTGACCCAGACGGCCCGCGTCATCGGCTCGCTGGCCTCCGAAGCTGTCGCGCGCGGAGACCGTGCCGAAAGCTTCGTCGCCATCCGCTCGGTCAGCCAGATGCCGGGGATCAGCTACGCGCGCCTGGAGTCCGACCGCTTCGGCCTGCTGGCGGAAACCGGGGCCGGCGCACGGCTCATGACCGATGCCACGGTCGCGGGATCCAGGGACCGGCTGTCGATCTGGTCTGTGCTCAGCACCGGATCGATCCAGGTCTCGGCCCCGGTTCTGAGCGAAGGCGAAACGGTCGGCGCGATCACCCTGTTCAGCCGGACGCCGGAGTTGCGGGGTCGGGTCCTGGCCACGATCTGGACGACCCTGGCCGGGGCCCTGGTCGCGGTCGTCGCGGGGTTGATTGTCGCCCTCAGGATGGCGCGGAAGATCAGCGCGCCGATCGTCGCCCTGGCCGGCCTGGTCAAACACGTTCACGACACGCGAGACTTCTCGACCCGCGTGGACATCAAGGCCGAGGGCGAGGTCGCGGACCTGGTGTCGGGCATCGATACGATGCTGTCCGGCATCCGGGAGCGGGACGCACGGATCGCGGCCCAGGTGGAGGGGCTGGAGAGCGAGGTCGCCGCCCGCACCGGGGAACTGGTGGTGGCCAGGGACGCCGCCGAGCAGGCGAACGCGGCCAAGTCGGATTTTCTCGCCGTCATGAGCCACGAGATCCGCACACCCCTGAACGGCATCCTGGCCCTCAGCGACATGCTGGCGACCTCCGACCTGCCACAGCGGCAGCAGCGCTATGCCGACGTGATCTCGAAATCCGGAAAGTCGCTGCTCGGCATCATCAACGACATTCTCGACTTCTCGAAGGTCGAGGCCGGCAAGATGGATCTGGAGATCGTCGAGGTCGATCTGGCCGACGCCGCCGAGGACGTGGCCAGCCTGTTTTCGGAGAAGGCCGCCAGCAAGGGACTGGATTTGGCCGTGTTCGTCGATCCCCGCCTGCCGCAGGTTCTGGGCGACCCCACCCGGCTGCGTCAGGTGATCGGCAACCTCGTCAACAACGCCATCAAATTCACCGATCTGGGCGGGGTGCTGATCGCCATCGACCGCGACCCCGAGGATCCGCGACGCATCCGCGTGGCCGTTCACGACACCGGCCCGGGCATCCCCGCGGACAAGCTGCCCACCCTGTTCGAGGCCTTCACCCAGGCCGACCAGAGCACGACCCGGACCCATGGCGGGACCGGGCTGGGCCTGGCCATCTGCGATCGTCTCGTCCGCTCGATGGGCGGCGTCTGGTCCCTGTCCAGCACCGTGGGCGAGGGGTCGACGTTCGCCTTCTCGGCCCCGCTGCACCCGGTGGCGGACCCGGCCGTCCCGGCGCCGATCGACGCCGGCTGGACCGTGGGCGTGCGCGGACTGTCGGGTCAGACGCAGCGGGCCCTTCGGCTGTATCTCGACGCCTGGGACGTGCGCGTCACGGACCACGACGCGGGGCCGGCCATCGTCGGGGCCGGTCAGGACGCGCCGGATTTCGGGGTCGTGGTCTGCGACAGCGAGGACGCGGCGGCGGCGGTTCTCCGGGGCTCGCCCGAGGCCTGCGTCATGGTCAGGCCTCTGCGGCAGGCCGACCTGCGGGACGTCGTGCGCCAGATGCAGGACGGGGTGCGGCCGCGGCTGACCTATCAGACGGTGCGCGTGCCCCCGGGAACGACCTTCCCGGGCGTGCGCGTGCTCGTCGTCGACGACTCCGAGGTGAACCGCGAGGTCGCCGTCGAGGCCCTGTCACGCCTGGGTGTCGAGACCTTCACCGCCAACGACGGACTGCAGGCCGTCGAGCGCCTTCGGCTGCAACGCTTCGACCTGGTCCTGATGGACGGTTCGATGCCCGTTCTGGACGGGTTCGACGCGACGCGGGCCATCCGCGCGGAGGAGGCGGAGAGCGGGCGCCCCAGAGCCGCGATCATCGCCCTGACCGCGCATGTGGTCGGGTCGGGCGCCGACGCCTGGAAGGCCTCGGGCATGGACGGGGTGATCCACAAGCCCTTCACCCTCGAGGATCTGGTCCGGGAACTGGCCCGGTTCTGCGGGGACAGGGCCGTGTCGGGGGCCATGTCGGGGGCCGCGGTCTCCCCGCCGGTCGCGGCCGCGACGCCCCTGGACGAGGTGCGCACCGACCTGTTCGACGCCACGATCCGGGGGGAGCTGCTCGCGATGGCGCGGAACGGCCGGGCGGACTTCGTCACCCGCGTGCACGCCCTGTATGCGACCAACGCCCCCCTGCGGCTGGCCGAGATCGTCCAGGGCGTCACGGCGGAGGACGCCGAATCGCTGGCCCGGGCGGCGCACGCCCTGAAGTCCATGAGCCTGAGCCTGGGAGCCTCGGCGGTGGCCCGCGAGACCTCGCGGATCGAGACGGCCGCCCGATCCGGCGAGCCCGTCTCCACCATCGGCGTGGACGCGATCCAGTCCCTGGTGTCGCTCACCCTGGCCGCCATGGCCGAGCCTGCGGATGAGGCCCCGGCTCAGCTCAGCGCCGCGGAGGACCTCGCCATCGCCATCGAGCGCGGCGATCTACACCTCGTCTATCAGCCGCTGGTGACCCGCACGGGGCAGCTGTCCGGCAAGGTCGAGGCCCTGGTGCGCTGGACCCACCCGCAGCACGGACGTCTGGGCCCGGACGCGTTCATCCCGCGCCTCGAGGCCGAGGGCTGTATCGCGCGGCTGACGGACTTCGTCATGACGCGCGCCATGCAGGATCTCGCGGCGCGGCCCGACCTTCTGGTGTCGATCAATGCCTCCGCCGCCGAGTTCCAGCTGCCGGGGTTCGCCGCGCGGGTGGCCACCGCCGCCGGCGCGCTCGGCTTTCCGCCGGAGCGGCTGGAGGTCGAGGTCACCGAGACGGCCATGCTCGAGGTCGAGGCCGCCCGGCAGACGATCGACGCACTGCGGGCTCACGGGTTCGGCGTCGCCCTGGACGACTTCGGCGCGGGCTACACCAGCCTGCATGCGCTTCGGGAGCTGAAGTTCACCACGCTGAAGGTGGACCGCAGCTTCGTCGAGCGCTGCACCCACGACACCGCCTCGGCCGCCATCATCCACGCCGTGATCGGCGTGGGCCGGGCCCTGGGGATGAAGGTGGTCTGCGAGGGCATCGAGACCGCGGAGCAGGCCAACTTCCTTCGCATCGCCGGAGCCCACTACCTGCAGGGCTATCATTTCTACCGCCCCCTGACGCTCGACGCCCTGCCGGGCGCCGCCGAGGACGCCGCATGACCGATCCGAGCCGTGACCCGTCGCGACCGACCATCCTGATCGCCGACGACGACCCCACCCTGCGCGCCATAGGGGCGGAACTGCTGGCGGATGAGGGCTACCGCGTCCTTCATGCCGAAGACGGCGACGACGCCCTGCGCGTGGTGGCGGCCGAGCCCGTCGACCTCATCGTCCTCGACATGCTCATGCCCAACAAGGACGGTCTGGAGACGATCATCGAGCTCCGGCGCCGAAAGGTGTCCGTCCGCATTCTCGCGATCTCGAGCGGGGGGAGCATGGATATCGACAGCCTGCTGAGACCCGCGCTCGCCTTCGGCGCCGATCGCGTCATGTCCAAGCCCCTGCGCATTTCGACCTTCGCCGCCACGATCGCGGAGATGCTGTCGCAACCGCCCTCGATGACCAGCCCGCTCGCCTGATCGGCCAGAGCGTCGTGTGGGTGCGGCCGAAGCGGAGCCCGGGAAGGTCCCGCCGCCCTCAGACCACCATCACGGTGCCGATCAGCAGCCGGGCGCCGCGCTGGCGCAGGATGATGTTCATGGCCGACTGGAACTGGCGCGACAGGCGGTCGACGTTGGGCGGCTGGCCGGGGAGCAGGGTGGCGGCCTCGCGCTGGACCAGGATGTTGAAGACGGCGCGGACGCGCGGCGCCGACTGCTGGGCCCGCAGGAGCAGGGCGGGGTCGGCGATGTCGACGCCGGTCTCGACCGTCATCACGCCGCGCCGGCCGTCGGAGGTGAAGGTGTTGGCGGTGACCGTGGGGTAGCGGAAGAAGGTGCTGGTCGACGACCCGCCTCCGCCCCCGGAGGCGAGGGCGGGCGTGGCCGCGAGGGCCAGGGGGGCGGCGAGCAGGGCGCGACGGTTCATGGGCACCGGTGTGCCACAGTGGCGCTTAAGGACGGGTTACGTCGCGTGGGTCGTTCGAAACGGCTCGCCCGGGCGGCGCGGCTGGGGCATGGTCGGGCGTGGCCCCGTCTTTCCGAAATCCCGTTTCAATCGCGCGTCCGGACCGAGCGGTCGCGCGCCCCGCGACCCTCACGCCGGAGGGCCGGGCATGAGGGTTCTGGTCATCGACACGGCGCTGGACGCCTGTACCGCCGGGGTGTTCGAGAACGGCGTGCCGCTGGGCCTGCGGTCGGAAGTCATGGCGCGCGGCCATTCCGAGCGGCTGGGCGGCTTCGTGCGCGACGCGGTGGCCGAGGCGGGCGGCGGGTTCGAGGCCATCGACCGGATCGGCGTCACGGTCGGGCCGGGATCGTTCACGGGCCTGCGGGTCGGGCTGGCCTTCGCCCAGGGCCTGGGCGCGGCGCTGGAGCGGCCGGTGGTCGGGGTCTCGACCCTGTCGGCCCTGGCCCGGAGCGCCGACCAGGGGCACGGGGCGACCGCGGCGGTCATCGATGCGCGGCGGGGCCAGGTCTATGTCCAGACCTTCGTCGACGGCCGCGCGACGTCGGACCCGCAGGCGCTCGATCTGGAGGCGGCGACCGGCCTGCTGGCGCAGGGCGGGCCCTGGCGGCTGGCCGGGTCGGGGGCGGCGCTGATCGACCCGGACGCGGACCCGGACGCGGGCGCCCTGACCGCCCTGTCGGCCGAGGCCCTGGCGGGGCTGACCGTCCTGCTGGATCCGGCCGACCATCCCCCCCGCCCCCTGTATCTGCGCGCGCCCGACGCCACGCCGCCCACCCGCCTGCCCGGGCAGGCGCGGCCCGTGGCGACCCCGTCCGGCGCATGAGCGAGTCCGGCGATGTGGTCGAGGCCCTGGCCGCCCTCCACGCGGAGGCCTTCGATGCCCCCTGGTCGACCCGGGCCTTCGCCGATCTGCTGGCCGGGCCGGGGGTTCTGCTGGAGGCCGAGACGGACGGGTTCGTCCTGGTGCAGGTGGCGGCGGACGACGCCGAGATCCTGACCCTGGCGGTGCGGCCGGGCGCGCGGCGCGGGGGCGTGGCCTCGCGTCTGGTCGCGGCCGTGACGCGGCGGGTGGCGGCGGCGGGCGCGACCCGCCTGTTCCTCGAGGTGGCCGAGGACAACGGCGCGGCGCGGGCGCTGTACGACCGGCTGGGCTTCGAACCGGCGGGTCGGCGACCGCGGTACTACGCCCGCCCGGACGGCCCGGCGGTCGATGCTCTGCTACTGGTTCTCAACTTGCCGGCGAGCCTTCCCACGGGCTGATCGCGGGCCTATCTTGCCCGCCCATGGACCGGATCGAGAAACTCTGCGCCGAGCGCGGCATGCGCATGACCGAACAGCGGCGCGTCATCGCGCGCGTCCTGGGCAGCGCCGAGGATCATCCGGACGTCGAGGAGCTGTACCGCCGCGCCTCCGCCATCGATCCGCACATCTCGATCGCCACCGTCTATCGCACCGTCCGCCTGTTCGAGGAGGCCGGGGTGGTCGAGAAGCACGACTTCGGCGACGGCCGGTCGCGCTACGAAGAGGCCGGCGACGACCACCACGACCACCTGATCGACACGCGCACCGGCGAGGTCATCGAATTCTTCGACGCCGAGATCGAGCGGCTGAAGACCGAGATCGCCGAACGGCTGGGCTTCGAACTGGTCGGCCACAAGCTGGAGCTCTACGGCAAGGCCGTCGAGGGGGCCGAGCCGTCCAAGCGCGAGGGCCTGATCTTCACGCGCAACGCCGCGCGGGTGAACCCCGAGAGCCTGTCCTGATCGACGGCCGCGGTGCCTCGCCTTGCGGTCGCCGGGATCGGCGATCATAAGCCCGCCATGACCGAAACCCTCGTCCCGCCCATGGTCGAGACGGCCGTGCCCCCTGCGGCGCCCAAGCGGCTGTTCATCAAGACCTACGGCTGCCAGATGAACGTCTATGACTCCGAGCGCATGGCCGATGTGCTGCGCCCGCTGGGCTATGCGCCGACCGATACGCCCGAGGGGGCCGACTTCGTCATCCTGAACACCTGCCACATCCGCGAGAAGGCGGCCGAGAAGGTCTATTCGGAGCTGGGCAAGCTGCGGCTGATGAAGCTGGACAAGGCGGCCTCGGGCGGCGGGGCGATGACGATCGCGGTGGCCGGCTGCGTCGCCCAGGCCGAGGGCGAGGAGATCATGCGTCGCCAGCCGGCGGTCGACATCGTCGTCGGCCCCCAGGCCTATCACCAGCTGCCCGAGCTTCTGACCCGCACGGCACGGGCGCGGGGCGAGCGGATCGGGGCGGACTTTGCGCCGAACGAGAAGTTCGACGCCATGGCCCCTGAGCTGTTGGGGGTGCGTGGCGTCGACGGCCCGACCGCCTTCCTGACGGTGCAGGAGGGATGCGACAAATTCTGCAGCTTCTGCGTCGTGCCCTACACGCGCGGGGCCGAATGGTCGCGGCCGGTCGCCGATGTGCTGGACGAGGCGCGCGGACTGGCGGCGCAGGGCGTGCGCGAGGTCACCCTGCTGGGGCAGAACGTCAATGCCTACGACGGGGCGGGGCCGGACGGGGTCTGGACCCTGGCGAAGCTGGCGCGGGCGCTGGCGGAGGTACCGGGTCTGGACCGGATCCGCTATACGACCAGCCACCCCAACGACATGTCCGAAGACCTGATCGAGGCGCACCGCGAGCTGGACGCCCTGATGCCCTATCTGCACCTGCCGGTGCAGTCGGGGTCGGACCGGATCCTGCGGGCGATGAACCGCAAGCACGGGCGGGCGAAGTATATCGACCTGATCGGCCGCATCCGCGAGGCGCGGCCCGACATCGCCATCTCGGGCGATTTCATCGTCGGCTTTCCGGGCGAGACGGACCGGGATTTCGAGGAAACCCTGGGGCTGGTGCGCGAGGTCGGCTACGCCTCGGCCTTCACCTTCATGTATTCGCCCCGGCCGGGGACGCCCGCCGCGACCATGGGGACCCAGGTCCCGCCCGAGGTGGCGCTGGCCCGGCTGCATGCGCTGCAGGCGCTGATCGTCGAACAGCAGATGGCCTTCAACGTCGCCCAGGCGGGCAAGACGCTGAACGTCCTGTTCGAGAAGAAGGGCCGCAACGGTCGCCAGGCGATCGGACGATCCCCATATCTGCAGTCGGTTCACGTCGAGGACGCGGATCATCTGATGGGCCGGATCGTTCCGGTGCTGATCGAACATGGTCAGCAGAACAGTTTGAAAGGTCGCCTGATTGGCGCGTGAAAGTGAATTCCTGGCGCTGGACGACGCCTCCCTGAGAGCCGTCATCGGGCCCAACAGCCGCCACGTCGCCCTGATCGAGGACGCGTTCAAGGTGCTGATCGAGGCCCCCGGCGGCGGGGTCTCCATCAACGGCGGCGCCCGCGACCGGGCCAATGCCAGGGCGGTCATCGCCGGGCTGATCACGCGCGCCGAGAAGGGCGCCGAGGTCAACGAGGCCGACGTGCGCGCCGGCATCGGGCAGGCGCGCGGCGTGGGCAAGGGCTTCAGCAACGACCCCATGGCCCTGCCGGTCGGCAAGCGGGGCGCGATCGTGCCCAAGACCAATGCCCAGGCCCGCTATCTGGACATCTTGGCCAACCACGAACTGAGCTTCGGCGTCGGACCGGCCGGGACGGGCAAGACCTTCCTGGCCGCCGCCTACGGCGCCTCCCTCCTGCGGAGGGGGCAGGTCGACAGGCTGGTCATCACCCGCCCGGCGGTCGAGGCCGGCGAGAAGCTGGGCTTCCTGCCCGGCGACCTCAACGAGAAGGTCGACCCCTATCTGGCTCCGATCTGGGAGGCCCTGAACGATATCCTCGGGGCCGAGGACGTGCAGCGCCGGCGCGACAAGGGCGAGATCGAGGCGGCCCCCATCGCCTTCATGCGCGGGCGGACCCTGAGCCACGCCTTCGTCATCGTCGATGAGGCCCAGAACACGTCCAGGCTGCAGATGAAGATGGTCCTGACCCGGCTGGGTGAGGGCGCGCGGATGGTGGTGACCGGCGATCCGTCGCAGATCGACCTGCTGAACCCGCGCGATTCCGGCCTGGCCCACGCCTTGCGCATCCTGCGCGACGTGAAGGGGGTCGGGGTGCTGGAGTTCGAGGCGCAGGACGTGGTGCGCCACGCCATGGTCGAGCGGATCGTGCGCGCCTATGACGCCGATGCGGCGGGCGGTCGGCCGAAGGCCGATCTCGAGGATCCAGAACGCAAGGACCCTGGCGCTTGATCGAGGTCGAGGTCGAGGCCGACGACTGGACAGACGCCATCGACGACGTCGAGGCGGTGGTCGAGCGGGCGGCGGTCGCCGCCCTGGGCGAGCAGGCCGGCGGCGTGGTCGTGCTGCTGACCGACGATGCGACGGTGCGCGATCTGAACGCGCGGTTCCGGGGCAAGGACCGGCCGACCAATGTGCTGTCCTTTCCGGCCGCCGACATGCCCGATACCGGGGGGCCGCGGCCGCTGGGCGACATCGTCCTGGCCTACGGCGTCTGTGCCGGCGAGGCGACGGCGCAGGGCAAGACCCTGACCGGCCACCTGACGCATCTGGTGGTGCACGGCGTGCTGCATCTGCTGGGCCGGGACCACGAGGACGAGGCCGAGGCCGAGACGATGGAGGCCGAGGAGCGGACCATCCTTGCCAGGCTGGGGGTCGCCGACCCATACACCCTGCCGCATGACGCCTGATCCGAAAGCCCTGCTGAACCTGGCCCTGAGCGGACGTCTCGCCCGTATCGGGCTGGCGCTGCTGGCCGGGATCGCGGCCGCCCTGGCGCATCCGCCGTTCGGGATCCTGCCCGGCCTGCTCGGCTACCCGCTGCTGATGCTGCTGGCCGAGCGGTCGACCTCGACGCGCGGGGCCTTCTGGGTCGGCTGGCTGGCGGGATTCGGCTATTTCGGTGTCGGCTGCTGGTGGGTCGCCGAGGCCTTCCTCGTGGATCCGGCCCAGGCCTGGATGGCCCCCTTCGCCGCCAGTCTGCTGCCCGCCGGGATTGGTCTGTTCTGGGGCGGGGCCACGGCCCTGTATCGCCGGTTCGCGCCCTCGGGTGTGGCCCGGGTTCTGGTCTTCGCCGCCCTGTTCGGCCTGTTCGAATGGCTGCGCGGCCATGTGCTGACCGGCTTTCCGTGGAATCCGGCGGGGGCCAGCTGGGCGGCGGGATCGGCGGGATCGCAATTCGCCTCGATCGTGGGCGTCTATGGCCTGGGGGTCGTGACGGTGGCGGCGGTGTCCGCCTTCGGCCTGCTGGTCGACGACGGCCCGCGGCGGTCGCGGCTGATCGGCGCGGCCGGGGGCGCCGTGGCGCTGGTCGCCCTGCTCGTCTTCGGCGCGGTGCGGCTGCAGGGCGCGGTGGTCCAGCCGGGCGACACCCTGGTCCGGATCGTCCAGGCCGATGTGCAGCAGGAATCCAAATGGACGCCCGAGGCCTACCGCTCGATCGTCGACCGCTACGTCGCCCTGACCGGCCGCCCGGCCGCGCGCCAGCCGGACATCGTCGTCTGGCCCGAGGGGGCCCTGCCGGCCAGCTTCAACGACGTGTTCGGCCCGGCCTCGGCGGACGGCCCGGCGATCGCGCGGGCGCTCGGTCCCGGCCAGACCCTGCTCGCCGGGTTCGCGCGCGGCGAGGCCGGGGCGGACGGCGAGGCCCGCTACTACAACAGCCTGTTCGCGCTGGAGGACGTCGGGGCCGCGGGCCTCCGGGTCGCGGCGGTCTATGACAAATACCGGCTGGTGCCGTTCGGCGAGTTCCTGCCGCTGGGCGACCTGATGGGATCGCTGGGCATCCGCAGCCTGGTGCATATGCCGGCCGATTTCAGCCCGGGACCGCGCCCGTCGCCGATCACCCTGCCGAACGGCGACCGGGTCCAGCCGCTGATCTGCTACGAGAGCCTGTATCCCGGCTTCACGCCCGGGGGATCCGGGCGGCCCGAATGGATCGCCAACGTCTCCAACGACGCCTGGTTCGGGGCCACCTCGGGCCCGATCCAGCACCTGAACCTGGCCAGCTATCGCGCCATCGAAACCGGCCTGCCCGTCGTGCGGGCCACGCCGACGGGGGTCTCGGCCATGATCGATCCATGGGGCCGCGTGGTCGGGGGCCAGAGACTGGATCCGGGCGAGAGCGGTGTCATCGATGCCCTGCTGCCGGAACCGGCCGGACTGACCGTCTACGGACGGTTCGGGGACGGGGCGTTCTGGCTGCTGGTTCTGGCGGGTCTCCTGCCTCTGGCGGGCCGGGTCCTCCGGGCGCGTCGTCCCTGAACCGAAACGCCGGCCCGACCCTCGATTCGGCGAAGGATACCGGCCGTTCCGGGGGCCAACCTTGGCCGGAACGGCCGCGCCGCACGGACCGGATCATGCCGTGGCGCGTCCCAAAGTCGCCAGGGCCCGCTGAATTCAATCGTGGAATCCTCATTTCCCAGAATTTGAATGACAGCTACAACAGACAGGCGCATGGAGCGCGGTGGTTTCAATCGAGGCGAAGACAGACGACAGATGGCAAGAGGTGTCGGTGAGGATGGACCCCATCCGGTGGATCGTCATGTGGGCAGACGCGTTTGCGAGAAGCGCATAAGTCTCGGTTACAACCAGAGCGATCTGGGACGTGCCCTCGGTCTGACCTTTCAGCAGATCCAGAAATACGAAAAAGGTGCCAACCGCATCTCGGCATCCAAGCTCTGGGACATCGCGCGCTTCTTCAAGGTCGACGTGGCCTACTTCTTCCAGGGGTTGAACAACGAACAGCCGGGCGTCGCCGACGGCGCGGGCCCTGCCGCCTTCGAACACGACTTCCCCTCGACCCGCCACACGATCGAGATCGCCCGCCTCGCGCCCCAACTGTCCAGCCGCCAGCAGAAACTGGCGCTCGACATGATCCGCGAAATGGCCGGCAAGGCCGATGCCGACGCCGCCTAGACAGGCATCGCCGCCCGACGCGTAGAGCCTCGCCGCCGGAGACACGGCGGTGTGCTGACGCTCGACGCGCGGCGTCTTACCGATAGAGCCAGGGACGTGGCCGGTGCCCGACGCGTGGTGCCGCATGGCCTGGGCGGAGCGGCGGACACCGTCCGACCTCTTCCGCGGTTCGTCTTAAACGGGAGTCTGGGGCACCGCTCGCCGGGGCGGGAGTCGCCGTTTGAGCCGCAGGCCTTCTGACAACCCTCGCGCGTATTCAGTCCGGGGTCTGCCGCTGACCGAAGGTAGGGGCCGCCGCCTTTTGCTCGGCCCAGTAGGCCGGGCCGTCGTCCGGCTTGAACA
The DNA here is from genome assembly GCF_000144605.1 of Brevundimonas subvibrioides ATCC 15264. Classification (NCBI taxonomy): domain Bacteria; kingdom Pseudomonadati; phylum Pseudomonadota; class Alphaproteobacteria; order Caulobacterales; family Caulobacteraceae; genus Brevundimonas; species Brevundimonas subvibrioides. The sequence goes on along the minus strand of NC_014375.1, from coordinate 205,471 downwards.
TCGTGCGCGGTGACCCGTTTTTCGCCACCACCGCGAAGGTGTTGGTCGAGGCTTGGTACAGCAGGGTGTCGCCGTTGGGCCGCGTCGCCGTCTCGACGCCCGCCGGCGGGCGGGTGGTGAAGGCCGTGACCCTGGACAGGAAGTCCTCGGGCGAGGTCGCCCCGAAGGCGTCGCCGTTGCGTTCGTACAGGCGCTGGATCTTGGCATCGACCGTCTCGCGGCGACTGGCGGTCAGGACCGTCCGTTCACCCGGGCCGTCAGCCGTCGCCGCCCCGGCCGCCGGTGCCCCCGTGGCCGATGTCAGGGTCACCTCGGCGGCATCCGCCGCGCGATCGCGCGTCTCGACCGCCGAGGCCCCGTTGCCGCACGCCGCCAGTCCGGCCATCGCCGCCCCCGCCAAGGCCGCCAGAGCGGCCGTCGTCGTGATCCTGAACCGCATTCAACCCTCCATCCGAACTCGCAGAACGATGTTAGCCACAGGTTGCATGTTCATGCAATGTTCTTTTTTTTCGGTTCTCGACGCGATGACCCGGCTTCGCTAGACCGGCCCCATGTCCAGCCTGGCCCTGACCGACCGGAAAATCCTGCTGATCGTCGGCGGCGGCATCGCGGCCTACAAGGCGCTGGAGCTGGTGCGGCTGCTGAAGAAGGCGGGGGCCGAGGTCCGGACGGTGCTGACCGACAGCGGCGCGGCCTTCGTGACGCCGCTGTCGCTGGCGGCCCTGACGGAGCATCCGGTGCGGATGGGCCTGTTCCTGCCCGACGACGAGACGACCATGGGCCATATCGAGCTGTCGCGGTGGGCCGATCTGGTGGTCGTGGCCCCGGCGACGGCGGGGCTGATCGGCAAGGCGGCGAACGGTCTGGCCGACGATCTGGCCTCCACGACCCTGCTGGCCACGGACAAGCGGGTCCTGCTGGCCCCGGCGATGAACGTGCGGATGTGGCTGCACCCGGCGGTCCAGGCCAATGTCGAGCGGCTGAAAGGCTTTCCCGGCTTTCACGGCATGGCCGTGGTGGGTCCCGACGACGGCGAGATGGCCTGTGGCGAGTTCGGCCCGGGACGGATGGCCGAACCGGCCGCGATCCTGTCGGCGATCGAAGGTCTGCTGGCCGGGTCCGATGGCCGGTCGCTGGCCGGTCGGCACGCGGTGGTCACGGCCGGGCCGACGTTCGAGCCGATCGACCCCGTACGGGGCCTGACCAACCGGTCCAGCGGGAAACAGGGCTATGCCATCGCGGCCGCGCTCGCCGCGCGGGGGGCCGTCGTGACGCTGGTGTCCGGACCCACGGCGCTGGCGGTGCCGGTCGGCGTGACGCGCGTGGACGTGGAGAGCGCGCTGGACATGCAGGCGGCGACGACCGCGGCGCTGCCGGCCGACATCGCGGTGCTGAGCGCCGCCGTCGCCGACTGGCGGGTGGACACGGTCGCGGGCGGCAAGATCAAGAAGGCCCCCGGCGGCCCGCCGACGCTGAGCCTGATCGAGAACCCGGACATCCTGGCCGGTCTGGCCACGCCGGGCCCGATGCGGCCGTCGCTGGTGATCGGGTTCGCGGCCGAGACCACGGATCTGGAGGCGAATGCCCGCTCCAAGCTGTCGCGCAAGGGGTGCGACTGGATCGTCGGCAACGACGTGTCCGGTCCTGTGTTCGGGGCCGACGGCAATACGGTCCTGCTGGTCACCCGGGACGGGGCCGAGGCCTGGCCGCGCCTGACCAAAACCGAGGTGGCGTCCCGTCTGGCCGACCGGATCGCCGACCATTTCGCCGAACCAACCGAGAGCCGCTGACGTGAGCACCCTGCGTATCCTGCGCCTGCCCCATGCCGAGGGCCTGGCCCTGCCGGCCTATGAGACCGCCGGTTCGGCGGGGATGGACCTGAGGGCCGCGGTGCCCGAGGACGCGCCGATCACCCTGGAGCCGGGCGCGCGCGCGCTGGTGCCGACCGGGCTGAAGATCGCCCTGGATCAGGGGTGGGAGGCGCAGATCCGTCCGCGCTCGGGCCTGGCCCTCAAGCACGGGATCAGCGCGCCCAATACGCCGGGCACGATCGACAGCGACTATCGCGGCGAGGTCGGGGTCATCCTGATCAACCTGGGACAGGAGCCCTTCGTCATCCGGCGCGGCGAACGGATCGCCCAGATGGTCATCGCCGCCGTGGCCCAGGCCACGGTCGTTGAGGTCAAGACGCTGGACGACACGGCGCGCGGCGCGGGCGGGTTCGGCTCGACCGGGCGCTAGGCCCGCATCCAAAGCCTCGGACTGGCGTTAACCCCGCGACGGCCAAGCTGGGCCGCACGAAACGGACCGGAGCGCGACCATGGACTCGCTGTTCGCCCAGCTGGGCAATCTGCTGCAGGGGCTGCTGGCGCTCGCCGACAGCGGCTTCGACGGCGTCAACCAGGTGCTGGGCCTGGTCATCGCCGGCGTCTTCGCCTTCTTCCTGATGGGGGCCTGGAGCGGTCTGGGGAGCGCGGCCTTCGGGGCCATGGTCGTCCACACCCTGATCGAGGCCGTGCGGCCGATGCTGGACGGCGGGGCCTTCGCCCTGCCGGACCTGACCGACATGAGCTTCTGGATGACGCGTCTGGCCCTGTTCCTGGGCTATGCCATCGTCATCGCGGTGTTCTTCTTCGTGCGCACCCTGCTGACGGGCGGCTTCGGTCGCAGACGGTCGCACGCGCACTGAATGTTGGCGCTGACGGCCGTTCGGCCTGCCTGAGCGCGAGAAGGGCGGGCGTGCGCGCCCGTCCTTTCAGACGCGCCCTTTTGTTTCGAGGGCGAGTGGTCTATATCGCGTCCCACATCGTTAGACCGGCGTCCAACGGCGTCGTTCAAAGCGGCGGCCGTCGGGGCCGACCGCTTTTATTTTTGCCCGAAACGAACCCCTTGCGCGCCAAGACCGTCGAAGACCGCGAAATCCTGGAGCTGATCGATCCCGTGGCGGACTCGATCGGTCTCTCGATCGTGCGCGTGCGCCTGATGGGCGGAACGCTGCGTCGTCGCCTGCAGGTCATGGCCGAGCGCCCGTCGGACAACGACATCGACGTGGGCGAGTGCGCCCGCCTGAGCCGGGCCATGTCCGAGGTGCTGGATGCGGCGGACCCGATCGCCGGCGAGTACCTGCTGGAGGTCTCGTCGCCCGGTATCGACCGACCCCTGACGCGGCTGAAGGACTTCGACCTGTTCGAGGGCCTGGAGGCGCGGCTGGAAAGCGACCGGATGATCGAGGGGCGCAAGCGCTTCAAGGGCATCCTGGCCGGGACCGACGGCGACAACATCGCCATCGACCTGGACGGCGAGGACGATACCGCCCTGATCCCCTTCGACTGGCTGGTGGACGCCAAGCTGGTCATGAACGACGCCCTGCTGAAGCGCGGGGCCGCGATCCGCGCCGCGCGGGGCGAACCCGAAGACGACGGCCTGCCGGAAGGCACGCCTGAAGACCAAAACAACGCCAAGACTTCTGAGGACGACGCCTGATGGCCGTGACCGGTATTTCCGCCAATCGCCTGGAACTTCTGCAGATCGCCAATGCGGTCGCCCAGGAGAAGAACATCGATCGGGAGATCGTGATCGAGGCGCTGGAAGAGGCGATCCAGAAGGGCGCCAAGTCCCGCTATGGCGCGCACCACGACATCCGCGCCCGGATCGATCCCAAGACCGGCGAACTGGCCCTGACCCGTCACGTCACCATCGTCGAGGACGACTGGATGCCGGAAGACGAGCTTGAGGAGTTCAACGACTCGGCCATGGTCCGCCTGACCGACGCCTCCAAGCGCGATCCGGAAGCCGTGGTCGGCAAGGAATACGTCGAGGACCTTCCGCCGTTCGAGTTCGGCCGCGTCCAGACCCAGATGGCCCGTCAGGTCATCACCGGGAAGGTCCGCGAGGCCGAGCGGGCCAACCAGTACGAAGAGTTCAAGGACCGCGTCGGCGAGATCGTCAACGGCACCGTCAAGCGCGTCGAATACGGCAACACCATCGTCGACCTGGGCCGGGGCGAGGGCATCATGCGCCGCGACCAGTCGATCCCGCGCGAGGTGTTCAACATCGGCGACCGGATCCGCACCTACATCTACGACGTCCGTCCCGAGGCCAAGGGCCCGCAGATCATGCTCAGCCGCGCCCACCCGGGCTTCATGGCCAAGCTGTTCGCCCAGGAAGTGCCGGAGGTCTACGACGGCGTGATCGAGATCCGCGCAGCCGCCCGCGACGCCGGCTCGCGCGCCAAGATGGCCGTGCTGTCGAACGATTCCTCCATCGATCCCGTCGGCGCCTGCGTCGGCATGCGCGGTTCGCGGGTCCAGGCGGTCGTCGCCGAGCTGCAGGGCGAGAAGATCGACATCATCCAGTGGAACCCGGACGAGCCGACCTTCATCGTCAACGCCCTGGCCCCCGCCGAGGTCTCCAAGGTCGTGCTCGATGAAGAGGCCGACCGCGTCGAGGTGGTCGTGCCCGACGAGCAGCTGTCGCTGGCCATCGGCCGTCGCGGCCAGAACGTGCGCCTGGCCAGCCAGCTGACCGGCTGGCAGATCGACATCATCACCGAAAGCCAGGACTCCGAGCGCCGCCAGCGCGAGTTCAGCGAACGCACCACCCTGTTCCAGGAAGCCCTGGACGTGGACGAGGTCATCGCCCAGCTGCTGGTCACCGAAGGCTTCGCCACGGTCGAGGATCTGGCCTTCGTCGACAACTATGAAGTCGCCGAGATCGAAGGCTTCGACGAGGACACCGCCGAGGAACTGCAGGCCCGTGCCCGCGACTTCCTGGAGCGTCAGGCCGCGATCCTGGACGCCAAACGCGTCGAGCTGGGCGTCGAGGACGGCGTGATGGCCGTGCCGGGCGTCACCGGCGCCATCGCCGTGGCTCTGGGCGAAGGCGGCGTGAAGACGGTCGAGGACCTAGCCGACCTGGCCACCGACGAGATCCGTGGCGGCTACGAGATGAAGAACGGCGAGCGGGTGAAGGTCCCAGGCGTGCTGGAAAGCTTCAATCTGGCCCAGGAAGACGCAGAGCTGCTGATCCTGCAGGCGCGGGTCGCGGCGGGCTGGATCGACGCGTCAGAACTGCCGCAGCCGCCGGAGCCGGAATACGAGGAAGAGGGCGAACTGGCCGAGGGTGAGTACGACCCCGAGGCCGTCTTCGAGGACGTCGCCCCCGAAGCCGCCGCCGACGACGCCGAGGTTGCCGAAGGCGACCTCGAGCCGACCCGCGACGCGTGATGCGGTGCCCCGTCCATGAGCCTGCGCGACGCGACGATCGATAGAGAGCGCCGGGACCTGGTGACCCACCAGGCCATGGATGAATCTCGACTGATCCGTTTCGTCGCCGGCCCGGACGGGGCCGTCGCCCCCGACCTGGGGCGCAAGCTGCCCGGCCGCGGCATGTGGGTGGAGGCCTCGCGCGCCTCCGTCGACACGGCCGTGAAGAAGAACCTGTTCTCGCGCTCGGCCAAGGCCCCGCTCCGGCCCGCCGCCGATCTGTCCGACACGGTCGAAAGCCTGCTGTTCCGGCGCTGTCTGGACCAGATGGGGCTTGCCCGGCGCGAAGGCGTGCTTATCTCAGGCTTCGAGAAATCCGCCGCGACGATCCGTTCGGGCAAGGCCGCCTGGCTGATCGAGGCCAGCGACGGTGCGTCGGATGGGCGCGGAAAGCTGATGGCCTTGGCCCGGCACCAGACGACCAAGGTCTGTGGTGTTTTCAGCGCCGATGATTTGAGTTTGGCCCTCGGGCTGGAAAATGCGATACACACCGTCCTGCTGCATGGCGGCAGAGCCGATCGCTGGACCCTCGAGGTCGAACGACTGGCGGGATTTCGATCGCTTCGGCCCGCGGCCTGGGACACGGATCATCCGGGTTCTGCGAACGGGAACGGGTCGGACGAGGACCCGAAGGACGAGCCTGAACGGGCGGATTGACGGGCGGGGTCAGGCCTCTTTCGAGAGGCGGACGCCGCACGGCTTTTTGCGTTTTCAGGGTTTGAGACGACGAGACGATTTTTGCCAGGGCTACTTTTGACTAAGACGCGGCGGACTTCTCCGCCCACGAGTAAAGCGACCGGATGAGCGACGAGAACGACAAGACCAACGACGGCCAGCAGCCTTCGGCCCCCACCGGAACCCCGTCGACGACGGGACCGCGGGCCCCGCTGAGCCTGAAGCCGCGGGCCGTGGGATCGGTTTCGACCGGTACCGTGCGCCAGAGCTTCAGCCACGGCCGCACCAAGACGGTGGTGGTCGAGACCAAGCGGCGCGTCGGCGCCGTGCCGGGCCAGCAGCGGACCCAGGGCTTCGACGTCGCGCGTCCCCGCACCGACGCCCCCGCGCCCCAGGCCCCGGCTCCGCGCCCGCAGATGCAGCAGCCCGCCGGGGGCCGCCTGTCCAGCGAAGAACAGGAAGCCCGCCGCCGCGCCATCGAACTGGCCACCCGCCAGCAGGCCGAACGCGCCGCCGCCCAGGCCGCCGAACAGGCGCGCCGTGACGCCGCCGCCCGCGAGCAGGCCGCCGCGACCGCCGCCGCCGCCAATGCCGCCCAGGCCGAGGCCGCCGCCGCCCGCGCCGCCGCCGAGGCCGCCCGCGCCGAGGCCGCCAAGCTGACCGCCGCCGCGCCCGCCCCGACCGGCAAGCCGGCCGCCCGCGCCCCGCTGGCTCCCAAGCCGGCGGCTCCCGCCCCCGCCCCGGTCGCGACCCCCGAGCCGACCCCGGCTCCGGTGGCCGCCGCTCCGGTCGCCCCCGCTGCGCCCGTCCGTCCCGCGCCGCCCGCGCGCCCGGTCGTCAACTTCGGCCAGCGGGTCCCCAAGGCCCCCAATCCCGCCCGCGCCCCCATCGACCGTCCGGCCTTCGGCGCGCGTTCGGCCCGTGAAGAAGCCATGGGTGGCGGCGAGAAGTCCTATTCCGACCGTCCGGCCTCCTCGCGTCCCGGCGGCGCGCCCGCGCGTCCGGCCGAGCCCGTCCGCTATTCGGCCCTGACCCCGCGTCCGGCCCCCGGCGCGGCCCGTCCCGGCGGCGCCCGCACCGGTCCCGGCGGACGCCCCGCCCCGAACGCCCCGCCCGTCGCGGCCGAGGTCTCGCGCCCCAGCCGCGCGCCCGGCGGCGGCTTCGCCCGTCCGGTCAAGCCGGAGGACGACCGCGACAAGCGTTTCTCGGACGCCGGCAAGGCCGTCAGCCGCACGCGCGGCGAACCCAAGCGCCGTGAAGGCCGCCTGACCATCCAGTCCGTGGCCGGCGACGGCGACACGGCCGAGCGGATGCGCTCGCTGGCCTCGGTCCGCCGGGCCCGCGAACGCGAGAAGGAAAAGCGCAAGGGTGGCTCCACCGACGCGCCGAACCGTCCGCGCGAAGTCGTCATCCCCGACGTCATCACCGTGCAGGAGCTGTCCAACCGGATGGCCGTGCGCGGCGTCGACATCATCAAGTTCCTGATGAAGCAGGGCCTGATGATGAAGATCAACGACGTCATCGACACCGACACCGCCGAACTGGTGGCCGACGAGTTCGGCATGACGGTCCGCCGCGTGTCGGAATCCGACGTCGAGGCCGGCTTCCTGTCGGACGACATCGACGAGGAAGCGACGACGCCCCGCGCGCCGGTCGTGGCCATCATGGGCCACGTCGACCACGGCAAGACCTCGCTGCTGGACGCCCTGCGCACCACCGACGTCGCCTCGGGCGAGGCCGGCGGCATCACCCAGCACATCGGCGCCTATCAGGTCCGCACGCCCGGCGGCGACGCCGTGACCTTCCTCGACACGCCCGGCCACGCGGCCTTCAGCGCCATGCGGACGCGCGGCGCCAACGTCACCGACATCGTCATCCTGGTGGTGGCGGCCGACGACGGCGTGATGCCCCAGACGATCGAAAGCATCCAGCACGCCAAGGCGGCCGGGGCTCCGATCATCGTCGCCATCAACAAGGTCGACAAGCCGGACGCCGATCCGCAGAAGGTCATCAACGAGCTTCTGCAGTATGAAATCATCGGCGAGGCCCTGGGTGGCGACACCCAGATCGTCGAGGTCTCGGCCAAGTCGAAGACCAATCTGGACGGCCTGATCGAGGCCATCCTGCTGCAGGCCGAGGTCATGGACCTCAAGGCCGACCCGGAACGCTCGGCCGAAGGCGTGGTCATCGAGGCCAAGCTGGACAAGGGCCGCGGCCCGGTCGCCACCGTCCTGGTCAAGCGCGGCACCCTGCGTCGCGGCGACATCGTCGTGGCCGGCTCCGCGTGGGGCAAGGTTCGCGCCCTGCTGAACGAGCGCAACGAACAGCTGACCGAAGCCGGTCCGTCGGTCCCGGTCGAGATCCTGGGTCTGGACGAGGCCCCGTCGCCCGGCGAACCGCTGGCCGTGGTGGAATCCGAGGCCCGCGCCCGCGAGCTGACCGAATACCGCGCCCGCACCAAGCGCGAGAAGGCGACCGGCGGCATCAACCAGGTCAGCCTGGTCGACATGATGGCCAAGCTGGGCTCCAAGAAGATCTCGGAACTGCCGGTCCTCATCAAGTCCGACGTCCAGGGCTCGGGCGAGGCCATCCAGGGCTCGCTGGAGAAGATGGGCAACGACGAGGTCCGCGCCCGGGTCGTCTATTCCGGTGCCGGTGGGATCACCGAGAGCGACGTGCAACTGGCCAAGTCGGCCGGCGCGCCGATCCTAGGCTTCAACGTCCGTGCCTCGAAACAGGCCAAGGACCTGGCCGACCGCGAGGGCGTGGAGATCCGTTACTACGCGATCATCTACGACCTGCTGGACGACATGAAGGGCGTGCTGTCGGGCATGCTGGCACCGCTGCAACGCGAAACCTTCCTGGGCAATGCGGCCGTGCTGCAGGTGTTCGACATCTCCAAGACCGGCAAGATCGCCGGTTGCCGGGTGTCCGAGGGTGTCGTGCGCAAGGGGGCCAAGGTCCGGATCATCCGCGACGACGTCGTGGTGCTGGAACTGGGCACGCTGGCCACGCTCAAGCGCTTCAAGGACGAGGTCAACGAAGTCCCGTCGGGCCAGGAGTGCGGCATGCACTTCCAGGGCTTCCAGGACATCAAGGTCGGCGACTACATCGAGTGCTTCACCGTCGAAGAGATCCAGCGGACGCTGTAATAAGGGCGCTACCGCTCGCGCCGCGGGCGCTCGCTGCCTGAGCGCGGTATCCGTCTCCTCCCCGTTCGCCGCTTGGCGAATGGGGAGGGGGACCGCCCGCCGCTTGGCGGGGGGTGGAGGGGTTGTTGACGCCCCACCGACCGAGAGCGCTTCAAGAGCCCCTCCGTCAGCTCGCTAAGGGCTCGCTGCCACCTCCCCACGCCTTCGGCGCGGGGAGGAGACGATCCTCCCTCGCCCCGCCTCCCTTCCGCCGCAAGTCGCGGTATGAAGTGACGGCATGCTTCACCGTTTGATGGCCGTTCTGACCCTTCTCGCCCTCGCCACCCCGGCGGCGGCGGACACCCGCTATCTGTCCTTCAACCCGGCTGACCGGATCACCACCGCCCTGACGCGGGGGGTGACGCTGGAGGTCGAGCGCGGGCTGTTCGGGGCGGTCAGCGTGCGCCGGATCATCTCGACCAGCGCGCGCGGCGCGGCCACGATCAACAAGGGCGGGCCGGACGGGGCGAAGTCTGTCCTGCCGGACGGCGCCACCCAGGCCACCGTCTATTCCATCGACACCGAGGGCGACGGGCGCGGCCTGGCCCGGGCCCTGTGCCCCGGCGCGGACGAGACCTTCCTGGTGCTGGGACGGGTCCAGGCCGGGCGGCCGATGGCGATGCAGGCGACCGGTCGCTGGCCCGATGGCCATTTCCGGCACTGCGTGACCCTGTCCTACGACTACCGGGGCGAGTGGAGCCTGCCGCCGCGCACCCCGCCGCCCGCCGCGCGCTGATGGGGCGGGCGTTCGGGTTCCTGCTGGCCGGGGCGCTCGGGCTGGTCGCGGCCTTGTGGACCTGGACCCTGCCCGGCGATGCGGCGTCGCTGGCCGGGGGGACCGACGGCGTGACCGTCCATGTGCTGAACAACGGCTTTCACACCGACATCGCCGTCCCGCGCGCGGCGCTGGAGTCGCAGGGCGGGCCGCTGGCCGAGGCGTCGCGGTCGATCGGAGCGGGGGACTGGATCCTGATCGGCTGGGGAGACTCGAAATTCTTCATTGACACCAGCCCGATGGAGACGCGGATTCCCGACGGCCTGCGCGCCTTCTTCTGGCCCGGCAACGCCTCGGTGGTGATGCTGGACCCGGAGACGGGCGATCCGTCCCGGCGGTTCCCGCCCGCCGCCCGGCGCACCCTGCGCCTGACACCGGACGGGTTCGCGGGGCTGACGCGGCGGGTCGAGGGATCGCTGTCGCTGATCGAGGGCCGCCCCCGGCTGTCGGTGGCGCGGGATGGCGACGGGGCGCACTTCTTCGCCAGCCGCGAGCACTTCTGGATCGGCTATCTGTGCAACAGCTGGACCGCGCGCGTGCTGAACGCGGGCGGCCTGCCCGTCCGGCCGCAACGCTCGGAGACGGCGGGCGAGGTGATCGCCGCGATCGACCGGGCGCAATTGGACACCGCCGCCCCATAGGACTAGACCCCGCCCCTTCGCTTTTTCGAGCCCGGGTCCGATCCCCGGCGGCGAACAGGATCCGTTCATGGCCAACAAGAAATCCAAATCCACCGCCGGTCTGGTCAGCCAGCGCCAGCTGCGCGCCTCGGAAATGATCCGCCATGCCCTGGTCGAGGTCATGCGCGAGAACGAGATCCGCGATCCGGCCCTGATCGGGGTGTCGGTGACCGTGACCGAGGTGCGGCTGTCGCCCGACCTGAAACATGCCACCTGTTTCGTCGAGCCGCTGGGGGCCGGGATCGAGACCTCGGACACGGCCGGCCATATCGACGAGATCGTCAAGGCGTTGAACACCCATGCCAAGTTCCTGCGCGGGGCGCTGGGGCGGCACATCGACATGCGGTTCACCCCGGACCTGCGATTCCGCCACGACGAGAGCTTCGCCGCCGCCGAGCGGCTGAACCGGCTGCTGGACGATCCGCGCGTGCGGGCCGACTCCTTCGTGCCGCCGGTCGAGGAAGACGAATGATCCTCCCCCGGAGCGTAGCGAACGGGGGAGGGGGACCGCCCCCGGGTCTCGGCTTCGCCGAGCCCGAGGACAGGCATTGCGCTTGCGTCGTGGTGGAGGGGGCGACCCCGGACACCCTGCTTGCTTTCGCCCCCTCCACCGCTTCGCGGTCCCCCTCCCCCGCTGCGCGGGGGAGGATTTAGTCGTGGGTCGCAGGAAAAAAGGCCTCGTCGTCAACGGCTGGGTGTGTCTGGACAAGCCCTACGAGCTGGGATCGACCGACGCGGTGTCGAAGGTCCGCCGGCTGTTCGACGCGCAGAAGGCCGGCCATGCGGGGACGCTGGATCCGCTGGCGTCGGGCATCCTGCCGATCGCGCTCGGCGAGGCGACCAAGACCGTGCCCTTCATGATGGAGGCCGAGAAGGTCTATCGCTTCACCATCAACTGGGGCGTCTCGACCGACAGCGTCGACCGCGAGGGCGAGATCATCGGCCGCTCCGACGTGCGGCCCCCGGTCGAGGCGGTGCGGGCGGCCCTGCCGGCCTTCGTCGGCGAGATCGACCAGACCCCGCCGCGCTTCAGCGCCATCAAGGTCGACGGCCAGCGCGCCTATGACCTGGCGCGCGAAGGGGCCGACTTCGAACTGGAGAGCCGCCGGGTCACCATCCATTCGGCCGAGGTCACCGACGCGCCGGACGCCGACCACGTCGAACTGACCATCCGCACGGGCAAGGGTGTCTATGTCCGGTCGCTGGCGCGCGACCTGGCGGTGATGCTGGGTGCCGAGGGGCACGTCTCGGCCCTGCGGCGCGAGCGGGTGGGGCCGTTTTCGGTCGAGAACGCCGTCACGCTGGATTTCCTGACCGATCTGGTGCATAGGGACGCCGCCTTGGAAGGCCTACTGCCCGTTGCGACCGCCCTGGACGACATCCCGGAGTTGGCCGTCACGGACCAGGACGCCTTCTCGCTTCGTCAGGGACGACCGATCGTTCTGCTCCCCCGACAGGTCGAGACGCTGAAGAGCCGCCTTCGGGACGGTTCGCGCACCGTTTCCGCCTTTCAGGGTCAGACCCTCGTCGCTCTCGGTCAGTTGCGGGCCGGCCGGCTAGAACCCGACCGCGTTTTCAACCTCCTGTAGGAGTTTACCCGATGTCGATTACTGCCGAACGCAAGAACGAAGTCATCACCGAGAACGCCCGCTCCGCCGGCGACACCGGTTCGGCCGAGGTCCAGGTCGCGATCCTGTCGGAGCGCATCGCCAACCTCACCGAGCACTTCAAGACCCACAAGAAGGACAACCACTCGCGCCGCGGCCTGCTCAAGATGGTCTCGCAGCGTCGTCGTCTTCTGGATCACCTCGTGAAGGTCGATCGCGAGCGCTACACCGCTCTGATCACCAAGCTGAACCTGCGCCGCTAAGCGCGGTTCGCGATACCGGTTTTGAGGCGCGGGCCATGCCTGCGCCTCTTTCCGTACCTAACGACCACCGGCGCGCCGCCGGACGTACGGCGCAGACTGACGCGAGGGCCAGATCGGTCCTCTCCTTAGGAACCGTTCGCCATGGGGCGGGGGATTCCTGGATCGAAGGACTGAACACCCGACGCATCCGCACCCACTGATGGGACCCCGGCCGGAATACGCCGCCCGGGATACGAAAGACGAAAACATGTTCGATATCAAACGCAAGACGATCGACTGGGCTGGCCGCCCGCTGACCCTGGAAACGGGCCGCATCGCCCGCCAGGCCGACGGCGCCGTCCTGGCCACCTATGGCGAGACCATCGTCCTGGCCACCGTCGTCTACGGTCGCGCGCCCAAGCCGGGCCTGGATTTCTTCCCGCTGACCGTCAACTACCAGGAAAAGACCTTCGCCGCCGGCAAGATCCCGGGTGGCTATTTCAAGCGTGAAGGCCGTCCGACCGAGAAGGAAACCCTGGTCAGCCGCCTGATCGACCGTCCGATCCGCCCGCTGTTCGTCAAGGGCTTCAAGAACGAGACCCAGGTCGTCATCACCGTGCTGCAGCACGACCTCGAGAACGATCCCGACATCGTCGGCATGGTCGCCACCTCCGCCGCCCTGACCCTGTCGGGCGTCCCCTTCATGGGCCCGATCGGCGCCGCGCGCGTCGGCTACATCGACGGCGAGTTCGTGCTGAACCCGACCCTGGACCAGATGCCCGACAGCCAGCTCGACCTGGTCGTGGCCGGCACCTCGGACGCCCTGATGATGGTCGAATCCGAAGCCAAGGAACTGTCCGAGCAGGTCATGCTGGACGCCCTGATGTTCGCCCACCGCGGCATGCAGCCCGTGATCGACGCCATCATCGAGATGGCCGAGCACGCCGCCAAGGATCCGTTCGACTTCCAGGCCGAGGATCACTCGGGCGTCGTCACCCAGATCCAGTCGCTGGTCGGCGAGGACATCAAGGCCGCCTACACCCACCCCGGCAAGCATGCCCGTCATGAAGCCGTCGGTGCCGCCAAGAAGAAGGCCTCGGCCGCTCTGGTGAAGACCGACGAGAACCCGGACGGCGTCGATTCCGCCAAGTTCGGCGTCGCCTGGAAGGAATGCGAAGCCCACGTTCTGCGTCGCGACATCATCGACAATGCCCATCGCGTTGACGGTCGTGCGCTCGACAAGGTCCGCGACATCGTCTCGGAAGTCGGCATCTTCCCGCGCACCCACGGTTCGGCTCTGTTCACCCGCGGTGAAACGCAAGCCATCGTGGTCGCCACCCTGGGCACCGGCGAGGACGAGCAATACGTCGACTCCCTGGCCGGGACGTACAAGGAGAAGTTCCTCCTGCACTACAACTTCCCTCCCTACTCGGTCGGCGAGACCGGTCGTATGGGCGGCGCGGGCCGTCGGGAAATCGGTCACGGCAAGCTGGCCTGGCGGGCGATCCGTCCGATGCTGCCGACCTCGGAAGAATTCCCCTACACGATCCGCATCGTGTCGGAGATCACCGAGTCCAACGGTTCGTCCTCCATGGCTTCGGTCTGCGGCGCCTCGCTGGCGCTGATGGACGCGGGCGTGCCCCTGAAGAAGCCCGTCTCGGGCATCGCCATGGGCCTGATCCTGGAGCCGTCGGGCGAGTTCGCCATCCTGTCCGACATCCTGGGTGACGAAGATCACCTGGGCGACATGGACTTCAAGGTCGCCGGCACGCGTGACGGCATCACCTCGCTGCAGATGGACATCAAGGTCGCCGGCATCACCGAAGAGATCATGAAGAAGGCGATCGCCCAGGCCTCGGCCGGCCGTCTTCACATCCTCGACGAGATGGACAAGGCCATCGACGGCGCCCGCACCGAGCTGGGCGAATACGCGCCGAAGATCGAATCCATCAAGGTCCCGGTCGACAAGATCCGCGACATCATCGGCACCGGCGGCAAGATCATCCGCGAGATCGTCGAGAAGACCGGCGCCAAGATCAATATCGAGGACGACGGCACGGTGAAGATCGCTGCCTCGGATCAAGAGAAGATCGACGCCGCCAAGAATTGGATCTCGTCCATCGTGTCCGAGCCCGAGCCCGGCATGATCTACTCCGGCAAGGTCGTGAAGGTCGTCGACTTCGGCGCCTTCGTGAACTTCTTCGGGGCCAAGGACGGCCTGGTCCACGTGTCCCAGATCGCTCTGGAACGCGTCGCCAACCCGGCCGACGTCCTGTCGGAAGGCCAGGAGGTCAAGGTCAAGTTCCTGGGCTTCGACGATCGCGGCAAGACCAAGCTGTCGATGAAGGTCGTCGACCAGTCGACGGGTGAGGACCTGACCGACAAGATCAATGCCGAGCGCGCCGAACGCGGCGAAGCCCCCCTGACGGAAGACACCGGCGGTGGCGGCAAGAAGCGTGAAGGCGGCGGAGACCGTGGTGGCGATCGCGGTCGCGGCCGCAGCCGTCGCGACTGATCCGTCGCGTCATCGCTGAATGAAACGAGGCCCCGCTGGCGACAGCGGGGCCTTTTCTATGGCGTCACAGGTGCCAGGCGACCACAGCTATCAGGGCGGCAGCCAAGACCCACCAGACCAGATGGGCGTTTGGCGTCTTTCGACCGCCTTCGGCGGCCAGGACCTGCTCTATCGAATCGCCTTTCAGGACTCGTTCAAGCTCGGGCCACCGCCGAAGCTTGAGCAAGTGTCTTGCCGGCTTCGTTGCCAGGCGGGCGCTCACCCGGCTCACGACCCAATCAGGGTCGAACATGGCCCACTCTCCGGCGATCTGCATGAGATTGAAGCCGAGGACGGGCGCCACCTCTTCGTTCAGTATCCCGATCACCTCGTTCGGTTCAAAGCCGCCGGAACGTGCTGCCTTGAGAATCCCCTCATAGTGAACGGCCTGGATCTCCGTATCGAGAAACAGGTCGGAAAGGGCGACCCACAGCGGAGCGCGGCGTGCGGTCTCCTCCGGAGATAGAGGTTCGCCCACTCTCACGTCAGGCGATCACGCAGAGCACTCGCCAGGCTTGGTCTCGCCAGGACCATACTGGCCGCAGGCGCGGTCGATCTCGCCCTGGATCAGGGCGCAGGCGTTGTCGGGGTTGCAGGGCGGGTGGCTGGCCGGGCTGACCATGGTGCAGCGCTCGGCCAGTCGCACGGCCGCCGCCTCGCCGACCTCGGCGGTGCAGCTTCCGGCCGCCGCGGCGGACGGTTCGCCTTCCGGTGCCATGGCCTCTTCCTGGGGCGGCGCATCGGCGGGCATCTCGGCCGTCGACTGGACCGGAGCGACGGCCGCGTCGGAAGAGGTCTCCGTCGCAGGCGCGTCGGCCGGTGGCTGGCAGGCGGCCAGGGCAAGGGCGGCGATCAGGGCGAGGGACGCGGTCAGGCGGGTCATGGGCCGTCTCCGGGCGGGAAAGCGCGACGATGCGCCGCTTCCCGCCCTCTGCAAAGCCCCCTGCCTCGATCTCCCGTTCTAGCGCGCGGCGGCCGCGGCCACGGCGGCGCGCTGCAACGCGAACAGGTCGTTGCAGCCCAGTTCAGCCAGCTGGAACAGCCGGTCGAACTCGGGACGGCTGAAGCCGCGCTTCTCGCCGGTCGCCTGGATCTCGACGATGGTGCCCGATCCGGTCAGGACGAAGTTGCCGTCGGCCTCGGCGTTGGAGTCTTCCTCGTAGTCGAGGTCCAGAACGGGCGTGTCGGCGAAGATCCCGCAGGAGACGGCGGCGACCTGGTCCAGGATCGGATCGACCTTCATCACGCCCTCGGCGCGCAGGTAGTTCAGCGCCGTGGCCATGGCGACCCAGGCCCCGGTGATGGAGGCGGTGCGGGTGCCGCCGTCGGCCTGGATGACGTCACAGTCGATCAGGACCTGACGCTCGCCGAGGGCCTTCAGGTCGACGACGGCGCGAAGGCTGCGGCCGATCAACCGTTGAATTTCCTGCGTCCGGCCCGTCTGCTTGCCCGCGGCGGCCTCGCGGCGGCCGCGGGTGTGGGTGGCGCGGGGCAGCATGCCGTATTCGGCCGTGACCCAGCCCGCGCCCTTGCCCCGCATCCAGCCGGGGACGTTCTCCTCGACCGAGGCGGTCACCAGCACCTTCGTATGGCCGAACGAGACCAGGCAGGAGCCCTCGGCATAGCGGTTGACGCCGGTCTCCAGCGTCACGGCGCGGAGCTGTTCGGGGGTGCGGTCGGAGGGGCGCATGGGGGATTTCCTGAGGACGTGCGAATGCGTTGGCGTATCGGGCCGGGCTGCTTATCCTGAAAGGGTGAGCCTGTATGCCCCCCACCCGTCCCCGTTCGCCAACCAGGCCGGCCCCGCGGCCGGGCTGACGGCGCTGGACGCGCGCGCCCGCGACATCTTCCGGCGGGTGGTGGAGACCTATCTGGAGACGGGCGAGCCGGTCGGATCGCGCACGGTCTCGCGCGGCGGGGTGCAGCTGTCGCCCGCTTCGATCCGGAACACGATGCAGGACCTGACGCTGGCGGGGTTGCTGGCGGCACCGCATACGTCGGCCGGGCGGATCCCGACCCACGCGGGCCTCAGGCTGTTCGTCGACGGCCTGCTCGAGATCGGCGACATCGGCACCGAGGAGCGCCGCGAGATCGACGGGCGGCTTGCCGGACGCGGCAAGGGGTTCGAGGAGGCGCTGGACGAGGCGACGTCGCTGCTGTCCGGGCTGGCCGGGGGCGCGGGGATCGTGGCGACCCCGATCCGCGACGCCGGGGTCAAGCATGTCGAGTTCGTGGCGCTGGGGACCGATCAGGCCCTGGCGGTGCTGGTCGGCGACGACGGCTCGGTCGAGAACCGGATCATGACCCTGGCGGCGGGGGTGACGCCCTCGACCCTGCAGGAGGCCTCCAACTTCCTGAACGCGCGGCTCAAGGGCCGGCCGCTGGCCGAGGCGCGCAGCGAGATGGGGGCCGAGCTGGCCGCCGCGCGCCAGGAGCTGAACGCCGCCGCCGCCCGGCTGGTCGAGGACGGTCTGGCGGCCTGGTCGGGCGGGCCGGACCGGGAGCGGTCGCTGATCGTGCGCGGCCGCGCCAACCTGCTGCAGGACGCCGGCGCCAGCGAGGATCTGGAACGGGTGCGCGTCCTGTTCGACGACCTGGAACAGAAGGAACAGCTGATCGGCTTGCTGGACGGGGTCAATGCGGCCCAGGGGGTGCGCATCTTTATCGGGGCGGAGACGCGGTTGTTTTCGCTTTCGGGTTCCGCTGTGGTCGCAGCACCCTATATGACGGGCCGCCAGCGGGTTCTGGGCGCCATCGGCGTGATCGGACCCGCTCGACTGAACTATGCCCGCATCATCCCGTTGGTGGACTACACCGCCCGGGTGCTGGGCCGCATACTGGACGGACAAGACACGTGACCGATACGACCAACCCGAACGATCTCGAAGCCCAGCTGGACGAGGCCCTGGCCAATGCCGAGGCCGGTCTGGACGCCGATCCGGACAACCTGGCCCCGCTGGACGCCATGATCGCCGACCGCGATCTGTGGAAGGACCGCGCCATGCGGGCGGCGGCCGAGGCTGACAACGTCAAGCGGCGCACCGAAACCCAGATGAACGACGCGCGGGCCTTCGCCATCCAGCGCTTCGCCAAGGACCTGCTGGGCGTGGCCGACAATCTGGAGCGCGCCCTGATGGCGGCGCCCAAGGATGCGGACAGTGCCGCGGCGGGCCTGATCAACGGGCTGGAGCTGACCCAGAAGTCCCTGCTGCAGGCGTTCGAGACCAACGGGCTGAAGCGGCTGGCCCCGGGCCTGGGCGACGCCTTCGATCCGCACCTGCATCAGGCCATGATGGAACAGCCCTCGACCGAGGCCCCCGGCGGCACCGTCCTGCAGACGATGCAGGCGGGATACGAGCTGTTCGGGCGTACGGTGCGCCCCGCCATGGTCGTGGTGGCGGCCAAGGGCTCCGGGGCCCAGGGCGCGAACCCCTATGCCGCCGCGCCGGACGGCAGCGGCGGCACCTTCGACGGCCAGGCCTAGGGGTTCGACCTAGGCCTTCAGCTTCGCCTCGAACAGGGCCGTCAGGCGGGCCCAGCCGTCAGCGGCGTCGGCGGCGTTGTAGCTGGGGCGGTAGTCGGCGTGAAAGCCGTGCTCGGCGTCGGGATACAGCTTGATGCCGCTTTCGGTCGCGCCGGCCGTGGTCAGGGCCGCCTGCATCGCGGCGACCGTGTCATTGGGGATGCCCTGGTCCAGCCCGCCGTAGTTGCCGATCACCACGCCCTTCAGGTCGGCCGCCAGATCGACGGGATACGGGCGGCCGCTCTCGATCTGGGCCGGGGTCGCGGTCGGCGAGGGGGCCAGGCGGCCGTACCAGGCCACCCCCGCGTCGATGGCGGCGAAGCGCGCCGCGGCCTGCCAGACGACCTTGCCGCCCCAGCAGAAGCCGGTGATGCCCACCTTGTCGTCATTGGCCCATAGCTGGCCCGAGGCCCAGCCCAGGGTGGCGTCGATGTCGCCCATGACCTGTTCGTAGCCCGCGGCGCCGACGATCGCCTGGATGCGCTGGAAGTCGGTCAGGGGCGCGGGGTCCTCGACGCGCACGAAGAAGGCCGGGGCGATGGCGGCGTAGCCCTGTTTGGCCAGGCGGCGGCAGACGTCCTGGATATAGGCATGCAGGCCGAAGATCTCGGACACCACGATGACCAGGGGATACGGGCCGTCCCCTTCCGGGCGCGCGACATAGGCCGGCAGGGCGAACCCGTCCGGGGCCGGACAGGTGACCATGCCGACCTCCAGCCCCGCGGTATCGGTGACGATCGGCTGGGCCGACTGCGACAGGGCGGCGGGCGCATAGCCGGTAAACACGGCGGCCCCGACCGTCAGGGCCCCCAGGCCCCGGCGCGACAGTTTCAGGTCTTCGGCGGTCAGGCCTTCGGGACGGGTCAGCAGGGTCATGGGATTTCCTCTCGGGGCTCGGGCGAGTGTGGCGGCTGGGGGCACGGGGTCGAGTCGCCGCGGACTGCGGCCTCAGGTCGCGCGCCGCAGCGTCAGATTGATACGCCCGCCGTCGCCAAGAAGTTTCGACGACCCGACCAGAAGGCGGTCGATGCCGTGGCGCGCCAGACGCGACGCGCCGGTCAGGGCGCAGACGTCGCCGGACGCGAGGCGGATCGACCGTGTGGGTCCGCCTTCGGCCGCGCCGATCCGGAACAGGGCGGTGTCCCCCAGCGACACGGACACGACGGGCGCGGTCAGGTCGGCCTCGTCCCGGTCCTGGTGCAGGCCCATGCGGGCGGTCTCGCGATACAGGTTGACCAGACAGGCATCGGGCGGGGCGCTGCCGTCGGTCAGGGTGTTCCACAGGTCCAGCAGGCGCGCGGGGATCGCTGGCCAGGGCGCGCCGGTCTCAGGGTGGGTCGGCTGGTAGCGATAGCCCGCGCGGTCCGAGACCCAGCCGACCCGGCCGAGATTGGTCATGCGGACGGAGAACGGCTTTCCGCCTGGCGTGACCGGCCGGTAGAAGGGCGCGGCCGCGATCGTCGTCTGGACCTCGGCCAGCAGGTCCGCCTGCGCCGCCGGATCGAGCGCGCCGGGCCAGTAGCGGAAGCCGGGCAGGTCGGGAAACGGCTCCATCGCGGGGCCGCGCCGGATCAGTCCAGCGCCCGCGCCTCTTCCGGCAGCATGATCGGCACGCCGTCGCGGATGGGGAAGGCCAGTTTCGCGCTCTTCGAGATCAGCTCGTTGGCCGCGCGGTCATAGTCCAGCCTGCCGCGCGTGACGGGGCAGACCAGCACCTCCAGCAGGCGGGGATCGACGGAGGAGGGGGTGTTGAAGGTATCGGACATTGTCTGGTGGGCTACCGCTCGCGCCGCGGGCGCTCGCTGCTTGAGCCCGATCCCTGCGGCCTTGGAAAATGAAGTCTGCGCTCACGCCGCGAACGACCGCGTCGTGAGCGTTAGCGCCCTTCTTACTGCATCGCCGTGGGGCTGTCGCCGTCGCCGGGTTCGGCCGCGTCGATGCGCATCAGGGCGGTGAGGACGGCGACGCGGTCGTCCAGGCTCAGGGACTCCAGCAGGGCCTGTTTCTCGGGGCCTTCGAACGGCAGGGCCATGGAAAGGCTGTTGACCAGAGCCTCCTGCGGGGCGGCCTCGGCGGTCTCCCAGTCGATCTCCAGCTGGCGGCGTTCCAGATAGGCCCGCAGGGCCGCAAGGAAGGTTTCGCGTTGGAACCCCTCGCCGCCCGTGGGCGCGGTCAGGTCGGCTTCGAACGGGGCGAAGATCGCGCGGACCTGACGATAGGGGGTCTGGGTCGGCAGTTCCGACGCGACGCGGAAGCGGGCGACGCCCGTCAGGGTCACGAGATACCGGCCGTCGGACGTCTCGGCGAAACTGGTGATCCGACCGGCGCACCCCACGGCCGACAGGCTGGGCAGGGGGCGCGGCCCGCCGACGGGCTGGATCAGGCCGATGATCCGGTCGCCCGCCATGGC
Organism: Brevundimonas subvibrioides ATCC 15264; assembly: GCF_000144605.1. Lineage (NCBI taxonomy): Bacteria > Pseudomonadati > Pseudomonadota > Alphaproteobacteria > Caulobacterales > Caulobacteraceae > Brevundimonas > Brevundimonas subvibrioides. The sequence continues at coordinate 184,550 of NC_014375.1, read as the reverse complement.
GTCGTCGATCATGTTCAGATAGCGCGGCTCGAAGATGTTCAGAGGCAGCTGGCCGCGCGGCAGCAGGATGGATCCCGGCAGGGGAAACACCGGAATGACCTGCGGCAGGTCGACAGCCTTCACATAGCCCTGGGCCATCGTCGCGCCTTCTCTAAGCAAACAGGATCGAGGACAGGCGGCGGCGGCCGTCCTTTGCGATGTCGGACGACAGGCCGGCCGCCTCGAACACCACCAGCAGCTGCTTGCGCGCGGCCTGGTCGTTCCACTCCAGATCGGCCTGGATGATGTCCAGCAGGCTGGTCGCGGCCCCCTTCAGGTCGCCGGCGGCGGCCTGGGCCAGCGACAGGTCGTAGCGGGCCTGATGATCTGCGGGATTGGCCCGGAGGGCGGCTTCCAGCGCCTCGGTCTCGCTGGCGGGCGCGGCCGAGGCCAGAGCCAGCTTGGCGCGCAGGCTGACGACCGCGGCGTTCTTCGAGTCGGCCGGAGCCATCGCAATGGTCTGGCGCGCCTGGTCGGCGTCGCCCCCGGCCAGATAGACACGCGCCATGCCGGCGATGGCGTCCTCGTTCTCGGGCTCCATGGTCAGGACGTGGGCGAAGGCCTGGGCCGCGCCCCCGAAGTCGTCCAGCCCGAGCGATTCCTCGCCCAGGGCCAGCAGCTGCTGGACGTCGGTGTTCACGCCCGCGCCGCCCGACAGCTTTTCGATGAAGGCCTTGATCTGGCTTTCCGGCACAGCGCCCTGGAAGCCGTCGACCGGCTGGCCGTCGACGAAGGCATAGACGGTGGGGATCGACTGGACGCGCAGCTGGCCGGCGTAGGCGGGGTTCTTGTCGACGTCGATCTTGACCAGCTTGACCGCGCCGCCGGCGGCCCGGACCTGTTTCTCCAGCGCGGGCGTCAGGGTCCGGCACGGGCCGCACCAGGTGGCCCAGAAGTCGACGATGACGGGCTGGATCTTCGACTGGGCGATGACGTCGGCCATGAAGCCGGCGTCGGATCCGTCCTTGATCAGGTCATCGGCGCCGGCGGTCGGGGTGGGATCGACAAGGCTCATCGGAGGTCTCTGCTGCAGTCCAGGATAACGCGGAAGGTCTCAGATGGTCGCGGGGGGCCCCAGACTCAAGCGTCGAAGGCGATCACGAGCGGTTCACGACCGATCGCGGTCAGGAACTGGCGGAAGGCGGCCTGCGACAGGGCGGTCGTCGCGGTATTGGTCAGGGGGTGGAAGTTGACGATGTCGGCCTCCCACAGGCGACGGTCCAGCACGAAGGTCACGCGCCGGTCGACGTCGTTGATGAGGCCGAGCGCCGTGACCGATCCGGGTCGCACGCCCAAGGTGTCCCACATCAGGCTCTCGTTGCCGAACGACAGGCGGTCCGAGCCGATGATCCGGGGCGCAGCCTTCAGGTCGATGACCGTGTCCTGCCGGGCCGAGATCAGCCAGAGCCGCGCCTTCTTGTCCTTCAGGAACAGGTTCTTGGTATGGGCCCCCGGCAGGGCGGCCTTGAGTTCGAGGCCCTCTTCCACACGGAACACGGCGGCGTGGTCCGTCGTCGCCTGCGGGATGCCCTGTCCGGCCATCCACGGCAGGAGGCTGTCGCGATCATGCAGCGGTTGAGGGGTCATGGGTCGCCGGGCTAGGGTTCGGCCTGTTCGATACCGAAGGATGCGTCGCCTTGGAACTGGAATGCTACCCGATGTCGTCGCGGCCGCCGGACATGGTGCCGGGACGTCAATCGCGGAACTGGATGGACGCCTTCGTCAGCCGGCATCCCTATCGCTGCCTGCCGCTGACCATGGCCAATACGACGGGCTGGGAGATCCTGTGCCCTTTCACCTTCACCGCCGAGTGGAACGGCGGGCCGTCGCAGTCCGACATCACGATCACGCCGGAACGGCCGCAGCCGGAACTGGACCATTTCGTCACCTCGCACTTCTCGCGCGGCGTCCTGACCATGCATCCGCAGTATCTGTTCCGCACGCCGCCGGGCTGGGGGATGATCTGTTCGGGCAGTCCCAACCATGTGAAGGACGGCATTCAGGCCCTGGTCGGGCTGATCGAGACGGACTGGCTGCCGTTCCCTTTCACGATGAACTGGATCTTCACCCGGCCCGGCCGGATCAAATTCGAACGGGGCGAGCCGTTCTGCTTCATCAACCTGGTCGAGCACCGGAAGATGGAGGCGGTGCAGCCGGTGATCCGGACGCTGGAGTCCAACCCGGTGATGAAAGGGCAGTTCGAGGCCTGGAACCGCCAGAGGACCGACTTCAACACCCGCCTGGCGTCGGGCGATCCGGATGCCGCCAAGGAGGCCTGGCAGCGGTTCTACTTCAAGGGTGAGATCCCGGAAGCCCTGGGGTCGGCCCCGGACACCCATGCCAACAAGCGTCGGCTGAAGACGCCCCGGGTCGGCTGAGCCGACCCGGGACTTCAGACTCACATAGGGCGGGTGACGCGGCTGCCGATGTTGGCGATGACCTCGCGGGCGTCGAACGCATTGGCGTCGCCGGCGGGCTTTGCTCCGCGACCCATGACGATCTCGGCCGTCGCCTCGTAGCGGTCGACCTGGCGAACGTCGAAGTCGTTGCGGCCCCAGAAGGGATCACCCCACGGGCTCCAGCCGCGCCGGCCGTAGTAGCGCCACGACGGGCCCCAGTAGCGATAGCGATCGAAGAAGGGGTCGCCGATCGTCTGGTAGCGGGTGTCGCGATCGGTGGCGCGGTTGGCGGTCGAGAACCAGTCGAAGCCGCTTTCGGCCGTCAGTTCGGCGGCGCGCAGCAGGAGCGACATTTCGACCTGCTCGCGCGAGGTCACCGAGTTGCCGGCGAAGCTGACTCGGTAGCGGTCGGTCTCGAGCCGCTGCTCGGCATAGCCGCCGCGCTGGCCATTGGCTCCGGCCGGGGCGTAGGGCGTCGCGGTGGCGCACGCCCCGAGGGTCAGGGCGGCCGCGGCGACCAGCAGAAGGGTCTTGGTCGGGGTTTTCATCGAAGGACTCCACAAGGAGGAGGGAAAATCCGCCTTTGCACCTGAACGGGACATGAACGTCTCCGTTCCCGGCATAGGCAAGTCATTCTAAACGCGAAATAATCAGAGCGGCGGCGGCGAGGAGCAGGCCCCCGACGAAGACGCCGAACGCCCGCCGGAACCGGGGTTCGTTCATGCGTCGGGCCAGGGCTGCGCCCCCCAGACCGTAGGCGCTCATGGTGATCAGGTCCATGCCGACGACGACGCAGGCGAAGACGGCCAACTGGGGCGCGGCGGGCCGTGCGGCGTCCATGAACGGCGGCAGGACGGCCGAAAAGAACAGGACGATCTTGGGATTGGCCAGCTGAACCAGGAACCCGTCGACGAAGGCCGGACGGCGCGGGTGGATGCGGCCTTCGGTGGCAGCCGGCGGGGACGGGGGACGGAATGCCCCGCGCAGGGCCGACACGCCCAGCCAGGCGACATACAGGGCTCCGCCAATCGCGATGATCCTGAAAACGTCCGGAAAGGCCGCGACCAGCGCGCCGAGTCCCAGGGCCGCGGCGGCGAACCAGACCAGGGTCGCGGCATTCATGCCGAGGACCGCGATCAGGGCCGCGCGCCGCCCCCTTTCCATGCCGGTGGCGACCGAGAAAAGATTGGCGGGGCCCGGGGTGACGGCCAGGACGGTCATCACCCCGACGAAGACCCAGAACAGGTGCGGATCGACCGGCAGCGTCATCGACAGGCGATCGATCAGGCGGACAGGCAGACGACCTGCGCCACCCGCAGGTCACGCCGCAGGTCGTCGGCGACGCGGCCATAGTTCTCGGTGGTGACCGGTTCGCTGAGCAGAGGCTCGTCCGGCGACTGCTCGCCCCGGATGGCCGGGCCGAGCGTGTCGGGAGAGGTGGTGTAGATGCGGCCTCGACGCGGGGCCTCGGCGATCGTGACCCCGACCACCCGGCCGCGCCGGTCCATGGCGGGAGCGCCCGACAGACCGGCCAGGGTTCCGTCCAGCCCCTCCGTCCGCCCGACCTCGGCCCAGGCGAGGACCGGCTCGTCGCGGCTGCCCCGACCCCGGACGTGCAGCACCTCGCGGCCCAGCAGCCGGGACGCCACCTCTCCGGCCGACCCTTGCGGAAAGCCGGGATGGAAGGCGCGCTGGCCGACCCGCAGGGGCGCCACAGTGGTGACCGGCAGGGCGGGCGGGCCGCCTGCGGTGATCAACAGAGCGATGTCCGCTCGCGGCGACAGGCGGACGTCGGCGGCCACCGCCCGCCCGCCCCCGACGACCAGGGCGGGCCGACGGCATCCCTCCACGACGTGCTTGGCCGTCAGCCAGCGTCCGTCGCCCGCGATGGAGAAGGCGGTGCCCGACGCGGGCTGGAAGGGGATGTCGGGCGCGACCACGGTGATGGACGGGTCGAAGGGCGTGATCGGACCCAGCAGGGCGCCCTCGATGGCGTCGGGCGGCGGGGGCGCGGGCGGGGCGTCGGCATTCTCGCGCTGGGCCAGCGATGCGAAGACGAGCAGGGAGCCCGCGCCGGCATAGAGCAGCAGATCGGCGGGGCGGGGCAGGTTCACCGGGACCTCAGCCCGTCAGGGCGGCGGCGAGGATCAGGGCGGTCGCCAGCTTGGCCGAGACCAGCAGCACCGCGGCCGAGACCTCGCCCTCCTGGATGCGCTGGGGCAGGCCGGTCAGCAGAAGATCGACGACCCGGAATGCCAGCAGCTGCAACACCAGGGTCGCCACCCCCCACAGGGCGATGTCGACGACCGAGGTCGAGACCGACATGGACACGGCCAGGGGAATGGCCAGCCCGACCAGCACCCCACCGAACGCGACGCCGGCCGCCGCATTGCCCTCGCGGATCAGGGCGATCTCCTTCCAGGGCGTCAGCAGGCCATAGACGACCGCACCCGCGCCCAAGAGGGCGAAGGTCACCACCATATGCAGGACCAGAACCGGAAATCCGCTGGCGAAGGCCTGGACTTCGGGGCTGGTCAGGGTCTCGGACAGGGTCGACGGAGCCATGAGGCCTCAGGGTGTGCGGGGCGGTGGGTCGGCAGGAGGAACGAAAGCAAAACGTCTTGCCCGATTGTGGCCACGATCGGCAAGGACGCGGCAGCCACACTGCGTGACCAATGATTGCAGTCCCGTTACGCGAACCGGTATGGGGGCCGCCATGACCGATGCTCCGCTGCCTGTCGTTCTCGTCGTTGCCGCCGCCCTCGTCGATGTGGACGGCCGGGTGCTGATCGCCAAACGTCCGGAGGGCAAGGCGCTGGCGGGGCTGTGGGAGTTTCCGGGCGGCAAGGTCGAGCCGGGCGAGCGGCCCGAAGCGGCCCTGATCCGCGAGCTGAACGAGGAGCTGGGCATCGATGTGCAGGAGGCCTGTCTGGCCCCGTTCGTTTTCGCCAGCCACGCTTACGAATCGTTTCACCTGTTGATGCCACTATATCTGTGTCGGCGGTGGTCCGGCCTGGTCGTCGCGCGCGAGCACGCGGCCCTGGCCTGGGTCCGGCCGAATGCGTTGACGGACTACCCCATGCCCCCGGCCGATGCCCCGCTCGTGGCCTGGCTGAGGGACCTGCTCTGAGGCCATCGAAGGAAAGGTGCGTGACCATGTCCCTGATCCGCCGCTTCCTGAGCGACGAGCGTGGCGCCACGGCGATCGAATACGGCATGATCGTCGGCGCGATCTTCCTCGTCATCGTGGCGGGTGCCACGGCCTTTTCCGACAAGGTCATCGTGATGTTCAACCGGGCGAGCGAGGCCATGACGGCCGCCGCCGGCTGAGCCGAGCGGCCGCTGTAACCCCGCAGGCGTCCGGCGCGACCCTTGGGAACGTGGCGGTCGCCGCGTCGGCCGGGTAAGGGTCGCCCTGTCTCGACGTTCGGATACCTCCGCTTGCGCCTGTCCCTCCTGATCGCCTGGCTGTTCGTCCTGCTCGCGGGCGGTTTCGGCCTGCCCGAACCGGCGCGGGCCCAGCCCGGAATGTCCCGGGCTCCATCGGCGATCGCCCCGGGGCCACAACGCAACGTCCGGATCGAGGTCGAACTGGTGCCCATGAACGCCTGGGCCGCGCCAGGATCGACGGCGGTGGTCGCGCTGCGCCAGAAGATCCAGCCGGGATGGCACACCTACTGGCGCAATCCCGGTGATTCCGGCGGCCCCACCACGCTGGACTGGAGCCTGCCGGCCGGGGTCGTGGCCGGCGAGATCCTCTGGCCGCTGCCGAACCGCCAGCGTCTGGGGGACATCGTCAACCTGGGCTACGAGGGACAGGTCTTCCTGCCGGTCCCCATCGATATTCCCGCCGGGGCCCGGCCCGGGACGACGATTCCCCTGACCGTGACCGCGCTGCTGTTCGTGTGCAGCGACGAGATGTGCGTACCGGACAGCTTTACCCTGAGGCTGGACCTGCCGATCCGCGAGGGGACGGCGCCGCTGACGGGGTCGGACGGCGCGGCGATCCAGCGTCTGGTCGAGACCGCCCCCCGCCCGGCCGGGATCACCGCCCGCGCGACCCTGACCGGGGGACGACTGGTCCTCAGTGCCACGGGCGGTGCGCTGGCCGGGGCCGATATCGGACGCGCGACCTTCTATCCGTTCGAGGCCGGCCGGATCGACCACGACGTCGCCCTGTCGGCGGCAGCCGGGCCCGACGGCCTCTCCCTGACGCTCGACCCCACCGACGATCTGGTCGCGAGCGGTCTGACCGCGCCTCTGGCCGGGGTGCTGGCGACCGACGCCGGGGCCTGGGAGATCGCGGCGGTGCCCGGATCGCTCCTGCCCGGGACCACCGGGCGCGGTCTGGCCACGGCCGATGCGCCCGGCGGCGGCGCGTTCGATGCGGGGACGGCGGCCCGGGCGATCCTGTTCGCTTTCCTCGGGGGCCTGATCCTGAACCTGATGCCGTGCGTCTTCCCGGTCCTGGCCCTCAAGGCGGCTGCCCTGGCGCGGTCATCGCGCGATGCCGGGGAGGCGCGGGTCGACGGCCTGGCCTATCTGGCGGGCGTGCTGGCGACCTTCCTGATGCTGGGCGGTGTCCTGCTGGTGCTGCGCGGTCTGGGTCAGGAGATCGGCTGGGGGTTCCAGCTGCAGTCGCCGCCCGTGGTCGCCCTTCTCGCCCTGCTGATGCTGGTCGTTGGTCTGAACCTCGCCGGCCTGTTCCAGATCGGGCTGGGGCTTCAGGCGGCGGGCGGGTCGCGGCTGTCGCGTCTGAACGGGCCGATCGGAGCCTTCTTTACGGGCGTGCTGGCCGTGGTGGTGGCCGCCCCCTGCACGGCCCCCTTCATGGCGGTGGCGCTCGGCGCGGCGCTGGTCCTGCCCGCGCCGCTCGCCCTGCTGGTCTTCCTGTTCCTCGGCCTCGGCCTGGCCCTGCCCTATCTGGCGATCAGCCTGTCGCCGGGTCTGCTGGCTCGCCTGCCGCGTCCCGGCCCCTGGATGGAGCGTCTGCAACAGGTCCTGTCCGTGCCCATGTTCGCCGCAGCCCTGTGGCTGGGCTGGGTCTTCCAGCGGCAGCAGGGATGGACCCCCGCGGTGTTGCTGATGGCGGGGGCGGCGCTGCTGGGCCTCGCAGCCTGGGCCTTCGGTCGCCGACAGACAGCGCGCGCGGCAGGCAAACCGGCTCGTCCCCTCATGCTCGCATCCGCGCTGGCCCTCGTCGTCGCGCTGGGCCTCACCGGGGTGGCGTCCAGTCTTGCCCCCTCGGTCCGGACCGGGTCGGGCGACGGCAGCGGCCCGGCCACCCGACCCTGGTCAGCGCAGGCGGTCGCCGAGGCGCAGGCCGCCGGAAAGCCGGTCCTCGTCGACTTCACCGCCGACTGGTGCGTCAGCTGCAAGATCAACGAGCGGACGTCGCTGCAGTCGCCCCGCGTCGCCGAGGCCATCGCCCGCACCGGGACCGTCTATCTGGTCGCGGACTGGACGCTGCGCGACCCGGTGATCGCGCGGGAGCTGGCCCGCCATGGCCGCTCGGGCGTGCCGTTGTATCTGGTCTATGCGCCGGGCGAGCCCGCGCCGCGCATCCTGCCGCAACTGTTGACCGAGGGGGTCGTCCTCGAGGCGCTGGAGGCGGCTAGTTCGTCTCGACGCCCGACTGGGCGTCCGGCTGCGGCGGGGCGGTGATGACCTCGACGTTGTCGTTCAGCAGATAGGACAGCTCCGACAGGGCGGTGGCGCGGGCTTCCGGGCTCGCCGCGCTTTCGACGGCCTGGATCCGGACCGGGATGTCCTCGGAGATGCCGCGCAGGATGCATTTCAGGTCGCCGTCGGTGCCCCGTTCCTTGAGGATCAGGTGGGCCTGCATGTCCAGGGCCGAGAGGGCCGTGGCGCGGGCCTTGAAGGCCTCGAAGTCGGTGCCGGTCGCGCCGGTCGGCCCCCAGGCGTCGACGACGGCCTTGAGCGCGCTGGCCCGGGTCACGATGTCGGCGAACATCGGCTCGCTCGCGACCGAGACCGGGGCCCCGGCGACGGCCGCGGGCTGGGCGGCGGCGAGGGCGACGCTGGGGTCCGACAGCAACAGCGAGACGGCGATGGCGATGCCACACGACATGGTCTGGTCCTTTTCGCGACTCTGCGATTGAACCGGTCTACGCCCGACCCGTAAACGAGACCTTGATTAACGAAAGGCTGCCCCATGTCCGAGATCGATATCTGGAGCGGATTCGACGCCGCAGCGGCCCGGGACGCCGGGGCGCGAATCGTCGATCAGTTCGCGGCCGACCCCGACCGGCTGGCGCGCATGAGCGTCGAGGCGGCGGGACTGTATCTGGACCTGTCCAAACAGAGCTGGACCCGGGGCGGGTTCGAAGCCTGTCTGGACCTGGCCCGCGCGGCCGGGGTCGAGGGGGAGCGCGCCCGCCTGTACGCCGGAGAGGCCGTCAACAATACCGAGGGGCGGGCGGTGCTGCATCCCGCGCTTCGGGCCGGCGATGACGCCGACTTCCATGCCTTGGGCGAGGCGGTCTCGGCCGAGGTTCGCGCCGTGCAGCAGGCCATGGCCGACTACGCCCGCGCGGTGCGGGACGGCCACGAGACCGGCGCGACGGGCAAGGCGTTCAGGGCGATCGTCCATATCGGCATCGGCGGGTCGGACCTCGGCCCGCGCGTGGTCTGGGACGCGCTGAAACCGCTGGAGCCCTCGATCGACCTGCGCTTCGTCGCCAACATCGATCCGCGCGACATGGCCGAGGCCCTGACCGGACTCGATCCCGAGACGACACTGGTCGTCGTCGTGTCCAAGACCTTCACGACCCAGGAAACGCTGGCCAACGCCGAGGCCGCCAAGGCCTGGCTGGCCGCCAGTCTGCCGGAGGCGGGTCGTGACCGGCATTTCATCGGCGTCACCGCCGCGCCGGAGCGGGCCGGGGGCTTCGGCTGCGGCCGGGCCTTCGCCTTCAGGGACTGGGTCGGCGGCCGCTATTCGCTGTGGTCGGCGGTAAGCCTGTCCTGCGTGATCGCGCTCGGTCCCGACGTCTTCGACGGACTGCTGTCGGGGGCCCGGGCCATGGACGACCATTTCGTCGATGCCCCGCTGGAGCGGAACGCGCCGGTGCTGATGGCCCTGGCGCAGATCTGGAACGTCGATGGCCTGCATCGCCCGGCCCGCACGGTCGCCCCCTACGCCCACGGCCTGCGCCGCCTGCCGGCCTTCCTGCAGCAGCTCGAGATGGAATCGAACGGCAAGCGGGTCCACCGCGACGGCGCGACCGTCACCCGCCAGACCTGTCCGGTGGTGTTCGGCGAGCCCGGCACCAACGGCCAGCACGCCTTCTTCCAGCAGATCCATCAGGGGCCGCAGGTCGTGCCCGCCGAGTTCGTGATCGTGTCGGAAACCCTTCCGGACGCGGCCGGCGCGCCCCTGTGGTCCAACGCCCTGGCCCAGGGCCAGGCCCTGATGCTGGGCAAGACCACCGAGGCCGCCCGCGCCGAGCTGATGGCGGCCGGATCCACGGACGCGGAGGCCGACCGTCTGGCCAGCCACAAGACCTTTCCGGGGAACCGCCCGTCCACCACCATCGTCATGGACCGGCTGACCCCGGAACGGCTCGGGGCCCTGCTGGCCCTGTATGAGCACAAGACCTTCGTCGAGGGTGTGATCTGGGACATCAACAGCTTCGACCAGTGGGGTGTGGAGCTGGGCAAGGTTCTGGCCAAGGCGATCCTGACGGACGTTGCGGCGGGCGGCCCGTCCCCCGATCTGGATCCGTCGACGGCAGCGCTTCTGGGGCGTCTCATGGCCTGAAGGATCGGGGCATGAAAAAACGGGCTTCCGCGAGGAAGCCCGTTTCATCAGTGAGTGCGCAGACCGACTACCAGCGGCGGTCGTAGCGGTAATCGCGCCGGTCGTCGCGGCGATCGTAGCGACGGTCCCGACGATCGTCCCGGCGGTCGTAGCGATAGTCGCGGCGGTCGTTGTAGCCATAGCCGTAGCGGCTGTTGATGCCGTGCTCGCGCTCCCAGTGGCCCCGGTTCCGCCAGCAGCGGCCGTCGCGATAGAAGCTGCAGTCGTCATTGTTGTCCGAGGCGGCGGCGGCCAGCAGGCCTCCCGCGATGGCCCCGATCACGACGCCCGCGACGACGTCGCCGCCGTTGTCGCGACGCTGGTCGTAGGAGTTCTGGCCCCCATAGTAGCGGCTCTGGGCCTCGGCCGGCGCGGCGGCGGCCAGCGTCAGGGCCAGAACCGGTGCGGCGGCGAAAGCAAGCTTGATGATCTTCATGTCCCTGTCTCCTGAAACGTGGCGTCCGGGCACAACGCCCCTCCCCAGGGTGAAGGTCTAGAACAGGCAATCTGAACGGACGGAGGGGACGTCATTCATCTGGCGTTCATCGCGCCGCCGCCTTGACGATGCCGCCCCGTCATCCTACTTCCGCCCTGCGTTAGCACTCGCGGGTCACGGCTGCCAAAAGCCGGTCCACGAGGGCGACATCAAACTCTAGAGCTATACGGAGAACTCACAGATGGCGTTTCGTCCTCTCGGCGATCGCGTGCTGGTCAAGCGCGTTGAAGAAGAATCCAAGACCAAGGGCGGGATCATCATCCCCGACACGGCCAAGGAAAAGCCCCAGGAAGGCGAAGTCGTCGCCGTGGGCCCCGGCGTCCGTGACGAGCGCGGCACCGTCAATGCCCTGGAACTGAAGGCCGGCGACCGGATCCTGTTCGGCAAGTGGTCGGGCACCGAGGTCAAGCTGGAAGGCGAAGACCTGATCATCATGAAGGAATCCGACGTCCTGGGCGTGCTCTAGCACCCGACCGTCGACCCCCTTCTTTACCCATCAGATTGACATAGGAGCCGCCTCACATGGCTGCGAAACAAGTACAGTTCTCCACCGACGCGCGCGAGAAGATGCTGCGCGGCGTCAACGTCCTGGCCAATGCGGTCAAGGTCACCCTGGGGCCCAAGGGCCGCAACGTGGTCATCCAGAAGTCCTTCGGCGCCCCGCGCTCGACCAAGGACGGCGTCTCGGTCGCCAAAGAGATCGAGCTCGAGGACGCCTTCGAGAACATGGGCGCCCAGATGATCCGCGAAGTCGCTTCGAAGACGAACGACAAGGCGGGTGACGGCACCACCACCGCAACCGTTCTGGCTCAATCAATCGTGCAAGAGGGCCTCAAGGCCGTCGCCGCCGGCATGAACCCGATGGATCTGAAGCGCGGCATCGACAAGGCCGTCACGGCCGTGCTCGCCGACATCAAGGCCTCGGCCAAGAAGGTCGAGAACAACTCCGAAATCGCCCAGGTCGGCACCATCTCCGCCAACGGCGACGCCGAAGTCGGCGAAATGATCGCCAAGGCCATGGCCAAGGTCGGCAACGAAGGCGTCATCACGGTTGAAGAAGCCAAGACCGCCGAGACCGAACTCGACGTCGTCGAAGGCATGCAGTTCGACCGCGGCTACCTGTCGCCCTACTTCATCACCAACGCCGACAAGATGGAGGTTCAACTCGAAGAGCCTCTGATCCTGCTGTTCGAAAAGAAGCTGTCGTCGCTGCAGGCCATGCTCCCGATCCTGGAAGCCGTGGTTCAGTCGGGTCGCCCGCTGCTGATCATCGCCGAGGACATCGAAGGCGAGGCCCTGGCCACGCTCGTCGTCAACAAGCTGCGGGGCGGCCTGCGCGTCGCCGCCGTCAAGGCCCCGGGCTTCGGCGACCGCCGCAAGGCCATGCTGGAGGACATCTCGGTCCTGACCGGCGGCCAGGTGATCTCGGAAGACCTGGGCATCAAGCTCGAGAACGTCACCATCGACATGCTCGGCAAGGCCAAGAAGGTCACCATCACCAAGGACGACACCACCATCGTGGACGGCGTCGGCGGCAAGGATGAGATCGAGGCCCGCATCAGCCAGATCAAGAAGCAGATCGAGGACACCTCGTCCGACTACGACAAGGAAAAGCTGCAGGAACGTCTGGCCAAGCTGGCCGGCGGCGTTGCGGTCATCCGCGTCGGCGGCTCGACCGAAGTCGAAGTGAAGGAAAAGAAGGACCGCGTCGACGACGCCCTGAACGCCACGCGTGCAGCCGTTGAAGAAGGCATCGTCCCCGGCGGCGGCATCGCCCTGCTGAAGGCGACCAAGGCTCTGGACGGCCTGACCGGTGACAACGCCGACCAGACCGCCGGCATCGCCATCATCCGTCGCGCCATCCAGGCCCCGATCCGTCAGATCGTGGAAAACGCCGGCGTCGAAGGCTCGATCGTGGTCGGCAAGGTGCTCGAGAACACCTCGGCCACCTACGGCTTCAACGCCCAGACCGAAGAGTACGGCGACCTGGTCGCCATGGGCGTGATCGACCCGGCCAAGGTGGTTCGCACCGCCCTGACCGACGCCGCCTCGGTGGCCTCCATTCTGATCACGACCGAAGCGGCCGTGGCCGACGCTCCCAAGAAGGGCTCCTCCGGCGGTGCCGGCGGCGGCATGGGCGGCGGCATGGGCGGCATGGGCGACATGGACTTCTAGTCCACGCCTGTATCGCACTGACGACAGAGAGGGCGGGTCCAGCAATGGGCCCGCCCTTTTCCTTGGCCTTTGAACCAACCTTGGCCATGGGTGTTTGACTCCGTCTCTCTGGAGGAAGTCCCATGCCCAGCCGCCCCACCTGGCAAGGCCATCTGAAGCTGTCATTGGTCAGCTGTCCGGTGGCGCTGTATACGGCGACCTCGAGCGCCGACAACGTGCGCTTCCATATGATCAACCCCAAGACCAACAACCGCATCCGCATGGTGGCGACCGATCCGGACACCGGGCCGGTGGAGCGCTCGGAGCTGGTCAAGGGCTATGAGGTGTCCAAGGACGAATACGTCCTGTTCGACGACGCCGACTTCGACAAGGTGCGGCTGGAGAGCACAAAGACCATCTCGATCGACAAGTTCGTCGACGAGACCGAGATCGATCGGCTGTTCTGGGACGCCCCCTTCTTCGTGGTGCCCGAGAAGGGGACCGGGGTGGAGGCGTTCGCCGTGATCCGCGACGCGATGGCGAAACAGGGCAAGGTGGCGCTGGGGTGTCTGGTGCTGCGCGGCAAGGAACGGCAGCTGGCGCTGGAGGTGCGGGGCAAGGGGCTGGTCGCCTACACCTTGCGGGCCTACGACGAGGTGCGCGACGCGGCGGACTATTTCGACGCCATTCCGACGGTGAAGGCCGACGCCGACATGGTCGAGATCGCCGCGCGGATCATCGCCCAGAAGGAGGCGGACTTCGATTCCTCGGACTTCGTCGACCGCTACGACGACGCGCTGAAGGCGATGATCAAGACCAAGACCAAGGGCGGCAAGGGCATGGTGGCGGTCGAGGAGCCGGACGACACCAACGTGATCGATCTGATGGCCGCGCTGCGGAACAGCCTGAAGGGCTCGGCCTCGCCGGCCGCCAAGAAGGCTCCGGCCAAGAAGGCGGCCCCGAAGAAGCCGGCGGCGAAGAAGAAGGCGGCCTAGCCGGCGGCCGGGGGCCTGGGGACCAGCCGGATCTCGAACAGCCGGGGCCAGTTCTTGCCGGTGACGAACAGGCGGCGGCCGGCGGGATCCCAGGCGATGCCGTTCAGGACGTCGTCGTTGGGATTGGCGACCGGATCGGGCAGCAGGCCGGTCAGGTCGATGATGCCCTTGACCACGCCGGTGGCCGGATCAATGCGCAGGATGAAGTTGGTCTGCCAGACGTTGGCGAAAACCTCGCCGTCGATGAACTCCAGCTCGTTCAGCTTGGGCACCGGGCGGCCGCGGTAGGTGACCGGTACCACGCCGGTCTGGGTCAGGGTCTCGGGGTCGAAGAAGCGCAAGGACGGGGAGCCGTCCGACAGGATGATGCGGGTGGCGTCGCGGGTCAGGCCCCAACCCTCGCCCTCATAGGTCCAGGTGCCCGCCGGATCGAGATCGTCGGCGTCCCAGATGAAGCCCTGCCCGCCCTGCCAGGTCAGGGTCAGGACCCGGTCGCCCCAGTCGGTCAGGCCCTCGCCGAAATGCTCGACCGGCAGCTCCTTCTTCTCCAGCACGACCCCGTCCTCGAGCCGCACGCGGCGGACGCTGGACGGGTGACGGCCGGTGCTCTCGATCAGGACGCCGTCGCGGTAGATCAGCCCCTGGGTGAAGGCGGCCGGGTCGTGCGGATAGGTGTTGACGATCTCGTAGTCATAGATCGGGGGTGCCGGCGGCTGGGGGGCCGCCTGGACCGTGGGCGCGGGCGCAGGCGCCGGAGCACTCTGCGACCAGGCGAGGGGCGCGCCCGCCAGGACGACCAGCCCGATCAGGGCCGGGATCAGGACGGGTCTCCGGGAGGGCGCGCGCATGGAGATCAGCCGTTCGGATCGGCGGCGGCGCGGGCCTCGGCGGCCTGGGCGTCGGCCTCGGCACGGTCGGCCACGCCCCGCGCCAGAAGCGCCTGGTCCTTTTTGGATGTGGCCGCTCGACCCATCATGTTCAGCGCCTCCACGCCGGCCGAGAAGGCCATGGCCGCGTAGATATAGCCCTTGGGCACGTGGAAGCCGAAGCCGTCGGCGATCAGCACCAGGCCGATCATCAGCAGGAAGCCCAGGGCCAGCATGACCACGGTGGGGTTTTTGGCGATGAAGTTGGCCAGGGGGTCGGCGGCCAGCAGCATGACGGTGACGGCGGCCAGGACGGCCACGACCATGATCGGCAGGTGCTCGGTCATGCCGACGGCCGTCAGGATGGAGTCGATCGAGAAGACCAGGTCCAGGATGATGATCTGGACGATCGCCGATCCGGCGTTGGAGATCATGACGTCCTTCTTGTCGAGGACGTCGTGCGAGGGCGTGGGGTCCACCGTGTGGTGGATTTCCTTGGTCGCCTTCCAGATCAGGAACAGGCCGCCCGCGATCAGGATCAGGTCCTTCCACGAGAACTCGTTGCCCATGACGGAGAAGACGGGCTGCACCAGGCCGACCAGCCAGGCGATGATGGACAGGAGCGCCAGTCGCATGACGAGGGCCAGGCCGATGCCGATGCGCCGGACCTTCTGGCGTTGCTCGGGCGGCAGCTTGTTCGACAGGATCGAGATGAAGATCAGATTGTCGATCCCCAGCACCACCTCCATGACCACGAGGGTGACGAGCGCAGCCCAGGCGGCGGGGTCAGACAGAAGCGGCGTAATCGAGTCGAGCATCGGGGGTCCGGAAGCAGTGAAAGGGTGCGGCGTTTCGTCCGCTATAGCGCATCGAACGCGTATCGGGACCCCTCGGGGACGCCGGGCGAGTGCGACACAATCGCAGACGACGCACGCCGTTCGCCGTGAGGGGCCGCACGGGAGCGATCGTCGCCCGATTTGAACCCATGGCGCATCCTCTGGCGGACATCAACGCCAGTGACGAACGACCTAGCCGGCGACGAGCACCCAGAGACCGGTGGCCGCGAACGCGGCCGCGGCCGCCATGCGGATGTATTTCAGCGGCAGGCGTTTGGCGGTCGCCTCGCCCAGCCAGACGGCGGGACCGTTGACCAGCATCATGCCCACGGTCGATCCGGCGACCACCAGGGGCAGGTTCTCGAACCGGATGGCGAGGCCCGCCGTAGCGATCTGGGTCTTGTCGCCCATCTCGACCAGGAAGAAGGCCGCCAGGGTGGTCCAGAAGATGCCCATGAATGTCTTGTCGACCTGGGCCTCGTCCCGGACCTCGAGCGTGTCGGGGATCAGGGCCCAGAGCGCGAACCCCAGGAAGGCGACGCCGACGATCCATCGCATCCACGGACCGTCCAGATACTGGGCCGCCAGGGTGCCGGCCAAGGCGGCGAAGGCGTGGTTGGCGAGGGTCGCGGCGAAGATGCCGAGGACGATCGGCAGGGGCCGGCGCCAGGCGGCGGCCAGGGCGATGGCCAGCAGCATGGTCTTGTCCCCGATCTCCGCGATGGAGACGAGGCCGACCGATATCAGGAAGGCGTCCAGGGCGGGCTCGATGCAGGGCGGGGTCTGTGAAAACAGACGGGCCAATGAGGCGGCGCGTTTAGGCCGGGCCCCCGGCGGGTGCAAGCTGAACGACGGCGGTAGACAGCCCAATATGGTTAAGATAACGCTGGTCGGGCCTCGAAAACGCCTTTGAAGCCATTTCGCTTCTCAGGGGAATACGTGGTCTATCAGAGGGTTAGGGGGAGAATTCATGGAACCAGTATCGATGTTGGTCGCCTCCATGCTGCTGGGCGGCATGGTCGAAGCGCCCGACGGATGCGCACCGCATCCGCATTACGACGGTGAACTGTGCCCGTGCACGCGGGAGGCCACCTTCTACGGCCCCTGGACCCCGGGTTCGCCCTGGCCGCACGGCGCGCCGGGCGGCGGCTATGGCCCGCCGATCTACATTCCGGCCGGTCCGGACATCCATGTGAGGTCGCCGGGGGCCCGGGTGTACGGCCGCCCGATCGAGGTCGCCGGTCCTGTGGTCTATATCTCCGGTCCCCCCGTCTATGTCGAAGCCCCGCCGATCCGCGTGGCCCCGGCCCAGATCTACGTCCAGCGTCCGGAAGTCCACGTGAACCCGTCGCAGATCCTGGTCGAGCCGCCGCAGGTCCATTTCTCGGACTGCACGGACGGCACCGTCTGCACGCCCGTCACGCCGGGCGGCCACTAGGCGCTGGCGAGCGCCTGCGGGTTCAGACGGCCCCGCAGGCCCCGTCGGTCGATCAACGACCAGAGACCCGGACGCTGCAGAGCGGCCGGGTCTTCCGTTGTCTGGAGAGGTGCCGTCAGCTCGCCGGCGGGACCACGGCCTGGACGTTGACCGGCTCGGCCACCGAGGCGGCGCAGAAGGCGCGGGCTTCGCGCGCCAGGCCCAGATAGCCGCCGTCCAGCGCCGCCCGGATCGCCTCCTCGCAGCGGTCCTCGGCCAGCAGACCCGTCACCGACCGCTGGACCGTCTGGTAGGCAACCTGGCGATCTCGCAGCGAACGCGCGGCGCGACGGTCGTCGGGCAGGCAGAGCGACATCCAGCCGGCGTCGGCACAGCGCGCCACCAGTCCGGCCTCGCGCTCGGTCAGGATGCCGGCCTCCGAACCGGCGGCGGCGACCTCCGTGGGGGTGGTGCCGGCCGGGGTGTCGCCCGGGACCGGGGACGGCGCGGGCCCGGTGCGCGGGGTCAGCTCCAGTTCCGAAGCATCGCCGGTGAAGGGAATGATCTCGATATTGGGCACCTGATAGCGGCAGACCCAGCGGTCCTGCTCCATGGCGCACGACTGCAGCGTGGCCTGGACCGCCTGGGGGGCGGGGGCAGGAGGGGCGACGACGAGGGCGAGCATCAGGCCGATCATGTCGGTCCTCCCGCAATACGGGTCGAAACGGGGGCTTCGACCGTCGACCCGTAGTTAACGCCGACGCCGGTCCGGGGCCTAGTGAAATTTCACGCTTCGGCGACCGTCGGTTCGTCAACCAGGGTGGCGTGATGGACCGCCTGGCGACGCTCGACCGCATAGCTGACCAGCCACAGGGCCATGGCCCAGGCGGCCCCCACGCTCCAGCCCGCGAAGACGTCCGTGGCCCAGTGCGCGCCCAGATAGATGCGCGTCAGCCCGACGAGGACCGCGATCAGCACGCCCGTGCCGATGACATAGGCCTTCAGGCTACGTCGCGGGAAGGCGCGCGACAGCATGACGGCCAGGCTGAGATAGAAGACCGTGGACAGCAGGGCGTGGCCGGACGGGAAGCTGGCGTTGATCGTTTCGACCGCCTGGAACTGCTCCGGCGGGCGGGCGCGTTCGAACATGGCCTTCAGCCCCTCGGACAGGGTCACGCCGCCCAGAAGGCCGAAGACCAGCAACAGGGCCGACAGCCGCTTCTTCTGGATGATCAGAAAGATCACCGCGATCGTGGCGAACAGGGCCAGGACCGAGATCCCGCCCAGCGCCGTCAGGTCATTGGCGGCCGTGGACAGCCACCAGGGGCCCCAGGCGTCGGACGGATCGGCGTTGGGCCGCAGGATCGACAGCACGCCCTGGTCGAAGGCCTGGCCGTCGGCCTCGCGCATGTCATCGGCGAGTTCGGCGAAGATCGAGACCCCCAGTCCGACGATCAGAAGGGCGGACAGGGCGACGAATTCGGTACGGGCCAGACGAAGGGCGCGGCGAAAAAAACGGACGGGGGCGGAGGATGGCATCGGCGGCTAACGGCCAAGCTGCTGTCGCGTTCCCGATCACGGAGTCGTGAATACGGGTCGCCCCGCGCGTCGCGAGCCTGTCGCGCCCTTTTGCACAGGGTCATCCCCTGTGCCGAAGTGATTCGGAACGAATTGCGGCGTCAAGCCCGTTGACGGGTCGTTAGGCATCTGCGCCCCATATGTTGGTTCGGGGCGCGCTTCGGCCACTAGATGCAGTGGTCGGGGCCAGGCGGCTTCTCTTCGATTTTAGTTCAGGGCGATGACGATTATGGCTGGCGGCGAAGCGTTGAAGACGGTTGATTTTGCGGCAGTTCCCGGTGCGGCACCGGCGGCGCCGACGTCCGAGCGTCCCCATCTGACGGTCGTGCGCAGCCTCGAACTGGACCGGACCCGCGACGACCTGCTGACCGACTTCGGCAAGAAGACGCTGGAGGACCGCTATCTGCTGGCCGGCGAGAGCTATCAGGACATGTTCGCCCGCGTGTCGACCGCCTATGCTGACGACGCCGACCACGCCCAGCGCGTCTATGACTATATGTCCAAGCTTTGGTTCATGCCCTCGACGCCGGTGCTGTCGAACGGCGGCGCGAACCGCGGCCTGCCGATCTCCTGCTTCCTGAACTCGGTGCAGGACAGCCTGGACGGCATCCAGCGCGTCTGGAACGAGAACGTCTCGCTGGCCTCGAACGGCGGCGGCATCGGCACCTACTGGGGCGGCGTCCGGTCGATCGGCGAAAAGGTCAAGGGCGCGGGCCAGACCTCGGGCATCATCCCCTTCATCCGCGTGATGGATTCGCTGACGCTGGCCATCAGCCAGGGCAGCCTGCGCCGGGGCTCGGCGGCGGTCTATCTGGACGTGCACCACCCCGAGATCGAGGAGTTCCTCGAGATCCGCAAACCCTCGGGTGACTTCAACAGGAAGTCCCTGAACCTGCACCACGGCATCAACATCACCGACGAGTTCATGGAGGCGGTGAAGGCCGGCTCGGACTTCGCCCTGCTGTCGCCCAAGGACCAGGCCGTGATCCGCCGGGTCGACGCCCGCTCGCTGTGGCAGAAGATCCTCGAGATCCGCCTGCAGACCGGCGAGCCCTATCTGATCTTCTCGGACACGGTGAACCGCCAGATGCCGCGCCACCAGCGCGAGCTGGGGCTGAAGGTCAAGCAGTCGAACCTGTGCAGCGAGATCATGCTGCACACCGGTCCCGACCACCTGGGCATCGACCGGACCGCCGTCTGCTGCCTGTCGTCGGTCAACGCCGAGATGTTCCTGGAGTGGCGCGAGGAGCCCCGCTTCGTCGAGGACGTGATGCGGTTCCTGGACAACGTGCTGGAGGACTTCATCACCCGCGCGCCGCCGGAAATGGCCGCCGCCGTCTATTCGGCCAAGCGCGAGCGCTCGGTGGGTCTGGGCCTGATGGGCTTCCACTCCTTCCTGCAGTCGCAGGGCGTGGCCTTCGAGTCCGCCATGGCCAAGTCGTGGAACATGCGGCTGTTCAAGCACCTGCGCCGCGAGGCCGACAAGGCCAGCGTCAAGCTGGCCGAGGAGAAGGGCCCCTGCGAGGACGCGGCCGAGCGCGGCGTCATGGAGCGGTTCAGCCACAAGCTGGCCATCGCCCCGACCGCCTCGATCAGCATCATCTGCGGCGGCACGTCGGCGGGCATCGAGCCGATCCCGGCCAACATCTATACCCACAAGACCCTGTCGGGCTCGTTCGCGGTCAAGAACCCGTACCTGGAGAAGCTGCTGGACGGCTACGGCGCCAACACCGACGCGGTGTGGTCCTCGATCCTCGAGCACGAGGGCTCGGTCCAGCACCTGACCATGCTGAACGACGACGAGAAGGGGATCTTCAAGACCGCCTTCGAACTGGACCAGCGCTGGGTCGTCGAACTGTCGGCCGACCGGTCGCCAGAGATCTGCCAGGCCCAGTCGATCAACCTGTTCATCCCCGGCGACGTGAACAAATGGGACCTGCACATGCTGCACTGGTCGGCGTGGGAGCGGGGCGTGAAGTCGCTCTACTACCTGCGGTCCAAGTCGGTGCAACGCGCCGCCTTCGCCGGGGCCGAGGACAAGGCCGAGGTCGAGCCAGATCCCAACCAGCCCGACCTGTTCAGCGCCGCCCCCACCGACTACGACGAGTGCCTGGCCTGTCAGTAGGTTAGGGGCGCTACCGCGCACCGATGTAAGGGCGCTACCGCGCGCGACGCGGTCGCGCGCTGCTTGAGCGCATCTTGTGAAGTGGGGCGCTATCCCTCGGCTCGCGGAGCCTCGCTGCTTGAGCGCGGGGCGGGCTGAAAGGCGGCCGGGACCCGGTCTGGTTTTACCCGCTGCCGGGGGAATTCGCGCGTGGCGGCGGGGTGCGGGAACCGGTGCCTCTACCCCGCGTTGCGCAGGCGTCAGGGCCTTGTCACAAAATCGCGGTTGGACGGCCCTGTTTTTCGGTGCACTCTGTGCGCTGTTAACGGGCTGTGGGAGGACCGTTGCCTTATCTGGTGCGACTTGCGTTGAGCGTGATGTCCCTGGCGACCCTGGCGGTCCCGGCCTCCGCGCAGACGTGGGTGAACCAGAACTGGTCCGAAGGCGAGCAGGCCTCGGCCAGCACCATCACCGCCCGGCTCAACACCCCCACCGCCCTCACCGTGGCCACCGGGGCCGCGTTCGGACCCGGCCTCGAGGTCGAGGACGCCTTTGCGCCCACCGACATGCGCAATCCCTTCGCCGCCGCCACGACCCACGACGTCTGGATCGAGGGCGACGGCCACGCCGACCGGCTGCGGATGCGGGCCCGCGGCGAGCTGCGTCGCGCCGACGGGGCCCCCCTGCCGGTCTCGCCGCTGGACCAGGGCGCCTTCCAGGCCGAGGGCTATGACGTCAGCTATACGCGGGGCTGGCCGGTGGCGCGGGGCTACACCGCCTCCGGGCTGGAGGTCAGCCTGACGCCGCACGCCGGCATTGGGGTCGGCGACCGGGGCGGTTTGGCCGAGGCCGGGGCGACGCTGAAGATCGGACGCGGCATCGACCGGCTGGTGCCCGAAGGCAGCGCCGCCTTCGGCCAGCGCGCCCGCTGGTATCTTTATGCCGCCGGGTCGGGGACGGCCGTCGGTTACAACTTCGCCCGCAACCGTGACGGCGACTACGCCCGCTCCGGCGTCAGCCACGACAGCGGCAACTTCCTGGGCGACGCCTCGGTCGGCATCGCCCTGCGGCGCGGCGACATGCAGGGCTCGTTCGGGATCGTCTATCGCGAGATCGAGGCCGAGGGCATGCGCAGCGGACGCGGCATCGACAACGACGTCACCGAGGGCCTTGTGGCGTTCCAGCTGTCGATCAAGCCGGAATGGTGAAGCTGAGGGCTTAGTGAGTAGGGCTTAGGGTCCAGGGCCAGGCATCGTTGTCTTGTGCCTCAGAACACGCCCTAAGCCCTAAGCCCTACTCACTAAACCTTCCACTAGATCCAGCCCTTGCGCCGGAACCACAGCAGCGGCAGCAGGGCCGAGACGGCCATGACGACCAGGGCCATCGGATAGCCCGTCGCCCAGCGCAGCTCGGGCATATGCTCGAAATTCATGCCGTAGATGGCCCCGATCAGCGTCGGCGGCATCAGGACGGCGCTGAAGATCGAGAACACCTTGAAGATCGACGACTGCTCGATGTTGATGAAGCCGAGCGCCGCCGACAGCTGGAAATTGATCCCGGCCGCCACGGCCTGGTTGTGCGCGATCAGGCTGGCGGCGTCGCTGGCGAGCGACTTCAGGTGCTCGCGGCCTTCCGGCGTCTGGTCCATCCGGTCGTCGAAGCCGACGAAGGCGAAGACGCGGGCGAGGCCGGCCAGGCTCTGCTCGATCCGGGCATTGGCGATATGGGCGCGGCCCAGCTTGGTGACCAGGTGTTCGAACCCGACGCGCTTGCTGTCGGAAAAGACGTGGTTGCCGACGGCCTCGACCTTGTGCGCGGTCTTGGCCAGCACGTCGGAGGCGCGGTCGATGATCGCCTCCATCAGGTTCAGGAACATCTCCAGGCCCGTGGCGCACAGCGACGGATCGCGCTCGAGCTTGTCGGTGAACTGGATGAAGGGGCGGGGATCGAAATAGCGGATGGTGACCATCGGTCCGGCGGTGAGCACGAAGGTCACCGGGTCGCTGCCGGGCAGGTCTGCGTCGCCGTTGTGGATGATGTCGGCTGTGACATAGGTGGCCCCGCCCTCGCGGTACAGGCGGCTGGACGCTTCCAGCTCGCTCATCTCCTCGCGTGTGGGAATGGCGATGCCCAGGGCCTTCTCGACCGCGATGTCTTCCTCGCGCGTCGGTTCGATAAGGTCGATCCAGAGCGTGTCGGGCGGCATCGTCCAGGGACCGGCGACGTCGATCTCGACGGATTCGCAGGCCGCGCAGCCGGCGCGATAGAGGCGGATCATGCGGCGCGCCTCAACGCGAAGTCAGAAGATCAGGGCTGGCCGCCGCCCGACGTCGCGTTCGAGGCCATCTGGCGTCCGGCGTCATAGGCGTCGCGGGCGCCGTTATAGATGAAACCATAGGTCGGATAGACGGTGGTGCCCAGATCATGGATCGGGTTGTACCACACCTTCACCTGGCTCCAGTCGTTGGCTCCGGAGACGTCCACGACCGTGACGTTCTCCTCGACCTTGCCGCGGCTGCCGCCCCAGTTGGCATGGGTCACGCGAATCACTCGGTCGGTCAGGATGTCGGAGACGACGGCGACGTGGCCCCGGCTCATCCGGCCCTCGGGGCGGAACACCAGAACCGAGCCGGTCTCGGGCGCGCGCCCGGTACGGAAGCGATCCACGGCCTGGTTCCACCAGGTCCAGGCATCGCCGAAGATGTTGATTCCAGAGAACATCCGCGCGAACGTCACGCACTGCCAGTAGGGATCCTCGGCTCTCGCAGGCGTGGCCACAACGGCCGGAGCGAGCGCGAAAAGACCGAGGGTCGCCGCAACCGCGGCGGCAGTGAGCCGTTTCATCATGCTGGATTGTTTCCGACTGTTACGCCCGCACTATCCCTAGACGATAGTTTACGAGCCGTGAACCACCCGCGTCAGGCGAGCTGGGCGGCCTGTTGACGCTGCCTGTTACGGTCGGCCCGGCGCTCGGCGAGACCGCGCAGGGCCCGCCGGGCGGGGTGTTCGACCAGGTGATAGGCGATGGCCGCCACGATCGGCAGGGCCAGAACCACGGCCAGCCACACGAAAAGTTGAAGCTTCTTGTCCTCGGCTCCGCTGACCCGGGCCGCCAGATTCACCGCTAGCAACTGCCAGGGCACCAGCACCATATAGACGGCATAGCTGATCTCACCCAGATAGACCGCAGGGCGCGACGCCAGCCAGCCGGTGTTGGGCAGGGACGCCAGCGCCAGGATCAGGCCGCCGCCGAACAGGACCACCACGCCGTCCGGGGTCCCGAGGGATCCGGCGACGGCCATGGCCAGGACGCAGGCGGCCGAGATCCAGCCGGGCCGCGGCAGGCTTGATCGCCGATGAACCAGGTAGAGGGCACACCCCAGGGCGAAGCACGGCACGATCCGCAGGGCTCCCCAGCGGATGGTCGCCTCGGTCAGGGAAAAGCCTGCCAGCGCCTCGAAGGCGGCATAGAGGCCGATCATGAAGACGGCGGCCCCGACCAGGGCGAGGACCGGCCGATCGCGCAGCCGCCAGGCCACGAAGGCGAAGGCCGGGAAGGCCAGATAGGCGAACCATTCCGCCGAGATGGACCAGGACGAGTGGTTCCAGCCCGCCTGCGGGGCCAGGCCCCAGGCGTGCAGCAGCAGGAGGTTGGCCGGCAGCGAGGGCCAGCTGAGGATGTTGCCGTCGATCGCCATGCCCAGGGCGACCGCCGCCAGGCCCAGAACGCCCACGCCGATCAGGGTGGCGACGTGCAGCGGATAGACCCGGGCGATCCGCGCCCACAGGAAGGTCCCGTAGCTGAATCGCTTCTCGCCGTGCGCCGCCAGATAGACGTGGCTGAGGATGAAGCCCGACAGCACGAAGAACAGTTCGACGCCCAGATAGCCCTTGGTTACCAGGGTCGGCACCACGGCCACATCGAGGTTGGGCCAGAAGGCATAGAGTGCCACCCAGGCGGCCGCGAAGAAACGCAGGGCGGTCAGGGGGCGCAGGTCGGCGGGTGCGGAACCGGGTGTCATGGGCGAATGTTTGCACCCGCACCGGTTCGGGAAGCGTTAAAACAGCCATGATAGCCCGCGACTCCATGCTGCAGGACCTCACCTTTGACGATCTGACCGTGCTCAGCGCCGGCGACTCCGGCCTGTCCCAGGATCAGGCGCGCGTCGCCCTGACCGGCGCGCTGGGCCTGCTCGATCGCCATGCAGCGCGCGAGACCGTGGTCGCCCTGTTCGACGCCGTTCCAGGGGCGGAGGCCGCCGCCCGGTCGGAGGGCGCGGCCCGCTCGAAACGCGGGCTGTTCGGCGGACTGATCGCGGGCGCGGGCGGCCTGTCCGGCAAGGCCGTCGCTGAAGCCATGGGCCTGCTGGACCAACTGGAGGACGTCGGGGTGTCGAAGGCCGATCTCAAGCGGCTGTTGCCCGCCGCGCGCGATCGTGTCCGGGCCCTGACCGGACGCGACGTGCTGGGCGAGGCCGTGCGCAGCGTGCCGGGCGTGGGACCGCTGCTCGGCGACGCCTGAGGCCTAGGGGGCGGGGGCCTGCGACAGGGCCAGGATCGTGTTTCCGCAGCCGTTGAGGGTCTCCTCGCCCAGTTCGACCTTGGCCGTCAGCGGATAGATCCGGTCGCTCATCCCGTCCGAACATTCGGTGGCGATCAGCGTCATGACGAGCGTCTGGCCCGTGTTGGTCGTGCCGCTGTAGACGGCCGTGGTGCCGGTCACCACGGGGTCGGAGGTGGGGGCCGTGACGTCGGCGACGCCCGGCCGGGTCAGGACCAGGGTCTCGTGCGCCACGTCGATCGCCCAGAACGGCTCCGTGCCCAGAACCCGCAGCGGCTGGACCAGATCGATCCCGCCGATCACCACCGGGGCCGGAGCCGTGGCGGGCGCCGCCTCGCCGGTGTCGTCCGAGCCCGCTGAACATCCGCCCAGCGATGCGCCGAGCGCGAGAACGAGGGTCAGGGCCGGGATCGAGGCGCGCATCGGAACTCTCCTGAGGATCAGGTCGTGGGACTGTCCTCGGGATAGACGCTCCGTGCGTCTGCGCAAGCCTCGTGGCGGACGTCGCCGATCTGGACGACGGATTTCAGGGCGCGGGTCTCCTCGCCGGTGTCGGGGCAGGCCTCGGCCGTCAGGGTCAGCACCAGGGGAGTGCCGTCGCTGAGCTGTGTCGTCCAGACAGCGGTCGCGCCGTTGATCGCCGGGGCCCCCGCAGGGCCCGAGCGCGGCGTGGGTACATCGCCGACCAGATCGGATTCGTCGCGCCAGGCGATGGTCCCGCCCG
Organism: Brevundimonas subvibrioides ATCC 15264; assembly: GCF_000144605.1. Classification (NCBI taxonomy): domain Bacteria; kingdom Pseudomonadati; phylum Pseudomonadota; class Alphaproteobacteria; order Caulobacterales; family Caulobacteraceae; genus Brevundimonas; species Brevundimonas subvibrioides. The sequence continues at coordinate 158,559 of NC_014375.1, read as the reverse complement.
CCACATCGACCGTCCAGAAGGGCTCGGTCCCCATGGCGCGGATCGGCTGGGCCAGATCGAAGCTGCCGAGGGTGGCGGCCTGGACCGGCGCGGCGGGCGCTTCGGCCGGCTCGGCCGCTTCGGCGCAGGCGGACAGGGCGAGGATGGACAGGACGGGCAACAGGATCAGGCGCATTGAGAGTCCTTTTCGAAACGACGTTCGTTCAGACAACACAGCTTGTTCGGCCCGGGTCAAGCGGGGGGTGTCGCGTCGTCAGGTTCGGGCGCCTAACGTCGCCGGATGTCGATTCGCGCGCGCCCGGCCCCCGCGGTCTATGAGTTCTTCGCCGGCGGCGGCCTGGCGGGTCTGGGCCTGCACGGCTTCCGGACCCTGTTCGCCAACGACATGGACAGGGCCAAGGCCGCGAGCTGGCGGGCCAACCACGCGGGAGACATCCATGTCGGGGACGTCTGGACCCTCGACGCCGGCGACCTGCCCGGGCGAGCCGATCTGGCCTGGGCCTCGTCCCCCTGTCAGGACGTCAGCCTGGCGGGCGCGCGCGGGGGGCTGGACGCGCGGCGGTCGGGGGCCTTCTGGGGGTTCTGGCGGCTGATCGAGGCGCTGGAGACGGAGGGGCGCGCGCCGCCGGTCATCGTCATCGAGAACGTTGCCGGTCTGCTGACCTCCGGGCAGGGGCAGGATTTCGGCACGATCTGCGACGTCCTGGCCGGGGCGGGTTACCGCGTCGGCGCGCTGGAGATGGACGCGGCCCACTGGCTGCCGCAGTCCCGGCCCCGGCTGTTCATCGTTGCCATGCGGGGCCTGTCGGGGCCGGTGGCATCCGGCCCGGTCGGTCCCTTCCATTCCGCGCGGGTGGTCGCGGCCCGGACACGGCTTTCGCAGCGGGCGCAGGCGGCCTGGGTCTGGTGGTCGCTGCCCGCGCCGCCCCGGCGCAATCTCGATCTGGCCGCTCTGCTGGAGCCGGACACGGCGGTGGACTGGTTCACGCCGGCGCAGACCGGGGCCCTGATGGCCCTGACCGCCCCCCTGCACCGCGACCGGCTGGAGGCCGCCCGGGCCTCCGGCGAGCGGCGGGTCGCGGCCGGCTTTCGGCGGGTCCGGGTCGAGCGGGGGCAGAAGGTCCAGCGTCTGGAGTTGCGGTTCGACGGCCTGGCGGGCTGTCTGCGCACGCCGTCGGGCGGATCCTCGCGCCAGTATCTGATCGTGTGCCAGGCCGGCGTCGTCCGTGCCCGCCGCCTGACCGGCCGGGAGGCCGCCCGGCTGATGGGGCTGCCGGACAGCTATGTCCTGCCGAAGGGCGAGACGGCGGCGCTGAAGCTGATGGGGGATGCGGTGGCTGTGCCGGTCGTGCGGGCGCTGAGCGACGGCCTGCTGCGCCCGGCGCTGGAGGGCCGCGCCGTCAGTCCAGCGTCGGCTTTCCCCGGCCCGACTTGATGCCCGAGCGCTTGGCCTTGCCGTCCAGACGGCGTTCCTTTGACGCCCGCGTCGGGCGGGTCGGGACGCGGTAGGTGGGGGCGATCGACGCCTGATCGACCATCTCCTGCAGCCGGGCGACGGCGTCGGCGCGGTTGCGCTCCTGGGTCCGGTGGCGGACGGCGGTGATCAATATGACCCCGTCCAGCGTCAGCCGGCTTCCGGCCAGCTTCATCAACCGTTGCTTGACCGGATCGCGCAGCGAGGGCGAGTTGACGACGTCGAACCGCATCTGGACCGCGGTCGAGACCTTGTTGACGTTCTGCCCGCCCGGACCCCCCGCCCGGTAGAAGCGGAATTCCAGCTCATCCTCGGGGATGACGGTCACGGTGCCGGGCGTGCGGGCGCCACGCGCCGGGCCCGCACCACCGCCTGGTCCAGTGCCTGCAGGAAGGCGGAACGGTCCCGGGGACCGAACGGCGGCGGGCCCGAGGTGGCCACGCCCATGGAGCGCAGATGCTCGCCCACCATTCGTCCGGCCAAGGCCGAGCCGATCGAATCCGGGGTGAAGGGCTGGCCGTTGGATTTCAGCGCCTGGGCGCCCGCCGTCAGGCAGCGGTCGGCCAAGGGGATGTCCGAGGTCACGACGATGTCGCCGGGCCCGGCCCGCTCGGCGATCCAGTCGTCGGCGATGTCTGGGCCGGCATCGACCACGATCTGCTCGATCCAGCTGTGGCGCGGCGTGTTGATCCAGCTGTTGGACACGACGAAGACGTGCAGGCCGTAGCGTTCGGCCACGCGATAGACCTCGTCCTTCACCGGACAGGCGTCGGCGTCGATGAAGATGCGGGGGGCCATGGCGGCACGATAGCCCGCCTGTGTCGGTGCGAGAAGGCTCCGCGCCTTCACACGGCCTTAAGCGGCCCGGCCCAGCCTTGACCCCATGACGGCCGTGACCCCGACCTCGACGACGCCGCTGCCCGCGGCCCAGGTTTCCGCGCGCGAGCAGAAGGTCGCCGAGCGCGATCGCGCGCGTCTGGCTGAGGCCCGGTCGGCCGTGGAGACGCTGAAGGCGAACGGCGCGGGCCGGACGGGTGCGGCCGCCGAGGAGCGAAAGGCGCAGGCCAGGAAGAAGGTCGAGCAGCTGAAGGCGCGGCTGAAGATGATGCAGATGAGTGCGGCCGCCAATCCCAAGGCCCTGGCCCAGATCGCGCGGGAACTGAAGGCGGCGATCAAGGCCTACGGCGGGGCCGGCGGATCGACCGCCGGCCTGGACGCCGGCACCCCGGCCGACACGCCCTCCAGCGGGCCGTCCGTCACGCCAGAGGGCGCGGCCTCGGCGGCGGGTCCGCCCGGCGCGGAAGCCGGGGGCGAAAGCCCTGCGCCGACGACCGATGACGGTTCACCCGACGAAGCCGGTACCGATCCGTCGAAGGACGGCGGCGGGGCGGACGAGCGCGGGGCGACGTCCGACCCCTATCGGCGCATGGCCGAGGCGGCGCTGGCCCGGGGAGCGGAGGCCAGCCGACGCGGCGCCGATCAGGACGCGGACCGCGACTTCCTGTCGGGCGTGCGCGAGCTGGCGGCGATCCTCAAGAGCCTGGCCCGGCGCGCGGTCCAGGAGGCGAAGGTGAATCCGTCCCTCGGCGCGGATGCCGACGAGGCGCTCAAGGCCTCGGATGGCGTCGACAGGGCCATTGCAGAAACCGCCGGCGACCTGGGGGCCGCCGGCGTCTCGATACTCGCCTGAGGCTCAGCCCTTGGCCCAGACGCCGAACGGGTCGGACCAGGACAGGCCCATGGCCTCGGCGACGGCCGGATAGGTGATCTCGCCCTTCAGGACGTTCAGGCCGCGCGCCAGATGCGGGTCCTTCTTCAGCGCCTCCAGACCGTGGTCGGCCAGGGCCAGGCCGAACGGCAGGGTGGCGTTGTTCAGGGCCTCGGACGAGGTACGCGGCGCGGCGCCCGGCATGTTGGCGACGCAGTAGTGGACGACGCCGTCGACCGTGTAGGTCGGATCCTCGTGGGTCGTGGCGTGGCTGGTCTCGAAACAGCCGCCCTGGTCGATGGCGACGTCGACGAGGACGCTGCCGGGCTTCATCCGGGCAAGGTGCTCGCGCTTGATCAGCTTCGGTGCCTCGGCACCGGGCACCAGGACCGCGCCGATGACCACGTCGGCCTTGACGATCTCCTCCTCGATTGCGCCGATCGAGGAATAGCGGGTGATGACGCGGCCGTTGGTGACCTCGTCGATATAGGCCATGCGCGGGATCGATCGCTCCAGCACCACGACCTCGGCGCCGAGGCCCATGGCCATGCGCGCGGCGTTCAGGCCGACGACCCCGCCGCCCAGCACCAGGACGCGGGCCGGGGCGACGCCGGGGACGCCGCAGAACAGCAGACCCATGCCGCCGTTGTGCTTCAGCAGGGTCTCGGCGGCCGAGAAGACGGCGATCCGGCCGGCGACCTCGGACATCGGGGCCAGCAGGGGCAGGCCGCCGCGCGCGTCGGTGACGGTCTCATAGGCGACGGCGGCGCATTTCGAGGCCAGCAGCCCTTTGGTCTGCTCGGGATCGGGGGCCAGGTGCAGGTAGGTGTAGAGGATCTGGTCCTCGCGCAGCATCTCCCACTCGACCTTCTGGGGCTCCTTCACCTTCACGATCATGTCGGCGTTGGCGAAGATGGTCGGGGCGTCGGCGACCAGTTCGGCCCCGGCGCGCGTGTAGTCCTCGTCCGTGAAGCCGGCGCCGAGGCCGGCCCCCGTCTGGACCGAGACCGTGTGACCGTGGGCGACGTATTCGCGGACGGCCGTGGGCGTCAGGCCGACGCGGTGTTCGTTCTTCTTGATTTCCTTGGGGACGCCGACGCGCATGGGGTTTCCTCGCCTCTAATGGGGTTAGGCGGAAAATAGCGCCGGGCCGATCGCAGGTTCCTGTTCTTTTCGCTGACTGATCGGCGTAAACTCGCAGAACCTTGCGTCTGGAGCGATAATGAAGACCGTATCCGCCGTGGCGCTGGATGCCACCGACAGAAAGATGCTCCGCGCGCTCCAGGCCGACGGGCGGATGAGCAATACCGATCTGGCCCGGGCGGTCGCCCTGTCCGAAAGCGCCTCCCTGCGCCGGCTTCGGGCGCTGGAGACCGCCGGGGTGATCAGCCGTTATGCCGCGATCATCAACGAACGGGCCGTGGGCCTGCCGATCAGCGTGTTCGTGACCGTGACCCTGTCGTCCCAGGCCGAGAGCGCCCTGACCGCCTTCGAGACCGCCATCGCCACCGTGCCCGAGGTCGTCGAATGCTATCTGATGACAGGTGGGTCCGACTATCTGCTGCGGCTGGTGGTGAGGGACGTCGACGATCTGGAGCGGGTCCACGCCAAGGCCCTGACGACCATTCCGGGGGTGACGCGGGTGTCGTCCAGCGTCGCCATGCGGACGGTGGTCAAGCGCGGGGCCCTGCCGGTTTGATCACGCGGACCAGACCGATCACCAGCCAGACCGCCGCGATCAGCAGCACCAGATCGCTGACCAGCCTGATCGTGCCGTAGAGGGTGACCGTTTCGACCGATCGCGCGGTCGCCTCGGCCAGCAGGGCCGTCGCCCCGCCCGCGACCAGCAGGACGAGCGGCCAGACGAGCGGCTTCAGCCGGCGGCCGGACTTCACTTCAGCGCCAGGGTGACCTGTTTGATGTCGACGTATTCGTCGATCCCGTGGATCGAGCCCTCGCGGCCGTAGCCGGACTGCTTGACTCCGCCGAAGGGGGCGACGGCGGTGGAGATCAGGCCGGTGTTGATTCCGATCATGCCCGCCTCGATGTGGCGGCCGATGCGCATGGCGCGGTCGAGGTCGCGGGTGAACAGATAGGAGGCGAGGCCGAACTCGCTGTCGTTCGCCTTGCCCAGCGCCTCTTCCTCGGTGTCGAACGGGAAGACGGGGATCAGGGGGCCGAAGGTCTCCTCGTGGCGGAAGAGCTCGTCGTCGCCCCCGAGCGTGACCGTCGGCTGGAAGAAGCGGCCGCCCAAGGCGTGGCGCGCGCCGCCGGTCAGGACCCGACCACCCGAGGTCTGGACGCGGGAGAGGTGATCCTCGACCTTGGCGATGGCCTTGTCCTCGATCAGGGGGCCGACCTTGACGCCGTCCTCGAAGGCAGGGCCGACGGGGATCTTCGCGACCTCGGCGGCGAGCTTGGTCGCATAGGCCTCGGCGACCGAGGCCTGGACATAGACGCGGTTGGGACAGACGCAGGTCTGGCCGGCGTTGCGGAACTTGCCCTTGATGGTCTCGGCCACGGCCAAGTCTAAGTCGGCGTCCTCGAACACGATCAGGGGGGCGGCCCCGCCCAGCTCCATCGACACCCGCTTCAGGGTAGGCGCGCACTGCTCGGCGAGCTTGCGGCCGATCGGGGTCGAGCCGGTGAAGGACAGTTTGCGGATCAGGGGCGAGGCGGTCAGGACGCCGCCGATGGTGGCCGCATCGCCGGTGATCACGCTGAGCGCCCCCTTCGGCAGGCCCGCCCGGTATGCCAGTTCGGCCAAGGCGATGGCGGTGAAGGGGGTCTGGCTGGCCGGCTTGACCACGGCGGTGCAGCCGGCCGCGAAGGCCGGGCCCAGCTTGCGCGTCAGCATGGCGGCGGGGAAGTTCCAGGGGGTGATCAGGGCGCAGGGGCCGACGGCCTCGCGGAAGGTCAGGATGACGTGGCCCAGCGGGGTGTCCTGGGTCTCGCCGAGGATCCGTTCGGCCTCGCCCGCGAACCATTTGATGAAGCCGTTGGCGTAGGTCACCTCGCCCTTGGCCTCCTCGAACGGCTTGCCGTTCTCGAGCGCCATCAGGGCCCCGAGGCCCTCGGTGTTCTCGTCGATCAGCCGGGCCCATTCGCGCAGGAAGGCGGCGCGCTTGTGCGGGTCGGACCGGGACCAGGCGGGGAAGGCGTCATGCGCGGCCTGGATGGCCCGGTCGGTCTCGGCCACGCCGAGGTCGGGGATGTGGCCGAGGATCTCGCCGGTCGCGGGATCGTCGACGGCGATGCCATTCGCCCCGGCGGGGATCGCCGCGCCGGCAATGAGGGCGTGCTCACGCAGGAGCTTCAGACCGGCGTCGCGGGCGGCGGTGTTCATGGGAGGTATCCTCGTTCTTCTCCCTCCCCCAGCGGGGGAGGGTCGTCGATGCGAAGCATCGACGGGGTGGGGAGGGCTCGGCGACACATCGGGGGGCTTTACCTTGCCGCCCCCACCCGGTCGCTTCGCGACCACCCTCCCCCGCAGGGGGAGGGAGAAACGCATTCGCCAGACCTAACGCCTCAGTCGCCGATGGTGTTCAGGTCGCGACCCCGGGTTTCGGGCAGGAAGATCAGGGCCACGACGGCCGCCACCGCCGTGAAGGCCACCGAATACCACAGGCCGAAATAGATGTTCCCTGACCAGGCCACGAGCGCGAAGCTGGCGGCCGGCAACAGGCCCCCGACCCAGCCGGTGCCGACGTTGTAGGGCAGGCTCATCGCCGTATAGCGCACCCGCGTCGGGAACAGCTCGACCAGGGCCGCGGCCTGGGGCCCGTAGACGGCGGTGGCGGCCACCATGAAGACCATCAGGATGCCGAAGACGGCGATCAGGTTGATCCCCGCCGGATCGGCCGTGGCGGGATAGCCGGCTGCGGTCAGGGCCGCCTTGACGCGGGTCTCGACGTCGGTGCGGGCGGTCTTCAGGGCGGCGGCCTCGAGACCGGTGCCGTCGACCGAGGCGACCTCGACCGTGCCGATGCGGACCGAGGCGACCGAACCGGGCGCGGCGGCCAGATTGTCATAGCTGACCCCGGCATTGGACAGCACCGACTTGGCGAGGTCGCAGGACGAGGCGAAGGCGGTTTTGCCGACGGGATCGAACTGCACCGCGCAGGTGGCCGGATCGGCGATCACGGTCACGGGCGAGGACGCCTGGGCCTGCGCCAGCGCCGGGTTGGCGGCGTTGGTCAGGGCGTGGAAACCGGGGAAGACCGCCAGCAGGAACAGCACCATGCCGCCCACCATGACGGGCTTGCGTCCGACCCGGTCCGACAGCCAGCCGAAGAAGACATAGAGGAAGGCCGAGGCCAGGGTGATGGCCAGGATCAGGCCGTCGACGGTGCCGACGTCGACCTTCAGCACCCGCTCCATGAAGAAGCGGGTGTAGAAATAGCCCGCGTACCAGACGGCCCCTTGCGCGAACATGATGCCGACCAGGGCGATCAGCACGAACTTGCCGACCTTCCAGGTGCCGAAGCTTTCCCGGAACGGAGCCTGGCGTTCGGTGCTCTCGGCGACCATCCGCTTGAACGCCGGGCTCTCGTGCAGCTTCAGCCGGATCCACAGGCTGATGATGAGCAGGAGCGACGACAGCAGGAACGGAATCCGCCAGCCCCATTCGTCGAAAGCCTCGACGCCCAGGATCACGCGGGTGATCAGGATGACGCTGAGCGCCATGATCAGGCCGATCGCGGCGGTGGTCTGGATCCAGCCGGTCAGGAAGCCGCGCTTCTTCGCCGGCGCGTGCTCGGCGACATAGATGGCCGCGCCGCCGTATTCGCCGCCCAGGGCGAAGCCCTGCAGCACCCGGAGCGTCAGCAGCAGGATCGGGGCGATGATCCCGATCTGGCCGTAGTCGGGCAGCAGGCCGATGGCGACGGTGGCCACGCCCATCAGCGAGATGGTGACGAGGAAGGTCGTCTTGCGCCCGGTCTTGTCGCCGAACCAGCCGAACACGAGGGCCCCCAGGGGGCGGACCACGAAGCCGACGCCGAACGTCAGCAGGGCCAGGATGTAGGAGGTCGCCTCGCCCACGTCGGCGTAGAAATGCCGGGCGATGATCGTGGTCAGCGATCCGAAGATGAAGAAGTCATACCATTCGAACGCCGTGCCGGCCGCCGAGGCCCCCACGACCGTCTTCAGGCCTGGCCCGCCCGCATCCTTCGTGGCCGTTTCGCTCATCGTGTCCCTTCCCGCGGGCGTCGTCTGATGGACACCCTTCGCCCCGATCTAGCGTCACACCCGGGCGGCGGACAAGCGAAAGCCCCGCCGGTGAACGACGGGGCTCAAGCTTCGGGGAGGAAGACGGCCTAGTTCTTGGCGGCCTCGGCGGCACCCGTGACGGCCGATCCGGCGGCCTGGGTGTCGCGGCCGGCACCGGCGACGGTGTTGCAGGCGGCGGTGGTCAGAGCGGCGGCGGCGGCGACCAGAACGAAAATCTTGCGCATGGGAATACTCCTGAAAATCCGGGCGGCGGGGACGGATCGCCGGTTCGCCAGATCAACGCCGTGTGCGGGTCAGGGTTCCCGGCCGCACCACGGCATCGCTGCGTTCCAGATCCTGCGGGTCGGTGGGCCGCACCGCTTCGGGCGTGGCGAAGACCATCCGCGCGATCGTCCCGCCCCCGGGGGCGGGGATCAGTTCCGCCTCGCCCCGCAGCTGCTTGGCGAAGGCCCCCATCAGGGTCCGGCCGACACCGGCCTTGCCGGGCTCCTCCTGCGGCCCCGGCCCGTCGTCCTCGACCTCCAGTACACTGGTGTCGCCATGGACGCGGAAACGGACCTGGAGCGCCCCGCCGCGACCGGCGAACGCGTGTTTCTGGGCATTGGAGACAGCCTCGACGAGCCAAAGCGCCAGGGGGGCCAGCTTGTCGGGATCGACGACCAGGCTGTCGGCGTCGATCGCGCTGGTGACCAGGGGACCCCGGCCGGACTCGGCCGCCACCAGCTGTCCCACCAGCTCGTTGATGAAGTCGCGGGCATCGGCGTGACGGATGTCGTCGGACTGGTAGAGGGTGCGATAGATCAGGGCCAGGGCGGAGATCCGCTGGCGCGTGTCGCCCAGGGCCACCTTCGCGGGTTCGTCCTTTAGCGCCCGCTGTTGCATGGACAGCAAGGACGAGATGATCTGCAGGTTGTTCTTCACCCGGTGATGGATCTCGCGCATCAGCGCGTCCTTTTCCGCCAGGCTTTCGTTCAGGGAGCCGTCGCGCGTCGAGATGGCGTCGGCCAGACTGTCCAGGGTCGAGGCCAGCACCCGGATCTCGGACGGGGCATTGGCCGCCTGGACCGGACGCACCGAATAGCGACCGCGAGCATACAAGGAGGCGATGCGCTCCAGATAGTCCAGCCAGCGGATGACGATCCGCTCGGACACCAGCATCACCGCCGCAAACGCCGTCAGCCAGGCCGCCAGAGGCAGCAGCAGGACGCCGATCGGGTTCAGCCGCGCCCAGGACAGCAGGCCGGGGGAAGGGGCCGAGACCACCACATAGACATCGCGTCCCGCCAGGGCGGCACCGGCGTAGTCGCGGTGCTCCCCGGTCGCGTCCCAGGCGTCGAAGGTGGCGGATTCGCCCTGGCGGGCGCGCTCGACCCACCCCAGCAGCGTCTCGCCCCGACGCAGGTCGAAGGCCCGGGCGTCGGTGGCGACCAGCACCTGGCCGGCCTCGTCGGTCAGGGCGGCCTGGGCCCCGGCGGGCAGGGAGCGGTCGGCGAGGTCGGGCTGGAGGTCCTGCAGCGGCAGAACGGCCGCCATGGCCCCGGCGAACACGCCGCGGGGGCGTTCCCAGCGCACGCCGACGATCAGGGCGGGGGTGAAGCTGACGGCGCGCGTGGCCTGCCCCACGGTGATGGTCTCGCCCCGTCTCAGGCGCTGGAACCAGACTTCGTCGCGGAAATCGACGTCGGCCGCCGCGCCCTCGACCGCCCCGCCACAGACGGACGCGCCGCCCGTTCCGACCCGGTACAGGGCCTGGAAGCCCTCGACCCGGTCCACCAGCGAGGACAGGCGTTCGGCGCAGGCGGGGCCGTTGCCCTCGGGTGCGAGCGCCTCCAGCAGCACGGTGGCCGTGTCCAGCCGCGCCTTGGCCGTCATCGCGGCGCGTCCGGCCGCCTGCTGCAGGTCCGCCTGGCGATCGATCGACTGGCGTCTGAATTCGTCCTGGGCCTGGACCGCACCCAGCACGAGGATGGGCAGCAGGGCGATGGCCATGGCCATGCCCATGCGGAACCGGATGCCCTGAAACCGGGGCGAACGCGTCAGGAACCGCTTCATCGAGCGCGGAACCCGCGACGAGAGACGAGGCCCCGCGACCGGGCCGCTTTCAGCCATCCGGTCAGCCCCGGCTCGCGCTGCTCAGACGGTCCGCGTCGGCCAGGATGGAGCGCATGGCGTCACCGGCGGCCCGGCCGTCGCGGCCGTATCCGCCGCGTTCAAGCGTGGCCTGCAGCGCCTTGCGGGCCCGGCTGACCCGGCTTTTCACCGTGCCGACCGCGCACTGGCAGATCTCAGCCGCTTCCTCGTAGGCGAAGCCGCCGGCACCGACCAGAATCAGCGCCTCGCGCTGTTCCTCGGGCAGGGTGTTCAGGGCCTGACGCAGCTCGTCGAGGGCGACCGGGGCTTCCGGATCGTCCACGGCGACCAGGGTCCGCTCGGCCGCTTCCTGGTCGAGCTGGGTCGACCGCCAGGACCGGCGCTTCTCGGAATAGAACTGGTTGCGCAGGATCATGAAGGTCCAGGCCTTCATGTTCGTGCCCATCTGGTAGCTGGCGCGCGCGTCCCAGGCCTTCATCATCGCGTCCTGGGCCAGGTCGTCGGCCGCCGTCGGATCGCCCGTCAGGGTCCGGGCGAAGGCGCGCAGGTGAGGGATCAGCTGGACCAGCTCGCGCTTGAAGCCCTCGTCGTCGGCGGACGGCGGCTTGGGCGCGGTCGAGCGCGGGGTACCGACGCTCACGCCTTGTCTCCCCCGGCCTTGCGCTCATCGGCGCGGCGCAGGATCTCCAGGAACTCGTCCAGCACCGGCTCGTTCACGACCTCGTCGAACATGTGGCGCAGCTTGACCCCGATCGCCTGCTGGCGAAGACGCGCCTCTTCCAGAGGCGGTTCTCCGGCACTGGTCTTGGCCGCGGCAGGCTTGCGCCCCTGGTCGGGTGTGTCGATCATGAATTACAGGCCGCCAATGTTGATCTCGATGATGAATGCGCGCCGCCGACTGACACCGGCTTGTCGTTGCTTCGACCCGCTGAACGTCATGGCTTGACCCCGGTTCCGGGGTTAACGGCATTTAATGGTCAAGCTGGCTTGTGTCACGGGAACCGTTGCAGCACGGATACGTTCTGCCCTTCACGCCCGCCCGGGAACGGGTGGCAAAATCGATTAGTCGGGGACTACCTGAATGAGCCTTCTGGCCAGACTTGCGCCGCACCTGCCCTATGTCCGTCGTTATGCGCGGGCGCTCACCGGCGATCAGGCGACGGGCGACAACTACGTCCGCGTCGCGCTGGAAGCCCTGGCCGCCGGAGAGCGGCAGCTGTCGCCGGACATGACGCCGCGGGTGGCCCTGTATCATGTGTTCCACGCCATCTGGTCCTCGACCGGGGCGCAGCTGGAAGACACCAGCGGCATGGGCGACGGCACCGACGCCTCCAGCCGCCTAATGCGCATCGCCCCCAAGTCGCGCCAGGCCTTCCTTCTGACCGCTCTGGAAGGGTTCACCCCGTCCGAGGCGGCCCAGATCCTGTCGGCGGATGCGCAGGGCGTCGAACGCCTGATCGCCGACGCCCAGGCCGAGATCGATGCCGAACTGGCCACCGACGTCCTGATCATCGAGGACGAGGCGATCATCTCCGCCGACATTGAAAGCCTGGTCCGCGAGCTGGGTCACAACGTGACCGCGACCGCGACGACGCATGACGAGGCGGTCGATGCCGTCGCCCGTCATCGTCCGGGTCTGGTTCTGGCCGACATCCAGCTGGCCGACGGTTCGTCGGGCATCGATGCCGTCAAGGATATCCTGAAGCGGTTCGACGTGCCGGTGATCTTCATCACCGCCTTCCCCGAGCGGCTGCTGACCGGCGAACGCCCCGAGCCGACCTTCCTGATCACCAAGCCGTTCCAGCCGGAAACGGTGAAGGCGGCGATCAGCCAGGCCCTGTTCTTCCACCCTACGCGCCAGACCCGGGAAGCCGCCTGATCCCAGGCGAACTCTCCGACACGACAAAAAACCCCGCCGGTTCGCACCGGCGGGGTTTTCTCATTGCAGGAGAAGCTGCGTCCTCAGTTGGAGGACGGGGCGACCTGAACCGTCGGGGCATTGACGTTGGGGGCCTCGCCGGTCGGCGGGTTGGTCGGCTCTCCGGTCGCGGTCGTGGGCGCATCGGCCGTCGCGACGCCGTCGCCGACGTCGAACGCCTGGGCCTGGCTGACCTGGTTGTCGTCGTCATCGTTGCCGGGGCGGTTGAACGCGCCGCTGAAGAACAGGAACACGACGAGGAACCCGATCACGGTCAGGCCGATGGCGATGGCCATTTCGGTGCTGATACGCCGTCCGCCCTTGCCTTGCTTGGTATACTGGGCTTCGACCGGCCGGCCTTCGTGCACGGCGTCGGCGGCTTCGGAATGGGGGTCGTCGTGGGACATCAGGGGCTCCGGTCTGGCCAAAAGGGTCGGACAGACAACGCCATGAAAGCGTCACCGTTCCTGATCCGGCGGGCGTTCGTGGATGAATCGAAAAAGATCGCACGCGCTGGAACCGTCTCGGCGTTGTGCGGTTATCCCTCTGCGGAGGCGGCGACGCCCCCCCGACTTGGACCGGCCCCGTGCCAGTCCTTGCCGCCTCCGCGCCTCATTCTCGATGATGCCACCTTGAAGGCGACCCGGATCGGGTCGCCTTTTTCTTTGGCCTCAGGGTCCGGCTGGGCCATGATGGGTCTGCAAAAGAAACCAACCGGGAGACGACCATGGCCCTCATGAACCGCCAGTGGGTCCTGCGCCAGCGGCCGCAGGGTCTGGTGCAGGACGCCGATCTGGAGCTGGTCACCCATCCGGTGCCGGATCTGGAAGACGGTCAGGTCCTGATCCGCACCATCTATCTTTCGCTGGACCCGACCAACCGCACCTGGATGAACGACGCCGTCGGCTATCTGCCGCCGGTCGGGCTGGGCGACGTCATGCGCGGCCTGACCCTGGGCGTGGTCGAGCAGTCGCGGTCCGGCCGGTTCGCGGAGGGCGACATCGTCTCGACCGCGATGGGCGGCTGGGGCGACTACGGCGTCGTCGCCGACAGCGCCGTCTCGAAGGTCCACCGCGCGCCCGGCCTGCCGCTGACGGCGAACATGTCGGTCATGGGCATGACCGGGATGACGGCCTATTTCGGCGTCACCGACGTGCTGCGGCCCGAGCCCGGCCAGACCATGGTCATCTCCGCCGCCGCGGGCGCGGTGGGCTCGATCGCCGGTCAGGTCGCCAAACAGCGCGGCGCGCGGGTCATCGGCATCGCGGGCGGCCCCGAGAAATGCCGCTGGCTGGTCGAGGAGCTCGGCTTCGACGGAGCCGTGGACTACAAGAACGAGGATGTGGGCGAGGCGCTCGACCGGCTGTGCCCGGACGGCATCGACCTGAATTTCGAGAACGTCGGCGGCGACATCATGATCGCGGTCTGGAACCGGCTGAACCTCAAGGCCCGGATGGCGGTGTGCGGCATGGTCTCGGCCTATAACGCCACGAAACGTCCGCCGTCGCCGGACCTCAGCCGCCTGATCACCCACCGGATGACCGTCCAGGGCTTCCTCGTCATGGACTATGCGCCTCGCGCGAAGGAAATGGTGGCCGAGCTCGGTCCCTGGCTGGCCTCGGGCAAGGTCAAGTGGAAGGTCCATGTCGACGACGGCCTCGAGGGGGCGGTCACCTCGCTGAACCGGCTGTTCACCGGCGACCACGACGGCAAATTGCTGGTCCGGGTGTCCGAGGAACCCGCCTCGTGAGCGATCCGCTTCACGTCCATTTCGAGGATCTCGAGATCGGCCAGGTGCTCCAGCTGGGGGCCTGCGCCGTGGACGAGGCGGCCATCGAGGTGTTCGTGACCCATTTCGCGCCGGGCTGGGACCTGGCCTATGGCGCGCCGGACGCCCTGGTCTATGCGCTGTGGAGCCGGCTGCAGTCGGACAAGTCCGCGGGCTGGGCCCAGTCCAAGCTGCTGGCGGTCGACGGCCTGCGCTACATGCGCAATCCGCCGGCCGGCGAGCTTCTGCGCGGCCGGATGACGGTCATGGGCAAGGATCCGGTCGGGGACGAGAAGGGCATCGTCATCGCCCAGCACGACCTGCTCGACGAGGGCGGCCGGCTGGTCTTCTCGTGCCTGACGCGCGGGCTGTTCGTCAGAAGGTAGGCAGTAGGCAGTAGGCAGTAGGCAGTAGGGAATAGAAGCAAGGCAGGTCTGCGATCGACGCCTTCTACTGCCTACTCCCTACTGCCTACTGCCTACTGCCTCGTTTTCAGGCGTTCGCGGCCGTCGGCATTTCGGACGCGCGCTGGAAGGCCAGGGCGATCAGGCGGTCCCAGCCCAGCAGCGACACGAGGTGGGCGTAGATCTGGCCCAGGGCGCCGTTGTCGCGCAGCTCGGCCAGCTTCTCGGGCGACAGGGCCTTCAGCTTCTCTTCCGACACGGCGAAATAGTCGGCCAGCTTCTGCGGTTGACCGGGGTTGCCCTTCTCGTCGCGCGGCGTGAACACGGCCTCGCGCACGTCGAACAGGTCCAGTTCGGTCAGCAGGGCGACGAAGCTGTCGGTGCGCTGGCGCTCCTGCTCGAAGTTGTTGCAGAACTCCATCGCCTGGGTGACGTATTCGGTCGGCTGGCCGTTCTCGAACAGCGGCACGCTGCCGCCCTCGGCGATGAAGGGCGCGGCGCGATCGATGCACAGGATCAGGCGACCCTGATCGGCGTCGTTGGCGAACACGAACGGATAGCGGCGGACATAGGCCGGGATGTAGGCCTCGGGACGGAAGTCACCGGCGGCGCTGACGTACAGGTTCTCGCCCTGGCGCAGGCCCATGACGGCGCACGGTTGCTTGGTCTCGCCCAAGAAGACGATCGGGTAGGACAGGGCGCCCGGCGCAAACTCGGTCACGGTGATCGGCACGACGTGCGAGGCGCCGACGAAGGCATAGGGCTTGTCCAGCGCATTGACGCCCAGCTTGCCGTGCAGTTCGGCCGACAGGGGCTCCGGCTGCGCATAGAACAGGACGTTGCCGTCCAGCTGGGGCATGCCGTTCGGGGCGGACGTGGTGGTGTCGGTCATGGACGCGGGCTCTGGAATTGCGGGAAGGCGCGCTTCTAGCCGAACACGCCGGTTCGGGCAAACGGGGGCGCAGATGCCCTGCCGGATTCACGCGGCAGGGCATCTCGCCTCGTCGTTTTTCCCCGGGCGATCACGGTTCAGAACCGGTAGGCGACCCCCACGCGCAGGTTCCGGCCCGGCATGGGCGCGATGTCCTTCAGGAAGGAGACATGCTCGCGGGCCTCCTCGTCGGTCAGGTTGCGCGCCTCGGCGAAGACCGTGACGTTGCGATCGGCCAGCGGACGCCAGGCACCGGTCAGGTTGACGAGGGTATAGCTGTCGGTCCCGATCTCGAACGCGGCCAGCTCGTCCTGCTCGCCGACGTGGCGCACCTCCAGCCCGGCGTCGAAGGCCGTCGAGGCATAGGCGACGCGCCCGGTGACCGAATACGGAGGAATGCGGGCCGCGGGCCCCAGGTCGGTGTCGGCATGGACATAGTCGACCTGGCCTTCCAGCGAGACGGTGCGGTCGCCGCTGGACCAGACGGCATAGGAGCCCTCGGCCTCGAAGCCATAGAATTCCGCGTCGGTCTGGATGAACTGGAAGACGGGAAAGTCCTCGCCGCCGTCCGAGAAGATCGCGCCGGTCGGCCGCTCGTCGATGAAGCCGTCATAGCGCGAGCCATAGACGTGCAGGTCGCCCTCGAACGCGCCCTTTGCATAGTGGATCGTGCCCTCGAGGGTCGTGACCTTCTCGGTGTCGAGGGTCGGATCGCCCGTCTCGTAGGCAGCCGTGGCTATGTGCAGCCCGTCGGCGAACAGCTCGACCTCGCTGGGCGCGCGCTCGTTGCGGGCCAGGCTCAGGGCCACGAACAGGCCAGGCGCCGGCCGGGCGAAGGCGGCGATGGAGGCCGATACGTTGTCGTACTCGCGCTCGATCTCGGTCGTCGTGCCCAGCGGCGTGGCGGTCAGGGTGCGGCGGTCGAAGCGCAGGCCGCCCTCGAACCCGGTCGCGCCGCGGTCATAGCGCTGGATCGCATAGATCCCCTGTTCCTCGATGTGGGTCGACGGCACATAGGCCTCGTCGCCGATCGCGGAGAAGTCGCGGGACAGGGCCTGGACGCCGATGCCGCCGTTCCAGGCCCCGGTCTCGCCGACCGGCCGCTCGCGCTGGACCAGGTCGATCCGGCCTTCCTGGCCGTCGGAGTTGAAGATGGTGCCCGGTTCGCCCGGACCCTCGAACTCGGTGTGGGTGTATTCGGCATGGCCGTAGTTGCCGCGCAGGGCCGAGAAGGGGCCGGCGTCGAAGCGGTACTCGCCCCGGACGTCCTCGCGCGTCTGGTTCAGCTGGATGAAGACGTCGGGTTCGGCCACCGTGCCGTACTGGCTGTCGGTCTCCTTGTAGGAGGCCCCGATGAAGCCCTTGGTGCCGACATATGAGCCGCCGGCGCCCCAGGCCTGCAGTTCCGTCGCGCTGTTGGGCTGGGTGTCGTTGTCGTCGCGCGCCACGCCGTCCAGCGCGGCCTTGCGCGCCGACAGCGACGGCGAGGGGATGGAATAGTCGTCGGTCCGGCGATCGACGCCGTCGACGTTGAAGACGAACGGCCCCGCCCCGAACGTCAGGCGACCGAAGATCGACCGGCCGTCGTCGACGCTGGAGGCCTGGGTCGAGATCACGCCGTCGACGCCGCCCTCCGGCTGCTCGCTCGGCACCCGTCCGTCGATGATGTTGACGACGCCGCCGATGGCGGATCCGCCATAGATCAGGGTGGAGGGTCCGCGCACCACCTCGATCCGGCTGGCCTCGGCCGGGTCCGTGGCCACCGCGTGGTCGGGCGAGACCGAACTGGCGTCGATCAGGCCGATGCCGTTCGACAGCACCTGGACGCGCGGTCCCGACAGACCCCGGATGACGGGGCGGCTGGCCCCCGGCGCGAAGCTGGTCGAGCGCAGGCCGGGCTGGCTGGACAGCAGGTCGCCCAGGGACTGGGCCGGGGCCACGGCCAGGGCCTGCTCGTCCACCACGTCGGTGGCGATCACGGAGGCGCGCTGGCTGACGCCATAGGGCGCGGCCGTGACGATGATGTCGTCCACCTGGTCCGCACGGGGTGCGGACTGGGCGGCCGCCACGCCGGCGAGGGCCGTCCAGGCGGATGCGGTGGACAGGAGGACGCGAAGGGAGGTGCGGGCAGTGGGCATGGCGTGGGGTCCGGAAGCGGGGAGGGCTCGTGGTTTGTGTTATGAGATAACATCACGCTCCGTCAAGCGGCCATGGTTGCGGTTGTCGCCGTCCCGCCCTAGCTGTGGCCCATGGGTTCCTCCTGCGATCACGACCATGCCCCGGGCGGCCTGACGGCCACCGAGGTCGGCCGCGCCCTCGACCTGGCCGAAAGCCGCTGCGTGGCCGAAGGCGAGCGGATGACCGCGCCGCGCCGCCGCGTGCTGGAGCTGCTGCTCGACGCGGGCGAGCCGGTGAAGGCCTATGACCTGATCGCCCGGTTCGGCACCGACGGCACCGCCGCCAAGCCGCCGACCGTCTATCGGGCGCTGGAGTTCCTGGAAAAGCAGGGCATGGCGCACAGGATCGCGTCGATCAGCGCCTATGTGGCCTGTTCGGTGGGCGACCGCGCCCATGCCGCGGCCTTCCTGATCTGCGACTGCTGCGGCGCGACCGAGGAGGTGACCCCGCCGCAGGGCGAGGCCCTGCAGCAGGCCGCGACCGCGTCGGGCTATCTGCTGGAACGGACCACCATCGAGGGCCACGGCCGATGCCCGGCGTGCCGGGTCGCCGCATAGGGTCTTCCTCGCTGGCGTCCGGCCCTGCGACTCCCTAGGTTCTGTCCATGGACGCCGCCCGGCTCTTCCCGCCACGTCGCCTGAGCGTTCCCATCGATAACCGATGGGGCGGTGGAACCATGGCGGTGCTGGACTTCGGCGATCCGAAGCGCCCGGTGGACCTTGTCTTCAGCCACGCCAACGGCTTCAACGCCGTCACCTATCGCTCCATCCTGGCCCCGCTGGCCTCGTCGTTGCGGATCCTCGCCCCCGATCTGCGCGGCCACGGGGCGACCCGGCTGCCGACGGCCATGGACGGCCGACGCGCCTGGCACGATCACCGCGACGACCTGATCTCGCTGCTGGACGCCTTCCCGGGCCCGCCGGTGGTCATGGCCGGGCATTCGATGGGCGGCACGTCCAGCCTGCTGGCCGCCGCCGAGCGCCCCGACCGGGTGTCGCAGCTGGTCCTGTTCGATCCGGTGATCTGGGGCGGGCTGACCAACGTGCTGTTCCGCACGCCCCTGCTGCGCCGCTTCAGCGACCGCATTCCGCTGGTGAAGAGCGCCCGTCGACGCCGCGCCGTCTTCGACAGCCGCGAACAGGCCCTGGCCGCCTATCGCGGGCGCGGGGCCTTCAAGGGCTGGCCGGATACGGTGCTGGTCGACTATCTGGCCGACGGCCTGACCGCCGCGGACGAGGGCTTTGCCCTGAGCTGCGCCCCGGCCTGGGAGGCCTCGAACTTCGTGTCCCAGGGTCACGACCCATGGCGCGCGATGCGGACCTATCGCAAGCCCATCCGCATCCTGAAGGCCGCCACGGGCTCGATCACCCAGATCCCGGCCCACCCGCGCGGCCTGCCGCACGTCTCGGTCGAGACCGTGGCCGACACGGGGCATCTGTTTCCCATGACCCGGGCCGACGTGGTGCGCGACGCCCTGTTCGACGCGGCGGTCTGACGCGACACCGGGATCCGGCGTCAGGTCTTGGGCAGGCTGGCCTCATAGGCCTTGCGATCGCGCAGGATGGCGGCGGCGCGCGCGTCCCGCTCCAGCTTCAGGCGATCCTCGATGGCGACCAGTTCACGGTTCTGTTCGGCCGACGCCTCGGCGCGGCTGACCCCGGCCGGCCGCTTGGTGATGTCGGGCAGATAGATCGGCTGAACGCATTCGCGCCCCTCGGCGTACCACCAGCGCCCGCTGTCGATGCATTTGTCTTCCGGATCGACGTAGAACCGCTGCACAGCGAACAGACCCACCATCAGCAGGGCGAACAGGCCGAAGAACAGTCCGCCGATGCGGCGCGCGGTCAGGAAGCGGTTCATCTCAAATCATATCCCGGTGCGACGCCCGATCACGCCACGTTACGTTGACAGGCCGGTTCGCCCGTTCCATTCCCTGCGCCAACATTCCGGCGATCCTATGGACAGGCAAACATGAAGGTTCTCGTCCCCGTCAAACGGGTGATCGACTATAACGTCAAGGCCCGCGTCAAGGCCGACCAGACCGGCGTCGATCTCGCCAACGTCAAGATGAGCATGAATCCGTTCGACGAAATCGCCGTCGAGGAGGCGGTTCGTCTGAAGGAAGGCAAGGAGCACCACGCCGCCGGCACCGTGACCGAGATCGTGGTCGTCTCCATCGGCGTGACCCAGGCCCAGGAAACCATCCGCACGGCGCTGGCCATGGGGGCCGACCGCGGCATCCTGATCCAGGCCGACACCGACCTCGAGCCTCTGGCCGTCGCCAAGCTGCTGAAGGCCGTGGTCGACGAGGAGAAGCCGGACCTGGTCCTGATGGGCAAGCAGTCGATCGACGGCGACAACAACGCCGTGGGTCAGATGCTGGCCGCCCTGCTGGACTGGCCCCAGGCCACCTTCGCCGCGAAGATCGAGATCGCGGACGGCAAGGCCAAGGTCACCCGCGAGGTCGACGGCGGCAACCAGACCCTGTCGGCGGCCCTGCCGGCCGTCATCACCGTGGACCTGCGCCTGAACACCCCGCGCTATGCCTCCCTGCCCAACATCATGAAGGCCAAGAAGAAGGAGATCGCCATGAAGGCGGTCGCCGACTACGGCGTCGACACGGCCAACCGTCTGACCGTGCTCAAGGTCACCGCCCCGCCGGTCCGCTCGGCCGGGATCAAGGTCGCCGACGCCGCCGAACTCGTGTCCAAGCTCAAGACCGTGGGAGCCCTGTAAATGGCCGTTCTCGTCATCGCCGATCACGACGCCACTCACGTCCGCGACACCACCCACAAGACGGTCACCGCCGCCCTCGCGCTGAGCCCCGACGTCGACGTCCTGGTCGTCGGCCAGGGCTCGAAGGTCGTCGCCGATGCGGCCGCGCAGATCGCGGGCGTCCGCAAGGTCCTGCTGGCCGAGAGCGGCGAGCTGGGTCACACCCTGGCCGAGGCCGTCACGGCCACGGTCGTGCCGCTGATGGCCGACTATGACGCCGTGCTGTCGCCGGCCACCATGGACGGCAAGAACTTCATGCCGCGCATCGCCGCGAAACTGGACGTGGCCCCGATCTCGGACATCGTCGAGGTCGTCTCGGGCGACACGTTCATCCGTCCGATCTACGCCGGCAACGCGCTGGAGACCGTGCAGTCCTCGGACGGCAAGAAGGTCATCACCGTGCGCGCGACGGCCTTCACCCCGGCCGCGGAGGGCGGTTCGGCCGCCGTCGAGACCGTGACGGGCACCGATGCGGGCAAGGCCGGCTTCGTCGGCGAGGAACTGGTCAAGTCCGACCGTCCCGAACTGGGGGCCGCCAAGATCGTCGTCTCCGGCGGTCGCGCCCTGGGCTCGGCCGAGGAGTTCCATGCCGTGATCGAGCCCCTGGCCGACCGGCTGGGGGCCGCCGTCGGGGCCTCGCGCGCCGCCGTGGACGCCGGCTATGCTCCCAACGACTACCAGGTCGGCCAGACCGGCAAGGTCGTCGCCCCGGGTCTCTACATCGCCGTGGGCATCTCGGGGGCCATCCAGCACCTGGCCGGCATGAAGGACTCCAAGGTCATCGTCGCCATCAACAAGGACGCTGACGCCCCGATCTTCCAGGTCGCGGACTACGGCATCGTCGGCGACTACAAGACCATCGTGCCGGAGCTGATGTCCGCCCTGGGCTAGAGCGATGCTTCGGCGCAACCCGAGCCATCGGTGGTTCATGCGTGGCATAGGGGGGCCACTGCTGCCGCGCACATGGGAGGGCTGGTTGATTGTCGGCATCGCAGGCGGAGCCTGTGTCGCGTTAATCGCCTTGCTGAGCTGAGTTCACCGGATCTTGGAGGGCGCGGCACCGCAAGGTCCGCGCCCTTTTTTCGTTCTGGCACACAGGCCTCTTGACTCATTTCGACGTTTAGCTAATTGTCGATTCATGAGCTCGGTGTTCAAGGCCCTTTCCGATCCGACCCGTCGCCGGGTGCTTCAGCTGCTCCGCCAGGGGCCGATGACGGCCGGCGAGATCAGCGACCGTTTCGACGTCTCGAAGCCGACCATGTCGGCGCATTTCGCGGTGTTGAAAGAGGCCGACCTGGTCCACGCCGAGAAAGCCGGAAAGACGGTCGTCTATCACCTGAAACTGTCTGTGCTCGAAGAGGCCCTGCTGGGCTTCGTCCATTCGTTCGGTCTCGACGCCCGGCCGTCGACGCCCCCAGAGGAGCCTGCGAAATGAACAAGGACCTGATCAACAGCCTGGCCTGGGGCGGCGGCATCGTCGCCCTGGCGCTGGGTGCCAGTTTCGCCCGCAGCCAGGGCTATATCGACCATGAGACCACCCTGCGGATCGTGCTGGGGGCCACCGGCCTGATGATCGTCGCGTTCGGCAACCGCATCCCCAAGACCTTCGTCCCGGGCGCCGGTGCGCGGAAAGCTCAGCGCGTCGCCGCCTGGTCCATGGTGATCAGCGGCCTCGTCTATACGGCAGCC
Organism: Brevundimonas subvibrioides ATCC 15264; assembly: GCF_000144605.1. Classification (NCBI taxonomy): domain Bacteria; kingdom Pseudomonadati; phylum Pseudomonadota; class Alphaproteobacteria; order Caulobacterales; family Caulobacteraceae; genus Brevundimonas; species Brevundimonas subvibrioides. Next base: position 136,391 of record NC_014375.1, on the reverse strand, counting down.
TTCCTCTTCGCGCCGATCGCGACGGCGGTGATGATCGGCTGCGGCGCGGTGATCGCCGGGATCGCCGTCACCTTCGGCTACTGCCTGTCGCTGCGGAGCCGGGCCCGGGCCGCTTGAACCCATCATGGCGCGCCTCCCCGTCAGATTGACCCCCGGGGCCTCGACCGACCGCATCGACGGCTGGGATGCAGACCCCGAGGGTCGGCCCGTCCTCAAGGTCCGGGTCCGCGCCCGCCCGGTCGAGGGCGAGGCGAATGCGGCCCTGATCCTGCTGCTGGCGAAGGCCCTCGGCGTGCCCCGCTCGACCGTATCCCTTGCGCGCGGCGGACAGTCGCGGCTGAAGATGATCGAGGTCGAAGGCCTGGACGACGCGGGGCTGCGGGCCCGTCTTACCGATCTGTAACATTTCCGCCTTTGACGGACGACGCCGTAGGCCTTTGTAATCCTCCCTCGTTCGGTGCCGTCGGCATCACAGGGGAGCGTTCCATGATCCGTCACGCCTTGCGGGGCCCCAGCCTCGCCGTCTTCGCCTGCGCGCTGGCGCTATCGGCCTGTGCCACCACCGGGGACGGGGCCGCAAGCCCCGACGGATCGGACGAGGCGGAGGCCTCGAGCGAGCGGACCCTGGCCACCGGCCTGGACTACGCCGCCAACCCGGACCCCTATCCCTCCACCTATCAACCGTTGCCGCGCGACAACGTCGCCATCGTCGGCGGAACGGTCCTGACCGGCACCGACCAGCGGATCGAGGCCGGCGTGGTCCTGGTCTCGGACGGCAAGGTCGAGGCGGTCGGCCCGGCCTCGACCCCGGTGCCCGCCGGATACCGCGTCGTCGACGCGCGCGGCCGGTTCGTCACCCCGGGCATCATCGACGTCCACTCCCACCTCGGCGTCTATCCCTCGCCCGGCGTCAGCGGCATGAGCGACGGCAACGAGGCGACCAGCCCGAACACCGCCCAGGTCTGGGCCGAGCATTCGATCTGGCCCCAGGATCCGGGCTTCAACACCGCCCGCGCGGGCGGCATCACCACGCTGCAGATCCTGCCCGGATCGGCCAACCTGTTCGGCGGCCGCTCGGTCACCGTCCGCAACATCCCCTCCATCACCATGCAGGGCATGAAGTTCCCGGGCGCGCCCTATGGCGTGAAAATGGCCTGCGGCGAGAACCCCAGCCGCGTCTATGGCGGCCGCAACCAGTCGCCCGCCACCGGCATGGGCAATGTCGCCGGCTACCGCGCCGCCTTCATCGCCGCCCAGGACTATCGCGACAAATGGGACAAGTGGCGCGAGACGGGCGAGGGCTCGCCGCCCACCCGCAACCTGCAGAACGAGACCCTGGCCGGGGTTCTGGACGGCACCATCATGGTCCAGAACCACTGCTATCGCGCCGACGAGATGGCCGTGATGCTCGATATCGCCAAGGAGTTCGGCTACCGGATCACGGCCTTCCACCATGCCATCGAGGCCTACAAACTGGCTCCGCAACTGGCCGCGGCCGGGGTCTGCGCCGACATGTGGACCGGCTGGTGGGGCTTCAAGATGGAGGCCCTGGACGGGATCGAGGCGAACGTCGCCCTCGTTGATGCGCCCGAAGGCTCCTGCGCCGTCATCCACTCCGACGACGCCCAGCTGACCCAGCGCCTGAACCAGGAGGCCGCCGCGGCCCTGGCCGCCGGCCGCGCCGCCGGGCTGGACATCACCGAGGCCCACGCCATCAGCTGGATCACCTCCAACGCCGCCCGCTCCATCGGCATCGGTGACGAGACGGGCTCGCTGGAGCCCGGCAAGCGCGGCGACGTCGTGATCTGGAGCGCCAATCCGTTCAGCGTCTATGCCCGCGCCGACCAGGTCTTCATCGACGGGGCCCTGACCTTCGACCGGTTCGATCCCCGCTATCAGCCCGTCTCGGACTTCGAACTGGGCCAGCCCGGCTTCGGCCTGGTCGCCGCCACCGTGAACGAAGGAGCCCGCTGATGCGTCGTCTCGCCCTGATCTCGCTGACGGCGCTCGCCCTGTCGGCCATGCCCGCCCTCGCCCAGGAGCTGACCGCCATCACCGGCGGCCGGGTCCTGACCGGCACCTCGATCATCGAGAACGGCACCGTCGTGATCCAGAACGGCCGCGTCGTCTCCGTCGGCACCGGCGCGGCGCCGTCGGGGGCCCGGATCATCGACGCGCGCGGCAAGGTCGTCGCCCCCGGCTTCGTCGCCGTGGACGCCGGGCTGGGCGCGTCCGAGATCTCGTCCGTCGACGGGTCGGACGACCTGTCCAACCGGGCCAACACCATCTCCGCCTCGTTCGACGTCAGCTACGGCCTCGATCCCTGGTCCTTCACCCTGCCGGTGGCGCGTCTGGGCGGCATCACCCGGGCCATCGTCATGCCGAACCACGCGGGTTCGGGCGGCGGCGGCCTGCACCAGGACGATGGCGAGGTCGAGTTCGCGGGTGCCGGCGACGGCGGCTACCAGACGCCCGGCCTGTTCGCGGGCACGGCCTCGGTGATCCATCTGGCCGCCGGGACCGACATTCTGGTCAAGCCACGCGTGGCCATGGTCGCCCCGTTCGGCGAAGCGGGGGCCGGCATCGCCGGGGGCGCGCGCGGCGCCCAGTTCGTCCAGTTCAGGGAGACCCTGTCCGAGGTGCGTCTGTATGCCCGCAACAAGGCCGCCTACGACCGGGCGGGCCTGCGCGACCTCAGCCTGTCCCGCGCCGATCTGGAGGCCCTGATCCCGGTCGCCAACGGCGAGATGCCGGTGGTCGTCACCGTGCGGCGCGCGGCCGACATCCTGCAGGTCCTGCGCCTCGCCGACGAGGAGGGGGTCAAGGTCATCCTCGACGGCGCCGACGAAGGCTGGCTGGTCGCGCCCCAGATCGCGGCGGCCGGCGTGCCCGTGCTGCTGAACCCGATCGACAACCTGCCCGGCAGCATCGAGACCCGCGCCTCCCGCATGGAGAACGCCGCGGCCCTGAACGCGGCGGGCGTGGTCATCGCCATCAAGGGCAATGGCGTCCACCGGGCCCGCGAGGCCCGCTACAACGCCGGAAACGCGGTCTCGCACGGCCTGCCGTTCGAGGCGGCGATCGCGGCCCTGACCGTCAACCCGGCCCGCATCTTCGGCATGGGCGGACAGTTCGGCGAGCTGCGCGCCGGGGCCGCCGCCGACGTGGTGGTCTGGTCCGGCGACCCGCTGGAGCCCCTGTCCCTGGTCACCGCCGAGTTCATCAACGGCCAGGAACAGTCCCTGACCAGCCGCCAGATGCTGCTGCGCGACCGCTATCGCGCGGGCGGACGGGTCAACGGCGGCATGCCGGTGGCGTACGGCAACTAGGACCCTCTCCCTCCCCCTCGGGGGAGGGTGGCTGAGCGAAGCGAGGCCGGGTGGGGGCGGCGAGGCAAGGCCGCACAGGTCTGTATCTGGATCGCCGTGCCCTCCCCACCCCGCCATCGCTGCGCGCTGACGACCCTCCCCCGAGGGGGAGGGAGACGTCCGTCGTACGCCCGCCTGTAATTCGCCGCTCTCTTCGCCTATAGGCGGCGCTCAAGCAGCGAGGCTCCGCGAGCCGAGCGGTAGCGCCCCTCTTAGAAATACCCGAATGAAGTTCCTCGACCAGGCCAAGATCTACATCCGCTCCGGCAACGGCGGGGCGGGCTCCGTCTCGTTCCGGCGGGAGAAATTCATCCCGAACGGCGGGCCGGACGGCGGCGACGGCGGCAATGGCGGCAACGTCTGGGTCGAGGCCGTGGACGGTCTAAACACCCTGATCGACTATCGCTACCAGCAGCATTTCAAGGCCCCGACCGGCGGCCACGGCCAGGGCCGCCAGATGCACGGGGCCAAGGGCGAGGACATCGTGCTGAAGGTCCCGGTCGGCACCCAGGTGCTGGGCGAGGACAAGGAGACGGTCGTGCTCGACATGGTCGAGGCGGGCCAGAAGGAGCTGCTGCTCAGCGGCGGCAACGGCGGCTGGGGCAATGTCCGCTTCAAGGGCCCGATCAACCAGGCCCCGCGCCACGCCAACCCCGGCCAGGAAGGCCAGGAGATGTGGATCTGGCTGCGGCTGAAGCTGATCGCCGACATCGGCCTGGCGGGCCTGCCCAACGCCGGCAAGTCGACCTTCCTCGCCGCCGCCTCCGCCGCCCGGCCCAAGATCGCCGACTATCCGTTCACGACGCTGGCCCCCAACCTCGGCATGGTCGACCTGTCGCCGGGCGAGCGGTTCGTCATCGCCGACATCCCCGGCCTGATCGAGGGTGCGTCCGAGGGGGCGGGGCTGGGTACCCGGTTCCTGGGCCACGTCGAACGCTCGGCCTCGTTGATCCACCTGATCGACGGCACCCAGGACGATGTCGCCGAGGCTTACCGCATCATCCGCGGCGAGCTGGACGCCTACGGAGAGGGCCTGGCCGACAAGCAGGAGATCCTGGCGCTGAACAAGATCGACGCCCTGACCCCCGAGGCGCGCGAGGAGAAGGCCGCCGAACTGGCCGCCGTCGCCGGTCGCCGGCCCATGCTGGTCTCGGGCGTGTCGGGCGAGGGCGTGCCCGAACTGCTCCGCGCCGCCTGGGCCGAGGTCCGCAAGACCCGTGGCGAGATCGACGAGGAAGGCGACGAGATCGAGACCTTCGCCGACGGCTGGAAGCCCTGATCCAGAGCTTGATCGCTTGAGATGGGTCCCGGCGCGGGTCCGCCGAAAGCGTGACCCGGACTCGCTGAAACCGGGAACCGCATCGGTCCTTCGTCCGCTCCTTCCCCCGCAAGGAGCCAGCATGACCGATAGAGACCAGACCCGCGGCCGCGAGAAGAACGGGGCCATTCCCGGCGGCAAGCCCGATGCCTCGACGTCGGATCAGGCCGTCGAACGCACCGGCAAACAGGGCCGCGAGAACGCGGGCCCTGACGGCCCCGATCCCACGGTGGTGGGCGACACCTTCAAGAAAACCGGCGGCTGACGGGCGACAAGCGCGCCGGGGCCGTGTTAGCTGCGGACCTGTTTGCTCATTCGTGAGCATAACCGCCCTCCGGCCCTGACCCGAGACCCGCCGCTTGTCCTTCTTTCATGCCGGTCCCGCGCCCAAGGCCAGCGGTCCCAGACCCGGAGCCCTGAGGGACGGGCTGGACCTCCGCCCCGGCATGCGGGTCGGGCTGTTCGGCGGGTCGTTCAATCCGGCGCACGACGGCCACGCCCATGTGGCGGAGACCGCGATGCGGCGGCTGGATCTCGATCGCGTCGTCTGGCTGGTCTCGCCCCAGAATCCGCTGAAGGATGCCCGCCAGACCGCGCCCCTGGCCGACCGCCTGGCCTCCGCGCGGGCCATCGCTCCGGGCCCGCGCATGATCGTCTCGGACTTCGAGACCCGCGCGGGCACCCGCTGGACGGTCGATACCCTGAGAGCGCTGAAGGCGCGGCATCCGGGGGTGCGCTTCGTCTGGCTGATGGGGTCCGACAATCTGGAGAGCTTTCATCGCTGGCGCGGCTGGACCGACATCATGCGCATGATGCCCGTGGCCGTCGTGGCCCGGCCCGGATCCCTGCTGGAGAGCCGCTCGGCCCCGGCTGCCCGCCGCTTCGCCGGCCACCGCGTCGCGTCGGAAGAGGCGCGGATGCTGCCCCTGATGGGCGCCCCGGCCTGGACCTATCTGACCGCCCCCCTGAACCCGAGTTCGTCCACAGCGCTGCGGGCCAAAGCCCAAAGGTGACCTTTCCGGGCTTTCATGCTAGAGAGCCTCTTTAGTGAACCCGCCCGGAGCCTTCCGCTGACCCCCTCGCCCGCGCACGACGCGCAAGACCATCCCGTTCAGGACGACGCCGTTTCCAACACGGCCCACGAGATGGACCCGATCGAACCCATCCACGCCGAGGACGGCGACGACGGTTCGGACGAAGACCTTTCCGACGATTCCGCCGCCGACTTCCCGTTGTTCAACGCGGATTCCGACGACGCCGACGACGCCTCGAACTTCGACCGGCAGGGCGAGGTGCCCACCGGATCGAACCCGCTGGAGATCGCCCTCCTGTCCAAGCTGGACGAGGACAAGGCCCAGGACATCGTCCTGATCGACCTGAAGGGGAAATCCCCGATGGCCGACACCATGATCGTGGCCTCCGGCCGCTCGCACCGTCACGTCGGCGCCCTGGCCGACCACCTGCTGCGCACACTGAAGGAACAGGGTCTGGGCCGCGCCAAGGTCGAGGGCCTGCCGCACTGCGACTGGGTTCTGATCGACGCCGGCGACGTCATCGTCCACCTGTTCCGCCCCGAAGTCCGGATGTTCTACAACATCGAGAAGATCTGGGCTGTCGACAGCGCGCACCGGACGGCGCAGGCGTAAAAACCCTTCTCCCCCTGCGGGAGAAGGTGGCCGAGCGAAGCGAGGTCGGATGAGGGGTCACCACGACGCCCGAAGTTGCGGAGCCTGACCCTCATCTCGAACGCCAACTTGACCCCTCATCCGTCAGCCTTCGGCTGCCACCTTCTCCCGCAAGGGGAGAAGGGACGCCGATGAAACTCGCCATCGTCGCCATCGGCAAACCCGGTCGCGGTCCCGAAGCCACGCTCGCGACCGACTATGCCGCCCGCGCCACCGCCGCCGGGCGGGCGCTCGGGCTCGGCCCGCTTGATCTGGTCGACCTCGACCCGCGCAAGCCCGGCAAGGCGCCGGAGGCCGAACTGATCCTGGCCGCAGCGGAAGGGGCGCACCTGATCGCCTGCGACGAACGGGGCAGGACCTATCCCAGCCGCGCCTTCGCCGACCACATCGCCACCCTGCGCGACCGGGGCGAGCGGCGACTGGTCTTCGCCATCGGCGGGGCGGACGGGCTGGACGCCTCGGTCCTGGCCGCCGCCGGATCGACCCTGGCCTTCGGGCCCCAGACCTGGCCGCACGCCCTGGCCCGCGCGATGCTGGCCGAACAGCTGTACCGGGCCGTGACGATCCTGGCCGGATCACCCTATCATCGCGACTGATGAATAGGCCTGTCCTCCTGTCCCTGCTGATCGCCCTGTCGGCCCTGCCGGCGGCGGCATCGGTGCAGGAGGATCTGGAGCAGCTTCAGGCCCGCTACCGCGACGAGGTCATTCGCGCTCGCCGCCTGCGCGCCGACGCGGCCGAGGCCACCGTCTCCCTCGCCGCGCTCGACCGTCAGCTGGCCTCCCTGCGGCGCGACCAGACGGCCGACGACATCCAGATGTCGTCCCAGCGCCAGCGTCTGCGCGACCTGTCCCGACGCGAGGCCGCCATCGTCACCGAACTGGCCCGCACGCGGGATGCGCAGGGCCGGCTGTTCTCGGCCCTGCAGATGATGAGCCGCCGTCCGCCGCCGCCCCTGCTGATCCCGGCGGACGAGGCGGTCGACAGCGTGCGCGCCGCCATCCTGATGAAGGCCATGGCCCCCGCGCTTCAGCGCCGCGCCGCCGGCTTCGATGCGCGTCAGGCCGAGGTGCGCCGCATCCGCCGCCTCGCCGTCCTGGCCAGCGAGCGCCTGCTGACCAGCGAGAGCGCGCAAGGGGATCGCCGGGCCGAGATCGAGGATCTGGTCGCCCGCCGCGCCGCCCTTCTGGCCGTGCTGAAGGCCGACGCCGACCGGGCCGAGCGCGCCTCGGCGGCGCTGGAAACCCGCATCCGCAATCTGGGGGGCCGCCCCGCCGACGTGGCCCGGTCCGAGGACGCCACCCCCGCCATGCGCCTGCCCGCCGGTCGCGCCCGCCTGACGCCGCCGGTCGCGGGATCGCCGACGGTCCGGTTCGGACGCGGATCCAGCGGCTGGCGCTGGCCCTCGTCGGCCGGGCCGGTCACATCGCCCGCCGCCGCCCGGGTCGACTATGCCGGTCCACTGAGCGGCTGGGGCCAGGTGGTCATCCTCGATCTCGGGCCCGGCTGGCGGGCCGTGATCGCGGGTCTGGACGGGGTTTCGGTCACCGCCGGGGACCGGATCGCCGACGGCCAGCCGGTCGGGACCGGAACGGCGGGCGGAGAGGTCTATCTGGAACTGCGCCGCGAGGATCGCCCCATCGATCCGGCTCCCTATCTCTAAAGAGCGGAAACAGGCGAAACCGCTTCCCAACCCCGCCGCGCACTGATTTTATCCACCGACGCGGCGTCGCCACGATTTCATCGTGACATGCCGTTCCACGACGTTTCCGCCGGATCGGCGGGCTGAAAGAGACCGAATGCGTAAACTGCTCATCGCCGGTGGCACCGTCCTCGCCCTGGGCCTCAGCGGGATGACCGTGGCGTCCCAGACGCCGCGAAACGAGACCTTCCGCATGCTGCAGCTGTTCGGCGACACCCTGGCGGTGGTCGAGCAGTATTACGTGGTCCCGGTCGACAACAAGAAGCTGATCGAGGCGGCGCTGGCGGGCATGATGACCGCGCTGGATCCCCACTCCAACTATCTGTCGCCGGACGGATTTGGCGACCTGCAGGAGCGCACCACCGGCGAGTATTCGGGCGTCGGCCTGACCATCTCGGCCGAGGGGGGCTTGGTGAAGGTCATTTCGCCGATGGACGACAGCCCCGCCGCCCGCGCGGGCGTCAAGGCGGGCGACATCATCTCGGCCATCGACGGCCAGAACGCCTCGGGCCTGACGGTCTCCCAGGTGTCGGACAAGCTGCGCGGCGCCATGGGCACCTCGGTCAAGGTCACCTTCCTGCGCGACGGCGAGGAGCCGCTGGAAACCACCCTCGTCCGCGAGGTCATCAAGGTCGAGAGCGTCACCGGGCGGCTGGAGGGCGATTTCGGCTATCTGCGTATCTCGACCTTCAACGAGAACACCGGCCGTGAACTGGCCGCCGCGATCGAGAAGATCAAGACCGAGAAGCCCGACGTGAAGGGCTTCGTCCTGGATCTGCGGAACAACGGGGGCGGGCTGCTGACCGCCGCCATCGACGTGTCCGACGCCTTCCTGGAACGCGGCGAGATCGTCAGCCAGCGGGGGCGCAAGCCCGACCAGATCGAACGCTATGCCGCCCGGTCCGGCGACCTGACCGGCGGCCTGCCGCTGGTGGTTCTGATCAACTACGGTTCGGCCTCGGCGTCCGAGATCGTGGCGGGCGCCCTGAAGGACCAGGAGCGGGCGACGCTGGTCGGCCTGACCAGCTTCGGCAAGGGCTCGGTCCAGACCGTGATCCCCCTGCGCAACGGCCAGGACGGAGCCCTGTCGATCACGACGGCGCGCTACTACACGCCGTCGGGGGCCTCGATCCAGAAGATCGGCATCGAGCCGGACCTCGAGGTGGCCCGCAACGAGGCCGAGGCCCGTATCGTCTCGCGCTCCAGCTTCATCTATTCCGAAGCCGCCTATGCCACAGCGCTGGACGCCTCCATCGGGGCCGAACGCAAGGGAGCGCACACCCCGCGCGAGGCCCCGGGCGAGGACTACGACAAGGACGCCGACTACCAGTTGCAGCGGGCGCTCGACGTGCTGCGCGCCGGTGGCGACCTGACCCGCCTGGCCGCCGCACCCGAGGGCATCGTCATCAGCGACGGCACGGTCCAGACCGCCGCCGTCGACACGACGGAAGAGCCCGAGGGGGAATAGACAGGACTGACTGGCAAAGACGCGCTCAAGTCGGGAGGCTCCGCGAGCCGACCATAGCGCGCCGCGTCAGCGGCCAGAAACATGCCTAACGCCCCGTTAGGCTTTCTTAACCGCCGTCCGTTCATAGTCGCAGGCGAAGGTCGAGGTCTGGAAATCCGTCCGGTCCCTGCATCGAGCGTCCGCCCATCATGTTCGCCAAGCGTCAGTCCGCCCTCGCCGCCGCCGCCGGTGCCCCGCCCACGGGCCGGGGGCTGAAACTCGACTTCAAGCCGGTCGGGGCGCTGCTGAAGAAGCCGCCCGTCGCCGTCGGGGCCGCGGGCCTGCTGCTGCTGGGCACCGTCGCCCTGTTCCTGACCGTTCTGGGCGATCCGCGCGCCGGTACGCCTTCCGCCCGCGTCGCCCTGAAGCGCGAGGCCCCCGTCGCCCCGCCCGCGCCCTCGGGCCTGGAAGCGTTCAGCATGGGCGGCTTCGGGGCCTGGCAGGGTCTGTCCGGCGCCCCCGTCGACCCCGCCACCGGCGCGGCCGGAGGCGATGCCCTGATCACCCTGCCCGACGGCGCCAGCGTCGCTGGAGGCTCGGCCATCGCGGCCCCGCCCCAGCCCGCCCAACCCCTCGTCGCCGCCCCCATCGCGGGCCTCAGCCAGCCGGGACCGCAGGGCTTCCTGCCGGTCATCGCGTCGGACGGCCGCGTCCCGGCCCAGGCCTATGCCCGGCCCTTCCGCCCCAACGGCAAGCCGACCGTCGCCCTGATCGTCGGCGGCCTCGGCCTCAACGCCGTGACGACCCGCGCCGCGATCGAGCGCCTGCCCGCCGACGTCACCCTGTCGTTCGTGCCCTATGCCGAGGGCCTGCAGGGCTGGATCAACCTCGCCCGCGCCCAGGGCCATGAGGTGATGATCGAGATCCCGATGGAGCCGACCGGCTATCCCAACACCGATCCCGGCCCCTACACCCTGCTGAACAACGCCACGCCCGACGATGTCCAGGCCAAGATGGCCTGGCTGCTGGGTCGCGCCACCGGCTATTTCGGGGTCACCAACTATCTGGGCGACCGGTTCGTGACCTCGGACACGGGCATGAGCGCCTTCCTCGGCATCCTGCGCCAGCGCGGCATCGCCTTCCTCGACGATGGCTCGGCCCGCCGCCGCCCGGGGGCCTGGGCCAGAGCCTCTGCCGACAGCATCATCGACGAGACCCAGACCCCCGCCGCCATCATCGGGGCCCTGAACATGCTGGAGGCCACCGCCAAGAGCCGCGGCGCGGCGCTCGGCACCGGCTTCGCCTATCCCGTCACGGTCGAGGCGGCCGCCCGCTGGACCGCCGGCCTCGACGCCCGCGGCCTGCAGCTGGCCCCGGCGTCGGCGATGACGCAGCGGCCGGGGCGCTGACGCGCAGGCAGTAGGCAGTAGGCAGTAGGCAGTAGGGTGCCGCGATCGTGCGCCCCTCGCAAATCCCGACCTGCGCGCCCGCCATTTTCCTTGCTTCCTGTTGCCTACTGCCTACTGCCTACTGCCTCCATGTCTGACTTCCCCAAACACCGCCCCAACGTCGGCGTCGTCCTGTTCAATGCCGAGGGCCAGGTCTGGTACGGCCACCGCGCCGGCCAGCTGACCGGCCACGCCTGGCAGTTCCCGCAAGGGGGCGTGGACAAGGGCGAGGACCTCGAGGCCGCCGCCCGGCGCGAACTGGAGGAGGAGACCGGCGTCACCTCGGTGGAACTGCTGGGGCGGACCGACGGCTGGATCGTCTACGACTTCCCCGAGGCCCTGAGGCTGGCGCACAAACTCAAGGGGCGGAAGCCGTGGGACGGCCAGAAACAGGTCTGGTTCGCCTTCCGCTTCACCGGCCCCGCGGACGAGATCGACCTGAACCGCCATGCGGAGGTCGAGTTCGATTCCTGGCGCTGGGGCGACCTGTCCGAGGCCTGCGACCTGATCGTGCCGTTCAAGCGCGAGGCCTATGTCCAGGTGGTGGCGGCGTTCAGCCGGTTCGCCGGCTGAGCCCACGGGATTCAGCCTGGGGACAGACGTCCTTCAGCACCCGCTTCGTCGACGGCGGGTATTTTTCCAGCAGCCGCGCCGGCCGGACCGGTCGCTTCACCAGCTCACCCCCGCAGTTCAGGCAGACATCCTCCGCGCAGTCGGCGCAGAAGGTGCATTCGAAGGTGCAGATGCGCGCGTCAGGGCTGTCATACGGCAGGTCCCGGTCGCAGCATTCGCAGTTGGGTCGAAGCTCGAGCATATCGCGCCGTAACAGGTCGCCATGCGCCGCGCCAGCCGTCGCCCCCGCCGGAGCCTCAGTCTTCCTGCGCCGCCGGGTTCATCAGGGTGACGATCAGCCCGGCGGTGCGGCCATAGCCGGGGGCCATCGCGGGGTCGATCACGCGGGCGAAGACGGCCTCGCCGTCCAGCCGCGCGAAATACTGGGTCACGCCCGCCTCCAGCCGGCCCGTCTCGGACCAGTCGTCCAGCGTCGCCAGCCCGGCCTTCATCGCCGCGACATCGGCCGGGGTCACACCCAGGGCCACAACCCGGCACCAGGCCACAGTCTCGTTCACCCCGACGACGATGCTGCCGGTGTCGGAGACGACGAAGCCGAACTCGAGGTCGGCCCATTCCAGATCGTGGAAGGCCGACCGGGTGGGGGCGTCCTGCGACGCATCGACCAGCACCACCCTGTCGGCATTCAGGTCGGCGTTCATCAGGTCGAACGGCAGACGTCCCGCGATGTTAGGCGCGCATACCGACCGCACCGCGTGCATGAAGGCGGCGGCGGGTACGGCGTCGGGGGTCTGGGCCTTCGCCCCGGGTGCCAGGGCGGCCAGGGCCAGGGCGACGGCGGACAGGCGGGCAGGGGACAGCGGCATGGCGTCGTTCCTCTCAAGGTCGACGAAGCTTAGCCATGCGCCTCAGCGGCGCCCAGAGCCCGGACGGCCTCCACCCCGCGCCGTCGGAAACCGTCAGCCGCGCCGCTGCAGCGCCAGCCGCACCAATCCGGCGATCGCGACCAGGGCCCAGGCGCCCTCCATCAGCGCCGCCGACAGGTTGAAGTCCACCGACAGCGACCACAGGATCAGCAGGGCTCCGGAAAGGTTCAGGCACAGGGCCGGCCACTGCTTGGGATCGAGCTTTCCCGACGTCGCCCCGGCATAGGCCACCAGGATCAGCAGGACGCCGAAGATGCCGGCCAGGTCGATGGGGGTCATGAGGGGGCTCCGTTCGCGCGTTTCAGCGTCAGGATGACGATCTCGGGCGGCGCGCGGAACCGGACCGGCAGGATGGAGATCCCCACCCCACCGGTCACAAACAGCTTGCGGCCGCCCTCGTCATAGAGCCCGCAGGCCCAGCGTTCCGACAAGAAAAATCCGGCGACCGCGAAGCAGTCGCCGGATCAGAAAGATGCAGCCGAGAGGTCCGAGGACGGCTCCGATCCAGGCCAGGGTCAGGATGGCCCCCGGCCCGGCCATGTCGGGATCAGGCCGCCGCGATCTCGGTGGCTTCCTCGGCCAGGATGGACAGGCCGGCGGGAGTCACGTCGGCGAAGCCGCCGCGCACCGTGAAGGTGCGCCGCGACGACCCGTCGAACACCACGACCGGGCCTTCGCGCAGGGCGGTCATGAAGGGCGCGTGGTCGGCCAGGACGCCGAAGTCCCCTTCGACGCCGGGCGCGTCGACCTGGTCCACGAGGCCCGAGAAGACCTCGCGTTCGGGCGACACCAGCGAGAAGCTGAGCTTGCCCGCCATTACGCCGCGTCCGCCGCCAGCTTCTGGGCCTTCTCCACGGCTTCCTCGATGGGGCCGACCATGTAGAAGGCGGCTTCGGGCAGGTGGTCGTATTCACCGGCGACGATGCCCTTGAAGCTGCGGATGGTGTCGGCCAGCTCGACGAACTTGCCGGGCGAGTTGGTGAACTGCTCGGCGACGAAGAAGGGCTGGGACAGGAAGCGCTGGATCTTGCGGGCGCGCGAGACGATCAGCTTGTCCTCTTCCGACAGCTCGTCCATGCCCAGGATGGCGATGATGTCCTTCAGGGCCTTGTACTGCTGCAGCACTTCCTGGACCGAACGGGCGACCAGATAGTGCTCCTCGCCGATCACCAGCGGGTCCATGATCCGCGAGGTGGAGTCCAGCGGGTCCACGGCCGGGAAGATGGCCTGGGCGGCGATGTCGCGGTTCAGCACGGTCGTCGCGTCCAGGTGGGCGAACGAGGCGGCGGGCGCGGGGTCGGTCAGGTCGTCGGCGGGCACGTAGATGGCCTGGACCGAGGTGATCGAACCCTTCTTGGTCGAGGTGATGCGCTCCTGCAGGTTGCCCATCTCGGTCGCCAGCGTCGGCTGATAGCCCACGGCCGACGGGATGCGGCCCAGCAGGGCGGACACTTCCGAACCGGCTTGCGTGAAGCGGAAGATGTTGTCGACGAACAGCAGCACGTCCTTGCCTTCCTCGTCGCGGAAGTACTCGGCCTGGGCCAGGCCGGTCAGGGCGACGCGAGCGCGGGCGCCGGGAGGCTCGTTCATCTGGCCGTAGACGAGGGCGCATTTCGAGCCCTCGGTCGAGCCGCCGTTCTTGGACGGGTCCACGTTCACGTTGGACTCGATCATCTCGTGATACAGGTCGTTGCCCTCGCGGGTGCGCTCACCCACGCCGGCCAGCACCGAATAGCCGCCGTAGGCCTTGGCGATGTTGTTGATCAGCTCCTGCATGGTCACGGTCTTGCCCACGCCGGCACCGCCGAACAGGCCGATCTTGCCGCCCTTGGTGTAGGGGCAGATCAGGTCGATGACCTTGATGCCCGTGACCAGGATTTCCGACGAGGTCGACTGTTCCTCGAACGTCGGGGCCTCGCGGTGGATCGGGCGGTACATGGTGGTGGCGATCGGGCCCTGTTCGTCGATCGGCGCGCCGACGACGTTCATGATGCGGCCGAGCGTGCCCGGGCCGACCGGTGCCAGGATGGAGGTGCCGGTGTCGGTCACCGGCTGGCCGCGCGTCAGGCCCTCGGTGGTGTCCATCGAGATGGCGCGGACCATGTTCTCACCCAGGTGCTGGGCGACTTCGAGGACCAGGGTGAAGGGCTCGCCCGTCTTCTGGTCGACGTTCTGGGTTTCCAGCGCGTTCAGGATGGCGGGCAGCTGGCCGGTGAACTCGACGTCCACCACGGCGCCGATGACCTGGGCGATCTTGCCCACGCCGGTGCCGGCCGTATAGGCGGCGTTTCCGGTCGCCGAGGCGGCGGCGGGGGCGACGGGCGCCTTGGGCTTGCGGGGCGCGGCGGGCTTCTTGGGGGCGACGGTGTCGGTCATCGGTGGGGTCCGTTTCGGTCTGTATCTGTCAGGATCGGAGGATCAGAGCGCTTCCGCGCCGGCGATGATCTCGATCAGTTCGGTGGTGATCTGGGCCTGGCGCTTGCGGTTGTACGTCAGCCTCAGGGAGGTGATGAGTTCGCCCGCGTTGCGCGTGGCATTGTCCATGGCGCCCATCTGGGCCCCGAAGAAGCTGGCCTGGTTCTCGAACAGGGCGGCCAGGACCTGGGTCGTCAGGTTGCGCGGCAGCAGGGTCTCGAGGATTTCCTCTTCCGAGGGCTCGTATTCATAGACCGCGCCGTTCAGGTCGACCGGGGCGGCATCGCCGTCGACGACCGCGGGGATCAGCTGCTTGGGCGTCGGCACCTGCGAGATGACCGACTGGAAGCGGCTGTAGAACAGGGTCACGACGTCGGCGTTGCCGGCCTCGAACTCCTCGGCGATCATGCGGGCGATCGGCTCTGCGGTCGTCATGCCGATGACCTTGTGGTCGCTCAGCTCGAACGTCTTGATGATCCGGCCGCCGTACAGGCGGGTCAGGCCGTCGCGGACCTTGCGGCCCACGGCGATGATCCGCACGTCCTTGCCGTTCGCGATCAGGGTGTTGATGCGTTCCTTGGCGGCGCGGATGACGTTGGTGTTGAACCCGCCGGCCAGACCCTTGTCGCCCGTGGCCACGACGATCAGGTGCTTGTGGTCGTTGCCCGTGCCGGACAGCAGCTTGGGTGCGCCGTCGCCCGACACGCCCGCCGCCAGGTTGGCGATGACGGCGGCCATCTTGCGGGCATAGGGCCGCGCGCTTTCAGCCTGCCCCTGGGCACGCTTCAGCTTGGCCGCGGCGACCATGTTCAGGGCCTTCGTGATCTTCTGCGTGGACTTCACGCTTTCGATCCGATTGCGCATTTCCTTGAGGCTGGCCATCGGGCGCTACTCTTTCAGCTTTCCGGGGTCAGACTTAGGCGAAGGTCTTGGCGAAGGCTTCGATCGCGGCCTTCAGCTCGGCTTCCAGGTCCTTGGACAGGGCCTTGGTCGACTTGATCGCGTCCAGCGTCGACTGGTGGGCCGAGTGCATGCGGGCCAGCAGTTCGGCCTCGAAGCGGCCGATGTCGGCCACGGCGATCTTGTCCAGGAAGCCGCGCGTGCCGGCATAGACCGAGACGACCTGCTCCTCGACGGTCAGCGGCGAGTACTGCGGCTGCTTCAGCAGTTCCGTCAGGCGGGCGCCGCGCGCCAGCAGTTGCTGGGTCGAGACGTCCAGGTCCGAGCCGAACTTGGCGAAGGCGGCCATTTCCCGGTACTGGGCCAGCTCGCCCTTGATCGAACCGGCGACCTGTTTCATCGCCTTGATCTGGGCCGAGGAGCCCACGCGCGACACCGAGATGCCGACGTTCACGGCCGGGCGGATGCCCTGGTAAAACAGGTCGGATTCCAGGAAGATCTGGCCGTCGGTGATCGAGATCACGTTGGTGGGGATATAGGCCGAGACGTCGTTGGCCTGGGTCTCGATGATCGGCAGGGCGGTCAGCGAGCCCGAGCCGTTGTCCTCGTTCAGCTTGGCCGAACGCTCCAGCAGGCGGCTGTGCAGGTAGAAGACGTCGCCCGGATAGGCTTCGCGGCCCGGCGGGCGGCGCAGCAGCAGGGACATCTGGCGATAGGCCACGGCCTGCTTGGACAGATCGTCATAGATGATCAGGGCGTGCATGCCGTTGTCGCGGAAGAACTCGCCCATGGCGGTGCCGGCGAACGGGGCCAGGAACTGCAGCGGGGCGGGCTCCGACGCCGTGGCGGCCACGACGATGGTGTAGTCCAGGGCACCGCGCTCCTCGAGCGTCTTGACGATCTGGGCGACGGTCGAGCGCTTCTGGCCGATGGCGACGTAGATGCAGTACAGCTTCTCGCCTTCCGACGCGCCTTCGACGTTGATCGACTTCTGGTTCAGGATCGCGTCGATGGCCACGGCGGTCTTGCCGATCTGGCGGTCACCGATGATCAGCTCGCGCTGGCCGCGGCCGACGGGGATCAGGGTGTCGATGGCCTTCAGGCCGGTCTGCATCGGCTCGTGCACCGACTTGCGGGGAATGATGCCCGGAGCCTTCACGTCCACGCGGCGACGCTCGGTGAACTGGATCGGGCCCTTGCCGTCGATCGGCTCGCCCAGCGGGTTCACGACGCGGCCCAGCAGGCCCTTGCCGACCGGAACGTCCACGATCTCGCCCAGGCGGCGGACCTCGTCGCCTTCGGCGATCTGGGCGTCGGCGCCGAAGATCACGGCCCCGACGTTGTCGCGCTCGAGGTTCAGGGCCATGCCCTTCACGCCGGCCTTGGGGAATTCGATCATCTCGCCGGCCTGGACGTTGTCCAGACCGTGGATGCGGGCGATGCCGTCGCCGACCGACAGGACCTGACCCACGTCGGACACGTCGGCTTCGACGCCGAAGTTGGCGATCTGGGACTTGAGGATGGCCGAAATCTCGGCGGCGCGGATGTCCATGGTCGGGCTCTCTGGCTTTCGTCTTCTTGGGCGTCGGCGGCGAGGCCGACGGTCAAATCGTGGTGTGGCTTATGCCCGTTTGAGGGCGAACTTCATCTGGTCGAGCTTGGTCTTCAGCGAGGCGTCGAACAGTTTCGACCCGACCTTGACCTTCAGGCCGCCGAGGATCGACGGATCGACGCGGGCGGTCATTTCGGGGGCCTTGCCCAGCGCCTGCATCAGGGCCGAGCGGATGTGGGTCGTCTGGGCCGTCGTCAGCGGCATCGCCGACACGACCTCGGCCGCCACCACGCCGGTGTGGCGGGCATACAGGGTCTCGAAGCCGGTGATGACGCCGCCCAGGTCGCGGGTGCGGCCGTTCTGGGCCAGCAGACCCAGGAAGTTCCGGGTCGTCGTCTCGAATTTGGCGGCCGTGGCGATGGCGGTCAGGCCCTTGCCCTGGTCCTCGGCCGACAGGATCGGCGACATGGCCATGCGGCGCAGATCCGCGCTTTCGACCCAGGCCGCCTTCAGCGACTTGAGGTCGGCGCGCACGGCGTCGAGTTTGCCCGTTTCAAGGGCGAGATCGAACAGCGCCTGGGCATAGCGCGCGCCGACTTCCGTCGTTCTGAAATCGTCAGCCAAGGCCTGTCCGTCCGAATACGTATCTGTTCAAACGACCGGCCGCGAGCCTCGCGCCGGTCAAAGGCTTGAAATGCTTAAGGAAAGCACGCCAGTGACCGGTTCATGCGAACGACCCTCTGGAAGCCGGGCGCCTGATAGCATGGGCTTTTGCCGGTCGCAACCGACGTGCGGACCCACGACCGCCCGCGCCCGTGCCGGGAGGGCCTGTCCACGGACGCTGACGACCGGGCAGCGACAGATCGCCCCGGTCTAGACCTCGAACACCCGATAGGGCGTCTCGCCCAGGGTCCGCAGCACCGGCAGGGCCACATTATAGACGGGCACGCCCCGGTTGGTCCGCCCCTCGGGCGCGCCCCGGTGGGCATGGCCGTGGACCACCAGTTTGACGTTGTCGTAGCGGTCGATGGTCTCGGCCAGCCGCGACGACCCCAGGAAGGTATGGATCTCCGGCGGCTCTCCGACCACGGTGTCGACCACGGGCGCATAGTGCAGCAGCACCACCGACCGCTCGGTCCGCAGCGACCGGATCGAGGTCTCCAGCTGGTTGGCGTCCTCGACCGCCTCCTGCACGAAGGCCTTGATCGAGGCCTCGCCGAAGGAACTCAGCATGTAGCGGCCGAAGCCGCCGACGAACCCCTTGGTGCCGGCGAAGCCGACGCCGTCGATCTCGTGGTTGCGCCCGCCCGACAGCATGGTGACGCCCGCGTCGCAGAACATCTCCATCACCACCTCGGGCTGGCCGCACTCGTGCTCGTGGTTGCCCATGACGCCCACGATGGGGATGGTGCAGAGCTTGAGGTCCTCCAGCAGGGCCTCGACCTCGCCCGTCTTGCCGAAATTGACCATGTCGCCGCACAGGCACAGCACGTCGGCGTCGTCGCTGACCCGCTCGAACAGGTCGCGATAGGGCGAGGGACCCTCGCCGACGTGCAGGTCGCCCACGGCCGCCACGCGCAGCCGTTTCGCCGGCCCCGCATCCATGCCCGGCTGCGGCGCCTGAAAGTCATCGGTCACAGGCCACCCCCGCGCTCAAGTCGCGAGGCTCCGCGAGCCGAGCATAGCGCCCTGCATCTGCGCTCAAGTCGTGAGCGACCGCGTCGCGAACATAGCGCCCTCGTTCAGGGTATCGGGTCATGGCGTTCCTCAAGGCCCTTGCCGACCACGTCGCCGAAGCCGAAGTCGGTGATGTCGGCGATATAGTCGCGCGGACTGAACAGGCGTCCGCGGCACACCTTGACACGCGGGGCGGGCAGGGTGACCTGGGCCTCCAGCCGCTGCGCCAGTTCGGTCATCAGCCAGGCCGGGATGTTGTCGCGCTCGGTCGGATAGGCGAAGCGGAAGTTCAGCAGGTGCGCCATCAGCACCTCCCAGTACAGATCCATCTGGTCCAGCAGCGACTTCCAGTCGATGGCCTCGGACTGTTTCAGGATGACGTGGTTCACGTCGGCCCCGTCGTAGCGATAGCGGTCCTGGATGAAGACCTTGGACAGGATCAGCGCCGTCGGCGGGGTGATCTTCACCGCGTGGCCATAGACCTCGATCGTGTCGTCGCCGAACCAGCTGTCGGACACTGCGATGGTGCCGTTCGACATGGCGAAGATCACGTCGAAGAAATGCTTCTCGTCCTTCCAGACCTTGGCGATCCAGCGCTCGTCCTCGACGTCGGTGCGGTACCCGCGCGTCTGGAAATAGGCCAGGATCCGGGGATAGTCCCCGGGCTTGCAGAAGACGTCCAGATCCTTGGTCGGCCGCCGGATCCCGGTATAGGCCGTCACCGCATAGGTGCCCGACAGCAGGAAGGGGATGCCGCTCTCCTGCAGCAGCCGCAGAGATTCCGCATAGAATTCGACCGCGTCCTCGGGCGGATGGAAGCTCGGTTCGGCGGCGGTATCGGACATGCGGGCAACCCCTGCGGACAAGGGCTTCAGAACGGCCGCCCCGCGCGCCGGGTTCCGTCGTCAGGTTCGCGGTACGGGACGTGCGCACCGGATTGACGGCCCCATATACGAACCGTATATGATCCATATACGTAAGAAGGGGCCCCTCATGGGACTAGTGAAGATCGACGACGGCCTGCACGAGGACATCCGCCGCGCCAGCACGGTGATGTGCCGGTCCATCAATGCCCAGGCCGAGTTCTGGATGAAGATCGGCAAGCTGGCCGAGGCCAATCCCACCCTGACGTTCAACGACATCGTCCGGGCCGAGATCGAGGCGGCGTCCGCGCGCCCGCCCCTGACCGTCGTCGCCTGACCGGTCGCCCGGCCCGAACCTCCGCAGGATCCGAATGACCGTCCAGGCCGACCTCGCCGCCTTCTTCGCCGACTATGTCGAGGCCTTCGCCCGTCGTGACCCGGATCGCCTCAGCGACCTGTGGGAGCCGGTCGGCCTCTTTCCCTCGCCCACGGGCAATTTCGCCATGCCCCGCGCGGCCTTTCGCGACCACTGCGTGACCCTGATGGAATTCTATCGGCAGCAGGGCGTGGTCCGGCCCGTGGGTGACCTGCTGTCGGCCGAGGCCCTGTTTCCGGACGTGGCCCAGGCGCGGATGGCCTACCGGATGCTGGGCGAGGCCGGCGAGATCATCGCGACCTGGGAGCATGTCTACATCCTGCGCCGCAGCGACCGCTGGCGGATCTCGCTGACGATCGCCGACGGCGAAATGGCGGCCTGGGCGGACAAGGGCGTCGACCTGTGATCCGCCGCCCGGCCTGATCCGGGGGCTCAGGCCGCGAGGTCGGCCAGGGCGTCGGTCCGGGTCTCTTCCGACGTCGGGAGGACGGCCTCGATGGCCGCCAGCAATCGCGCCATCTCGATCGGCTTGGCGACGCTGACGTTCATTCCGGCCTGCCGATACGCCTCGACCTGATGGGTCATCACGTTGGCCGTCAGGGCGATGATGGGCACGGGCGGGCGGCCCATGTCCGCCTCCTCCGCGCGGATCGCGCGCGCGGCGGTCGGGCCGTCCATCACCGGCATCTGGACGTCCATCAGGATCAGGTCCCATAGCCCGTCGGCAGCGCCCCGGCGCCAGGCCGCCACGGCCTCGGCGCCGTTCTCGACGATATGGGGGACGATGCCGGCCTGGCCGAGCAGCACGGACAGGACCTGGCGGTTGACCGGGTGATCCTCGGCGGCGAGGACGCGCAGCGCGCGATGGTCCCGCGCGGGGACATCGCCCGGGTCCCCGACCGGATGGCGTGGCGCGTCGACCCGCTCCAGCGGTGCCTCGAAGGTGAAACGAAGCCCGTGCGGCTCGATCCGCTCGGCCTCGATCGACCCGCCCATCAGATGGGCCAGCTCCATGCAGATCGACAGTCCCAGGCCCGTGCCGCCATGTTTTCGGGTGGTCGAGGCGTCGGCCTGGACGAACTTCCCGAACAGCAGGGGCAGCTGCTCCGCCGTCACCCCCGCGCCGGTGTCCTCGACGGTGACACGCAGGCGTCCATCGACGGCATCGGCGACCACGGAGATCGTGCCCGCATCCGTGAATTTGATCGCGTTCGAGATCAGGTTGGACAGGATCTGGCGCAGGCGGGTCGTGTCCCCCCGCCAGGTTCCCGCCGCCGCCGGCTCGACCCGTGCGTCGAACGACAGCCCCTTGGCGTCGGCGACGGCCCGGAACGTTTCCCGCGACTGTTCCACCAGGGTCTCCAGGTCGAAGTCCGCCGTTTCCAGCTCGACCTTGCGCGCCTCGATCTTGGCCAGGTCCAGCACGTCGCTGAGGATGGTCAGCAGGGCGTGGCCCGACTGGGTCACGATATCCAGCCTCTGGCGCTGCCGCACGGACAGCCGGTCGGCGGTCATGGCCTGGGCCATCCCGAGCACCCCGTTCAGCGGCGTTCGGATCTCGTGGCTCATGGTCGCCAGGAAGTCGCTCTTCGCCCGGTTGGCGTCTTCGGCGTCGGTCTGGGCGCGCTCGAGGGCGAGCACCGTGCTGGACAGCTTCATCCACGTCGCCAGCCCGGCGGCCGGCAGCAGCAGGGCACCCAGGGTGATCTGGAAGGCCTCCAGCGCTCCGAAGCCATGCGCGATGGCCCCGACGGGAACCAGCGTCAGGTACAGGACCGGCGGAAGCGCCGCCGAGAACGTCATCTGCCGGGAGCCCGGACTGACCATGACCGCGTTCAGGAAGGCCCCGCCGAGCAGGAGCGGGCCGCAGATCAGCCCCATGGTCGTGCCGGACAGCATCGGCATGGCCCCGCCGAGGCCGAAGATGACATTGTTGATGAAGACCAGCGCCAGACAGACCGGGGGATAGGTCTCTGCGCCCAGCCAGGCGGCCAGCGTCCCCTTGGGTCCCATCTGGCTCTCGACCACCTGGGTCAGGGCATAGATCGCCAGCCAGACGAGGCTGAACGTCACGCTCGACACGTTGCAGAAAACGGCTCCGATCACGACCGCCATCCCGATCCGGACCGTCCATTGTCGCGAGCGACTGAGCATCGCGACTTCGATCTGGTGCGTCTCTGCCGGCGTCATTCTGGCGTCTCCCTGCGAGGACGGAGCGCCTGACGTGTTCAGGGAATGTAAATTTCGCAGACCGGTGTAATTCTACCTAGGCCGTTCGGGGGATCGCCCCGGGTCTGCGCCCTCTTCCTGGGTGTCCGTTATCATCGCCCGAGTTAGGACAGCTGACGCTCAAAACCGCCGCCTTTTCAATGACCGTCCTCGCCAGCGACCCTTCGAACGCGCCTTGTATCCGGCCCGTGCCAGACTCGCTGGATGACCCATGCCACTCACACCCCCCGCCCCACCGCCGAGACCTGGGCCCTGATCCGGGACGACTATCGGTCCGGCATCACCGCGCCCGTTCTGGCCGAACGCTATGGCGTACCCGAGCGAACCCTGCGGCGCCGAGCCGCACTGGAGGGCTGGCGACGGGCCGATGCGCCGACCCCGTCTCTGGCAACGCCGCCGGCCTGGCTGCGACCGCCGGTGTCGCGCGAGGAGGCGCTGGCGAGGGACCCCGACCTGGCCGAGGTCGACGCGGCTGAGGGGGGCGACCGGATAGGCCTGTTGTTCGACCCTGATCCCCGCCACCTGCGGCTTTTTGCCTTCCGTCAGGCCTCGGAGGCGGCGGCCATGGATCGGCCGGTCCAGGCGGTGTCGTGGATGCGGCTGGCCCAGATTGTGGATCGCTGCGGCGACCGGATCGAGGCGGACGGCCGGCCTCTGCGCGAGGTGGACCATCTCCGCGCGGCCTACCTGCGCCGTCTGGGCGAGCTGTTACCGGAGGACATGCCCGCCGACGACGCCTGACTGGCAGGCGTGGCACCCGCTTTTTCTGGCAGGCCTGCCAAACGCTCCCCTGTTCCACACAAGATGTTGATGTTGGGGATCGTTAACCAACTACCCGTAGCTTTTGGATCGATTCTGGGGTTGGATAGAGCCTCGGTCCCCCATCGCTCCTGTTTTGGTCATTCGCATGAACGCCCACGTCTCGATCAAGCCCGCCCTGCCTGGCCTGCTGACCCCCTCGGCCGCCTACAAGCCCTTCCGCTATCCGTGGGCGTTCGACATGTGGAAGAAGCAGCAGCAGGTCCATTGGATGCCCGAAGAGGTGCCGCTGGGCGAGGACTGCAAGGACTGGGCGGCGAACCTGAACGACAAGGAGCGCAACCTGCTGACGCAGATCTTCCGCTTCTTCACCCAGTCCGACATCGAGGTCGCGGACAACTACATGGAAAAATACGGTCGGGTGTTCAAACCGACCGAGGTGAAGATGATGCTGTCGTCCTTCGCCAACATGGAGACCATCCACATCGCGGCCTACGCCCTGCTGCTGGAAACCATCGGCATGCCCGAGAGCGAGTTCGGGGCCTTCATGGAATACGAGGCCATGCGCGACAAGCATGACTTCATGCAGACGTTCGGCGTGGACACCGAGGCCGACATCGCCCGGACGCTGGCCATGTTCGGCGGCTTCACCGAGGGGCTGCAGCTGTTTGCCTCGTTCGCGATGCTGATGAACTTCCCGCGCCAGAACAAGATGAAGGGCATGGGCCAGATCGTGTCCTGGTCGGTCCGCGACGAGAGCCTGCACTGCGACGGCATCATCAAGCTGTACCACGCCTTCAACAAGGAAACGGGCGTGGTGACCAAGGCCGTGGCCGACGACATCGTCCAGTGCTGCGAGACCGTGGTCGGGCTGGAGGACAAGTTCATCGACCTGGCCTTCGAGGCCGGCGAGATCAACGGCATGACGCCCGAGGACATCAAGCAGTACATCCGCTTCATCGCCGACTGGCGTCTGCGCCAGCTGAAGCTGCCCGAGCTCTACGGCGTGAAGGAAAACCCGCTGCCCTGGCTGCAGTCCCTGCTGTCGGGCGTCGAGCACGCCAACTTCTTCGAGGCCCGCGCCACGGAATACTCCAAGGCCGCCACCACCGGTGCCTGGCACGGCGCCGAAGGCGTCTGGGGCGAGTTCGACAAGATGCTGGCCCGCCGCGACATGAGCATGGTCGCGGGTTAAATCTCGGCTTCTCCTCCCCATTCCTCCGGAACGGGGAGGAGAAGCTTAACGTTTGTTCCTTGTTTGTTCCAGAGGGGGTGCTGACATGATCAACGTCGCCCTCGTCGGGTTCGGGTTCGCCGGTCAGACCTTCCATGCGCCCCTGATCTCGGCCACCCCCGGCCTGACCCTCCATACGGTGGTGACCTCGCAGGCCGACCGACTCGCAGCCGCCTGGCCAAAGGCCCGGGCCGTGCCCGACCTTGAGACAGCGCTCGCCGACCCCGCCGTCAATCTGGTCGTCCTCGCGACCCCGGACCCCCTGCACGCCGACCAGGCCGAAGCGGCCCTGCGGGCCGGCAAGGCGGTGGTGGTCGACAAGCCCTTCGCCCTGACCCTGGCCGACGCCCGGCGCGTGGTCGACCTGGCGAAGGCGCGGGGCCTGTTGCTTTCGGTGTTCCAGAACCGCCGATGGGACGCCGATTTCCTGTCCCTCCGGGCCGAGATTGCCTCGGGCCGGCTGGGCCGGGTGGTGACCTTCGAGAGCCGCTTCGACCGCTATCGTCCCGTCGTCCGCGACCGCTGGCGCGAGGCCGCGGGGGCGGGCGTCTGGTTCGATCTGGGGCCCCATCTGGTCGATCAAGCCCTCGTGCTGTTCGGCCGGCCGCTGGGCGTCACCCTGGACCTTGCCGTCCAGCGCGACGGCGGCCTCAGCCCCGACTGGGCCCATGCCGTCCTGCGCTACGAAGCCACCCGCGTCGTCCTGAACGCCGCCATGATGATCGCCGCGCCCGATGTCCGTTTCGCGGTCCACGGGACCCGGGCCAGCCTGCTGTCCTCGGGCCTGGACCCGCAGGAGGATCAGCTGAAGGCCGGTCTGCCCGTCGGCGGGCCCGGCTGGGGCGTGGATCCCTCGCCGATGATCCGGGTCGAGGGCGACAGCGGCCATCGCGTGCCGGTCGAGGGCCCGGCCGGCGACTATCCCGCCTACTACTCAGGGATCGCGGCGGCCCTTCGCGGCGAAGGGGACAATCCGGTCCCGCCTGAACAGGCCCTCGCCGTCATGGAGGTGATCGAGGCCGGGGTCGAAAGCGCCCGGCTGCACCGCGAGGTCGCCCTGTAAATCAGATCCCCGCGTACCAGGCGTAGCCGCGGTCTTCCCAGTAGCCGCCCTTGCCGCCCTGGATGTCGTCGAAGCTTTCGACGGCTTCGATCCGGCGGATGTATTTGGCGTGCTT
This sequence comes from Brevundimonas subvibrioides ATCC 15264, assembly GCF_000144605.1. Taxonomy (NCBI): domain Bacteria; kingdom Pseudomonadati; phylum Pseudomonadota; class Alphaproteobacteria; order Caulobacterales; family Caulobacteraceae; genus Brevundimonas; species Brevundimonas subvibrioides. The sequence goes on along the minus strand of NC_014375.1, from coordinate 110,741 downwards.
GTAGCCCAGCTGCCGTTCGACCCGCAGCCTCAGCGGGGCCCCGTGAGGGACGCCCAGGACCTCGCCGTTCATGTCGTAGGCCAGGATCGTCTGCGGGTGCCGGGCGTCGATCAGGTCGATGCTCTCATAGTAGCGCGGGCCGTCCTCGGTCTGGGTCAGGGCGTCGAAGCAGTGGAAGACGATGTATTTCGCCTCGGGCTTCAGCCCCGCCTCGTCCAGCAGGGTCTCCAGCCGCACGCCGGTCCATTGCCCGATCGCCGTCCAGCCCTCGACGCAGTCGTGCTTGGTGATCTGGGTCCTGCCGGGGCGGGCCCGCAGCTCGGGCAGCGACAGGCTCAGCGGCCGCTCGACCAGACCGCCCACCTCCAGCCGGTAGTCGGCGAAGCCGGCGTCCCTCAGCGCCACATAGTCCGCCGCCGCCGGCGAGATGGATCCGTTGGGCTTGAAGTCCGGGCTGATCTCCGAGACGTCGTATTCCGGGGCCAGGGCCTCGCGCGGAATGAGCAGCCGCTGGGCGCGCAGCGTCAGTTCTTCCGCCGAGACCAGCAGGCGCGTGCCCGCCTCGCCGACGCGCTGGCAACCCGCCAGGGCCACCACGCCGACCGTCGCCAGCGCCCGGCCCAGCCAGGACCGGCGGTTCATCGGGGTCCCGCTCATGCCCCGTCTCCCTTCGTGTGATCGGACGGCTCCAGCACGAACCATCCCGTGATCATCGCCCGCATGTTGTTCACGAAGCCGGTCCAGACGACGAGGAAGACGTGGATCACGATGAACCCCACGATCAGCCCGGCCGAGATGAAATGCAGCGTCCGCGCCGACTGACGGCCCCCCATGATATCGAGCAGGAACCCGCCCACGGCGTTGAACCCCGGCGACATCGACAGCCCCGTGATGAGCATCATCGGCAGGATCACCAGGATGATGGAGACATAGGTCAGCTTCTGAATGACGTTGTAGTTGCGGGCCTCCTCGTCCTTCGGGAAGTGGAAGCGGGCGTGTTCCTTGACGCTGGCCCAGGTGCCCTTCAGCTCGTCCGACGTCGGCCAAAGCCGCCGCCCGAACCGCTTCGAGACGAAGCCGTAGGCCAGATAGATCAGGCCGTTGATGACGAAGACCCAGGCGAAGAAGAAATGCCAGGTTCGCGCCTCGGCCAGGTTCCGCCCCTGGGGGATCAGCAGCCAGTTCGGGATCGCCGGAATGCTCAGCCACGGATCGGCGAAGGTCGACCGCACGCCCCAGTACAGATGGGGATGGGCCAGCAGGATGTTGGCCCCGCTCATCAGCAGGATGACGATCGCCGTCACGTTGAGCCAGTGATTGATCCGCACGAGCGGCGGATGACGATAGGTATCGGTCCGGCCGCCGGGCAGGGGGCGATCCGCGTGACCGTCGCCCGGCGGGCCGGATGCGATCTCGCCCGGCGAGGCGTCCAGCGTTCCGTCCGTCATCGTTCCCCTCCCGCAGCCACCGGATGATCCTACAGGAACCCCCCGTCCGGCAAATCGCCGTCTGCGGCGAATACGCCCGCCCGGCGTCGAGGGTTACCCGACCGGTATCCTATTTCGGCGATCCGCACCGGCTGCGGTCCCCGGCCCGACAGGCCAGCAGGTCCGCGGCGTACTGGCCGCGCGCCCGCTCGGCCGCATCGCGATCCAGTTCCCACTGCCGGCGAGCAGCCTCGGCCTGCCGCGCCGCCTCCTCATAGGCCAGTCGGTCGCGGGTCGCCTGGTCCACGGTGGCCTGATAGCGGGCGCGCTCCAGCTCGTACGCCTCCCGATCCGCGCGCTCCTGGTTCTCGGCCAGCTGGTTGCGGGAGGCGATCTCGTCGTTCAGGGCCCGGGTCGTCCGCAACTCCGCCGGGTCCTGTTGCGCATCGTCGGCCCGGTGATAGGCCTCGCCGTCGTTGACCGCGGGGACAGCCGGCGTCGCCGCATCAGTCGGGCTCAACAGGCGGTCGACGGGGTCGGAGGTTGAGCCGTTCTGTGCCTGCACCGGCACCTGCGTCGCGCGAGGATCGGTCTTCTGGGCGTGACCGGTTCCGGCCGTCATCAGCAGGGCCGCGAGGGCCAGGGTCACAGGGGTCGTCACCGTCATCGTCTTCACCTCCGGCCGCCCGTGCCGGCGGCGTCGCTCAACCCGATCCTTCGGCCATATCAGGACGACGCGCCATCGACCAAGACCGTTCACCCGTGAGGTGCGAACGACCTGAGCCTTGCCTCAGCATCATCTTGCCCTAGGGTTATGCATCATGATGCTGTCGACCACATCCGGGACCTTTCCCATTCCTCCGGACGTGGCCGCGCGCCTGCCATGGGTGCCGCCCGTGCCCAATGCCGACGCGCCGGACTACGAGGTCCTCAGCAAGGCACTCACTGAATGGCTGGACGAGTCGCCGACCCACCTGATCGACTTCGAGCGCCTGCGCCGCTGGCATCTGGTCCAGGAAGACCTGGCGGCCGAGGCCGCCTCGAAAGGCGTGACGTACCAGGTCACGGCCGACGGTCTGGACTGATCCGGCCCCCGGCCATCACGATCCGGTCTGCCCCCAGTGCCTCCAGATCGGCCGCGTCATGCGAGACCACCAGGACCGTCGTCCTGATGTCCTGCGTCAATGCCACCAGCCACGGGATCAGGTCCGCACGACGGTCGGCGTCCAGGCCCGAAAAAGGCTCGTCCAGCAGCAGCAGGCGCGGATCGGCCGCCAGGGCGCGGGCGATCGCGATGCGCCGGGCTTCTCCGCCCGACAGGTTCCGCGTCCATCGACCCATCAGGTGCCCGATGCCCAGCCGCTCGATCACGGGGTTCATGTCGACAGCGCCGGCGGCGAACCGACGGCCATAGGCGATGTTATCGGCCACGCTCAGATGCGGAAACAGCCGCGCATCCTGAAAGACATAGCCGATCCTGCGGGCATGGACCGGCGGGTTCAGCGCCTTGTCCGTCTCGACGAGGACGGCCTGATCCACCGCGACCCGCGCGTGCTCCACGGGAATGAGGCCCGCCACGGCGTGAAGCAGGGTGGTCTTGCCGGCTCCCGACGCGCCCTGGATGCCGACGATGCGGGCCGGGCTCTCGAAGGACACGTCGATGCGGAAGCCCCCGCGTTCAGCGCGGATGGCGCAGGCCAGGCTCATGCCACCACGCTCCGTCGGCCGAGGACGCGGCTGACGGCTTCGGTCCCGACCAGCGCGATCACGGCGACGGCGATCGAGATCAGAGCCAGCCTCAGCGCCGAGGTTTCGCCGTCCACGCCCTGCAGCGCGCCGTAGATGGCGACGGGCAGGGTCCGGGTCTCACCGGGGATGGCTCCGACGAAGGTCACCGTCGCGCCGAACTCGCCGAAGGCGCGCGCGAATCCCAGCAGCGCGCCGGCGATCACGCCGGGCAGGGCCAGCGGCAGGACGACCGAGAAAAAGACGAAGGCCGGGGGCGCGCCCAGGGTCGCCGCCGCCTGCTCAAGGCCCCGGTCGACGCCCTCGATCGCCAGCCGGATCGGCCGGACCATCAGCGGCAAAGCCATGATCCCCGCCGCCAGTGCCGCCCCGGTCCAGTGGAACAGCAGGCTGACGCCGAAGACGTCCGCCAGGAGGCTTCCCAGCGGTCCGCGCGACCCGAACAGCAGCAGCAGGGCCAGACCCGTCACCACCGGCGGCAGGACCAGCGGCAGGCTGACCGCCGCCTCGACCAGCCATTTTCCCGGAAAGCGCCCGCGCGCGAGGATCCAGCCCAGACCGACGGCGGCCGGCAGCGTCGCGAGCGTTGCGATGCCGGCCACGCGCAGCGACAGCCCGAGGGCCTCGACCTCCGCGGCCGAAAGGGGCGCGACCAGATCACTCACCGGCAGGATCCATCGCCGCCAGATCACGAAGGGTGGAGGCCGCTGTAACGTCGAGCGCGGCCCGCAGTTGCTCGTAGGCCGCCAGCAGCGCTTCGCCTCGCGGCGTCAGTTTCGCGCCGCCGCCGCTGGCCCCGCCGCGCTCTGTTTCCACGACGGGGACTCCGGTCAGGGCGTTGACGGCGTCAAGCAGGGTCCAGGCGCGGCGATAGGACATGCTCATGGCCCGCGCTGCCGCGCTGATCGAGCCGGTGTCGCGGATGTGCGCCAGCAGTTCGGCCTTTCCGGGCCCGAAGCGGCCTTCGCCGATCCGGATCTGGAACCAGAGGCGGGGGGCGTCGCTCACGCGGCGGCTCCGAAGCCGTGTCGTTCGAAGGCGATGCGGGCCGGGGTCGAGCGCAGGAAGGTCATCAGCGCATCGGACCTCGCGCGCGCTCCGGTGGTCAGGGCCGCCGGATAGATGATCCGGGGCTGGACGGCGGCGGTCGGGGTCGCCACCACGCGGACGGCGTCGAAGCCCAGGGCGTCGCTGCGATAGACCACGCCCAGATCGACGTCGCCGCGCGCCACGAAGGCGCGGACGGCCCGGACGTCGGCGGCCGTCACCCGGGTGGAAGTCCCGGTGTCCCACACGCCCAGCCTCTGCATCATCTGGCGCGCATAGCGGCCCGCTGGAACGCTGTCCGGGTCGCCGATGGCGATGCGGCCCTGCCAGGCGAAGGGTTTGGACGATCGATCGGCCGGGGCGATCACCACCAGGCTGTTGGTCAGCAGGTCGATGCGAGTGTCCGGCCGGATCGCCCGGGCCGCTGCCAGCCGGTCCATCCACTCGCTGTCCGCCAGGATCACCAGATCGGCCGGGGCCCCGACCTCGACCTGACGCGCGATCTCGCCGCTGCCGGCGAAGACGGTGCGCACCGGACGACCGGTGTCGGCGGTGAACCGGGCAGCCAGCTCGGTCAGGACGTCGGTCAACGACACGGCCGCGAACAGGGTCAGGGGCGCGACCGACGACGGCTGTGCGCAGCCGCCCAGCGCAGCCAGGCCTGTAACCATCAGGGCGCGGCGGTCGATCAGGACAGAAATGACTTTGCTCCCACACCGTGACCGTTATGCTGGTTTGAGCATGACGCCCCTGTCAACGTCCAGCCAGACCGCGATGCCCATGGTCGATCCGTTCGGCCGGTCGATCGACTATGTCCGCGTCTCGGTCACCGACCGCTGCGACCTGCGGTGCACCTACTGCATGAGCGAGCGCCAGACCTTCCTGCCGCGGGTCGAGCTTCTGTCGATCGAGGAACTGGACCGGCTCTGTTCGGTCTTCGTGGGCCTGGGGACGCGCCGGCTGCGTCTGACGGGCGGCGAGCCGCTGATCCGCAAGGGGTTCATGGATCTGGTCGCCGGCCTGTCCCGGCATCTGCGCTCCGGTGCGCTCGATGAACTGACCCTGACCACGAACGGTACGCACCTGGCGGAGCATGCCGGGTCCCTGGCCCGCCACGGCGTGCGGCGGATCAATGTGTCGCTGGATACGCTGGACCCGGACGCCTATCGCCGCGTCACGCGGGGCGGCGATCTGTCGAAGGCTTTGGCGGGGATCGCGGCGGCCCGGGCGGCGGGGATCGCGATCAAGATCAACACCGTGGCCCTGAAGGCCGACAACGCCCCCGACCTGCCCGACATGGTGGCCTGGGCGCACGGCGAGGGCCATGAGATCACCCTGATCGAGACCATGCCGCTCGGCGAGATCGACGCCGACCGGACCGACCAGTTCCTGTCGCTGACGGAGGTACGGCGCGACCTCGAGGCGCGCTGGACCCTGACCCCGCTGGCCAGGCGGACCGGCGGCCCCTCGCGCTATGTCCGGGTCGAGGAGACGGGCGGGACGCTGGGGTTCATCACGCCGATGACCCACACCTTCTGCGAGACCTGCAACCGGGTTCGGGTGACCTGCACGGGGCGGCTCTATCTGTGCCTCGGCCAGGACGATCATGCGGACCTGCGGCCGGTCCTGCGCGCGGGCGACGACGCGGCCGTGGCCGAAGCGATCCGCGCCGCGGTGGCCCGCAAGCCGAAGAGCCACGATTTCCGCATCGGGACCGGCCTCGCCCCCGCCGTGGCGCGGCCCATGTCCATGACGGGGGGCTGACCATGGCGCGCGTGCTGCTGTTCGGATCCCTGGCCGACGTCGCCGGCTGGCGCGAGCGCGAAATCGATGGCGACAGCGTCGAGGCATTGCGGGCGACGCTGGCCGAAGACGAGCGGCTGGCGGACCGTCTGGCGCGGCCCGGCCTGATGACGGTGGTGAACCAGGTCGTGGTGCGCGGGGACCATCCCGTCGGGCCGGACGACGAGGTCGCCTTCGCCCCGCCCGTCTCGGGCGGCTGACGATGGTGCGGCTTCAGACAGACCCGATCGATCCGGCCGCCCTGCTGGCGGCCTTCTGCCGCGAACGGACGGACGTCGGGGCGGTGGTCAGCGTCACCGGCCTGTGCCGCGCCGCGACGGACGGGCAGGCAGTCGAGACCCTGGCCCTGGACGCCTGGCCCGGCTTCACCGAACGGGTCATGGGCGAGCTGGAGACCGAGACCCGCGCGCGGTTCGACCTCATCGACGTGGTCGCCGTGCACCGCTGGGGAGAAGTCCGGGTGGGCGAGGCGATCGTCTTCGTCGCCGCCGCCGCCGTTCATCGCCGCGATGCCTTCCTGGCGGCCGATTTCCTGATGGACCAGCTGAAGACCCGCGCCCCCCTGTGGAAGCGTGAGGACGGGCCGGACGGCCGCCGCTGGATCGAACCACGCGTCAGCGATCACGCCGACGCCGCCCGCTGGGAGACCCGACCATGACCGATATCCTGCCCGCGCCGGGCGGCAAGCTGCTGCTCGATCAGCCGGTGGTGCCCGTGCGGATCGCGGTCCTGACCGTGTCGGACACACGGGACCATGACAGCGACACCTCCGGCGGTATCCTGGCCGAGCGGATCGCGACGGCCGGCCACATCTGTGTGGAAAAGGCCATCGTGCCCGATGACGTCGACGCCATCCGCACGCAGGTGCGGGCCTGGATCGACGCGGGCGCGGTGGACACGATCCTGACCACCGGCGGCACGGGCCTGACCGGGCGCGACGTCACGCCAGAGGCGCTGGAGCCGCTGTTCGACAAGCGGATCGACGGCTTCTCGGTCATCTTCCACACCGTCAGCTACCAGACCGTCGGCCTGTCGACCCTGCAGTCGCGGGCCACGGCAGGCATCATCGACGGGGTCTTCGTCTTCTGCCTGCCGGGGTCGAACGGGGCGGTGCGCGACGGCTGGGACCGGGTCATCCGGTGGCAGCTCGACAGCCGCCACCGGCCCTGCAACCTCGTCGAGATCATGCCCCGGCTGCGGGAGGTCTGAATGGCGGACCTGACCCATATCGACGCCGACGGCCGCGCGCGGATGGTCGACGTCTCGGCCAAGGCCACGACCGTGCGTGAGGCGGTTGCCACGGGCCGGATCATGATGGCCCCCGAGACCCTGTCCGTGGCCCTGTCGGGCGGCGGCCGGAAAGGCGACGTCCGCGCCGTGGCGGAGATCGCCGGCGTCATGGCGGCCAAGAAGACGGCCGACCTCATTCCCCTGTGCCATCCCCTGCCGCTGGATGCGGTGGTCGTGGCCGTTGAGGCCAGTGCCGACGGATCGGGCCTGTCGGTCACGGCGACGACCCGGACCACGGGCCGGACCGGCGTCGAAATGGAGGCGCTGACGGCGGCGACGGTCGCGCTCCTGACCCTCTATGACATGCTGAAGGCCGTCGACCGGGGCATGACGATCGAGGCGGTCGGGCTGTTCAGCAAGACGGGCGGCGAGTCCGGCGACTGGGTCCGCGCGTGAGCCTGCCGACGGTCGAGACGGCCCGCGCCGCCATGCTGACGGCGGTCGGCACCCCGGCTGCCGAGCCCGTGCCGCTGATCGAGGCCGACGGTCGCTGGCTGGCCGAGCCCGTCGTCGCCCTGCGGGACCAGCCCCCCTTTGATGCGTCGGCCATGGACGGCTGGGCGGTGCGCACCATGGACCTCGGCACGCTCGCGCTGCGGATCGTGGGAGAAAGCGCCGCCGGGCGGGGCCGCGACACGCCGCTCGGGCCGGGAGAGACCGTCCGCATCTTCACCGGTGCCCCCCTGCCACCCGGGGCCGACCGGGTGGTGATCCAGGAGGAGGCCAGCCGAGACGGCGATCACTTGACCGTTCCGGCCAGCGCCGACGCGCCGGCCTGGGTCCGGCCGCGCGGGGCCGACTACGGGAACGGCGCGCGCCTGCTGGAGGCGGGTCTGCGTCTGAGCCCGTGGCGGGTCGCCCTGGCCGCCTCCGCCGGTCGCCCCGAGGTCCTCTGCGCCCGCCGTCCCCGCGTCGCGATCCTGGCGGGCGGCGACGAGGTGGTCGAACCCGGCACCCCTGCGGGCCCGTACCAGATCCACGACGCGGCCGGGCCGGGCGTGGCCCTCGTCGCCCGCCGCGCAGGCGCAGAGGTGCGCCGGTTGGCGCTGGTGGGCGACACGCTTGACGCCATCGCCGAGGGGCTGGGACACGCCAGCGCCGACCTGATCGTCACCATCGGCGGGGCGTCGGTCGGAGACCACGACCTGCTCAAGCCCGCCGCCCGCACCCTGGGCGCCACCCTTCTGGTGGAGGGGGTGGCCATGCGGCCGGGCAAGCCGGTCTGGTTTGCCACCCTGCCGGACGGTCGCCTGCTTCTGGGCCTGCCCGGCAATCCGGTCTCGGCCCTGGTGTGCGCCGAACTGTTCCTGGTGCCGTTGTTGGCGGCGATGCAGGGCGGACGCGTCGCACCCGCCTTCCGGCCCATGACGCTGGCAGAGGCCCTGCCCGCCAACGGACCCCGCGACCACTATATGCGGGCCGTGATCGTGCGCGATGAGGACGGCCTTGCGACGATCCGGGCGCTCCCGGATCAGGATTCCTCCATGGTCACGGTGCTGGCCGGCGCCGACGCCCTGCTGCGTCGCCCGCCCCACGCGCCAGCACTCGCGGCAGGCGATCCCGTGCCCGTCGCCGGCCTCGATGTCTGAAGAAAAGTGGCGCACCCGAGAGGATTCGAACCTCTGACCCCTGCCTTCGGAGGTTATTGGCGGCGCTTGGCACGGGGTTGTTTTGGCTCGGCAAATTCCGTCTCCGGGGCTTGGGCTCCGGGACTATTCCGGGACTCCCATCATCCCGTGCCGGCCGCCGTCCAGAGCTTGGGTATAGCGTAGCCCATTTGGTGCCGGCATCGCCCATCTATGACTGGGTGTCCTCCCTCATCTGAGCGGTGCCTTGCACCGGTCGTTGAAGGGTCGTAGGAATCTATATCGAAGGAAGAAACGCCATTGAGCCGAAGAACCTATGATCGCGCGCCTCTCTTCGAGGTTGGGATCAGCCTCTTCACCGAGGCAAATGGCCTAGTCGATGCTTACGATATAAAGGGGCTTCACGATCGCTATCGCGACATTTTCCCAAATGTCGAAAAGCAGCTGCCTATTATAGCCGGCACGAACGGCACGCCATTTCAGGTGACAGGACCCGAAGATGATCATCATCGCTGGTGGTTTGTTTCAGAGGACGGGCGCGATCTAGTTCAGGTTCAAACAAACTTCCTTGGGCGGAACTGGCGTCGCCAGAGCCTGCCAGGCGGTGACATGCCTCCCTACGGTGGGTTCAGCTCTCTTCTGACAAGCCTGGAGGACTGCTGGGGCCGTCTAACTGCGTCGATCACCGACGCTGGTCGCGACATGCCCGAGATCTCACGGGTTGAAGTGTTTTACGACAATATGTTGCCCTATGGGGATGGCGTTCGGATTCGTGATGTCCTGGAAGGGATCGCCCTAGGGACGCCTGGTCCTGTTTCCAATTTCCAACTCGCTTGGAGCGAGTCGCTCCCCAACTCGGCGTCGGGGCACCTGCAGATTGAAGCGCGCGCTGTTCATGCTACGGCGCCTACCGGTGAGCAGGGCGATTTCATTAGGCTGCGGTTCATCGCCAAGGATGATGCTTCTACCCTAGAGGAAGCGCTCGCCATCCTGAATGAGGCTCACGCGACTATGACGGATCGATTGCACAGCTTGACGACAGAGGCCTACAGGGCCACTTGGAAAGCATCATGAATGCACTTCTGACCTCTGATGAAGTCCATAAGGTGCAAACGCAGCGCGTCCCGGCAGCCGCGCGGGAGACCTCGCGCTTTGTCCAAGTCGACCCGGTGCCTGATGCGACCGTCGACACCGCCACACTGCCAGTCGACCATTTCCGTTTCGGAACATGGATTGGCGAACAGCTCACGGCAGTTAGACACCTGCCGGAAAACTGGGATGGCTATGGCGCGCCGAAAATCGCGTGGCCCGTGATCCGTGCAATGTCCCGCTCCCTCGCGGGCCTACAGCCGGCGAGGGCTTTTCGTGCTGGTGCCATCGTTCCTGGCGCAGATGGGTCGCTTCAGATCGAGTGGCATCTCGCCACCGTCTCTATCGAGTTCTGCATTGATCATGACCTCGCCGAAACGTTTTGGATGAAGGATCGTGTGACGGGGGCTGTCGTTTTAGTCGAGGGCGCGGCTGCACAAGAGGCTTTTCGTGCCTCGATGGGAGCGTTGCGCTGCTGAGTGTGCAATCCGATTGTCCAACCATATGGATCGACTGATCTGGTCGATGATTTGGGAATCGGTAACGCCGACAGGGTTATCCGCCATTGCCGAACGCCCGTTCAAATAGTCCAAGATGAACTGACCGGCGGCAAGCGGGTATCAAGTCAAGCATTTGCACCACGGCGCGGCGAAACCACTTCCATTGATCTAGAATGCCTCCTGCTAAAAGCGGGATTGAGTTCGCTTCATCGCTGCGGTGAAATGCCGAATACATATGCGATGATCGCAATCGCTGCGGGCAAACTCCGAGAGAAGAGCGGCGTTGTTGCCCACACGCCGAAAGGTGAGGACGACACTCCCGCTAACCCCTTTCACGGCGACATTTTCGGCTGGACCAAAAATGACGGTCGCAACTTAGTGGCGGACAGCGTGATCCTAGCCTTGAGCGATACGCCGTTTCCCGCCGGAGGGGCCGGATAATCTGAGGGGCTCCGCGTAGTCACGATTACTGGCGGCGCTTTGCCCGGCGTTGTTTCGCTGCCGCAAACTCCGCCTCCGGAGCCGGGGCACCAGGACTATTTCGGGACTCCAGCTGCGACCGCAGGCCGCTGTCCAGGGCGTGCGAATAGCGCAGGGTCGACTTGATGTCGGCATGGCCCAGCAGGCTCTGGACCATCCGCAGGTCGCCGGTCTCGGCCAAGGTAGTGGTGCCGACGTGATGGCGGGTGCCGTGGATCAGCCGCGGCTGCGTCAGGCCCGCGCGCTTGGCGGCATTGCGCAGGCGGGTGGCCATGCCGGAGCGCGAGACCTCGACCAGCTGGTCCTGGCCCTCGGCATCACGACCGGCAGTCTCGAACAGGATGGACTGGAGGCCGGCAGCACGGGCTCGGCCAGCGCGGGCCGCGATCTCGCGCGCGTCGTCGGCGCGGAGCGGCAGATACAAGGCACCGCGCTTCCTCTTGTTGATCGCCAGCACTGGGCCGCCGGGGGCGTCGGGAATGAAGGCCGCCGGCGGAATGAAAGTCTCGCCGAAGCGCAGCCCATAGGTCAGCAGCAGGCGCAGGACGAACCGGGCGGTCGGGTCGCATTCGGCCGACCAGGCGGCCTGCTGTTCGGCGCTGTAGAGCCGGATCTCGGTCTCGGGCTCTTTCAGGACCAGCGCCTTGTAATCGATCACCGGCAAGCCCTGGACCTCCCAGACGTCGCGGGCGCGGAAAAGGACGCGGCGGATGGGGCGCATGACGTCGGCATTGACCGTCGCGTTCGACAGCGTGTGGCGCTTGGCCTTGCGGTCCTTGGTGTCGGCGTGCCGGGTGAAGGTCTCGCCCCGGCGCTTCTCGATCGCGCGGGCGATGGTGCGGGTCGTGATCTGGGAGATCGGCGTGGTCGGGCCGATCAGTCGGGTGGCGATGGCGAGCCGGTGTTCCAGCTGATAGGCGCTGGCCCTGTGCTGACCGACCTCTGCCCACCAGCGGCCGGCGGCCTGGTCCCACGTCATGCCCGAGCCGTCGTCCAGAGTGCCCAGCGCGGCCTGCTGGCGGATGCGGCGTTCCACGTCCTCGGCCTTCCGGCGCGTCTCGACGCCGGTCGAGCCATGGTAGCGCTGGCGCTTGTACTGGAAGTCGTAGGCCCAGAACCGGCTGTTCTTCGGCAGATAGACGGTCATGGATCAGGCCTCGATCGATGCGGTCGCGTCAGCGCCCGGGTCGGCCCTTGCGCTGGGTGAAAGGGACGACCCGGGCGCCGCCATGGCTGACGACGGGTCGGGCCTCCCGAACAGGGGCGGCACTCTCTGTCAGGTAGGCGCGAATGTCACCCTCGGTGTAGGCGCGGTGTCCGCCGCCGCCCCGGCGGACCGCGCGGATCAAGCCCGCGTCGGTCAGGGCGCGCAGGGACTTCACGTCGATGCCAAGGAAGGCGGCGGTCGCCTCGGCCGTCGCCAGGGCTGCCGAGGCGAACAGGGACAGCAGGCGCGCCTCGGTGGCCGGGCCGATGGCGACAGGGTCGAACTGAGTGCTGCCGTCAGCCATCACCGCGCCACCCATCGGCCGCGCCGGATCAGGTCGTGGGCCCAGCCGATCAGGTATCCAAGCAGACCGGTCATTGGCCGTGGCCCTTCGGCATCGGCCGATCGCCCCAGCGATAACCCGTCGGGATAGGGTCATCTGGGCCGAGCGGTTCGCCGGTCCCGATGTCCTTGACGTAGGAGTCGCGCTCCGGTCCGCAGCACGCGACGTGCAGAACGTCACCGCTGACGTCGTCCATGACTATGTCGTCGTCTTTCAACACTTCATCGCACGCCAGACAGTACGTCGCGCCTTCGATGACCTCGGGATTGCGCGTTGAACGGAACTTCCAGGGCGTGGGAAGCAGGTGGCCCCACTTCACCACCCACGTCGCGATTGCCGCATCCAGGTCCGCGAATGCCGCCTGGTGCACTTCCGGCTTGCCCGCAAGATCGTAATCGCCGTCCTTGCCGAACTCGCCTTCGTCGGCCGCATCCTCCAAGGCGCGGGATACGAAAGTCTCGGCGTTGGGAAGCATCTGCGCCGGGTCGCCTTTGATCGCCTCGACGATGTGGAAGGATCGGCCGTCGAAATCGACCAAGCCCGCTTCGATCACGGCTTCACGCGTGTCCTCGGGACCGACGGTGTAGGTCTCTTCGTCGAGGCTGGCCCACCACTGCCAAACCGGCTGGTTCTGCGCGCTCATGCTGCCCTCCGCCGGGGCTCAGCGCGGGCGCGCTCGGGGGCAGCCGCGCGAAGGGCGGGCTCCAGCGTCTCGCGACCGCTCTCGTTCAGCCAGGCGATGCCGATGCGGGTGTCGCGGCCGTTGGCCATGTCCAGCGTCCAGACCTCGACCACTGTGTGCAGCAGCTTGTCGGTCTCGAACTCGAAATCCTCGCGCTCCACCAGTTCGATGGACCGGCCCTGGCGGTCGCGCTCGATGGCGCGCGCGAGGGCGGGAAGGCTATCGAAGCCGATCGGACGGGTGTCGAGGTCGGCGGGTCCCTGACGGATCAGGGCGAAACGCAGGTCGTTCATCTTGGGTCTCCGGTAGGGGACGCGACGGCGGGCCGGCGCGAGGGGTTGGGGTAGGAAGGCGAGGAGGGCGGCGGCCTCGGACCAGGGCGGCCTCACGACAGGCCCGCCACTTCGACGACGCGGGTCCCGGCGATCCGCTCGATGCGAATGTTCGGGGCGATGCGGCGCAGGCGGTCGAACAGGGCGACGGCCATGTCGTGGTCGACGCAGGGTGCCTCGATCGCGCCACCGCCGAGGATGGCACGCACACGATGGTCGCCAGCGGCGAGAGGGGCGCGGGTCATCTGGTGGTCACCGGCTGCCCGTCCTCGGGCGTCGCGGGCCGCTGTCCGTCCTCGGGCGAGGCGACGGGCGGAAGATCGAAGACCTGGCCATGCCGGGGAGCGCGTGGCGATGGGCGCGGGCTTGTGGGCGGGCGGCGGGCGTCGCGCGGGGTCATGCCGCCGCTCCCGATCCGAACACGACTTCCATGGCCCAGCAGGCCAGCAGGGCGATGGCGCGGCTGCGTTCGTGCGGCAGTTCCCGCTCCACATCGACGAAGGCAATCGAGGCCGCGTCCCCGTCGATCGTGGCTACCAGGCCGCCGTCACCGTCCTCGGTGAACGGTCCCTCGACCTTCAGTTCCGCCATCAGGGCGCGGGCGGCGTCTTCGTCGATGTCGTCGCGGCTCTGGAAGAAGGCCTCGACCCGGTCCAGCAGGCCCTGATCGGCGGCGATGTCGGCGGCACTGCGGTTCCAACGATCAAGGGGATCGTCCAGCAGTTCGGGCTGGGTGCCGTCGACCGAAGCGGGCGCGGGGGCGGCCGGGGCGACCTTGGTCTCCAGCCAATCAGTGGCATAGACGGCCGGGGCGGCGGGGATGGCGTTCGCCGCGTGCTGGGCCGCGTTCAGGTCCATGTGCGGGACCATCAGGTCCAGGCCTTCACGTTCGAACCACGCGAGGCCATCGGCTGTCAGGACCGCCATCGGCGGGATGCCGCCCGGCACGCTGACGGCACGGATCAGACGCGCCGTGACCAGTTCGCTGAATGCGGCATCGGTCCAGTATTTCCCGCAGTAGGCCCCCCACGTCGTCCAGGCCTCCGGGATGTTGGAGGCGGCCAAGATGTCCGGTGCGAGAGCCGTTGGGCTGATGGTGCGCGGTTCGCGGCCAATCTTGTGGGCCAGTTCGATCAAGGCCAATCGGGCGCGTGGCGACAGTGGCCGGGCTTCGTCGGTGTTATCGGTGCCGGGTAGAGCGGGGGTTTCAGCCGAGTCCGCGGTGCGGGTCGATCCGCCGCCGCTGGCGGCCTGGCGCTTGTCCCAGCCCAGAGCAAAGCGGCGCTCCTGGGCGTTGGAAGCGTTCAGGCAGTTCCGGCCCTGGACGTAGAAAGGGCCGCTCTTGCGATCCAGCCACTCAATCAGCGGCCGATGGAATGTCGGCCGCATCGCGGCGACAATGTCGTCGGTCGCCATCTGGATCGCGAGGGCCGGCGTTTCCATGCCGTGCGGAAGCGGACGGCTTTCCGCGATCCGGCCATCCGACATGGTCACCGCGACTCGAGCACAGTAGCGGCCGCCCCGCTTGTAGATGGTCAGCGTCGGCGGGATCGGCGACTCCGGCGGGCGCGTCGAGGGCGGCGCGATTTCATCCGTCGCACGCTCCCATCGCTCTGCCAGCCATTGAGCGTCGTGTTCGGCCTCGGGCTCGGCTTCGCTGGGTGCCGATGTGGCCGATGCCGTCGCCCGCCCGAAGACGGCGTTGCGCAGGGCGTCCCAGCTGCCGGTCGCCTCATAGGCCGCGATCTGCTCGGGCGTGGCCTCTCGCGCGATGCGCAGCTTATCGGTGACGTCCTTTTCCTTGTTGCGGTCGCCGTTCGACGATCGCCCTGTCTGGCGCGCCAGTTCGGCCCCTGACCAGCCTGAGGCCTCGGCCAGTTTCAGCAGCTGGCGGGCGTCCTCCAGCGGCGTCATGTCCTCGCGCGCGCTGTTCTCGATCATGATGATCTTGAGCGCCTCGACCTCGGTCGCCTCGCGCTCGACGAACGGCAAGCCGTCGACGATGCCCAGGCCCGACAGGTCGGTCTGCTGCGCCAGCATCATCGCGCCGCGCCAGCGCCGCTCGCCCGCCAGGATCATGCGAACGCCGTTCGCGTCAGCCGGGGTCAGCAGGCAGGGCTGCAGGATGTCGCCCGCCGCCACGATCTGGCCCGCCATTTCGGGGATGGTCGCCGGATCGATCGGCCGGTTGGCCGGGTTGGGGCGGCATTGGTCCAAGGGCCAGCGTGTCGGGACCGGGATAGCGTCGTTCGCGGGCGTCAGGCCCTGGGCGATGTCGATCCCGCGCAGGGTCTGGCGGCCCAGATCGGTGATGGCCGGGACCTCGCCGGGCGACCAGACGAAAACGCCGTCGTCGGCCAGACCCTTGATCGTCTTCCTGAGGTTGGACGGGTCGCGCTGCAGTTCCTCGGCAAGGCTCCGCATCGACGCGATGGGGCGGTCCTCGCGGTCGGCGACGCGGCGGACCAGGTCCGCATGTTCGAAGGCGGCGGCGGTCATGAATGAAGTCCTTGCGATGCTTGGTCGGAAACGAGGGGGACGAAGATCAGCCGATCGGGCCGGACCAGCCGACGCCGTCTGGCGACGGTTCGCAGCGATGCCGCGATGGCCTCGGCCATGGCCTCCTCCTGAGCGGCGCGCGTCCGTGCGGCGCTGTCCGGGGCAGCGCGCGAGGCAAGGCGTCGCGCCTGTGCCGCCCGTCCCTGTGCCCAGGCGATCTGTTGCTTGAGGGTCTTGCTCATGCTGCCAGCCCTCCGGCCGAGCGCATGCGGTTCAGCGCGGCCTCGACCTCGACCGGGTCGCAGGCGCGCTCGCCCGTCGTCCAGCCCAGCCATTCCTCGTCGAGCGGATCGGCGGTCGGTTCGCCCCGGCGCAGGGCCTCGCGGCGGCGTTCCAGGGCATCGCCGGGGCGCATCGCGAAGACGTTGACGACCGGCACGCCTTCGGCCCCCGACCGGGAACAGACGCCCGGGCAGAACTCCAGCCGTCGGCTGGGACGCTGTCGCAGCAGGTGGACGGCTAGGGCGTCGATGCTGACGAAGGTCAGCGGATCGTCGGAGCGGGCGGCCGGGATGAAGGTCGGAGGGTTGGCATAGCGGACCATGTCAGGCGGCCCCGCTCAGAACGGCGACGGCCGCGCCCAGCACGGCGTTCAGCAGAACACCTGCGACCAGAGCGCCGGCGGCGACCGTGATCCAGAAGGTGACCGCCTGGCTGACGGCGTCCGCCCAGCGGGGCAAGGGTGGCCGGGGTGCCCAGACCACGCCATCCCATGGCGGCGGATAGTGGAAGGGTCGTGCGACCGTTTCTGACGTGGCCAGATGGTTGGCTGATCTCAGGGCGTCCATATCGGGCATCCGAATGCGACAGGGCCAGATACCCTGCAGCCTCGTTATCCCAACTGTTTGGTTTAGATGTCAACCTGACGGTTTAAACAAAACGGTTTAGTCCGACCTCGTCGGCGAAACCGTTCGAGCGTCTCGACACCCGTACAACGGGCAGACTACCGTCAATGCGCGCCGACATGGCGCTGCTGGGGAACCTCAATGGACGTGAAGAAACTAGCCATCCTGCTCGCGCTGACGGCACCGATTGCCGCCTGTGCGACAGCGCCCGCGACCTATGCGGTCACGAACACAAGGGTCCTGCCAGACAGCAAGGACGTCGTCTGGGAGAGGGCTGTCGAGTTCTTCGCCATGAACAACCTCTCGATCAAGACTATCGAGAAGGACAGCGGCATTATCGCAGCTGAGCGGATGATCGGCTCGCCCAGCAGGGGCGGGATGATCGGCACCTGGGCCAGCTGCGGGTCGGAACTCCTGATGCTGCCAGTGGCTCAGAGCGTTGACCTGAATGTCTTCGTGCGCTCCGTGCCGGCGGGCGGCACCTCGATCACCGTCAACACTGATTTTACGGAAACGAGGACGTTTGATGCCTCGCGAACGACGGTCAACTGCAACAGCACTGGCGTGCTTGAGACCAGCATTCTGGACTCGGTTTCCGGACGTTAGAACCGACGGATAGACTGCACGACTAGGCCGCGAATGCGGACCTCGACATCTTCGCTGGCTCCGTCCGTCATGCTCAACGGCGCGGACCAGCGGGGATTGCCCGACCGAGGCCACAGCAGGGGGCCGGTCGCGGTCAACTCGACCTGTTTGATGCTGAGTTCGCGCTCGGCTCCGCTGAAGCGGAGGCGCTCGACCTCAACGATCTGGCCGGTTTGAAGCCCTAGGCCCGAGCCCTCGAAGTCCACGCAGTGGACCAGGTCCCCGTCGAAGATGCCCAAGCGATCGACGGAATCTCCGAACACTTCGGAGAGCCATTGGTCTGCGTGGGGGAAGCGCGGATCTCGCGCGAAGGCATGACGGCGCGGCGAGACCTGCGAGGTATCGTCCGCCTCAAGCCAATTTCCTGCCTGCACGCGATCACGGATGGGCAAGGTCTGCGGCTTGGCCGGTTCCTGCCAAGTGCGCAACTCGGTCACGCTGGCCTCTCGGCCGCCGCCCATCAGCGTCAGTCGCTCACGTTCCAGATCGCTGAGCGAGAAACCCAGCCCCGTAACCAAACGCAGCTGGACGGTCGGATTGAAAATCGTCGGAGCCTGGCCCCGTTCGTACTTGGCCCAGCCCTGGCCCGTCATGCCCGCATGACCGCCAGCGGTTTCCTGGCTGACGCCGGCGCGCTTGCGTAACACCCCGAGGGCGCGGCCCAGAAGGACGGCGTCTTCGTTCGGAACTGAGGTTTCAACCGTCCGGGCCATGTGGCGCGGACGATGAAACGACGTTTGCGCTAAGGCGAGCGACCGCATAGCTGTGATTACCTAAACTAAACGGTTGCGAAATCCACCGAATAAGTTTCCATCTGTCCGGCGACGCGAATCAGAGCGACCGCCATGACCGATCAACCGACATTGAAACTTCGCCCCAAGCTGCATCGCTGGCTCGCCGATCGTGGCCTCGGCGCGCGTGCGCTGGCCGAGCGGTGGAGCATCACACCGCAGGGCGCGAGCCGTTACCTGCTGCCGTTCGATCATCCGAAGCGGATCGTGCCTAGCGAGGCGCTGATCGGCGATGTCCTGAACTGGACGCTTGGGGAGATTGGCGCGGCCGATTGGTATCCGGTGGCTCTAGCCGGTGGACCTCTGCGCGGCTCCACCGGCTATGCCGCCGAAGTCGTGAGCCTCCCAGCTACGAACGCCGTTCGCGAGGCGACCCAGTGAGCGCGGGGTTCAAGCGCCGCCGCAAGGCGCAACCGGGGAACATCACCACGGCCGACGACGTCGCCCTGTTCCAGACGCTGGCGAAGCGCGCCCGCACCTTGGCTGCCCAGCCATCAGGCGATGCGATCGGGCTGGTCCAGTGCGCCGAGAAGGCCGCCCACGCGGTGCCGCCGCAAGGTCATCGTCAGGCCGACAGCGCGTTCTTCAGCCTGGTCCGTCTGGGCAAGCGCTTCCTGCTGCTGACCCCGGCTGAGCGGGAGGGCGCGGTCGCCGACCTGATCGCCTGGGCCACCACCATCGAACGCGCGCTGGCGGATGTTCAGACCGCGCCGGTTCGATCCACCCCGCGCCCCGCCCCGACCTATCGCGCGCCCTATGCGGAGAACGACCTATGACGACCCTTCGTAAACTCGCGCCGATTGCTGGCGCAGAAAAGATCATCCGAAACCCAGTCCCGCCGCCCCCCAAGCTGGCGTGGCTGCAACTTGATCTGCTGGTGATCGACGAAAGCTATCAGCGCAGCCTGTCTGGCCGATCGATGGCCTTGATCCGCAAGCTGGTCGCCCACTGGGACTGGAACTGTTTCAAGCCCCTCTCGGTCGCCCCGATTGGCGACGGCCGGTACGAGATTGTCGATGGCCAGCACACGGCGATGGCTGCCAGCAGCCACGGGTCCATCGACACCCTGCCTTGCCTCGTTCTGACCGCCGAAACGCGCGAGGCTCGCGCTCAGGCCTTCGTGGGCATCAACTCGGATCGGGTGAACCTGACGCGGTTTGCCATCTATCGCGCACAGGTCGCAGCCGGAGATCCCGAAGCCGTGGCGGTCGACGCCGGTGTGGCTGCAGCAGGTGCCACGCTGATCGACAAGCTGCAGCCCTGGCAGGAGTACGAACCCGGTAGCTGCGCCACCGTCGCTACCCTCCTTCAGCTGGCCCGTAGCGGCGGAAAGAACCGCGTCGCGCGCCTGTTGAAGATCGCCAAGGCTGGTGGCGTCGGTCCGGTGCCAGGCGCACTCCTCAAGGGCCTGGAACTGATCACCACGACGCCGGAGCCACCGTCCGACGAGGCGCTGTCCAAGGCTCTTATCAGCATCGATAACGACGAACTGGGACGTCGCGTCCGTCAAAAGCGGTTCCAGCGTCCGGACCTAACGCCGGCAGCTGCCTGGGCCGACGTCGTGCGGTCACTTGTCGCCTGATATGACCTCGCCTCAGCGTACCTCTATCGATCAGCCCGCCAAGCGCATCATCGGTGCCCATCACAAGATTGACGGCCTCGTTTATGAGCGGCCCGAGGTCATGCCGCCCGACCCTGCCGTGCTGTCGGAGGAGCGGCACGAGCGAACCTTCGTCCGGCAACAGCGCGCCCGTGACGTCAGCTGGCAGAATATCGCCCAGCAGCTGCAGCGCTGCGTGCTGGACGTTCGCCGGCGGCACGATCCCCGGTGGCCCGGATGACCAGCCTGCCGCGCAACGCCATGGCCGTGATGGCGCACCGTGTGACGACCGATCCGGACAGTTCCGACTTTGCGCCCACGCCGCCCTGGGGCGGACGTGCGGGTGCCGAGATTATCAGGGAACTGGACCCGCATGCGCAGTCCGCCTGGGACCCGGCCTGCGGCGGCCTGCATCTGGTCCATGGGCTGGAGGACTATTTCCCGACCGTCCACGCCTCGGACGCCTACCTGTACGACGGCAACGTCATCCATGACTTCCTCGGCCCCGATCGCCCGCCGTTCGGGGCTGTCGATTGGATCGTGACCAACCCTCCGTTCCGCCCGGCCGGGGCCTTCATCCGGCGCGCGTATGGGCTGGCTGGACGCGGCGTGGCCATGTTGCTGCGGACGGGGATGCTGGAAGGGCAGGCCCGGCACGGGCTGATCTATGGCGACTGCCCCTATGCCGTGGTCGCGCCGTTCAGCGAGCGCCTGCCGATCCACATGGGCCGCTATGAGGCGGACGGGTCGAGCGCGGCCTTCTACAGCTGGTTCTTCTGGATCAAGCCGATCCTGCGTCCGCGTCGCTTCATGAGCCGCTGGCCCGACGGAGCGTGGCGTCCGAGCGTTCGGGACATCGCGCCAGGCGCTGAAAAGCGCCTTTTCCGATCGTCGGACCTCGCCTTCGCCGTCACCGATCCGAACGCCGTTCGCACCGAGGCAGCCGATGTCTGATCGCAAGCTGTTCGAAGATGCCCGGTCACGGGTCGAGATTCAGGACCTGGTCAAGGACCTGGTCGTGCGGGCCGGGAGCCAATGGCGTGGGCAGTGCCCCCTGTGCAAAGCGTCCAAGGCCAAGTCGCCGACCGGTCAGTTCGCGATCAAGCCGGACAAGGGGACATGGCGATGTTTCGCCTGTGGCCAGTTTGGCGACGTCGTCGATCTGGAGCGCGAACTGTCGGGCGGGACGGCGGTCGAAGCCGCGCACCGACTGCTGGGATCGTCGCCGGCCGCGCCCCGGATCGAGCGTGATGCGGCTGCTCGGCCTGCGCCTGTCGACGACGGGCCGTCATGGTCGGACCGCCATGCGCTGGACCTGTGGCGCGAGGCCGTGGCCTTCGCCGGGTCGCTGGCCGAACGGTATCTGCTGGCGCGCGGCATCGACCCGCGCGTGCTGGCGGCGGCGGGCCCGGCGATGCGGTTCCATCCGAACGCCAAATGGGGCTGGTCCAAGGATAGGGGCCAGTGGATCAAGGCCCCGGCGCTGATCCTGCAGACCGTCATCCAGGGCGAGCACGGCCGGGCGGTCTGGACCGGCGGGGTCCACGCGACCTTCCTGAGCCGCGACGGCAAGGCGAAGTCGAGCCTGGTGCCCGCCAAGCGGATGTTCGGCCCGCAGCAGGTCGACGGGGTCGCAGCGGGTGCCGTGCTGATCCCGTTCCAGGTCATCGGCCACAGCGAATCCGCGGGCGATCTGCTGGGCGACATGGGCACCGGCGAAGGCGTCGAAAGCGTGCTGTCGGTCGTGACCCTGCATCTGCGGCGGACGGGCGAAGTCCTGGCCGCCTGCGCCGCCCTGTCGCTGGACCGGTTGCAGGGCGGGCTGCTGCGCGACGCCGAAGGGTGCATTGACCCCTACAATCCCCAGCCGAACCCGGAGCGACCGCCCTTCACCTGGCGCGGCCGGCACCGCCTGTGCCTGATCGGCGTCGACCGCGACATGTCGTCGATCAGGGTCAAGGCGCGGACCCCGCGCGGCCGGACGTGCGAGTTCACTCTGGACGCCGAGGCGCGGGCACGGTTGTGCGGGCGGTTCGCCAGCAAGGCCTGGAAGGCCGCCGGGGCGCGCGAGGCGCGGGCCATCGCCCCCAGCCCCGGATGCGATTTCAACGACGAACTGCGGCGCGTTCTGGCCGCTGAAATGAGGCGTGCGTGAGCGACTACGAACCCGTCATCGATACGCTGAGCGAGGCCGATCCGGACACGGAGCGTCGGCTGGGCGCGTTCCCCAATCCGTCGCCGGCGGAATGCCCGGTCGTGCCGCTGGGCTACGACGGCAACCTGATGATTTTCGGCATGCCCGAGGGCGAAATCCGGCGCGAGATCGCCGGGCGGATCGGCAGCCTGCTGAAGACCGATATCTTCTGCTGCTCGGCGGGGCAGGCCTTCCTGGCGAACTGGCGGGACAAGGACGACAAGTTCCAGCGCGAACTGGCGGCCGTGTGGTTCAACCGTCAGTGCCGCGAGGCGGGCAAGTGGGATGCGCGGCGGATCTCGCGTTCGCTGGGCGTCTGGCCCGACGGGCCGGTCAAGATCGTGCTGCACAAGGGCGACGAGGTCCTGCGCTATTCGCCCGACGGCATGGTCGAGACCGTGCCGATCATCGACGCCCTGCGGGTGCGCTCGGGGCCGCTCTACAAGCTGTTTCCGCCCGGCATCGCGCCGACCGATCCGGCGACCTCGGCGGATGGCCACTGGCTGTTGAAACAGTTCGGGATGTGGCGGTTCGACGTGCTGGCGGAGGATGGCCTGACAGGTGCGGATGTCCTGGCCGGATGGGTCATGGCGGCCATGCTGGGGGCCGTGGCACCGTTTCGAGGGCATCTGCTGATCCGGGCCATGGCGGGGTCGGGGAAGACGACCCTGATGACGCTGGTCCATGCCGCGATGTCGGCCCTGTCGGGGGAACTGATCAACAGCTTCTCGGACGCCGGTTTCCGGTCGGACATCGCCGGGATGGCGCGGCCGATCGCGCTGGACGAGGTCGAGGGCGCGCTGGACGGCGGGCCGAGCCCGGTCGAGCAGGTCATGGCCTATCTGCGCAACATGGCCACCGGTTCGGGATCGAACCGCAAACAGGGATCGCAGGACGGCGGGACGGTGACCCAGACGGCCGTGGGCTCGGTCATCATGGCCGCGATCCTGCCCCCGCCGCTGGACTCGGCGCTCGGGTCGCGGGTCGCGGACATCCGCCTGCTGCCGCTGAACGGATCGGACCTGTCGGAGGAGGACCGGCTGGCTCGGCCCCGGCTCGCCACCGATCCGGTGATCGCTGAGGCGACGCGGCGGGCGGGCGAACTGTCGCCGGCCTTCCTCGGCCGTGCCCTGACGGGGGCGTGGCGGTATCGCCAGGACGTGGAGTCGATGAAGGCGGCGCTGATCGACGCGAACCACGACGCCCGGACGGCGGACCTGATCGCCATGCTCGCGGCCGGGCGACGGTTGCTGCTGCATGACGCCCCCCTCACCCCCCGGGAAGCGGCGGACGACGTCGGTTTCTGGGCTCCGCTGCTGAAGCAGCGGGAGACGGTCGAGGTGACGTCCAATCCGGGGGCGGACGCCCTGGCCCACCTGCTGACGGCCGACAGCGGTCTGCATCGCGGGGATCGGCGCGTCACCATCGGCGAACTGGTGACGTCCACAGTGTCGGGCGACAAGTTCTATGACGACGAACTGAAGGTGCTGGGCCTGCGCATCGAGAAGGGCGTCGGCAAGGATGCCCGCGAGGGGCCGTGGCTGCTGGTGGCGAACCATCACCCCGGCCTCGATCGCATCTTCGCGAAGACGCGGTGGCGCGATCACCGATCGGCCCTCGCCTATCTGGACGCCATGGGGCCGGACTATGCGACCTGGGCCACCAAGCCGCTGACCTATGGGCTGGGCATCAAGCAGCGCGGGCTGGCGATCCCCCTAACCCCCTGGCTGGAGAACAACCTCTCGCGCGGGTCGGGGGCCAAGGCGAGCGACGGCGTTCCGGCCCGCGTTCTCGAAACCGTTCCGGACGAAGCCTATGACTTCTAACGGGAAAGACCCGCCCGGAACGGTCGGAACGCCCGGAACGCCGGGCCGCGCACATGTAGGGGCGAGCGGGCAGGCAGGCACACAGGACAGGTGCGTTCCGTGCGTTCCGACCGTTCCCTCTCTCTTATTCAATAGACCTATCAATAGATTAGACTGGAACGCTGGCCGGAACGCCAGCGGAACGGTCGGGGGAGCCGCCCGATGACCACGTTCATGCCGCGCGAGAAGGACGAAAGCCTCGCTCGCCACCTTTTCCGCAACGCCGACGCGATCGGTGCCAGCCGCGACCAGGTCACCCGCCTGCGCCGTGCGGCGGTGCTGGCAATGGGCGGTCGCTATGAGCGGATCGAAGCCGGGCGGATCGCCGCCGAGGTACGCGACGAACTCAAGGGCAACCTGGCCGAGGCCGTGATGGTGGCGCAGGCCAAGGGCGAAACCATCCTGCCGTTCAACGATGACGGGGCTGTGCGGATCAAGGGCCGCGACGGGCTGTGGTCGGCGCAGGACGCCGGGATGATCACGATGGGTCAATGCCAGATCGGCCTGGAGTATCGCCGCCTGTGGGAACTGGTGTCCGCCTCGCCGCTCGGGTCGCAGTTCGGACGGATGAGCGAGACGCGGGTCGCCGCGTCCTCGACGGACGGGACCGTGCTGCGCGGTCTGCACCTCGCCTATGCCGGGATGCGCCTGACGGCGGCGGAGGCGGCGGTCATCGAGCGTGACCCTGGCCAGCGTGGGCTGACAGTGCTGCGTGCCGTGGCCGGCGAGGGGCGCACCATCCGGTCGCTGGCCGCCAGCGGGCACCAGAACGCGGTGCTGCGTGCCAAGCTGGGCGAGGCCCTCGACCTGGCCGGTCGATCCTTTGTTCAGACCGAGGGCTTGCGAATCACAGGACGTTAAGTTCACAACTTCATTGCGGTTGAAGTGCCGCCCAAAGCCCGCCCCGCCAATCGGCCCGGCGGGCTTCTCTTTGCCTCGAATGGCAGAAAACCCAATCAAGTCAGACGACTAGACCGACCCGATCGGGTCGCGGGTCCCTTCCAGCAGGGGGCCACCCTATACGGTGGGGCAGAGCGCGATTTCGCGTTAGCCGCACTCTTCGAAACATTCTGAAGCCGGTGAACTCGCATGACCTTGCTCATGAAGTCCGAGTTTGCGGCGCATCAGGGCGTCGGGGCCTCGGCGGTATCGAACTGGGCGAAGAAAGGCCTCCTGGTCTTCGGGGCCGATCCGGCCCGGCCGGGGAAGGAACTGGTCGACGTCGAGAAGTCGGTCCTGCTGATCCGGGGCACGATCGACCAGACGCGGGGTCGCCCGCGTTCGGCTGAGGCTGCCCAGGTCGAACAGGGCGAGGCGGCGGTGCCGGCGGCGGCGACCGTCGCACGGGTCATGGCGCTGAGCGGGCCTGAGGCGGCGCGGATGGAGGAGATGCGGGAACGCACCCTCGGGCGTCGGATCGAGAACGAGAAGAACCTGGGCCGCCTGGTCCAGCTGCCGGAGGTGGAGCGGCGGACGGCGGATCGCGGGCGGCTGATCCGCGAGCGGACCCTGTCGCTGCTGCGGCAGCAGTCGGAGCGGGTCGCAGCCGAGACGGACCCGAGGAAGATTTACGCCCTGCAGGCGGAAGAGTTCGAGCAGCTGTTCACGCGGCTGGCCGACGAAATCGAGGCGGAGGCCTCGGCGGAGGCGCAGGCCGACGCGGTGCTGGCGACGATCGCCGACAATGCGGAGGACGACGAAGCGGAGGCTGCATGACCAACGCGGCACGCTTCGACGGATATGCCGGGACGATCCTGGCTGCGAACGCCGTTCGCGTGGACCGCGCGCTAGCGACAGGCCTGCGTCCCACGCCGCGCATCAGCGTCTCAGCCTGGTCGGAAAGCCATCGGCATTTCGCCGACGACGCGCCCGAGCCCGGGCCGTTCAGGAACGGCAAGGCCCCGTATCTGGTCGAGCCCATGGACCGGCTCTCGCCGCACGATCCGTCCAGCGTGGTGACGATGACAAAGTGCGCCCAATCGGGCGGTTCGGTAACCGGCGAGAACTGGATCGCTTACACAGCTGACGTCGCGCCCGGGCCGATGATGTACGTCGGGCCGACGATCACGGCGGCCAAGGATTGGCTGGCCGAGAAGTTCTGGCCGATGGTCGAGGCCTCGCCCCGGCTTAACCCGGCGCGCCGCGACGGCGTCGTGATGCCCAAGCGGTCGCGGGACGGAAACGGCACCACGGCGCTGCGCGTCCGGTTCCGGCGCGGTGGCTGGATGCTGATCGCCGGAGCCAACTCGGCCGCGACGCTGCGGCAGCACTCGATCCGCTACGCGATCGAGGACGATCTGGATCAGTTCCCCGACGACCTGGACAACCAGGGCTCGCCGGAATCGATGGTGAACGCGCGCCTGACCGTCTTCACGCGGCAGGGCATCGCCAAGCGGCTGAAGATTTCGACGCCGACGAACAAGGGCAGCTCCAAGATCGAGCGGGCCTATGGCGAAAGCGACCAGCGTCGCTACTACCTGAAGTGCCAGCACTGCGGCGACCGGTTCGACCCGGTCTTCTCGGATCTGGTCTGGCCCGAGGGGCAGCCGGCCAAGGCCTTCCTGAAAGCTCCCTGCTGCGGGGTCGTGACCCAGCATTGGGAAAAGGCGGCGATGTCGCTGCCCGATGGCTGGGCACCCACCTGTTCGATCGAGGGCGAAAGCCCTGACCGTGTCCTGAGCGAAGAGGAGTTCCAAGCCGCGCGTGCGCGGGACGTCGGGGGCCGCAATCCCGGCTACCAGATCACCGGGATCATCTCGGCCTTCCTGACTTGGTCGGACCTGTGCGTCGGCTTCGTCGACGCTCAAGGCGACGTGAACCGGCTGCGAACCTGGACCAACCTGCAGCTGGGAGAGAGTTTCGTCCTGAAGGGCGACGCGCCTGCGGCGGACTCGCTGAAGGTCCTGATCGAGCAGGACTGGGGCAAGGGGCAGCTGCCATGGGGGCCGCTGGTCTTCACCCTGGGCTGCGACGTCCAGGGCGACGGGATCTATGTCGAGGCGCTCGGCTGGGCCTTCGGCCTGGAGAACTGGAGCCTTGATCACCGGTTCCTGCCGGGGAAGACGGACGTCCCGGGCGAGGGGGCGTGGGCCCTGCTGGAAGCCTACGCCAAACAGACCTTCACCCTGCCGGGCGGCAAGGCGTTCGGCTTCGACATGGTCTGCGTCGATGCCGGCTATCACACCGAGGCGGCGAAAGCCTTCGCACGCCGCTCGCCCAAACGCCTGCCCGTTTTCGGGCGTCCGGGCTGGTCCATCCCCATTTTGGGACGCGGCCAGCCAATCCATTTCGACCCGCGCCGGACCGGCCGGGCCAAGCGTCGCAAGGTGGCGGGCGAGGAAGCTCACCTGGTCGGGACCTTCGGCGCGAAACTCAGCTGGTTCGGGTTCCTGAAAGCGTCGATCGACCAGGCCGAGGCCGAGCAGCGGGGCGAGCGTCCAGAGAAAATCAAGGGCCGGGTCCACTTCGGGCGCGACGCCACCGACGACTATTTCGACATGCTGACCAGCGAGTCCGGCGTGGTGCGGATGAAGGCCGGTCAACCGGTCCGGGTCTGGGAGGTCGAGGCCGGCCGACAGAACCACTGGCTCGACTGCCGCATCTACAACCGCGCCGCCGCCGAGGCCTTGGCGCTGGACCTGAAATCCGAAGCCGACTGGCTGGCGCTCGGTGCATTCCGAAACGCCGCCGCCGATCCCGTCCAGGGCGACCTGATCGCCCTGGCCAACCGACCCGTTCCTGACGCCGCGTCCATGCCCGAGGGCGGGACGGCGACGGAAGGGGCCGCGCCTGCGACACCCGCCCCCGACCCCGCCGCAGGCGCGGCCATCCCCACTACCCCGACGCTGGCGGCGACGCCCTGGGTCGACGTCGACGAAGGATGGCTGGACTGATGGCTGAGATCGATCCGCAGACCCAGATCACCGCGCTGGAGAACGCCCTGTCGTCCGGCGAACTGACCGTCGAATCCAACGGCGATCGCGTCACCTATCGCAGCGTCGCCGACCTGACGTCCGCGCTCGACTACTTCCGTAGCAAGCTGGCCACCCAGACGGCCGCGCCCGGCACGCGGTCATCGTTCGGCTTCAGCGCTGTCGCCTTTTCGAGGGACTGAGATGGCCGAATCCTGGACCCTCGGCCGCGTCCTGGACGCGGCGATCGAACCGTTCATGCCCCGCGAGGCGCTGCGCCGTCGCACCCTGCGCATGGCGCTGGACGCGACGCGGCAATACGACGGTGCCGCGCACGGCCGCCGCACGCAGGGTTGGAAGCGGACGAGCGGAAGCGCCGCCCGCGAGGTTCAACAGGGTCTGGTCGGCCTGCGCAACGGCGCGCGCGAACTGGTCCGGAACGACAAATACGCGGCGTCGGCCCTGCGCCAGATCGTGGCGAACATGGTCGGCGACGGCATCACCGCGACCGCCACCCACGCCGATCCGCTCTTGGCCGAGAAGGCCCAGGCCGTCTGGGACGACTGGGCCGAGAGCCTGGTCGACGGCGAGGAGGATTTCTACGGCATCCAGAAGCTGACTGCCCGGTCGATGATCGAGGGTGGCGAGACGCTGCTGGTCTGGTCGCCGGACAAGAAGGGGCCGAACGGTCGCGTCCGGGGACTCGAGGGCGATTTCCTTGACCACCAGAAGTCGCTGGATTCCGCGGCTGGAACCCGCATCGTGCAGGGCGTCGAGTTCGATCCCGATGGCTTTCGGGCAGGCTACTGGCTGCTGCCCGAACATCCCGGCGACGCGCGCGGCTATGTCGGCGCGGCCCGCAAGTTCGACGCGGCCCATGTGGACCATGTGTTCGAACGCCTGCGCTGGGGCCAGCCGCGCGGCGTGTCCTGGTTTTCGCCGGTCATCATGGACATCCGCGACGTCGGCGACATCGAAGACGCCGTCAGGATGCGAAAGAAGGTCGAGGCGTGCCTGGCTCTGATCCTGACCCCGCCCGAAAACGGGAGCCCGTCGGACGCTTTCGACCAGGCCAAGGCCGCCGCCGGAATGGGTGACGGGACCGGCGTCCGGGTCGAGAAGGAGGCCGACAGCGTCCGACCTGGCATGGTGTTCCGCGCGCGCCCCGGCGAGACGGCCAACACCCTGAACCCGCCGTCCTCGGGCGACACCGTCGGCTTCATCCGCCAGCAGATGATGGGCGTCTCGGCCAATCTCGCGCCCTATCACCTGGTCACGGGCGACGTCAGCCAGGCCAACTATTCGAGCCTGCGGGCATGCCTGCTGGGTTTCTGGGCGAACCTGGACGACTGGCAGCAGAACGTGCTGGTGCCGAAGATGCTGACGCCCGCGTTCCGTCGGATCATGACCCGTCAGGCCCTGCTGACAGGCGACCGGCGCTATCTGCAGGTCAAGCCGTCCTGGGCCATGCCGCCCCGTCGGTTCGTCGATCCGCAAAAGGACATCGCGGCCGAGAAGGAAGAAATCCGCGTCGGGCTGAAGACCGAAACCAAGGCCCTGGCCGAGCGCGGCCTGAACCCCGCCAAGCACCGGGCCGAAATCGCGGCCGATAACGCCGACCGCGATCGGCTGGGCCTGGTGAACGATGCCGATCCCCGGAAATCGACCAAGTCGGGCCAGCTGCAAAAGCCGACCGGCTTCATCCGACCCCAGCCTGACGCAGGAAAGCAATCATGACGGACACCCAGACCCGCCGCGAGGCGCGCCTCACCGTGGCTCGCGCCGCGCTGACGCCGCGCAGCTATGACGCCGAAAACCACACCGTCGAACTGATCGCCGCGACCGGCTTTCCCGTGCGCCGCTACGACTGGGAAGCGGGCACCTACTATCTGGAGCAGCTGGACATCAGCGAAGCGGCCATCGACGGCAGCCGCATCGACCAAGGCGTCTGCCCGATGCTGAACGCGCACTCGTCCTGGGCGATCGGGGACCAGCTGGGCCGGATCGAAAGCTGGCGGGTCGAGAACGGCCAGCTGATCACCGTGGCCCGGTTCGGCGTCTCCGACGCGGCCGTGGCCGCCGAGGCCGAGGTCGCGGCCGGCACGTGGCGCGGCGTGAGCGTCGGCTATCGCCGGGATGAAATGCTGAAGGAGGTTCGCCAGGACGGCAAACTCCCGACCTACAAGGTTACGCGCTGGGGACTGATGGAAGTGTCCCTGGTCCCGATACCCGCTGATCCGGCCTCAGGGGTCCGGTCAGAGGACGATCTCCACCCCTGTTCCATCATCGAAAACCGGGATTCGACCGACACGATCGGCGCGCCCGACAGCCCTGAAGAGGACGAAACCATGATCCGTTCCCGTATGCTGGGCGGCGTCGCCGCTCTTGCCCAGAACGCGCCCAACGACAACCCGGGTGGTGCGCCTGCGTCGGAGGTTCGCAGCGAACCCGCGACCCCGGCCGTTCAGTCCGATCCGAACGTCGTTCGCATGGACGTCTCGGCCACCCTCGACTTCATGGATGACGTCCGCACCTTCGGTGTCGACGAAACCCAGGCCCGCACCTGGGCCACGACGCTGACGCCCGACGGTGCCCGCGCGGCCCTGATCCGGGCGGCGGCGGAAGTGCAGCGCGGGCAAGCCCCGCTGCAGCCCGGACAGCGGCAGAACGCCTCGATCACCCACGATGATCGCGACAAGCAGCGTGAGGCGATGTCGAACGCCATCCAGCACCGCTTCAACCCCTCGGTCGAACTGACCGATGGCGGTCGCCAGTTCCGCAGCATGTCGCTGATGGAAATGGCGCGCGAGAACCTGGAGCGGAACGGCACCCGCACGCGCGGCCTCGGGAAGCGCGAACTGGCGGATCTCGCCCTGCGCCAGCACTCCACATCCGACTTCCCGAACGTGCTGTCCAACGTCACCCGCGCGACCTTGCGCAGCGGCTATGCCGAGGCCCCGCAGACCTTCAAGGGCTGGCAGCGCCGCGCGACCGTGTCGGACTTCCGTCAGGTCTCGCGCCTGCAGATGGGTTCGGCCCCGTCCTTCCTGCTCGTCCCGGAAGGCGGCGAGTTCAAGATGGGGACCATCGGCGACGGCAAGGAAGTCTATGCCCTGGCCACCTATGGCCGGAAGTTCGCGATCACGCGCCAGACGCTGATCAACGACGACGTCGACGCCTTCACCCGCATCCCGGGCCTGATGGGTGCCGCTGCCGCCCGGTTCGAATCCGACGCGGCCTATGCGCCCCTGATCGCCAACCCGAACATGTCGGACGGCGTCGCCCTGTTCCACGCCAGCCACGGCAACCTCGCCGCGTCGGGCGGGGCCATCGCCGAGGCCGGCGTCCAGGCGGCCGAGATCGCCATGGGCAAGCAGGTCGGCCTCGGCGGCGAAATCCTGAACCTCGCGCCGAAGTTCATGATCGTCGCCCGCAAGGACGCCCTGCCTGCCCGCAAGCTGATGACGGCGGTCCAGGCCACCCAGACCTCGGGCGTGAACGTCTATTCGAACGCGTTCGAGATCATCGTGGAATCGCGGCTCAACCGGACCTCCGGTGCGACGCCCTGGTTCATGGCGGCCGATCCCAACCAGGTCGACACGATCGAATACGCCTACCTGGACGGCGACGACGGCGTGTTCCTGGACGAGCGCGAGGGCTTCGACGTCGACGGCATCGAATACAAGGCCCGCCTGGACTTCGCCGTGAAGGCGATCGACTGGCGCGGTCTGTATCAAGACCCCGGCACCTGATCCTCCTGACCAGCCGGCAACCTTGAAGGGCCGCACCGAAAGGGCGGCCCTTCGCGCATCCGCCTTCAAACTTTCAGCTGAGGAACCAGCATCATGAAGACCAAGATTTCTTCGGGAGAGGTGATCGACTTCACCGCCCCGGCCGGGGGCACCGTTTCGGGCACCGGCGTACTGCTCGGCACCGACCTGTTTCTGATCCCGGTCACTTCCAACGTCGCGGGCGACACGGTGTCGGGCCATGCCAATGGCGTGTTCGACCATGTCGCCGAAGGCGCGGGTTCGGGTCAGGCCTTCGCCGTCGGCGACCCCGTCTATTGGGACGCGACGAACAAGCGGATCACCAAGACCACGACCTCGAACACCAAGGTGGGCGTGGCCGTCGCCGCCAAGCTGACCGCCGCGACGACCGTCCGTTTCCGCATCAAGCAACCCGCCTAAGGGGTGCGCTGCCCTCCGGCAGCTGCGCCTTTTCCTTCACCCCCGACACCGGAGACTTCCGATGAAGACCCGACTGCTGATGGCGGCCTCGGCCGCTGCCCTGGCCGCATATGCCGCCCAGACCGACGCCGCCGGCGGCAAGCCCGACCCGATCAAGAAGTCCGACCCCGGACCTGCGCCGCTGACGGCAGATCAGGTCGACCCCGCCGCGCCGCAGCCCGATCCCGCCCCCGGTGCGGTCGGCAATGCGCCCGACGCAAATCCGAATCCGCCCGTGAACAAGGACGAGGCCGCCAAGGCGTCCTCGACCCACAAGAAGACGTCGATCGTCTGGGTCCAGCCGGGCCACGAAACCCTCGGCATCGGCCAGCTGCTGACCACGTCGCCGCACGAAGCCGAGGCCCTGCGCGCCGCCGGCCGCGCGCGGTACGCGTCCGAGGCCGAGATCAAGGCGGCGAAGACCGACAAGGTCGACGTCCCTCATCTGGACGGCATCTAGACCATGTCGTTTCCCGAGGCGCGTGCGCGGCAGCAGGCGGCCGTGTTCGCGCGCCTCGGGGAGCCGGGCCACTGGAACAGTGCGACTGACCCGGTGCAAGTCCGGCTGGTCGAGGCGGACGACATGGCCTCGCTCGGCGAACTGCAGCTGATCGTTCCCACGATGGCTATCCGGGTCCGCAAGGCCGACCGCCCCGATGTTCAGGTCGACGATACCTGCTGGATCGTGGCCATTGATCGCACCTTCCGCGTCACCTCCGATCCCATGCTGGATCGGAACGGCGTCTGGGTCTGCCCCGTGGTCGAGGTGACCTGATGCGCCACAGCGTCCTAGGCCGCGAGAGCATCGAAGACCTGGCGCGAGGCACGGAGGACGAGATTGCAGGGTTCGTCACGTCCGCCATCGGCGAGGCCGGTCAGGACCTGAAGGCCGCATGGTCGGACCAGATCAGGGCGGCGCGGCTGGGCGAGAGGCTTGCCCGCACGATCAAAGTCCGGGTCTATCCGCAGGGGCAGACCAGCGTGGAAGCAGCCGCCCTGGTCTCGACCAAGGCCCCCAAGATCATCGACGCCTATGCGCGCGGGGCGACGATCCGGCCGGTCAACGGTGCTCGCTATCTGTGGATACCGACCGAGGACGTGCCCCGGAAGCGCCAGGGCAATGCGCTGACCCCGCAGGAGGTGGAAGCCCGTTTCGGGCGCGACCTGGTTGTGATCCAGCCGGGCCATCACCGGCTGGGCAACACGCCGTCGATCGTGCGATCCGGCGTCGCCTACGCGGGGCTTCGCGGGCTGTCGATCCGCAAGGCCAGCGGGCGCTGGAAGAACGCGACCGCCAACCAGAGGACGCGGGGCAACCGGTCCTTTCGCGAAGTCACCCAGTCGTTCGTCATCATGTTCACCCTGGTGCCGAGCGTCCGCGTCGGGAAGCGGCTGGACCTTGAAGCGCTGCAGCGTGAGTCCGAGGCCGCCTATGGCACCCTTCTGAGCAAGCACTGGAGATAGGATGGCCAGTCTGCGCGAACAGGTGATCGAGGCCGTCGTGGCCCTTCTCCAAACGGCGGTGCCCACGGCGGAGGTCAAGCGGAACGTGGACGCCCCGGATCGCGCCCCGACGGGGGGGCTGATCGTGGTGCGCGATGGCGATCCAGGAGAACCCGAACAGACGTTCTCGCCTCTGACGTACACCTACACCCACGCGATCGGCGTCGAGGTGGTCGCTCCCGCCGACCCTGACGCCCGCAGCGCCGCCTTGGACGCGATCCTGATTGGGATCGGCAATGCGGTCGAAGCCGATCGCACCCTGGGCGGCCTGGCTGAGTGGCTGGAACCCACGTCGCCAGATCTCGGCGATGCCCGGGCGACGAACGCCCAGCCGGTCCGCTGGGCCACCTTCGACCTGAACGCCGTCTATTCGACCCGCAATCCGCTGGTCTGACCCACCCTTTTTGACAGGAGACTGCCATGTCCCGCGCACGCGGTTCCAACGCCCTGATGGCGCTGGCCTATGAGACCGACTACGGCGTTTCGCCCGGTTCGGGTTACAAGCAGGTCCCGTTCGTGTCGTCGAACATCGGCGAGTCGCAGGGCCTGATCGAAAGCGACGTCCTGGGGTTTGGTCGCGATCCGCAGCAGCCGGGCCGCGACGTGGTCGAGAACGCGGGCGACGTCGTGGTGCCGATGTGCGCGCGCAACATCGGCTTCTGGCTCAAGCTGCTGTTCGGCGCCCCGACGACCACGGCCGGTCTGGCCGCGACCGGGAGCCTGACCTTCACGGCGCAGCCGACGGCCAGTTCGACGATCACCATCGGCGGCCAGGCCTTCACCTTCGTCTCGACCACCCCGACCACGAACCAGATCAAGATCGGCGCGACCCTGGCAGAGACGGTCGCGAACGCCGTTCGCGCCCTGAACCTGAGCGTCGTCGCGGGTGTCGCGGCGGCGACCTATCGCGGCGACCCGCGCGGCGCCCGGATCGACATCGCCCATGACACGATCGGCACCTCCGGCAACAGCATGACGCTGGCGGCCGGCACGTCGCCCGCCTCCAACGTCACCGTGTCGGGTGCCACGCTGGCGGGCGGCGCAACGTCGGGCGGCTACAATCACGTCTTCATCGCGGGCGCCCAGACCCTGCCGTCGGCCTCGATCGAGATCGGCATGCCGGAGGTCCCTTCCTACGGCCTGAACTGGGGGGTGAAGGCCAACACCTTCGGCGTGCCGCTGCAGCGCGGTGGCAACCTGAACGCCACGATCGGGCTGGTGGCCCAGGGCGAGACGACGGGGGCCGCGACGTCGGCAGGTTCGCCGACCCTGCTGGACCTGATGAAGTTCTCGTCCTTCGCGGGCCTGGTCCGCCGGTCGGGCGCGCCGGTCGCCGACCTGGTCAGCGGCCAGTTCAACGCGTCGAACGGCCTGGACCCCGTCCCGGCAATCCGGGGCGATGGCCGGATCAGCGGCGCGGACGAAGGCATGCTGTCGGTCACCGGTCAGGTCGGCATCCGCTACTCGACCCGCGAGTTACAGGTGCTGGCCGAGGACGGTACGGCCTCCGAACTGGAGTTCGCCTGGACGATCCCGGCCTCGATTTTCGCGCTGCGAGCCGTCGCGCACAACGTCTATCTGCCGCGCGCCAAGACGCCCGTGACCGGTCCGACCGGCATCCAGGCCGACTATGCCTGGCAGGCGTCGGAAGCCCCCGGCCTGGGCCGGACGCTGACGATCACCCTGGTCAACGACGTCGCGAGTTACTGATGTTCGTTCTGGACCAGACCGCCGCGCCCGTGTGGCTGGACGTGGCGCAGGACATCCGCATCGCGTTCCGCCCGGCCGGGACGGAATGTCTGGCCGCCGGTCGTCGTGCCGCGCGGCTGGCGGTCCGCGACGACGACACCGCCGACGGCACCGTGGCCTTCGTCATGGGCTGCGCCCGCTGGGGAGCCGTGGCCTGGGAGGGGATCGGAAACGACGAAGGGGAGGTCCTCGCCCTGACGCCGGAGGGTGTCGGTCGGCTGCTGGACCAGCGGCCGGACATCTATCAGGCCGTGGACGATCAGTATGTCGGCCCGCTGCTGGAGCTGCTCGCAGAAAAAAAAGGATCGTCGCCCTCGCCGACTGGCATTTCGGCCAGGGCGGCCCCGCCTACTGCGAAGCGTGCCCGGAAAGAGCGGAAGACGAAGCCGACTGCCCCGTCTGCCCCTATCGAGAACACGAGCCCGCCAGCGCCCTAGGCGACGGTGTCTGGTCCACCCTGCGATCCTGCCAGGGGCAGCTGAGGGTCGGGATGGGCGGGGCTTTCGCGCTGGATTTCTCGGCCGTGATCCAGACCGCCAACCTGGCCGGACCGATCAGCCCGGCCTTCGGCCTGTTGCTGGCCGAGAGCCTGCCCGAGGTCGAGCGGGCCATCGTGGCCAGCCTTCGAAAGGATGAGGAATGAGCACGCGCAACGTCGCCTTCCGTCTGAAGTCCGAAGGCAAGTCCGAACTGATCCGCGACGTCAGCGAGGCCAAGGCCGCCATGGTGGGGGCCTATGATGCCGCCGCCGCCTCGGCCGAGAAAGCGTCTGTCGCGACGGAGCGGCAGGAACGCCGTTACCGGCAGCTGGCCCAGGCCGCGCGCGAGAGCGAATCCCAGAGCCGCAACCAGGCAACCATTAACGGCCTGATCGGGGTCGGCGATGGGTCTGGCAAGAGCGCGCGGGACTCCGCGGCCCTGTTCGAAGCGCAGGCTGATGCGATGGAGAAGGCGGAACGCCGGGCGGCCCAGCTGAAGGTCGTCCTGGACCCGGTCGGCCGCGCGCAGGACCAGCTGAACGACGAACTGCGCGAGAACATCGAACTGCAGCGTCAGGGGTTCCTGACCACGGAGCAGCTGGCCCAGGCCCAGCAACTGGCCCGGACGCGGTTCGACGAAACCACGATGGCGATCGAGCGCCAGAACCGGGGAATGAGCCGGCAGGCCGTGGCCAGCCGACTGAACCTCGCTCGGCAAGGGGCCGACGTCGCCGTCACCGCTGCGATGGGCATGAATCCCGCGATGATCGCGATCCAGCAGGGTCCGCAAATCCTCGACGCCCTCGCGACATCGGGGTTCAAGGCATCGGCGGGGCTGATCGCTGCGGGTGCCGCCGCCACTGCCTTGGCGGGCGGTGTGGCCCTTCTCGGCGCGGCATGGCTTGAGGGAGAGGACGCAGCCCTCGCCTATGAACGCGCCGTCACGGGTATCGGCCGCACCGCAGACCTGAGCGCCGCAGAACTGGAGGCGCTGACGGTTACCGCAGCCGAGCAGGGCGAGGTCTCGGAAAAGGCTGCCCGCCAGCAGGCGACCGCCTATCTGGCGACCGGTCGCATCGGAGGCGAGGTGATCGGCGGGCTGATCCGGATCGGCAAGGACTATGCATCGGTCATGGGGCTGGATGCAGAAGCTGCGACCCAGTCTCTGGCGCGCGCCATGGTGGAGCCTGACAAGGCCGGTCGCGAACTGACGCGGACGATGGGGCTGCTGGACCAGGCGCAGCTGCGTCAGATCGACAGCCTGATCAAGTCGGGCGATCTGCTCGGCGCGCAGAAGATTCTGCTGGAAGCGCTGGATGGAGCGGTCAGCGGCCACGCCGCGAACGTGGGGCAGATCACCAGCGCATGGGATGCTGCCAGCCGCGCCATCGGCGGGGCGATCAACAAGTTCGGAGAGTGGCTCTACGTCACCGAGACCGAAAAACTGGCGAAAATGGATAGCGACATCGCCAAGGTGCAGCGCGGAGAGGGCGCGGGCGACCTTGGCGTCATGACCGATCGCCGCAACCAACTGGCGTTCCAAATCGGTTACGATAACGCCGCGCGCGAGAACGCCGCGCGGCTGGCCAGCCGAAATCAGACTGCTCAACTGAGCGAGGATCGCCGGGCCGCCGCTGCTCGGGGAGGCTCGACGCGCCGAGGGCCCGACCCCGCCGTCGAAGCGGAGCGCGAAGCGCGAGAGGCTTTGCAGCGCCAGCGGCGCGAGGAAGACGTGGCCGCTCAACAAGCCTTGGCCATCGCCCAGGCTCGCAACGACGTCGACATGGTCCGACGTCTGGAGAACGAGAATGCGCTGCGTCAACGAACGCGGCAGCTGATCGACGACGAAGTCAGCGCGACGGAGGCGGCGACGAAGGCTGAGCGCGAACAGGCCGAACTGATCGCCGCGCGCGGGGTGCAGCGGGATCGCGAACTGGCAACGATCATCCGGATGAACGATCTGGAGGTCGCGCGCATCCTCGGCAACGAGCGCCTAGTTGCCAGCGGCGAGCGGTATCTAGACCTGCAAGATCGGATCGCCCGGTATCAATCCGCCGGCGCGCAAAGCCTTGAGGCGGCCGTCCGGGCAGGGTTCGATCTGCTGGCTGTGGACCAGGCCCGCGCCAAAGTCATGGAACAGGTCAATGCCGAGGCGGAGGCGGATCGCCGCCTGACCCTGGCACGACTGAGCGGAGACGACGGCGAAGCCCGTCGCCTGCTCATGGAAAAACGCATTAACGACCGCGCCCGAGAGATCGAGGACCAATCACGCCTCGGCCCAAATCCGATGAACCGGGGCGACGGCGTCGACCAGGCCATGTCCGAAATCCAGGGGGAACTAGACGCCGAAGCGCGCGGCGTGCGCCGGGCGTGGGTTCGGGACTTCATCGGCGACATCCGCGAAGGCGGAATCGGCGAGGCGCTGGGCCGCCAGTTCGAAACCGCCTCCGATCGCCTGATCAACCGGCTGCTGGACCAGCTGTTCGAGATCGACTGGGGCCAGATGTTCAAGGGTGGCGGGGGAACCGGCGGGAGCGGCGACTGGGCCAGCGCGATCGTTCAGGGCGCGAAGTTCCTGTTCGGCAAGAACGCTAACGGGACGGACTTCTGGACCGGCGGCCCGACCTGGGTCGGGGAGCGGGGTCCAGAACTGATCAATCTGCCGCGCGGCGCGCAAGTCATAGAACACAACCGGGCCATGCGAACGGCGTTCGCAGGTTCGGAGCGTTCGGCCCCAAACATCTCATTGGTCATCAACGCACCAGGGGCCGACAGCGCGGCTGCGGACAGGATCGAAGCCAAGGTCGACGCCTTCGCTGCCGCCTTGCCGTCAATGCTGAACAGCATGGTGCCCGGCATCGTGACCGACGGATACAAGCGCCGGGTCATCAGGTTTGAGTGAGTGGGGAATCGCCGTCTCGACGGTCGTGGACAAGGCGGGTGAGGCCGTTGTGACTGTCGTCGCGCAAAAGGGCGACACAGTTTTGCGGTGGCCCATCCTGATCGATTGGCCCGCCGGTGAAGAAGCCGCCGATGTCGAGGCCCGCGCGCTGGCGGTGCTGGCAGGCCAGTTCATCGATCTCGCTACTGCCTTGAGCCAGGCATTCTTCAAACGCCGAGAAGAGGGCTGACATGGCGCTGACGTTCCCCCTGGCGCTGCCCGTCGACGGAGCCGCCGCCCAGTATTTCGAGATCGAGCAGGTCGACTATCAATCCCAGCGCGCGGGCGGCCGGGTCAACGGCGTCACGGCGGGCTTTCCGCTGTGGCACGCCAGCTGGTCGTTCGGATCTTCGATCAGTCGCGCGAAGTCGGACGCGTGGCGCGCCTTCGTCGCATCGCTGCGCGGGGGCAAGCGTCCGTTCTTCGGTTATGACCAGTCGCGCCCCTATCCGCTTCTGACGCCGCGCGGATTCGCGGGTCTGGTGCGGGCCGGGACCAGCACGCCCTACGACGGAACCGCGACCTCCTGGGCCACCAATGCCGAACGCGAGATCATCGCGATGTATGGCCAGCCGAACGGCTTCATCCTGAGTGTCGGCGACTATGCGATGTTCAGGTGGGTGAACGGAACGGAGCCGCGCCGATCGCTGCACCGGGTGACGGATCTGGGGATCGCGACGGGTGCCGGGGCGCTGGGCGTCACGATCGAGCCGCCGATCCCCAACCTGGTGCCCGGTTCAGCCATCTGCGACGTCGCGCGGCCCAACTGCATCATGAAGCTGAAGCCTGAAGCGAAGATCGGCACCATGGGCCGCGCGCACCGCGTCGAAGGCCAGGTCCTCGCGATCCAAGACCTGAGGGAATGATCCCATGAAATCGTTCAGCGCAGAGGCGCTGGCCGCCCTGGCCAGCGGCGACGTCATCGTGTCCGGAGCCGTGCGGTTCGGGCTGCCGACCCCGGCATTGTTCTGGGGCGGCCACGGCAACCAGGTGCTGGACGGCGAGGTCTATGTCGGCCTTGGCGACCAAGGCTTGATCGAGGCGGTCGGTGGGACACTGGGCGGTCAGGAACAGGGCATCACCCTTACCCTCTCGGACGTCGACCCGGATGTCGCCGCCCGCGTCGACGTGCCCGCGCTGCGGAACGTCAGCGTCGTGATCCGCCGGCTGATCTTCAACGGGTCGGGGTCGACTCTTCTGCACGAAGGCGTCTGGCTGCGCGGTCGGGTGGACAGCGCGACGACGGAGGAGACGCCCGGCGGCACCTCGACCCTGAGACTTGGGATCGAGGGCGCGGCACGGGGGCTCGGCCGCCGGTCGGAACGGATGCGCAGCGACGCCGACCAGCGTCTGATCCTGTCCACGGACGGGTTCTTCAGCCGGGTCGCCTATGCCGGGGAGAAGACGATCAGCTGGGGCGGCAAGCCGCCTGCGCGCGCCGCGACCCTGATGGGCGGGACCTATGGCAGCGTTCGTGGCGGCGGAGCCGGGGGCGGTTACGGCGGCGGCTTCGAACTGACGAGCGGGGTGTGAGATGACGGCCATCCCTGCACCCGCCCTGACCCGCGATGGCGTCGCGCTGATGGCCTATCTGGAATCCCGGATGGGCTGGGCCTTCGGCTATGGGCCGGAGCCGCTGACGCAGGATTGCGCGCGGTTCGTCGGAGGCGGGGTCAAGGCCGCACGCGGCGTCAACCCGCTGGACGCATTCTCCAGCCAATGGACCACGCGGCGCGGCGCGCGGCGGGTCCTGGCGGCGCACGGCGGCATGGCCAGGGCGGTCGGCGAGGTTATGCGGCCGATCCCGCCGACGATGGCGGCGCGGGGCGACGTTGGCCTCACGGCCGACAGCACTCTGGTTCTGGTCGAGGGTGAGATGGTCGTCGGGCTACATCCCGAGCGCGGTCAGGTGCGGCTGCCCCGGACCGCGATGACGTCGGCCTGGAGCCTGTGATGCGCCTGAAACGCCTGCTTCTGGGCAGCGCCTTGGCGCTGAGCTTCGTCGTGACCGCGCCTACGCCTGCGAAGGCTGACCCGATCACGGCGACGATCACCGCGATCTCGGTTTTTGCCTCGTCTGCCGTCGGCAGCTTCATCGTCAACGCGGCCCTGACCGCCGCCGTCAGCTGGGGGGCCAGCAAGCTTCAAGGGAAGAACAAGGCGGGCGTGGCGGAGCGGCAGGCCAGCGTCCAGTCGCTTTCGCTGGGGGAGGTGCCCCGCGAGGCTTTGCTCGGAGAGACGATCACCGGCGGGTCCCTGGTCGACGTCTTCAATCACGGTGGCCAGTACGGCACGGACTACGTCACCCGCTGCATCGCCCTGGCCGACCACAGCGTCGATGCGCTGGTCGGTTACTACATCGACGACGTCTTCTATGCCTGGACGGGCAATGGCCTGCAGCCGGGGTTCGGCGATGCGCTGGACATGGAGTTCGTCAACGCCTCGGCCACGGGCACGTCACCGCCCGCGCGCTGGCTGTCGGCCTCGGGCTGGTCCAACACCGACGTCGGCGTCGGCGTCACGCGGATCTGGGTCAGCTGCAAGTTCGACGAGAAGGTCTGGCCGCAGGGCCTGCCGCAAATCCGGTTCGTGCTGCGCGGCCTGAAGGTCTATGACGCGCGCAAGGACCCGGGCCTCGGCTATGTCGGAGCCGGTGCCCAGACCTGGGACGATCCCTCGACCCACGCCTGGTCCCGGAACGCCACCCTGCTGCGCTATGCGACGGTGCGCGGCATCTATGTCGAGGGACATCAGGGCGAGGCGGAACACCTGCTGATCGGCCGTGGCCTGACGCCCGAGGAAGCGCCGCCTGCGCGCATCATCGCCGCCGCCAACCTGTGCGACGAGGACGTCGACGGCGACTTCGCCCCGGGCACGACGCTCTACATGGTCAACGGCACGATCCGGGCCTCCGACAGCTTCATCTCGGTCGAGGAAATGTTCGCCGCCGCCATGGCGGGCGTCATCGTCCAGCGCGAGGGCGGGGTCGAGATCGAGCCCGGCCAGGCCAAGGCTGCGGTTCTGACCATCACCGACGACGACCTGGTCGTGGGCGAGCCGGTGACCTTCTCGGATTTCCTGACGGACGGCGACGGCGGTCGGATCAACACGGTCGTGCCGCGCTATGTGTCGCCCGAGCAGAACTGGAAGGATTTCGCCGGTCCGGTCCGGCGCGATCTGGCCGACATCGCCGAGGACGGCGGCCCGCGCGAGATGACGCTGCCGCTGGTGCTGGTCACTGACGGGCGTCAGGCCGACTGGTGCGCCGAGATCGTGCGTCGATCCAGTCGTCTGGAACGGCGCGCCACCGTCGTCCTGCCGCCCGACTGTTCCATGCTGGAAGAGGGCGACTGGATCGCCTGGCAGAGCGCCCGGCACCACGCGGGCGCGACGGTCCGATATCAGATCGCGGGATGGTCCACCGACGCCTCCTGGCGGATGCGCCTGTCGCTGCGCGAGATCGCGTCTTCGGTGTTCGGAGTACCGTACCCGGTGGAGTCGACGGCCCTGCCGCCGCCCGCACCGGTCCCTGTCGACGCGCTGGCGCTGAACAGCGTAGCGGCCGAGGCTGCGATCCTGGCGGGCGACACCTCGACCATGCCGGGCGTCCGATTCACCTGGGCCACGCCCGTGGACGGTGCCATGACGGCGATCCGGGCCGAGGTGCGCCGCGTCGGCGAAACGGAAGCGGCGACCGCGCGGACGGAGGACCTGGCGTCAGGCGTCATGGTCATGTCGAACGGCGTGCCGGCGGATGCCGCGATCGAGGGCCGCCTGGTGCCGATCGGGAACCCAACGCGGCCAGTGCTTCCCAGCGTCTGGTTCCCACTGTCGACAGCGCAACTGGTCGCCGGCGACGTCGATCCCACCAGCCCCACGGTCGTCGATCTGTTCGGTGACATCACCGACATCTTCGGCGACCTGTCCGACCTGTCCGGCGACCTCGTCACGGAAACTACGATCCGCGCCCAGCAGGTGAGCAACATCAACACCCGCCTGATCTTCCAGGCGAACAAGCTGCTCAACTCCAACTTCACCGACGGACTTAACCACTGGAGCGCGTCGGGTTGGAGCGTCCTTTCCGACCCCACACAAGGCACGTTCGCCTATATGGCCGCCGCCGGGACGCACAGCGCAATCTCGGACACCATTTCGGGCAATGCCGGAGCAACCTATTCCGTCGCGCTGAACGCTGAGGTCGGAGGTGTCGGGGGCAATGCGTCGGTCTTCGTGACCTTCTACAGCGGCGCGTCGGCGATCTCTGACAGCGCGGCCCTGACGTTTGCCAATCCAGGCTGGGGCCGGGTCGAATACAGCTTCACGATGCCGACGGGCACGAACGGCTTTAGGGTCGTGGCGCGGAAGAACGGCGCGGCCTCCTATCTGGCCTGCAACAAGGTGATGGTGAACGGCGGCCCGGTGGCCCTCCCATGGAACGACCAAGCCTCGAATGATGAGGTCGGGGCCTCGGTCATCAGCAACAGTCTCGCCATCATCGACCTGGAGACCCAGCAGGCGCTTGCCTATTACGAGGTCGTCGCCTCGGCCAGCGGAGGCGCTCCAGCGCGACTGCGGCTGGTCTCGTCCTCGCTGGGCTCGGCCGTCGCCCTGGACGCGCCCTTCATCTATTTCGGCGGCAACACGGTCTTCGACGACGCCACCGACACATTGCGCACCACGACAGGCGGCACCACGCGGGTCATCGCCTGGGGCGCGCCCTTCGGCACGACCGGCGACCTGACCCAATGGGAGGGGCCGTCCAGCATCGCCTTCTCGGCCATGAGCCGTGCCAACGCCTTCACCTGCATCGCCAATGCCCCGCCCTATGTCGACGGAACCTCCGTGCGGGGGACCGCGCGGACATGGGCTGTCAGCGGACAGATCGGAGCCTTCGCCAGCTATCCGACGGTCTCCACCAACGACCCGGGCGGGACCTGGACGGTCGGTGCCGGCGGGCGGTGGGAAGTCGAGGTCAAGGGCACGACGCAGTTCGACAGCGGTGCGAGCTTTCCGGCCGTGCCGCCTGTCTTCGCCAGCGGCTACTACCTGATCAGGCTGGTCCGGGTCAGTGACAACACGATCCAGTGGACGAGCGACCCGATCGACTGCTCGGCCCGCCAGACGACCAAGGTCGGCTGCATCCCGATCAGAGAGGTCATCGATAATCCGGGGGCCGAAACCTATCGCTGGCAGGTGGCCCTGACAGGCCGGGGCAGCACGGCCGAGACGACATCGGGCACCGTCGATCTGTCGATCAAGATCACCCACTACACCTCCTGAGAGCGAGCTCATGACCGATCAGACCCTGACGACCCGTGCCGCCGTCGAAGCCGCGCTGGCCGAAAAGATGGCCGAGGCTGCCGCCATCCTGGACGGCGCGGCCGACCTGTATCCGGACGGCCTGCCCGCCAACCTGGACCGCGCCCGCCGGTTCGCCGCGACGACAGCGGCAGTTCTGGCCGTCACCACGCAGCCGACAGTCGAGACCGTCAGTCGCGAGATCGACCGCGAGCGGGACCGGCGCATCGATTCCGGGTTCACGTTCGACGGTCACCGCTATCAGTCCCGTGCGTCGGACCGCGAGAACATCATGGGCGCGGCGCAGCTGGCCATGGGCGCGCTGGCCCAGGGCGCGCAGGCCGGCGACCTGCGCTGGGCCGATCCGGATCAGGACTTCGTCTGGATCACGGCCGACAACGAACTGGTCCCCCTGGATGCGCCGCAGGTCCTGGCCCTGTTCCAGGCCGGGGTGGCGTTCAAATCCGCCCTGACCTTCCATGCGCGAGGCCTGAAGGACGCGGCGGCCGAGGCTGCAGACGTGGCCGCCTTCGACTGGCGGACGGGCTGGCCGGAATGAGCCGCTTCACCGACGCGACCTGGCGCGAGACGGGCGAGACCCGCGCCGGTCGGCCGATCGTCTGCCTGACCTCGCCGCTGTCCTATGACGTCGGCTTCCTCGGGTCCGGATGGGCCATCACCGCCCCGGAAGGGTTCTGCACCGACCTGGCATCGATTCCGCGGTTGATCCTGCGGACGGAATGGGGCCAACGGCTGGCTGGGCAGATT
This sequence comes from Brevundimonas subvibrioides ATCC 15264, assembly GCF_000144605.1. Classification (NCBI taxonomy): domain Bacteria; kingdom Pseudomonadati; phylum Pseudomonadota; class Alphaproteobacteria; order Caulobacterales; family Caulobacteraceae; genus Brevundimonas; species Brevundimonas subvibrioides. The sequence goes on along the minus strand of NC_014375.1, from coordinate 65,832 downwards.
GCCCGGTCCGCCGTGGTTCATGACCGGATGCGGACCGACAGGCGGTGGCCCAAGCTGCTGGGCGACTATGTATTCCTTGAGGCCATGGGCGTCGACGGCGTGTCGCGTGTGTCCCGAGCGGTCGCCTTCGTGGCCGTGCTGCTGAACTTCAATCGAGACTGACCTTCGCTCGCCAAGCCACGCCCGTCGTCGGCTGCCTGTTTTCAGCCTGACGTCATGGGAGGGACCGATGTTGGACCCGCGAGAGTATGCGGCGTTCTGGGGCGCATGCGGCGGGCTGTTGTCCGGGGCTGTCGGCCTGGTGACGGCCTATTCGGCCAAGGCCGGCAACCCGATCGCCCAGCGTCGGGCCTGGCTGGGTCTGGCGCTGGGGATCGTGGCCGGACCGATCGCTGCCGAGGCCCTGACCGAGGGGATCGTGCTGAAGATCATCCCCGCGCTGGATATGCGCGGCGTCGCCCTGACCGTCGGGTGGATGGTCGCCAATGATCCGCGTGCCCTGTTCGATATGCTGACCCGCGTGGTGCGGGCCGTCTTCAACCTGGAGCCTTCGTCATGAACGCCCACGTCGTCATGGTTCTCTATGCCGGTATGGCCTTTCTCGCCTCCGGTGCCGCCCTTCTCGAAATCGCCCGGCTCTTGGGCAAGGCGTTCGAGACCAAGGTCAGCGCGCCCTGGTGGGTGCGGGGGCTGGTGTTTTTGGCCTCGGTCATCCTGTTCGGATACGGCGGGGTGATCCTGTTCCCCGGCCACGCCCTGCAGGTGCATTCCATGTCGATCGGCCTGCCGCTGGTGGGCACGGTCATGCTGGCGATGGCGCTCTGGATTCTGGACCAGGTCACGGGTGAGCGCGACCCGCCCCCCTGGAGCGTCGATTTCCTGCGGCTGGCCGCGATGATCGGGCGGGACAGCGTGATCAAGGCTGCGGCCTTTCGCACCGAACCGGCCGTCTATCTGGACCCTATCCCGACCGACGTCCCGACGCCCGGCCGTCTGGCGCGCGTGGTCGTCATCCTGGGGGCTGCAGCGGTCATCGGGAGCGTCGCGGCCCTGATCCTGACCGACAGCTTCGCGGGCTGATTCCGCTCCATCCCCGATGATCGCGAACGCCGTTCGCATCCCGCACCGACAAAGGACCCGTCATGGCCACTGCTCATCTGAACTTCGCCGCCCGCCTCAACCAGGGCACCGTCGGTGTGGAAGCCCAGTGCTTCCCTGGCGTCGGGGCGCAGGATCGCGTCGACATCGCCTCGGTGCCCGCCTCACAGCCCACCAGCCCGCAGGCCGTGGTCGCCACCGGCGTTCGCTACGTCGAGGTCATCACCGACGCGAAGGTGAAGGTTTATGCCGGGGCCGAGGCCACTGGCGCCGACGACACCGCCAAGGCCGCTGTCCGCGCCGCCCGCGCCATGGTCATCGACACCGCCCGCGCGTTCGAGGTCGCGGCCGGTCACGTCATCTACGTCTGGACCGTCTGACCATGGTCGGCTCGATCGGCCAGATCGGCCGCACGATCGGGGGCGTGGGCCTTTCCGCCCCTGCCAAGGGCGGGGGGGCTCCGGCTGGCTATGGCTTCCTTCGCATCGGCTCTGCCTCATCCAATCAACTCGTGCGTGTCGGTAGCGACAGCTCCGCGCCGCGCATCGTCATTCCTACGGGGGCATAGATGGCCGACCTATTCACCAGCAGCCCAGCCGACCTTGGCGCGATCACGAAGGCGCTCCGGAGCGGATGGCGCGCGGCCAGCGGCACGCCCGTCTCCGTCGTCAACTCGACGGCCCTGACGCTGCTCGACTACTGCATCGTGCCCAAGGCGGTGCTGAGCCCGAGCAGCGAGATCCACGTTCGTGGCATCTTCAATGCCGTCACGCCCAGCGGAAACTGCGCGATCAATGTGGCGATGAACCAGGCGGGGTTCACCCCTGCCGGAAACGCCAACGGTCACACCCTGCTGTTCAACGGCAACGCGACGACGGCGAACGGCCTGTTGATCGTCAACTCCACCATCATCTTCCGGAACAGTCTGCACGCCCAGATCTCGGGCATGACCGGCTCAGCGGGCGGTGCGGGGGCGGCAGCGTCGAACAACCTCGCGCTTTCGACCTACGACTTCGAGAACAACGACGTCGAAATCTACTTCGCGGCCCTGAACGCAACAGCGGCCAACACCCACTATGCCACCCTTCTGGGCTGGGCTGTCGAGGTCTTCAACCAATGATTACGAGCGCCACGCGGTTCACCGACAAGTCGGGCTTTCTGAGCGTCTATTTCAACGGCACGAACTGGATCGGGATTGAGCCGTCAGATCTGACGGCGGTTTTCCTGCCGGCGGGCGTCACCAGCGACCCCCTCGCGTTGATCTCCCAGGTCAGGGGCACCGATATCGCAATGGGCGCGAAGTCGGTCGGCCTGGCCATGGGCTACAGCAGCGGCAACGCGGCCTCGGCAAACGGTTGGACTGGCGCGGCCGATCAGCCGACGACATTCGGCACCCTGCGAACCCATGACACGGGCGTGTTCTGGCAGGACATTGAGACGTCGCAGGGGGTTTACAACGCGGCCGCCGTCGCCCGCCTGGATTCCATGGTCAACGCAGCTTCGGCGGCCGGGAAAGACGTTCTCTATTCCATCGGCTATGTGCCCGCCTGGGCTAGCGGCGGCTCCATTCAGGCCCCGCCGACCAACAACGCGTTTGTCAGCAACTTCGTCGCCTGGCTCCTGGCCCGATACGGCACGAAGATCACGCACATCGAGGGCTGGAACGAGCCGAACGTCTCGGGGTCTTTCACCGGCACGCTCGCCCAGCTCGTCGCGCATCAGAAGGCCATCTGGACGGCTGTGCAGACCTACAACACGGCCAACTCGACGACCATCAAGGTTCTGAGCCCTCAATGGACCTTCCAGAGCGGGGTCGCGGCCACGCTGGGCCTGAACGCCTACATGGCCGCCGCCTACGCGGACAGCGGTTCGACCGGCTACTACTGCAACGTCATCGCCTATCACTTCTATTCGGAGACGAACTCGCTGCGGTTCGACCGAGCGTGCGTCAACGCCGTGATCACGGCCATCGCCGCCTTCACCGGCGCGAGCGCCCTGGAACTGTGGTGCACCGAGGTCGGGGACTCGTTCCCCAATGCCCGCGCGGTCAAGGAGATGATCGCCTTCTGCCTGGCGAACAACGTCAAGCGGGTGATCCTGTACGACTGGTATCTGCCGGGCGGCAGCGGCAGTGACATGCGCCTGTCCCGTGTCCTGACCCCTGCCCAGTTCGACGCCATCACCGCGATCTTCCAGGGCAAGACGATGAACTGCCTGAACTCCTATCGATCGCAGAGCATCAACAACGGCGGGTCGCCCCAGACCCAGGGTGCCCCGCTCGGCGCAACGATCAACAACGTCGCCGTACTGCTCACCTAACCTGCGTCGTTCTTGCGGTGAGAGACCATGTCGGCCAAAGCTCTCGACGGGATGGGGGCTTGAACGTGCAGCGACACAACGCGGTGGAATGGCTTCGTGTCGTCAGCGCCCTGGGCATCGTGTGGTTTCACGCCGGGGTTCCCGGCTCGCAATGGGGCTATGCGGGTCTGGTCGTCTTCCTGCTGCTTTCGCTGATGTTCGAGGCCGGTCCGAACCACGCCAAGATCCAGCCCCTCAAGACGCGGGCGGCCCGCCTCCTTGTCCCGTGGGCCTTCTGGTGGGCCGTCTATGCAGGCCTGAACATCGTCCAACAACAGCCGATCGTGGACGCCGACAACGGGCTGATCGCAGGCGTCCTCACAGGCCCCAGCGCTCACCTCTGGTATCTGCCATTTGCGTTCGTCGTTCTCGCCGTATTCGGCGCGCTCAAGTCCAGGACACCGTTGTCGGCGCTGGCCTTAGGTTCGGCGGTCGCTGCTGTCGTCCTGATCTGCGGCATCCCCCTCTGGCGGCCGATTTCTCTCGGGGCCGGCTTCCCCTTCGCGCAGTGGGCGCACGCCACGACGCCCGTGTTGATTGGCATTCTGGTAGGCTGCTGCCTGCGGTCGCGCGGGGTGTGGATATTGTCCGCTCCCGTCATCGCCGCGTTGGTCTGGGCCTGTTTGAGACCGTTCCCGGACGTCGCCTCGGTCTATCTGCTTGCGCTGGGCCTGACCGTCGGTGCGATCCTGTTTCCCCGCGCCACAGCCAATCGTCTCCCGTCTGCCGAGAGGATCTCAGGGGCTATGATGGGGGTCTATCTTGTGCATCCGCTGGCGCTGTTCGTCGTTCGGCCGCTCACGGAGATGGCACCCCCGGTAGGGGTCATCGCCGCCTTCGGGATTTCGATGCTTGGCGTCTTGTTGGCCCAGTGGATCGCGCCATGGCCGTCTTCGCTGGTGCTCGGCACACCAATGTCGAAGGGCCGAGGCATGAGCAAGGTCGCCCTGGGCTAGGCCTCACGCCGCAAGCCGGACGCGAACGCCCGAGCAAGCCATTTCGTTACGGGCTTCTCAAACAAGAAGTAGGTGAAAATCGCAGCACAGATCGCTGCTGTGATGCTGCCAGCTACCGATAGCCACCCTATCGTAAAGCCTAGCTTCCCCAAGACTTGGGGCACTACGGGCGCTGCGATCGGGTGAATAAGGTAAAGCGAGTATGAGGCCGCCCCCAAGAAGATCACCCAGGATGGAAAACGGCCTTTAAAATGTGGCTCCAACGCAACCGCGCCACAAACCACCAAGCTCGCTGGAAGAACGAGGGTGATGATCTCTCCTAGTCCTCCGCCAGCGCTGGGTGCGAACAGGATGAGGATGAAGCCTCCCACCAAGGCGGCGAGTGGAACCCAAAGGGGAGCTTTTCGATGGCTGAGATGCTGCGCAATCAGCATGCCCGCGAGGAACTCCAGGACGCGCATATTCAGATAGACCGTCCATGCGGGCCAGTCGGGCTGCCGGAAAAGCGCGCCGATCGCGCACAAGGAGAGAACGACGGCGAGGAAGGGCAAGACACGGAGGCGCAGCAGCAGAGCCAACGTGAAGAGAGCGTAGAAAAACATTTCGAAGATGAGCGTCCACCCCACCCCCAGCAATGGTTCGATGTTTCCATCTACATTGTAGGCGGGGATGAAGAAGTAGGACTTGATGATGTAAGGCCAGTCGATCTGAGGTGCAGAACGACTGACGGTATGACCAACAAGATGGCCAGCTTCATCGACGTAACGAGCCAGTATAGCGGCACGATCCGGATTAGGCGCTTGGTAGCGAACTCTCTCCAGCCGCCCGACGCACGTTCTAGGTGGATCGAGGACGCGTACATTACGAAGCCGCTGATCACGAAGAAGATGTCTACGCCCATGGTGCCGCGGCCCCAGACATAAGACCCCGGCGTTAAGCGTTCGCTGGCGTAGAAAGTCGAGTGAGTAACTACAACCATGAGAGCAGCGACAAAGCGAAGGCATTGAATGCCGTCGAATGTCACGCGTGCCCGCGCGGTCGGCAAAGTCTCAACCATCACCCGATCCCCCAAGGCCCCTTCGGGTTAACTTCAAGCGGCGAAGAAATCTAGGGTTCGCAGGACGCTCTGAAGAGACCGTCAGCGGCGATACCACGGGCGATCGTGGCGGGGTGCCAATACCCCGCCTTGACCCCCACGCCCCTGATCCAAGTGTGTGGATTGTCGCTAACTCAACTCTTGCAAGTATCGCTCCGCTTACCATGTCAAATCTAGGCATGGGTTGGAGGGTCTTGTGGCTCGCAGTTTCTTGGACGACATCCGGATTTCAGGTGGGAAAACTGGAGTGAAAATCGAGGGGGCCTCAAGAATCAGCTTTGGAAGGCTGATCGTCTCGGACACGCAACAGGCGATTGATATCAGCCATTCCACCGACCTCGCGTTCGGTAAGGTGGATGTGCAGTATTCCGATGGTGGCGTAGCGATCGTAAACTCGTCGGATATCAGATTTGATGAGCTTCATGTGACCGGCAAAGTGCCGCCGGAACTGGCTCAGAGCGCGAGAAACGATGTGCTGGCCAACCCAAGCATCTCCGCCAAAGAGATCGCCAGCAAGTACGGGGATCGGCTAAAGCCCGCTGGCGTCGACCTGGATGCGTGGGTGGCCAGAGGCGCAAACGCCGCGTCCATCGTCGCGCTTTTGCTCCAGCTGGCTGGCTTGGGTGGTCCAACCGGCTGAATTGTCGATTATCGCTATTGGACCGTACGTTGACCGAGTGCTGACTGCCCCTACCGTAGGGGTATGACACCCGGCGACTGGCAACGATTCCTTCAGAGCGGACAGCGATCCGAGCGCCCGATCGGCCGGATCTCGGCCTATCTTAACGGCTATTTGGAAGCGTCCGACCGTCAGGTCCGGGTTGGGCACGAATATGTGCGGAAGGCGATCGAGAAGCATGGCCTGACGATCGAGCATCTTCCCGTCATGGCAGAGGCCCTCGCAGCCGGAGAGGTTTATCATGATCGTGGACGTGACCTGACCTTCGTCCACTTTTCCGCTGAGCATCAGCGTTGGTTTCAGCTGACCATCAAATGCTGCACCGAGCGGCGTCGCCTTTACGTGAAGACATTCCACGGCCTCGCCATCGGCGACGTCCTGCGGAAACGGAAGCTCTATCAGGTCGTGTGGCCTATCCCAGGCCAATAAAAAGGGGCGGTTGCCCGCCCCTTATACGCGGTGGGGACTCCGATTCCCCCACATTGCACCCGCCCACTTGCCGAGAAACGGACTGGCTACGGCCCGGAGATTCACCGTGTCGCGCGCAGGTGCATAATGCACGACTTCACCGTGAGGGTCCAGTTAGGCGTCTGATCCGCACGGTCGGCTGACTGAGCCATGCCCAGACCGTCAGGCCGATCATCGCGGCCGAAGCGATGACCATCGCGACCTTGAGCCAGCGCTAGGTTCGATCCCTCCCAATCCTAGTGCCCTGACGCCCGCGCGCATCGCGCGCCAAACCCCAAACATTCCCGGAGACTGACCATGGACGTTCGCGCGCTCCAGCGCCTGCTGCTGGCCCAGGGGTTCGATCCCGGGCCGATCGACGGGCAGATCGGAAAGAAGACCGAGGCCGCCCTGAAGGCGTGGCAGGCCGCGCGGCGGCTGCTGCCCGATGCCGTCATCGGTCCGCGCACGCGTGACGCACTGGCCGCCGCCGGGCTGACTTTTTCGACGCTGCGCGTCACCACCCGCTGCGTCGACCTGATCAAGGCGTGGGAGGGGATCGAGGACGGAAACCCGCGCACCGTCAATCTGGAACCCGCCCCCGATCCGGTCGGCATCTGGACCCTGGGCTGGGGGCACGCCCTACAGAACCAGGATGGCTCGTGGTGCCGGACCAAGGCGCAGGCGGACGCCGCCATGCTGCGCCTGTTCAACGCGCTTTCGATCACCCGCGACCAAGCCAAGGTGCTGCTGGCCGCCGATATCGAGGTCCGCCTGCCGTCGCTGCTGGCCCTGCTGGATGGGGTCGCGACGACGCAGGACCAGCTGGATGCCCTGATGTCGTTCGTCTTCAACGTCGGAGCCGGGCAGAAGGGCTTCGCCGGGTCCACTCTACGTGCCCGCCATGCGAACGGCGTTCGGGTCTCCGCGCAGATCGACTATGGGGCAGCGAAAGCCTTCAGCCAGAACGCCAACCCGGCGGGACCTACGGAGCATGCGTTTGGCGCGTATTCGAGGTCTGGCGGCAAGTGGTTCCTGGGTCTGTTCCGCCGGCGGATGTGTGAAGCCATGATCTATCGGGGCGACCCCGTTGACGTCGCCTTGGCGCACGCGGGGGCTCTGTCGTGACCCCGCGCCTCGCTCTCTATGCCTTCGCCATCGTGTGCGTGGTGATGGTTCTGCATGCGCTGGGGAGGCTCACCCGATGACCTCCCTGCTTACCGGCATCATCGCCGCCTTCCGGACCTTCCCCCTTCGGTCGTGGCTGATCCTCGCGGCCGTGGCTGCCCTGCTGACCCTCGGGGCCTGGCTCTACTTCGCCGGGCGCGAGGATGAACGCGACGACCAGGCCGACCGGCAGGCCAGGGTCGAGGCCAAGGCCTCGGCCGGACGGGAGACGGCGGCCACCGAACGAACCCTCGACACGACGGCCATCCAGGCCAGACAAGCGGAGAGAGACCATGCGGCTGAAGCCCTTCCTGACAGCGCTCCTGATGAGCGCGATCTGCGGCGTCGGTGTCGCCAGCTGCGCGACGCCGGGCTCGATCCGGCCGCCTGTCGAGGACTTGAGGGTCCAGGCTAAACCCCGGCCGTCTGAGGATGTCCTGACCAGCCGCATCGCGGGCGAGCGTTACGACAACGCGGTCGAGGCCTGGGGCGAGGCGGGCTGGGCTGCAGTCGGTCGTTCGTGCCGGTTCTGGCGTGCCCAGGGAATGGCTCTGCCGTTCGAGTGTCCGGCACCGGAGCCGGAGCGCCACCCCGATCCGGGGTAGGTCGATCCCCGTCCATCGATCCCGCGTCGAGCCTCACGTTTCCGCATTGAGCCCCGGTCCCGTCGCAGGGGCCGGGGCTTTCGCGGTTTCAGGCCCGATCCACTTGCCCATCCGTACCCGCCACCCGGCCGCCTCCAGCGCCAGCCGCCAGGTCTGGGTATGCGCCCACCATTCCGCGCTGTTGACCTTCAGCCGGGTCAGGTCGCGCGGCCACAGGCTGTTGCCGTCGGTGAAGGTGATGACGCCGGGGCAGAGGGGGCAGGGCGGCCAGGTGTCCGCCAAGTCGTGATCCTCGCCCCGATCGGCTATCATCGCCGACAGATCGACCTTCCCTCCGTGGCCGGTGTCGCATCGCCAGCGGACCTTGCCCCCGTTGGCCGCCAGATAGCCGAGCGTCGAACCGGTCACGGGCTAGGCCTGCGGCCAGTCCAGGGCCGGGGTATCGAGCGGCCGGGCGGGGCCGACCCCTCGGCCGGCGGCGATGCGCGCGGCCTGTCGCTCGACCTCGCCCGGGTGCATGGCCTCGATGTCGCGCAGGATCTGGGCCGCGCTGATCCGGCCGCCCGGCCCATGGCCGAGCCGGGCCGCGTGACGCGCGATCCGTTCGACGCGCCGGGCCGGGCTGATCGTCGCCGGCGTCGTTTGCAGATTGTCGTTCATGTTCATCCCTCGGTGCCGCCGACGGACGTGGCCTCCTAGACGCGAACCCGGTTCGCGGGCAAGCGAAACGTGAACGGAATGAGAACGGCCTCCGGGACTATTCCGGGACTATCGGTCCCGGAGCGGCCCGATCTTCGCCAAATGTTCCCAGCCGGGCGCTTGACGCCTTGGCCGGAGATGGCGGTAACGTGTTGATCTGCATGAAGGAAGTGGCGCACCCGAGAGGATTCGAACCTCTGACCCCTGCCTTCGGAGGGCAGTACTCTATCCAGCTGAGCTACGGGTGCATCGCCATGGCCTCGCGGCCGGACGAAGGGCCTTACAGCAGGTCTGCGGACGTCTCAATCCCGGAATGAGGCTTGGCGTGCCCGAACCGCGCGCATAGCGTGCCGCCGGTCGTTGCCGGAGTTCGCCATGCGTCGCCTGTTTCTCGCCGTCCTGCTGCTGCTCGGTGCCTGTGCGTCGACCCCGGGCGTCGCTCCCTCGGGCGACAGTCTGGACGCCATCGCCGCCGACTATGTGCATCTGACGCTGGAGATCGGGGAGCGCGAGCCCGGCTACGTCGACGCCTACTACGGACCGCCGGAATGGGCCGGGGCCGCCAAGGCCGCACCGCGCGACGTCCCCGCCCTGATGCAGGCGGCGGCCGCCCTGACCGACCGGCTGAACGCCGTGTCCGTGCGCGGGGCGGATCCCATGATCGTGCAGCGCAAGGCCTATCTGCTGGCCCATGTCTCGGCCGCCTCGGCCCGGCTGCGTTTCATCCAGGGCGAGCGGCTGCCCTTCGCCGACGAGGCCTTCGCCCTGTTCGGGGTCCGGCCGGAGCTGAAGCCGCTGTCGGACTATGACGCCACGCTGGGGCGGATCGATGCGATGCTGCCGGGCGACGGGGCGCTGGTCGACCGGGTCGCGGCGTTCAAGTCGGCCTTCATCATCCCGAAGGACCGGCTGGATACGGTCATGACCGCCGCCATCGCCGAATGCCGCCGGCGGACCGCCGGTCACATCGCCCTGCCGGCCAACGAGCGGTTCACCCTGGCCTTCGTCACCGACAAGCCGTGGTCCGGCTACAACTATTTCCAGGGTGATGCGGCCTCGAAGATCGAGATCAACACCGACTTCCCGATCTACACCGAGCGGGCGATCGATCTGGGGTGCCACGAGGGCTATCCCGGCCACCACGTCTACAACGCCCTGCTGGAACGCACCTTCGTGCAGGAGCGGGGCTGGGTGGAGATGAGCGTCTATCCGCTGTTCTCGCCCATGTCGTTCGTGGCCGAGGGCAGCGCCAACTACGGCATCGACCTGGCGTTTCCTGGCGACGAGGGCGCGCGGTTCGAACAGGAGGTGCTGGCACCCCTGGCCGGGATCACGAACGCCGATTTCGAAAAGAAGGCGCAGCTGCAGGCCCTGACGCGGCAGCTGGGGCGGGCGGAATACACGATCGCCGACGACTTCCTGGCCGGGCGGGTGAACCGCGAGGAGACCATCGCGCGGCTGGCGAAATACACGCTGACCACGCCGGACAAAGCGGCCCAGCGGCTGCGGTTCATCGAGACCTATCGCAGCTACATCATCAACTATGGCCTCGGCCGCGATACGGTCCAGGCCTGGGTCGAGGCGCAGGGCGGGGATCACTGGCGCGGGATGGAGACCCTGCTGTCCAGCCAGATCCTGCCGGTGGATCTGGGGTAGTAGCAGGCTTCAGAACCCCTCCGTCAGTTCGCAAGAGGCTCACTGCCACCTCCCCATTCGCTCCGCGAACAGGGAGGAGACGCGCTCAAGCAGCGAGCGACCGCGTCGCGAGCGATAGCGCCCTTAACTCACTGCGCCGTCATTCCGCCGTCGATCTTGAACTCCGATCCCGTGACGAATTTGGATTCATCCGACGCCAGGTAGAGCACGCACCAGGCGACGTCGTTCGGCTCGCCGATCCGCTTGAGGGGAATGCCGCGCGCCAGCCGCTCGTGGGCCTTGACCTCGTCACCGCCGGCCATGGCGATGAAGGGGTCCAGGATCGCGGTCTTGATGAAGACGGGGTGCACCGAGTTGACGCGGACGTTCCAGTCCATCTTGGCGGCCTCGAGCGCGACCGTCTTGGTGTACATCCAGACGGCGGCCTTGGTCGCATTGTAGGCCCCCATGCCGACCCCGGCGGCCAGTCCCGCAATCGACGAGATGTTGACGATGGAGGCTGCGCCCGAGGCCCGCAGATGGGGCATGGCGTGCTTGCAGCCGAACATCACCGACCGCATGTTGATCTCGTACTGACGCTGCCAGTTCTCGGCGGTGTCCTGCTCGGAGAACAGCAGGACGTCGCCGACGCCCGCGTTGTTCACCAGAATCGACAGCCCGCCCATGTCGGCCGCCGCGCGTGCCACGACGTCGGTCCACTGGTCCTCCGCGGTGACGTCGTGGGCGTAGCCAAAGGCCGAGCCGGGAATTTCGTCATTGATGCGGGCCGCCAGGGCCAGCGCGCCCGGGCCGTTAATGTCGGTCACCGCGACCTTCGCCCCCTCGCGCGCCAGCATCCAGGCGATCGCCTCTCCCAGGCCCTGGGCCCCGCCGGTGATCAGGGCCGCCTTGCCGGCGACGCGTCCAGGTTTCGTCATGTCATTCCCCTCCCAGGGACGTCGCGGCGTCATTGATGAAGCGCGCCAGCGTGAGATCGAGCTCTGTCACCCCGCCCGCGTCGTGCGTCGTCAGCAGGATGTCGACCCGGTTGTAGACGTTCGACCATTCGGGATGATGGTCCATCGTCTCGGCCTTCAGCGCCACCCGGGCCATGAAGGCGAAGGCCGTGTTGAAGTCGGCGAACTTCAGCGCGCGGGCGATGGCGGGGCGGTCGCCGGGGGCCACGGCCCAGCCCGACAGGGCGGCGGCGGCTTCGGTCGGGGGAACGGTGGGACGGGTCATGCCGCTGGCCTAGACCCGCTGGCCGGAGCGGGCAAGATCACGCGGGGGAAGCGCCGGGGCGTCAGGAACCCTCGGTCGGGCCTGACGTTTCAAAGCGTCACTGTTCGTCGTGGAGGGCCGTCATGGACAATCTGTGGATCGCGTCGCTGGAGCCCGCCGATCGCAAACGGCTGGAGCCTCATCTGCATGAGACTGCGTTCACGCAGGGGCAGATGCTCTATGACGCCGGCGAGGCGGTCGACGAGGTCTGGTTCCCCATGAGCGGCGTGGTCAGCCTGATGACCGTCCTGCCCGAGGACCGGATGGTCGAGACTGCCGCCATCGGGCGCGAGGGTCTGGTGGGCGTCACCTGCGGGCCGATGAATGCGCGGGCGTCCAGCCGCGCCATCGCCCAGATCGAGGGGGCGGCCGCCTGCTGCCCGGCCGACGTGTTTTCGGACGCCCTGGCCCGCAGCGAGGCGATGCGGGTCGCCCTGTCGAAATTCACCGAGGGCCTTTTCGCCCAGGTGCAGCAGACCGCGGCCTGCAATGCCCAGCATCGGCTGGACGAGCGGCTGGCCCGGTGGCTGCTGACGCTCCACGACCGCGCCGACGGGGCCCGGTTCAACCTGACCCAGGCCGATATCGCGGTGATGCTGGGCGTGCGCCGGGCTACGGTTTCGGAAGTCGGTACCGACCTCGAAGGCAGGAAACTGGTCAAGCGCGGCCGCGGTTGGGTCGAGATTCTCGACCGTCCGGCGCTCGAGGACGCCGCCTGTGGCTGCTACCAGTCCATGCGCGGTGTCCTGAAGGATCTGGGTGTGCCCCGCCCCAAGGCACCCGCCATTTGAGGCCGCGACGCCACCGCCCGGTGACGCGCCGGTTGTCTCGCGCTAGACCGCCCGGATGAGCGATACCGACAGCCCCTCCGCCAAGACCTCGCCGTTTGGATTCCGCGACGTCGACGCGCGCGAAAAGGTCCAGATGGTCCGGGGCGTGTTCGACAGCGTGGCCTCCAGCTACGACCTGATGAACGACCTGATGAGCGGGGGCGTGCACCGGCTTTGGAAGGACGCGGCCGCGGCCAAACTCAACCCCCGTCCGGGCGAGGTCATCCTGGATGTCGCGGGCGGCACCGGGGACATGGCCCGCCGCTATTCGAAGATGGCGCGCGCGGCCCAGGAGCGGCGCGGCGGCGAAGATGCCCGGGTCGTGGTCCTCGACTACAATGCCGAGATGATCCTGGCGGGCGTGGACAAGGGCGGCGAGCCGGAGATGATCTGGACCGTCGGGGACGCCATGGCCCTGCCGATGCCGGATGCGTCGGTGGACGCCTATTCGATCAGTTTCGGGATCCGCAATGTCTCGGACATCGCGGGCGCGCTGAAGGAAGCCCGCCGGGTGCTGAAGCCCGGGGGGCGGTTCCTCTGCCTGGAGTTCTCGCGTCCCACGGCCGAGGCGGTGAGGAAGGCCTATGACGCCTGGTCCTTCCACGCCATTCCGCGAATCGGCGGCTGGGTCGCCAAGGACCGCGACAGCTACCAGTACCTGGTCGAGAGCATCCGCCGCTTCCCGGACCAGTCGACCTTCAAGGCCATGATCGAGGACGCCGGGTTCAGCCGGGTGACGGTGACCAATCTGTCCGGCGGTGTCGCCGCGATCCATTTCGGGTGGGCGATCTGAGCCTGTCCACGTCATACCGGGTCGCGCCCGCGCCGCCGCCCACGGTCCCCGTGCGCGATCCCGTCGGCGCGACCTGGCGGCTGCTGCGCTGGGGCGGTGCCCTGGCGAAGCACGACGCGCTTCTGCCGCGTGAGCTGACGCCGCTGCTGCCTGGCTGGATGCGGCCGGTCGCCGGGTTCATTCACCTGTTCGCCGGCAAGGAAAGCCGCGACGGGCGTCCCGGCCAGCGGCTGGGCCGCGCCTTCGAGACCCTGGGGCCCGTGGCGATCAAGCTGGGGCAGGTCATGGCCACCCGCGCCGACATCTTCGGCATCGAGTTCGCGCGCGACCTCGGCCGGCTGAAGGACAAGCTGCCGCCCTTCCCGACCGAACTGGCGCGCCAGGAGGTCGAACGTTCCATCGGTCGCCCGGTCGAGAGCCTGTTCACGGACTTCGGCGATCCGATCGGCGCCGCCTCCCTGGCCCAGGCGCATCCCGCCTGGCTGGCGGACGGGCGCAAGGTCGCGGTCAAGGTCCTGCGCCCGGGCGTGGAGCGGCGCGTGACGACGGGGCTGGATGCGATGCGCCTCGCGGCCCGTCTGGTGCACCGCTTCGTGCCCGCCGCCCGGCGGCTGGAACCGGACGCCTTCGTCGAGACGGTGGCCCGGTCGATGTATCTGGAACTGGACATGCGGCTGGAAGCCGCGGCGGCGTCCGAGCTTCACGACATCATGGAAAGGGCCCGTGGCGACGGGGCTCACATGTCGGCTCCCAAGGTCGTCTGGGACGGGGTGGGCAAGCGCGTCCTGACGCTGGAGTGGGCGGTCGGCATGCCCATGACGGACCCCGGGGCGATCCTGCAGCCCGGGCTGGATATCGATGCCCTGGCCGACAACGTCGTGCGCGCCTTCCTGGTCCAGGCCCTCGACTACGGGACGTTCCACGCCGACCTGCACGAGGGCAATCTGTTCGCCTATGCCCCGGCCGAGCTGACCGCCGTCGATTTCGGCATCGTCGGGCGGCTGGGCGAGGGGGAGCGGCGCTATCTGGCGGAGATCCTCTGGGGCTTCCTGACGCGCGACTATCCCCGCATCGCCCGCGTGCATTTCGAGGCCGGATACGTCCCGCCGCACCATTCGGTCGAGGCCTTCGCCCAGGCCCTGCGCGCGGTCGGCGAGCCGGTGATCGGCCGGGCCGCCAGTCAGGTCTCGATGGGCCGGCTGCTGGGCCAGCTGTTCGAGATCACGGCCCTGTTCGACATGCACCTGCGGCCCGAGCTGATCCTGCTGCAGAAGACCATGGTGTCGGTCGAGGGGGTGGCCCGGCGCCTGAACCCGGATCACGACCTCTGGTCGGCGGCCCAGCCCGTGGTCGAACGCTGGATCACGCGCGAACTGGGCCCCCGCGCCCAGGTCCGCGACGGCCTGAAGGAGATCCTGTCCGGGGCCCGGGCCCTGTCCCGGCTGGTCCAGGATCCGCCCGCGCCGCAGACGGTGGTGGTCGAGCCCGTTCGCACCCCGACCTGGATCGTCGTCTGCATTTCCGCGGCCACGACGATGTCGGCCGCCGCCCTCGTTCTGTCGCTTTGGACCCGGATCATGGGCTGAGCCTTCCGGAGTATCGAATGCCAGTCTCTTGCCGCCTTGCGGGCCTGATGGCCCTGTCCGTCCTGACCTGGGCCGGGCCGACGCTGGCCCAGAGCCTGCCCTCGACGCAAAGCCGCTCGCTGGCCCCCTCGGGCGGAGCCGCCGCGACCCTGCCCAACAGCTTCGATGCCCCGGCCCGCGCACCGACGCCGGCACCCGCCACGGCCCCGACACCGCCGACGGCACCGACCGAGGTCGCGGTGGCCGAAGCGGCCTTGCGCGTCGTCATCGAACAGCTTCGGGCCGGGACCATCGACGCCCGCCTTTACACCCCGGGGCTGGCCGCGCGGCTTCGGGGCCAGCTGCCGACCATCACCCCGATGCTGAACGGCTATGGCGATCTTCTGACGATCGAGGCCCAGGGCACGCGCGACGGGGCCGGCCAGTTTCTGGTCACCTTCGACGAGGCGGCCACCCAGTGGGTGATCGGGCTTGACGAAGAGGGCCTGATCGCGGCGCTGTTGTTCCGTCCGGCTCCGCCGGAATCATCCGAACCGGCGACCCCGCCGCCCGCCTGACCCTCCTCAACGACCCGGGATTCCCATGCGCGCATCCGTCCCCTCTCTCGCCGCCCTGACGCTGGCGGGTGTCGTCTGTTCGGCGTGCGCCAGTGATCCGGGACCGGGGGGCGGTCTGCTGGGGCCCGGACCGCTGGCGGGCGGACCCGGCCTGTTCGTCAGTCCGTTCGGCGAACTGTTCGCGTCCGAGCCCGGCCAGCCCTGGCCCGTCGGTCAGTGGTTCGCGAAAGCCGACGCCAACGGCGATGGCCGGCTGACGGGCGTGGAGTTCGTGGCGGACGGCCAGCGTGTCTTTCGCGCTCTGGACCTGCGGCCGGACAATCGCCTGACGCCCGACGAGATCGTCCTCTACGAACGGGGCCTGGATGCCGCGCGCGCCACCATCCCCGGATTCGAGGGGCAGGGAGGACCGGTTGGCCGGCCCGGCGCAGGTTATGGCGGCATGGCGCTGAATGGCGGGGCGCAGGAAATCGAGTCCCGCATCCCGCCCACGCCCGTGCGGGGACCGCGGGCCCCGCGGGGTCCGCTGGCCTATGGCCCGATCGCGGCGGCGGGCTTCTTCAACTATCCGCAGCCCATCAAGGCGGCGGACACCGATACCAACCAGACCGTGACCGCCCAGGAGTGGTCGCTGGCCACCGATCGCTGGTTCCTTGCGCTGGACACGGATCGCGACGGCGTCCTGACCCTGGCCACCCTGCCGCGCACGCCGCTGCAGGGGCTGGTGGAGCGCTAGTCGTCCTTGAAGGGGCCGTGGCCGGGGTCGAGCGAGTTGTCGACCCGGTCGTCCCATCCCTCGCGATGTGACTTGAACGCCAGCGCCATCAGCCCGTAGGCGAGGCCGACGGTGCCGACGACGCCCAGCCCCATGGCGATCCATCCGTGGAGCGGCAGAGCGCCGCCCCCGATCGCGAGCCAGAACAGATTCAGGCCCCACGTCGCCACGGCGGAGATCGCCAGGCCCAGCAGGGCGACCAGACAGATGCGGACGATGCGGGCGTTCATGCCCCGCTCGTTAGCACACCGTCCGTTTTCACGCCTGCGTCAGATTCAGCGCTGGACCCACTGGCCGGCGGCGTTGCGGTACCATTGGCCGGACGTGATGCGCGGCAACAGCTGGCTTTCGAACATGCGGGCACCCGCTACGTCGGGCGTCGTGCCGGCCTGGGCCGCGCTGGCGGCATAGGCCCGGGCGCGGGCGGCATTCGTCGTCGTCACGGCGTCCTGGACCGCCGGGTCCGACGCGGACGTCCTGATGCCCAGGTAGCCGTCGGCCTGTTCGCCGACGACACCCTGCGCCTTGGCGGCATCGATGGTGGCCTTCTGGGCCGGGGTCTGCGCGAACGAGGCACCGGCGGCGACGCCCAGGGCCACGACGGCGGCGCCGAGGACGAACATCTTGCGAAGGGACATGGGGTTGGTCTTTTCCATCAGAACAGATTGGGGTTTTCGGTCAGTAGGTCGCGCAGCTCCTGATCCAGCCGAACGCGAACGTCGGCGTCCAGCTTGGCGTAGATCTGGATCGGATCGACCTGCAGCCGGATCGTCGGGGTGCAGCCCGCGAGCAGGACGGCCGTCCCCATCGCCAGAAGCAGGGGGCGTGTCAGGCGAAAAGGCAGGGTCATCGGCTTGTCTCCGTCGGCGTCTTCACATCGTGAGGCCGGTGTGCGCCCGGGGCGGTGAACGGGGTCTGAACGGTCAAGGCCGGGTTTCGTTCGGTGCGGCCTCGATCTCGGTGGGGCCGGACCGCGCGCGATTGATCGCCAGCAGGTCCGAGACAAGCTGGTTGAGGTTCAGGGTGGTGTCCAGCGTCAGGTCGATCCCCGTGTTCGAGGGCAGGGGCAGGGGCCTGTTCAGGAATTCGCGGCTGATCAGCTCCGACAGGCTCAGGCGCAGCTCCTGGCGCTGGGGCGGATCGTGCCGGCCCTTGATGTGGAACAGAACGCCGACACGGCCCTGATCCAGGCTGTTCACGTCGGCGGTCAGCACGTCGAAGGCCAGGTTCTCCATGGCCTGATAGGCCAGATCCTCGACCGTACCGGGCGGGACCTCCCCTCCGCCGCCGGCCTCCAGCCCCGTCAGGGCTTCGCGCTGGATCGACAGGCGTCCGGCCTGGGCGGCGTACAGGGTGCCGCCGGTGATCTTCACGCCGCTGTCCGGATCGCTGGTGAAGGGCAGGCGGCCCGACACGACGGCATCCAGCTTGACCTTGTCGCCGAACCCGGACCCGGCGATCAGATCGCCCAGCTGAACCCGGTCCAGCACGATGACGCCGGAAAACGGCCGGCGGTCCAGAGGCACCGAGAAGGGCTCGACGCTGACCGACCCGCCGGCCGCATTGATGCGGCCGCCGGCGACGGTGATGGCGGCCTTGTCGAGCTGGAACGTCAGGTCCAGGTCGGTCAGGGGCGCGATCGACTCCAGCGTGGCGACGCGCAACGTCTGGCCCGGTGCGGTGGTCAGGGGGGCCAGGTTGGTGAAGTCGATGGTTCCCGACAGGCCCTTCACCGGCCCGGCCGGGCTGACGAAATCCATGCCGGGGATGACCAGACGCCCGGAACTGGATCCTTCGGGCAGGTCGGGCCGCCAGTCGATCCGGCCGGTGAACGACGCAGTGCCGGTCGCGGGGGACTGGACGAAGTCGGCGGCGAGGGGGCTGAGGTCGGCGGGCTGCAGACCGCCTTCGGCGAAGACCAGAGAGGGTGCATCGATCGTGACGCCGCCCGCGCCGGTCAGGCCGTCATGGGCCAGGGTCAGGCGGCCGAGGCTGTCGCCGCTGCTGGCCAGATCGAACGTTCCGGACCACTGCTCGTCGGCAAGTCTCGCGGTCCCGGACGCGGTCAGGGGGTTGAAGCGGCGCGGCCGGGTCGCGTCTTCCACGCCCGCCGAGGTCACGACGGCCTCCAGCCCGAGGCCCGCGGCCGAACCCGTCACGCTGACGCGGCCGGTCGCATCGACCACATCCAGGGCGAGGAAGGGGGCGACGGCGGACACCGCCTCGAACCGCCCGCCGGCACGCCAGCGGCCGTCCTGTGACACCACGAGCGGGCCCCCGGAGGGACACAGCCGGCCCGAGACGTCCATGACGTCGTTCTCGTCCAGCTCCAGCCGTTCGACGCTCAGCGGGATGCAGGTTGCGGCGGTGTAGGTCAGCCGCCCGCCGTCGGTCGCCAGGACGCCTCGCGTCTGGACGCGGAGCCCGCGCGCGAGGCCGAATTCCAGCGCCGCCCGTCCGTCCAGCGTCGCCTGGAACCCGCCTGCCGTCAGCCGCCAGTCGGGGACGGCAAAGGTCGCCTCGGGCAGGCCGCGTCCGCGCGTGGCCGTCAGGGACAGGGCACCGCCCCCGCGCTGGCCGGGGGCGGCGGCGAAGATCGGCCGGGCGACGGGGCTGAGGGTCAGCACGCCGCCGTTGGCCGGGGCGATGCGGGCGGGCTGCGTCAGGCCGATGGCCAGACCGGCCGTGCCCGACGTGACGCGCAGCGATGGCGCGCTCAGGGCGAAGGCCCCCAGCGCCCGCTTCATCTCGGCCAGTTCCGGCACGTCCTCCGGGCCTGTCGGGCCGAACAGCGGCCAGGCCCCGTTCCGCGCCGCGACGCTTCCGGTCAGGGCCAGCGCCTCGGGCCGGTCCGAGACATAGTCCAGCGCCATCCGGCTCGAGACGTCGTCCAGCTGCAAGGTGTCGAAGCCGAAACGGCCCAGGGCTGCCGTGACCGATCCCCCGGCGATGAGGCGTCCGGCCTGTGTCGCGAGGCTCAGATCGGGCACCGACAGCGACACGGCCGACAGATCGAAATCGGCGGCACGACCCGACGCCGCCCGCAGGGTGACCGGCCCCTCGAACCGCCCGCCCAGTCCGCTTCCGCGCCGGGTGGCGGAGACGCGGGCGTTCGTCGCGCGGACGGTGGCCTCGCGGGCCGAAATGGCCGGCGACACGAACCGTCCCGCCGACAGGCGGACATCGGACACACCGCTGAAGGCCAGGGTCTCGATCCAGCCGGTGACCGTGCCCTCGGCCCTGAGCGTCAGATTGGCCCCGGTGGCCGTCACCTCGCCTTGGCTCAACCGCCGCCCGGTCAGGGCCAGGTCGATGACGGCGCGGCCATCCCCGCGCCGCGCCTTGAAGTCCGGATAGGGCAGGTCGCCCGTGGCGCGGAGCGACACCGCCTCGCCCGATGCGCCTGCCACGGTCAGGGCGTCGGCCGACAGGTCGGTGCTCACCGCCACCCGGTCGCCGGTCGTCGTCAGGTCCAGTCGCCCACCCAGGCCCCGTGCCTCGGTGTCGCCGCTCTTCAGGGCGGCGGCGGGCATGCGCGCCGCCAGCCGCATCAGCTTGCCGTCGTCGATCCGGGCATCGGCCAGCAGGGACACGGGCCCGTATTCGGTGTCCAGCCGCAGGCGTCCGGTCTCGATCAGGACCAGCGGGCCCCGGCTGTCCGGGCGGGCGGGTCGACCGGTGAATTCCTCGACCAGGGGATCCAGCGACCCCAGCGACAGCTTTCCGGCCTTCCAGGTGGCGCGCGCGACCGGTCTCACCAGCCGGATGCGCGAGGGCGTCACCCCGAACCCCTGGCGCGACCACGGCAGGCCCAGCGCATAGTCCACCTCGACCCGTTCGACGGTCACGTCCGGGTTCGAGGGATCGCCGATGCGGACCCGACCGACGAAGCCGGTCAGCTCCAGCCGCTGGATCGTCACGTCGGCCTCGATCCCGCGCCGATCCAGCCAGCCGACGAGGATTTCCCGCGCTGCAACACGCCGGTTCATCCATGCGGTCGCGGCCAGGACCATGACGATAAGCAGGACGACGCCCAGAACGGTCAGGATGCGTCGGCCCGTCCGCCGCTGCCGGGTCCCCCGCGGAGACGGGTCGCTCATGCCTGGGCCGTTGCGTCGGCCCGGTCTGGCACAGCCAGCCGTGCCAGAAGACCGGAAGAGGAGGGGGTTCGGCTTTGCGTTGCGGCGCTGCCACAATGAGTGGCGCGATAGCCACGTTGAATGAAGCCTCCCGCACCCTCGGGCCGGGACGTGTCGCAGCGAACAGCAAAGCGGATCATAGCTTGGCGATAGACTGTCGCGACCACTGTAGAAATACCTGGATAGCCATGTTTCTACCCGATGGGATCACGGCGGTTAATGGTTTGTAACGAACCTGCTTCCCATCCTGCGATCGGCGAGTTATAGGGCTTGCTTCGCGATTGGGGGGCTCTCCGGCGCGATCCTTGCTTTTCGTAGAACCAGTCGCCGTGTGGCGTCGTTGTTTGCCGGGGACCGATGGCCCAGTTCGATCCGCGCCGCCAGCCGATGCGTTTTGCACCGCACCTGCTCACAGCCGTGGCAGCCGTGTCGGTGGCGATGCTCGCGGGTCGGGTGTACCAACCCGCCCAGGCTGAGGTGGTTCCCGAACTGACCCCCCAACAGATGGCTTCGCTGGAAGCCCGGGCCTTTGAATCCGCCGGGACGCCCGCCGGACTGACCGCACCCGAAGCCATTCCCGTCCAGATTCGCCGGGGCGAGACCTTCGAACAGGCCGTGCGTCGCACCGGGATCGGTGCCGCAGAGGCTTCGGCCGTCGCCGCCACCCTGTCCAATGCCTTTGACCTCAGCCAGATGCGCGCCGGCCTGCGCTTTGAAACCGCGATCTCGCATCCGCGCGGCGGCCGCGGCGACGCCCGCCTGATCGGCCTGACGATGCGCACGGGTCCGGCCAGCCAGCTGACCGTGTCGCGCAGCTTCGACGGCGCGCTTCGCCTGCGGGCGCTCGAGGAACGCGTCAATCACGAGACGATGGTGGTCAGCGCCAATGTCGAGGGCTCGCTGACGGCGACGGCCCAGCGCATGGGGGCCGATGCCGCCATCCGCCGCAAGGCCAACCAGCTGTTCGGCCATCGCTTCGACCTTGATCGCGATATCCGTGCCGCCGACGAGTTCACCCTGGTCTTCGATCGCTCGGTGACCGAGAACGGCCGCACAATCGACACCGGCGACCTGCTGTACGCAGAGCTGAAGGGTGCCGTCTTCTATCGCTTCCAGCGCCCCGGCGCGCGCGAGGCGGAATATTTCGACGCCACCGGCAAGAGCATGCGTTCGTCGATGATGCGGACGCCGCTGGACCGGGCGACCCGGATCAGCTCCAGCTTCGGTTTCCGCGTGCATCCGATCTCGGGCTACCGCAAGATGCACCAGGGCATCGACTTCGCCGCCGGAACCGGGACGCCCGTCGTCGCTCCCGCCGACGGCGTGGTGGTCGAGGCCCGTCGCTGGGGCGGCTACGGCAACTGGCTGCGCGTGCGTCATGCCAACGGCCTGGAAAGCGGCTACGGCCACCTGTCCCGCTATGGCTCGGGCATCCGGGCCGGCCAGCGCGTCAGCCAGGGCCAGGTGATCGCCTACGTCGGCTCGACCGGTGCCTCGACCGGCCCTCACCTGCACTACGAACTCTGGCGCAATGGCCAGCGGATCAATCCCGGCAGCATTCGCGTCGAGGACAATGTCCAGTTGGCGGGTTCCGATCTGGCGGCCTTCCGCGCCGAGAAGTCGCGGATCGACCGGATCATCGCCTCGGGCGGCGAGCGCCGTCCGGCCGTGATGCGCGCCAGCGTCGAGGGGCTCCGCCCCGCGACCGCGACGACGACCCGTTCCTGATCGAACCCGTCAGGCGGTCTGAACGGCCGCCGTCGGTGCCATCGGCCGCAGGTCCAGCAGCGAGAACAGCCGCGCATCCTCGTCCTGTTCCGGGTTGGGCGTCGTCAGCAGCTTGCCCCCCACGAAGATCGAGTTGGCCCCCGCCAGGAAGCACAGGGCCTGCATCTCCGGGCTCATGGTCTCGCGACCGGCCGACAGCCGCACCATGGCCTTCGGACAGACCAGACGCGCGACGGCGACGGTCCGCACGAACTCGATCGGATCGATCTCGCCGGACTGCAGCACGCGTTCGCCCAGCGGCGTGCCCGTCACGGGCACCAGCGCATTGACCGGCAGGCTGTCGGGATGGACCGGCAGGGTCGCCAGCGCATGCAGCAGGCCCGCGCGATCGCGACGGCGCTCGCCCATGCCGACGATGCCGCCGCAGCAGGTCGACATCCCGGCGTCGCGGACGTGCTCCAGCGTGTCGAGCCGGTCCTGGTAGGTCCGGGTCGTGACGACCTCGGCATAGTAGTCGGGCCCGGTGTCCAGGTTGTGGTTGTAGTAGTCGAGGCCCGCCGCCTTCAGCTGGCGCGCCTGGTCGGCCGTCAGCATGCCCAGGGTGGCGCAGGTTTCCAGACCCAGGGCCTTCACGCCCGAGATCATCGCCGCCAGCTTGGGCGTATCGCGGTCCTTGAGCTCCCGCCAGGCCGCTCCCATGCAGAAGCGCGACGCCCCGCCGGCCTTCGCCGCCATGGCCTCGGCCAGCACGGCGGTGGTGTCCATCAGCTTTTCGGCCTTCAGCCCGGTGTCGAAGGACGCGGACTGCGAGCAATAGCCGCAGTTCTCGGCACAGCCGCCGGTCTTGATCGACAGCAGCTGCGACTTCTGGACCTCGGAGGGGTCGAACCAGCGGCGGTGGACCGTGGCGGCCGCGAACACCAGTTCCATGAACGGCCGTGCGAACAGGGCCTCGACCTCGGACAGGGTCCAGTCGTGACGGGGAACCGACAGGTCGGCGAGGGCGGGGCGAAGGGGGGATGCGTCGTCAGCCATGGCGGCTTGCTACCCTCCCGAAGCGGCCGCGCCAAGTCGTGCGCCGTCGGCAACATATAAGGACATCCTTATGTGATCTTGCTCGTTGCCCGGTTGGGGGCTATACGCGCGCCATCCGATTTCACGCCAACGGTCCCCGGGGCCGGAAAGAGCCGCAGCCCATGCCCGACTATATCGTCCGCGACATCTCCCTCGCCGAGTTCGGCAACAAGGAAATCGCCATCGCCGAAACGGAAATGCCAGGCCTGATGGCGCTGCGCGACGAGTTCGGCCACGACAAGCCGCTGAAGGGCGCGCGGATCGCCGGCTCGCTGCACATGACGATCCAGACCGCCGTGCTGATCCAGACGCTGGAAGCCCTCGGCGCCGACGTCCGCTGGGCCTCGTGCAACATCTTCTCGACCCAGGACCACGCCGCGGCCGCCATCGCCGCCGCCGGCACCCCGGTGTTCGCCACCAAGGGCGAGACCCTGGAAGAGTACTGGGACTACGCCCACAAGATCTTCGAATGGGCCGACGGCGGCTACCCGAACCTGATCCTCGACGACGGCGGCGACGCCACCCTGCTGTGCGTGCTCGGACCCAAGGCCGAGAAGGACATCTCGGTCCTGTCCGACCCGCAGAACGAGGAAGAAGAAGCCCTCTACAAGGTCATGAAGCGCTACATCGCCGAGAAGCCGGGCTTCTATTCGGCGATCCGCGACGCCATCGGCGGCGTGTCGGAAGAAACCACGACCGGCGTGCACCGCCTGTACCAGATGGCGGAAAAGGGCGAGCTGCCCTTCCCCGCCATCAACGTCAACGACAGCGTCACCAAGTCCAAGTTCGACAACCTGTACGGCTGCCGTGAATCGCTGGTCGACGCGATCCGTCGCGGCACCGACGTCATGCTGTCGGGCAAGGTCGCCGTGGTCTGCGGCTACGGCGACGTGGGCAAGGGCTCGGCCGCCTCGCTGCGCCAGGGCGGCGCGCGCGTGATCGTCACCGAGATCGACCCGATCTGCGCCCTGCAGGCCGCGATGGAAGGCTATGAAGTCCAGACCCTGGACGACTCGGTCGGTCGCGCCGACATCTTCGTCACCGCCACGGGCAACAAGGACGTCATCACCGTCGACCACATGCGGGCGATGAAAAACAACGCCATCGTCTGCAACATCGGTCACTTCGACTCGGAGATTCAGGTCGCCGGCCTGAAGAACTTCAAGTGGGACGAGATCAAGCCGCAGGTCCACCACGTCGAGTTCCCGAACGGCAACAAGATCATCCTGCTGTCCGAAGGTCGCCTGGTGAATCTGGGTAATGCGACGGGTCACCCCAGCTTCGTGATGTCGGCGTCCTTCACCAACCAGACGCTGGCCCAGATCGAGCTGTGGACCAACAAGTCCAAGTACAAGAACCAGGTCTACGTCCTGCCCAAGCACCTCGACGAGAAGGTCGCCACCCTGCACCTGGGCAAGCTGGGCGCGAAGCTGACGGTCCTGTCCAAGGAACAGGCGGACTACATCTCCGTCCCGACCGCCGGACCATTCAAGCCGGACCACTACCGCTACTAGGCGGTCGCGGTACGCCGCACCGACGGGAAAAAGGCCGGCCGCAGGGCCGGCCTTTTTTCGTTCAGGCGGCGATCGCGTCCTCGGTTTCGTCGCGGCCCCGCAGGCCGGTCTCGAAATCCATGAAGATGTCCATCAGTTCTTCCGCGCCGGCGGGCGTCGCGTGGGGACCGAACCGGAACGTCCAGAAGCTGACGATGTGCTGGATGGCCCCCAGCTGGTCTCCCAGGCGTGCGAACAGGGACGGGGCTTCCAGCAGGAAGTCGCGAAAGCCCGAGGGATTGCCGTCCCGCGTCAGGCTGGCATAGGCCTCGTCATACACCTGGAGCGTGGCTCGTACGGCCGCGCAGGTCTTGACGATCCGGGCCCGGAGGACATGGCGTCCCCGGGCGATATAGTCGCGCGCAGCCTGGTCCACGGGGCCGACGGGTTTCACCGAGGCCACCCGGTCGGCCACTTCGGAGATCTGGGACGTCATGCTCCGCAGGCTCCACTTGTAGTACAGGAAGCCCTTCCAGCAGAAGACGCCCTCCTGATACTGCTCCGGGTTCAGCCGCAGCGTCTGGCCCAGGGCGTCCATCCCGTCCTCGCCGGCGTTGGACAGGATTTTGGACGCCATCCGTTCGATGGAGTTTCCGTTGCCGGAGGCCCCGCCCATGCTCAGCGCGACCAGGGGCGTGATCTCGGCCTTCACGAAGTTGAGCATGTTCTGCAGGTCGGCCTCGCTGAGCGCGAAATAGCAGGGGGCCGGATCGATCCCGGACCGCCTGAGCTGCTCGCGCAGGAGGAAGGGGTCCAGGGACGGCAGCTTGTCGATCAGGCGAAGCGTGGTCACGTCGGGGTGCTCGGGCGGGATGCCGAACACCTCCATCAGCGTCATCTCGAAATTGATCTGATTGACGAAGACGTAGCGCCCGCCGGACTTGAGCTCGCCGTTGTCGATCGGAACGATCACCTTGGTGGCGATCTGGCGGCGGCCCCGGAAGGAATCGATCTCGTTGCGGCGCAGCCGATGCTTCACCAGCAGGCAGGCGTTCAGCGCTGGGGTCTGGAACAGCGGGGCCTCGCGCCATTCCGCCGTGTGTCGATGTTCCCTGGAGATCTTCAGCAGGTTGAGCACGCGGGCCGTGGACGCCGAACGCTCGAGGTTCTCAAGGCTCCGAACGGCACGATCCGACATGAACGCTACTTACCAGGGATTGATCCTGGTCTGTCGATACAAGCTACAGCTTTACAACAGGATAACCTTCATTGGCCCCCGGGGGACCCCGGGACCCGCCCCTGCGGGCATCAGGCCGCGAGGGCCAGAATGTCCGGCCTCTCCCGCCCCGACAGGCTCATCTCGAAGTCAGACAGCAGGTCGATCAATTCGTCGGCGTTGGGCGGGGCCTTGTCGGGCGCCATGCGGTAGGACCAGAAGCTGACGATATGCTGGACCGCGCCCAGTCGCTCCCCGAGCCGGGAGAACAGCAGCGGCGCGTCGCGCAGGAAGTCGCGGAAGGCCGTGGGCCGGCCTTCCTGCGTCAGGCCCCGGAACGCGTCGTCATAGACCCGCAGCATGTCGGCCGTGGCCTCGCAGGTCAGCAGGATCCGACGACGGACCTGTTCGCGGGCACGGTCGATCGCGGCATGCTGTTCGGCGTCCACCCGGCCGGACGCCCGGACGCGTCTCACGCTGTCGACGACGCCGCCGATCTGGCCCGTGATCGTCTGCAGGGCCCATTTGTAGTAGAGGAACCCCTTCCAGCAGAAGACGCCCTCCTCGTACTCGTGGGGGGCGAGCTGAAGGGTCTGGCCCAGCGCGCTCATGTCCTCGCCGGCCGAGTTGGACATGATCTTGGCCGTCAGCCGGGCCACGGGGTTCTCCGCCGTCAGGTCGACGTCCGACCCCAGGCTCAGGTCGACCAGCGGCGTGATCTCGTCGGCCACGAAGGCCGTCATCCGCGCCACATCGGCCTCGGACAGGTTGAAATAGCAGGCGGCCGGGGTCTGGCCGTTCCGTCTCAGCTGTTCGCGCAGCAGGAAGGGGTCCAGTCCCGGCAGTTCGTCGATCAGCGCCAGGGTGCGCCGGTCCGGATGGTGCGGGGCGATGCCGAAGCTCTCCTCCAGCGTCTTGTCGAACCCGATCTGGTCAACGAACAGATAGCGGCCGCCCACGCGCAGGTCGCCGTCGTCGATCGGCAGGATGATCTTGGTGGCGACGTAGCGGCGGACACGGAACTGTTCGATCTCGTTGCGGCGCAGGCGGTGCTTGATGATCAGGGCCTTGTTCAGGAGGGGATTCCGGAACAGGGGCTGGGATTTCCACGCGTCGGAGCGCCCATGCTGACGCCAGACGTGCAGCAGGTTCAGCACGCGCGCGGTGGACGCGGACTTGCGCAGATTGGCGAGATTTCGAAAGGCACGGTCGGTCAATCGGGGCTCCTGACCCCGATATCCTGCACGGCAAAGGTTAGGGCTGCGCAGACAACTACGGTTCGCGAGGCGTTAAAGGGTGCGGCGTGGCTGCCGCTGGCGTCGCGCCTTCAGCGGGATTAAGGACGCGCTCATGAGCATCGTCTTCAACATCCTGATCCTGCTGGCCATCCTCGCCGTCGCGGTGGTGCTGGGCTTCGGCATCTATTCGCTGTTCCGCGGCGGGGACTATGCGCGCTCCAACTCCAACCGGCTGATGCGCCTGCGCGTCGTCCTGCAGGCCACGGCGGTCGTATTGCTGATGGCCGGGCTGTGGTGGAAGACCAGCCACGGCGGCTGAACAAGGAACACGCCTTTGGTCGTCCTGAACAAGATCTATACCCGCACGGGGGACGGTGGAGACACCGGCCTGGCCTCGGGCGAACGCGTGTCCAAGAGCGATCCCCGCGTGGAAGCCTACGGCACGGTCGATGAGCTGAACGCCGTGATCGGCGTGGCGCGCCTGCATTCGGGCCAGAACGACCGCATCGACGCCATGCTGGGGCGCATCCAGAACGAGCTGTTCGATCTGGGCGCCGATCTGGCCACCCCGCTCGATCCCGCCCCGAAATGGGAGGCCCTGCGCATGGTGGCGTCTCAGGTCGAACGGCTGGAGGCCGAGATCGACTGGATGAACGAGAGCCTGAAAGCGCTGGACAGTTTCATCCTGCCGGGCGGTTCGCCCCTGTCGGCGCATCTGCACCTGGCCAGAACGGTCGCCCGGCGCGCCGAGCGCGACACCATCCGCCTCGTGGAGGCGGGCGCGGCCGTCACGCCGGAGGCGCTGCGCTATCTGAACCGGCTGTCCGACCACCTGTTCGTGGCGGCCCGGCGCGCCAATGCGAACGGCGCGGGCGACGTGAAATGGGTTCCCGGTTCGACGCGGTGACTAATCCTCCCCCTTGGGGGAGGTGGCACGAAGCGAAGCGAAGTGACGGAGGGGGCCCACGCAAACGCCCATGTCTGCGGCCTACCCCCTCTACCCCCGCGTAAAGAACGCGGCGGTCCCCCTCCCCCTGGGGGGGAGGATCGGCTAAACCGCCCGCCAATCAAGAACATTCAGGTCCAGGGAAACGCCATGCGCGACATCCACCATTTCATCGACGGCGCGTCCTTCACCGGGTCGTCCGGCCGGTTCGCCGACGTGTTCAACCCCAACACGGGCGAGGTCCAGGCGCGGGTCCAGCTGGCCTCGGTTGCCGAGATGGATCGCGCGGTGCAGGCGGCGCAGAACGCCTTCGAAGGCTGGTCCTCGACCAACCCCCAGCGCCGCGCGCGGGTGATGTTCGAGTTCAAGCGGCTGGTCGAGGCCAACATGACCGAGCTGGCCGAACTGCTGTCGTCGGAGCACGGCAAGGTGGTCGCGGACTCGAAGGGCGACATCCAGCGGGGCCTGGAGGTGATCGAGTTCGCCTGCGGCATCCCGCATGCGCTGAAGGGCGAATACACCTGGGGCGCGGGCCCCGGCATCGACGTCTATTCGATGCGCCAGCCGCTGGGCGTGGTGTCGGGCATCACCCCGTTCAACTTCCCGGCCATGATCCCGATGTGGATGTTCGGCGTGGCCATCGCGGTCGGCAACACCTTCATCC
Source organism: Brevundimonas subvibrioides ATCC 15264 (assembly GCF_000144605.1). Classification (NCBI taxonomy): domain Bacteria; kingdom Pseudomonadati; phylum Pseudomonadota; class Alphaproteobacteria; order Caulobacterales; family Caulobacteraceae; genus Brevundimonas; species Brevundimonas subvibrioides. The sequence continues at coordinate 36,772 of NC_014375.1, read as the reverse complement.
TGAAGCCGTCGGAGCGCGATCCGTCGGTGCCCGTGCGTCTGGCCGAGCTGATGATGGAGGCGGGGGCCCCCGCCGGGGTGCTGAACGTCGTCCACGGCGACAAGGCGGCGGTCGACGCCATCCTGGAGCATCCGCTGGTCCATGCGATCAGCTTCGTCGGCTCGTCGGACATCGCCCACTATGTCTACCAGACCGGCGCGGCCAACCATAAGCGGGTCCAGGCCATGGGCGGGGCCAAGAACCACGGCATCGTCCTGCCCGACGCGGACATGGACCAGGTGATCAAGGACCTGTCGGGGGCCGCCTATGGCAGCGCCGGCGAGCGCTGCATGGCCCTGCCGGTCGTCGTTCCCGTGGGCAAGAAGACCGCCGACGAACTGCGCGAGCGGATGGTGGCCGAGATCCCGACCATGCGGGTCGGCGTCTCCACCGACGCCGGCGCCCACTACGGCCCCGTCGTCACGGCCCAGCACAAGGCCCGCGTCGAGGGCTGGATCGACCAGGGCGTCAAGGACGGTGCCGAACTGGTCGTCGACGGCCGCGGCTTCAGCCTTCAGGGCCACGAGCGCGGCTATTTCATCGGCCCGTCGCTGTTCGACCACGTCACGCCCGAGATGGAGTCCTACAAGGAGGAGATCTTCGGCCCCGTGCTGCAGATCGTCCGCGCCGCCAGCTTCGAGGAGGCGCTGAGCCTGCCGTCGAAGCACCAGTACGGCAACGGCGTCGCCATCTTCACCCAGAATGGCCGCGCGGCGCGCGACTTCGCTGCCCGGGTCAACGTCGGCATGGTCGGCATCAATGTGCCCATCCCGGTGCCGGTCGCCTATCACACCTTCGGCGGCTGGAAGCGCTCGGCCTTCGGCGATACCAACCAGCACGGCATGGAGGGCGTGAAGTTCTGGACGAAGGTCAAGACCGTCACCGCCCGCTGGCCCGACTCGGACTTGGAGCACGCCGACAGTTCCTTCGTGATCCCGACGATGGCGTAACGACCGACCGAACAGCGTCCGTAGTTCTACCTATGACGTTGTAAAGGCGTTGTTATTTTTCCCGCGAGAAGTTTCCCCCCATGCACGACGACCGTGCCGGGGGAGATTTCGCGGTGTCTGACGACCTGGGCCTGAAAGAACGGCTGGACTTCATGCAGCTGGATGCGGCCGCCCGCGGGCGCATCCAGGCGATGAAGCCCATGATCATGGACGCCATGCCGGCGGCCCTCGATACCTTCTACGACCGTGTCCGGGCCACGCCGGCGACGCGGGCCTTCTTCTCCGACGACAAGCATATCGGCAAGGCCCACACCAAGCAGCTGAACCACTGGGGGGTGATCGCCGACGGCGAATACGACGGCACCTATGCCAAGGCCGTGAACACCATCGGCGAAGTTCACGCCCGCATCGGGCTGGAGCCGCGCTGGTACATCGGCGGCTACGCCGTGGTGCTGGAGCAGATGGTCGGCAAGGTTCTGGACCAGCGCTGGCCCCGCCACGCGCTCGCGCACAAGGGGGCCACCGCGGGCTCGACCGCCGCCGAGCTCAGCGTGCTGGTGAAGGCCAGCCTGCTCGACATGGACCTGGCCATCTCGGTCTATCTGGACTCGCTGGAGGCCCGTCGGGTGGCGGCCGAGACCGCCCGCCAGACGGCCGAGGCCGAGCAGGCCCGGATGCGCGAGACGGCCGAGGCCGAACGCCACAAGGCCGAAGGCGAACAGACGGTGGTGTTCGAGGCTCTGGCCTCCGGTCTGAAGCGCGTCGCCGGCGGCGACCTGACGGTGCGCATCGACGTCGCGGTCGAGCCGCGCTTCCAGTCGATCAAGGATGATTTCAACGCGGCCATCGCCGCCCTCGGCGAGACCATGAACTCGGTGCGGGGATCCGCCGGCGGCGTGCTCAACGGGTCCGAGGAGATCGCCTCGGCGTCAGACGATCTGGCGCGGCGCTCCGAACAGCAGGCGGCCTCGCTGGAACAGACTTCGGCGGCTCTGGAGGAGATCACCGAGACCGTGCGGCGCACGGCGGACGGATCCCAGAAGGCGGCCCAGGCGGTCGCCTCGGCCCGCGAGGACGCGGCGCGTTCGGGCGAGGTGGTCCAGCGCGCCATCGGCGCCATGGGGGCCATCGAGACCTCGTCCAGCGAGATCAGCCAGATCATCGGCGTGATCGAGGAGATCGCCTTCCAGACCAATCTTCTGGCCCTGAACGCCGGGGTCGAGGCTGCGCGGGCGGGGGATGCCGGTCGCGGGTTCGCCGTCGTGGCCTCCGAGGTGCGGGCCCTGGCCCAGCGCTCGGCCGACGCCGCCAAGGAGATCAAAGGTCTGATCACCACCTCCGGCAAACAAGTCGGCCAAGGGGTGGCCCTGGTCGGCGAGACCGGCGAGAGCCTGACCCGGATCGTTGAACAGGTCGCGGTCGTGGACCGTCTGGTGAAGGAGATCAGCACCTCCGCCCAGGAACAGGCCAGCAGTCTGGGCGAGGTCAACATCGCCGTGGGGCAGATGGACCAGATGCTGCAACAGAACGCGGCCATGGTGGAACAGACCACCGCGGCCTCCCACTCCCTGAAGGGCGAGGCGGGCCGGATGAACGCCCTGGTCCAGCGCTTCACCCTCGGCGCCGCCTCGCGCGAAACGGGCGGCCGCGCGGTCGCCGCCCCCCCGCCGAGCCGGTCCCTTTCGGTCGTCGGCAATGCGGCGCTGAAGGCCGACGAATGGGAGGCGTTCTGACCGCCGGCGGCAGATGTACCGGACGGGCGGGCTCATCCCTCGCGCAGGACCACGACATATCCCGGATGCGCCTCCGCTTCATCGCGGGCATGACGCAGGGCTGCGCGGCGGTCCCGGAACGCGCCTGAAAGCAGACCGTCGGTGGACGACAGCCGCCACAGGGGACCCACGCACCGGACCTCGATGACCGGCGGTGGAGCGGCGGGCCCGGGGATCACGACGGTTTCGCCAGCGACTGGTGCCGCAGAGCGTCGGCCTCGGCCTGGAGCGCGCGGGCCAGGGTCTCGGCCCGCGCCCGGTCGGCGATCGGTCGGGTGGCGCAGCCGTTCAGCACGACCGACCAGCCGCCGGCCCGGGCGCGGACGGCGTAGCGCAGCGGCCGGACCTCGCGAGGGTGTTCTCCGGAGAAGGCAGACCCCTGCATCATCGGACCGGAGCTCTGCGGACCGGCGCGCCAAAGGCGGTGCCGATCATCACCAGCGCCATCGACCAGACGCTCCGCGACGGCGCGGCGGGCTTTCTCAGGCTTTCGACCACGAGGGCATTTCGGTTCATCACGATCTCCTTCGATCAGGACCGGACAGGACACCCGATGGCCGTAAGGTCGCTATGCCGAACGGGGGCGGGCGGATAAGGCCGGCATAAGCCGGGCTCGCCTGCGCGGTGTGCGAAGCGACGCAATTCGGTGTTAAACGTTAGGCTGGCCGATATGCTGAAGCTGGAGTGCCTCCCCGCATGCGTCGTTTCCTGATCTGGTCCGCCCTGGCGGTCGTTATCGGCCTGACAATCGCCGGCGGCGGCTACTGGGCCTACTGGAACTTCTATGCGCGGTTCCAGCCGGTCACGGTCGCGCGCAACCAGGCCGAAATCCAGCGCCTGCTGGACGAGTCGTCCTGGGTGTCCGAGGGCGGCGGCGGCCAGCCGCTGTACATCATCGGCTATCGCGACAGCGCCGCCAGCCAGCGATACGAACGCGAGGAAACCGAGAAGCTGCGCGCCGGTGGCGTGGAGGTCCGTGTCGTCGTGTTTGCCCGCCCCGACCGGGAAGGCCAGGCCCTGTCCACGGGTGCCGAGCGCGCCACGGTCGCGGAGCTGTGGCTGAGCCGCGACTGGAGCCTGTATCAGCGCTGGACCGCCACCCCGGCCGCCAACTGGACGGCGGCGGGCATCCCGGCGGCGGACGGGAACCTCGCGCGCTCGGCCGTGGTCGATGCCAGCCGGGCCTTCGTGGAGAAGCTGACCGACCTGCTGCGCGATGCCGGCGTGCCGACCGGCTATCCGCTGGTCATCTGGCGCGACCGCGAGGGGTTCATGAAGGCCTGCGCCTGTTCCGACGCCCGGTCCTGGGCCTTCATCCGCGACGACTTCGACGCACCCGACGCCGTGGCTCCGACCGGCCTGGACGAGCCCGGCGATCCGGTGCCGCCGGGCGTTCCCGGTCCGGCCGCGCCCGGCAGCCTGCCCTATCCGACCCTGCCGGGCATCCCGCCCGTCGATGGCCAAGTCGCGCCCGGCCAGCCGGTCCCGCCCGCGGGAGCCCCGGGCGCGCCCGCGACCCCGCCCCGCGCGACCCCGACCCGGCCCAGCCAGCCGACCGCGCCGCCTCAGCCGACGCAGCAGGAAGACACGACCTTCTTCTAGGGCGACGTCAGAACAGGCGACTGCAGGTCTGGATCAGGCGTTCGACGTCGTCTTCGTCCTGGTAGAGCCCGAAGCCGAAGCGGATGACCTCGTCGCGCACGTCGGTGACGACGTTGGCCTCCAGCAGGCGCGCCCGCCAGGCCTGGGCGTCCTTGTGCTTCAGCGCCAGGAATCGGGCGCGAGGCGCGTTGTCGCCCGCGACCGGGTTCAGGATCACTGCCTCGCCCAGGCGTCCGCACTCCCCGGCCGCCAGCGCCTTCGCGAACCGGGCCGAGAGCCTGTCGGCATGGGCGGATATGGCGGCGGTCGTCAGGCCCTGCTCATCCAGCATCCGGCGCACGGCGTTGAACCGGTACAGGGGCGTGGAATCGAAGGTCGCCCCCCAGAAGCGGCCGGCATCGGCGCGGTACTGGACCCCTTCCGGCGGTCCCATCAGGTTGCCGAACTCGGCGAACCAGCCCGTGACCACGGGGCGTTCGCAGAACCCTGCGGGCGCGTGCAGGAAGCCCGCCCCTTCGCCGGTCATGGCGTATTTGTAGCCGCCCGAGACATAGAAGATGCGGTCCGCCACGGCCGACAGGTCTGTCGGCGTGGCCATGAAGCCGTGATAGCCGTCGACGATCACCCACGGTCCTTCGGGCCGGGCCAGCGCCGCCAGATCGTCGATGCAACCGATCGCCTGGCCCGTCTTGAAGAAGACCTGACTCACGAAGATCACATCATGACCGCCGGCCTGCGCCGCCGCCGTGAAGCGCGCATCGAAGGTCTCGAACGGCTCCAGCGGCACGCGGGTGACGACCGCCTCGCCGCTCTCTTCCCAGCGTTCGGCCTGTCGGCGGAAGGCGTGGAACTCACCGTCCGTCGTCAGGATGCGGACGGGCTTCGTTTCCCAGCCGGAAAAGACGCGGATCAGGAAATCGTGGGTGTTCGGCGCGAAGACGACCGTCTCCGGGTCCGGCAGATTCAGCTCGCGGGCCACATGCTTCTGCGCCTCGGGCACCACGTCGCCCAGGATCAGGTCCCATTTCCGGTCGGCGAAATGGTTCGCCTCGACCCAGGCCCGCACCTGTCCGTCGAAGGAGGCGTCGGGCCACAGATGATGGCTGTGGGCCGCGAAATGAAGCCGCTCCGGATCGAGCTCCAGGGCGCGGGAGAAGAGGGGCTTGTAAGTCATGCGAACTCCTGAAGACCCTTCTTCAACGCGCGTCACGGCAACCCGTCCCGCCGTCGGCGCTCAAGTCGCGCGCCACGGCTACCAAGCGGTGGTGCCTTAGACCAGCGCGCCGTGGCAGTGCTTGAACTTGCGACCCGAGCCGCACGGGCAGTCCGAGTTGCGGGCCGTCCGTTCCCAGCCGGCGGGCAGAAGCTCGACGGGCAGGCGTGCACGGTCGTCGCCCGTCACCTGGCCCTCCGGGTTCTGGGCCAGCGGATCGGCCATCTCGTTGACGCCGGTCCCGGGGTTCAGGTGGATTTCCTGGAACTCGGGCATCTCCATCGCCGGCGGCTGCTCGAAGCGGAACTCCACCGTCATCAGCCAGCGCGTCACATTGTGCCGCAGCTCGTGCAGGAGCGTTTCGAACAGGCTGAAGGCCTCGGTCTTGTACTCGTTCAGCGGATCGCGCTGGCCATAGCCGCGCAGGCCGATGACGCCGCGCAGGTGGTCCAGATGCACCAGGTGCTCGCGCCACTGCATGTCGATCATCTGCATCAGGAACTGCTTCTCCAGACCGCGGGTCTGGTCGGCCCCCAGCTGCTCCAGCCGTTCGGCGGCGCGGGCGTCGGCGGCGTCCTGCAGACGCTGCTCGACCTCCTCGTTGGACACGCCTTCCTCGGCGGCCCAGTCGTGCAGCGGCAGGTCGAGCCCCAGGGTCGACTTCACCTTCTCGTCCAGGCCGTCGATGTCCCACTGTTCGGCATAGGCCTTGGGCGGCATGAAGCGGTCGACCAGGTCGGTGACCACGTCGCGGCGGAATTCGCCGACCAGTTCGGACAGGTCGTCGGAGTCCATGAACTCCTGGCGCTGCTCGAACACGGCCTTGCGCTGGTCGTTCACGACGTCGTCGTACTTCAGCAGGTTCTTGCGGATGTCGTAGTTGCGCGTCTCGACCCGCTTCTGGGCGGTCTCGACGGCGCGGTTCAGCCACGGGTGGCTGATCGCCTCGCCCTCGGCGACACCGAAGTTGCGCATGATCGCGTCCAGCCGGTCGCCGGCGAAGATGCGCAGCAGGTCGTCCTCGCAGCACAGGAAGAATTTCGACGTGCCGGGGTCGCCCTGACGGCCCGTCCGGCCGCGCAGCTGGTTGTCGATGCGGCGGCTTTCGTGACGCTCGGTGCCCAGGACGAACAGGCCGCCGGCATCCAGGGCGATCTTCTTCTGGACGGCGATGTCGGCCTTCAGCCGGGCCTCTTCGGCGGCCAGCATCTCGGGCGTGACCTCCACGGCCATGTTGCGCTGGTCCAGACGGTACTTGTCGAGACGCATCTCGAGGTTGCCGCCCAGCTGGATGTCGGTGCCGCGGCCGGCCATGTTGGTGGCGATCGTGACCGCGCCGGGCAGGCCCGCGTCGGCGACGATGAAGGCTTCCTGCTCGTGCTGGCGGGCGTTCAGAACGTTGTGCGGGATGCCCTTGAACTTGGTCTCGTATTTGATGTCCCAGGCGGCGTCGCCGATCTTGGCGGCCTCCTTGTCCTTGCCCGCGAACTCGGGCTTCAGCGTGCGCGACACCTCCACCTTGTGCTCGTAGTTGTTCAGGATCTCCGACAGCTGTTCGGACTTCTCGATCGAGACGGTGCCGACCAGGATCGGCTGGCCGCGCTCGCGGCACTCGGCGATCTGGCGCGCGATGGCCTGAACCTTCTCGGCATAGGTCCGGTAGACCTCGTCGTCATAGTCGATGCGCTGGACCGGGCGGTTGGTCGGAACCTCCAGCACGTCCATCTGATAGATGTCGCTGAATTCCTGGGCCTCGGTCGCGGCGGTGCCGGTCATGCCCGACAGCTTTTCGTACAGGCGGAAATAGTTCTGGATCGTCACCGAGGCCAGGGTCTGGTTCTCGGGCTGGATCTTGACGTCCTCCTTGGCCTCGATGGCCTGGTGCAGGCCTTCGGACAGGCGGCGACCGGTCATCATCCGGCCCGTGAACTCGTCGATCAGGACGACCTCTCCGGCCTTGATGATGTAGTCCTTGTCCTTCTGGTACAGGGTGTTGGCGCGCAGGGCCTGGTTGACGTGGTGGACCAGGCTGATGTTGGCGGCGTCGTACAGGCCGGTGGTGTCCTCGGCGAAGTGTCCGCCCTCTTCCAGCAGCTGCTCGATCTTCTCGGAGCCTTCTTCGGTCAGCAGCGACTGGCGCTGCTTCTCGTCGAGATCGAAGGTCGTCGGGTCCTTGATCAGGTCCTTCACCAGGGCGTCGCAGATCTTGTACAGGTCCGAACGGTCCTCGGTCGGGCCCGAGATGATCAGGGGCGTGCGCGCCTCGTCGATCAGGATGGAGTCGACCTCGTCGACGATGGCGAAATGATGCGGACGCTGCACCATCTCGCGGCGGTCATAGACCAGGTTGTCGCGCAGATAGTCGAAGCCGAATTCGTTGTTGGTGCCGTAGGTGATGTCGGCGTTGTAGGACGCCTGGCGCTGGCCCTGGCTCAGGCCGTTGACGATCACGCCGACCTCGAGACCCAGGAACCGGTAGACCCGGCCCATCCACTCGGCGTCGCGCCGGGCCAGATAGTCGTTGACGGTGATGACGTGGACGCCCTTGCCCGACAGGGCGTTCAGATACACCGGGGCCACGGCGACCAGGGTCTTGCCCTCGCCGGTGCGCATCTCGGCGATGCCGCCCTCGTGCAGGATCATGCCGCCGGTCAGCTGCACATCGTACTGGCGCTGGCCCAGGACCCGCTTGGACGCCTCGCGCGACACGGCGAAGGCGTCGTCCAGCAGCTTGTCCAGGCTCTCGCCGGCCGCGACCCGGTCCTTGAAGGTCTGGGTCATCATGCGCAGCTCGTCGTCCGACAGGGCGGCGTAGCGAGGCTCCAGCGCATTGATCTTCTGGACCCGGCCCATGAAGTCCTTGACCTTGCGGTCGTTGGAAGAGCCGAAGAATTTCTTGGCAAAGCCGAGCATGGGCGGTCCGGAAACGGTCGAGCGGTCGATCACTCTGGGAATGCCCTGAACGGGCGTCGATGAACGCCGCGTGAGTGGCTGCCGGGCGAGGCGGCGAAACACGCCGCGCAAACGATCGAAAACCCCTCGACTTGGGCGCAGGCGGGACTTAAGCACCGACCCTACCCCTGTCAACGCGAGGGGCTTTTCAGCCCGGCGTTTGGACCCCTTCAGTCGGGACGGAGCGTCCGATGCGACATTCGCGCAACCCCCTCGTTTTGATCGCCTTCAGCGCCGTTCTGGCGCTGGCTGCGTGCGGTCGCGGCGGGGGAGACGACCAGCCGCCGGAGCCGGGCGACCGGGCCGTGGCCAGGGTCCAGGACCAGACGATCTGGGCCTCCGACGTCAAGCGCGAGGCTGTGGCGCAGGGACTGGTGGGCGAGGGCGAGCCGCTCGACATCACCTCCAACCTGTTCCGGCGGGTGCTGGACGAGGTGGTCGATCAGAAACTTCTGGCCCGCGAGGCCGAGCGGCGGGGGCTCGACAATTCCGCCCTCGCCCAGCGGCGGCTGGAGGCGACCCGCGAGCGGATCCTGGGCGACATGCTGGTCGAGAACGTCGTCAACGGCCGCATCAACGACCAGGCCGTCCAGACCCTGTACCAGGAGCAGCTGCGTCTCGCCCGCACGTCGGAGGAGATCCGCGTCCGGCTGATCCTGTCGCGTACCAAGCCCGAGGCCGATGCCGTCATCGGCATCCTGGGGCAGGGGGCCTCGTTCGAGGCCGTGGCGCAGGAGCGTTCGATCGACGAGGCCACCCGGTTCTCCGGCGGCGATCTCGGCTATTCGACCGCCGACGTCATGCCCCAGGCCTATGCCGGGGCCCTGCGCGACGCGCCCGCGGGCTCCACCGTCGGGCCGTTCCAGACCGAGGGCGGCTGGGCCGTCCTGCGCGTCGAGGACCGGCGTCGCGAAAGCCCGCCGACCCTGGATCAGGCCCGGCCCCAGATCGTGCGCTACCTGACCTACGAAGGCGTGCGTCAGCTGCTGGAGGAACTGCGCGGCAAGGCCAAGGTCGACGTTCTGCTGGCCGCCGAGGGCAATGCCCCCCAGGAGCCCGCCTCGGCCCCGCGCGCCGCTGCGGCGCCCGCACCGACGGCTTCCGCGACCGCCCCCGCTCCCGCTCCGACGGCGGCTGCCCAGTGAGCGGCGATCCGAAGAAGCCCGTCTCGACCGGCAAGGCCATCGAACAGGCGTTCGAGAAGGCGCTGGACCCGTTCGCCACAGCGATCCGCAAGGCGACCCAGCCGGCCCAGGCCGCCAGTCCGGCCGCCGCCCCCGGCAAGCCCGGGCTGAAGGTGTCGCCCCTCGCCGTGCCCTTCCCGACCATCCCGCCCGTCGGCGGGGTCGAGATCACCACGGCCCGCGCGGGCTTCTACAAGCACGAGCGCGACGACCTGGTGGTGTTCCGCTTCGCCCGGGGCACGACCTGCGCCGGCGTCTTCACCCGCCACAAGATCGGCTCGGCCCCCGTCGACTGGTGCAAGCGGCATCTGGACGGGGCGAGTGGCGGCGAGGACGTGCGCGCCCTGGTCGTCAACGCCGGCTGCGCCAACGCCTTCACCGGCAAGGCGGGGGCCGATGCCGCCCGCCGAACGGCCTCCGAAGTCGCCAAGCGGTTCGGCTGTCGCCAGCGCGACGTCATGCTGGCCTCGACCGGCGTCATCGGCGTCCTGCTGGACGACCGGAAGATCGCGGCCAGGCTGGGCGAGATCGAGACGAAGCTGGACGGCGACACGACGCCGACCGAGCAGTGGGCGGCGGCCGGTCGGGGCATCATGACCACCGACACCTTCCCCAAGGGGTCGTACGCCGAGTGCCGCATCGATGGGGTCAAGGTGCGGATCGCCGGGATCGCCAAGGGTTCGGGCATGATCGCGCCGGACATGGCGACCATGCTGGCCTTCATCGTCACCGACGCCAGCATCCATCCGAACGTGCTGCGGGCCATGCTGGGCCTTCATGTACGCACGACCTTCAACTCGGTGACGGTTGACGGCGACACCTCGACCAACGACACCTGCCTGCTGTTCGCCACCGGGGCATCGGGCGCGCCGCGCATCGGCCGTCTGGGCGACCGCCGGCTGAAGGAGTTCTCAGCCGCGCTCGACAAGGTCATGCTGGACCTGGCGCACCAGCTGGTCCGCGACGGCGAGGGCGCGACCAAGTTCGTCCGCGTGACCGTGGACGGCGCCGCCAGCCCCGCCTCGGCGCGCAAGCTCGCCAAGTCGATCGCCGACAGCCCGCTGGTCAAGACCGCCATCGCCGGCGAGGACGCCAACTGGGGCCGGGTCGTCATGGCCGTCGGCAAGACCGAGGAACCCGTCGACCGCGACCACCTGGCCATCCGCTTCGGGCCGAACGTGGCGGCCGTCGACGGGGCCGTATCCCCGACCTACGACGAGGCGAAGATGGGCGCCTATATGAAGAAATCCGAGATCGAGATCAGCGTGGACGTCGGCTCCGGCCGCGCCTCCGCGACCGTCTGGACCTGCGATCTGACCAAGGGCTACATCGAGATCAACGGAGATTACCGGAGCTAGGCCGCCGCCTGCTCGGCCTTCCTGAGCGCGCTGGCCCGGACCTTCTCGCTCTCGGACTTCAGCTGGCCGCAGGCCGCCAGGATGTCCCGCCCGCGCGGGGTCCGGATCGGGCTGGCGTAGCCGGCCTTGTTCAGGATCGCCGCGAACCGCTCGATCGTCTTCCAGTCCGAGCATTCATAGTCGGTGCCGGGCCAGGGGTTGAAGGGGATCAGGTTGACCTTGGCGGGGATGCCTTCGATCAGCTTGACCAGGGCGCGGGCCTCGTCGGGGCTGTCGTTGACGCCCTTCAGCATCACATATTCGAAGGTCACGCGCCGGGCGTTCGAGATGCCCGGATAGGCGCGGATGCCGTCCATCAGCTGTTGCAGCGGATATTTCTTGTTCAGCGGCACCAGGACGTCGCGCAGCGCATCGTTGGTGGCGTGCAGGCTGATGGCCAGCATGGCCTGGGTCCGGGTGCCCAAGGGCTCCAGCTGAGGCACCACGCCCGAGGTCGAGACCGTGATCCGGCGGCGCGACAGGGCGATGCCCTCGTTGTCCGAGATGATGTCGATGGCGTCCGACACGTGGTCCAGATTGTAGAGCGGCTCGCCCATGCCCATGAAGACGATGTTGGACAGGCGGCGGTCTTCCTTGGGCGACGGCCATTCGTTCAGGTCGTCGCGCGCCACCTGGACCTGGGCCACGATCTCGGCCGCGGTGAGATTGCGGACCAGGGCCTGGGTGCCCGTGTGGCAGAAGGTGCAGTTGAGCGTGCAGCCCACCTGGGACGAGACGCACAGGGCTCCCGCCCGGCCGACGTCGGGGATGTAGACGGTCTCGATCTCGATGCCGGGGGCGGTGCGGATCAGCCATTTGCGCGTGCCGTCGGCCGAGACCTGGCGCTCGACGATCTCGGGCCGGGCCAGGGTGAAGGCGGCCGCCATCTTCGCCTTGGCGTCCTTGGCCATGTTCGTCATGGCGTCGAAGTCGGTGACGCCGAAATGGTGGATCCAGCCCCACACCTGGCTGGCGCGCATCTTCGCCTTTTCCGGCGGGCAGATGTCGGCGTCGATCAGGGCCTGCCGCAGGCCCGCACGCGTCAGACCGCTGAGGTTGACGGGGGCCCTGGGGGCCGAGGCAGAAACGCGGGACAGGTCGAGCGTGACGCTCACGGGCGATGATCCTGAAGGGAGGGGAGGGGGCTTGTAACACAAAACCCTCTCCCGGCGGGAGAGGGCTTGAGCGCACGGCGGCGAAGCCGTCATTCTGGCGCGAAAGGGTGAGGGGCCGGTGCCGACCGGTGAGGGCTGCCCCTCACCCGTCCGGCTTCACGCATCGCTGCGCTCTGCGAGCCTCAAGCCCTCCCCCGCCGGGAGAGGGAGATCACAGAATAAACCGGCTCAGGTCTGCGTTCTTCGCCAGCTCGGCCACCTTGCCGCGCACCGCGTCGCCGTCGAAGGCCACGGTCTGGCCCGACAGGTCGGAGGCCTTGAACGAGGTCTCCTCCAGCACCCGTTCGATCACGGTGACCAGACGCCGCGCGCCGATGTTCTCGACCGCGCCGTTGGCCGCCACGGCCGCGTCGGCCAGGGCCTCGACCGCGTCCGGCGTGAACGTCAGGGTCACGTCCTCGGTGGCCAGCAGGGCCTGGTTCTGGCGGATCAGATTGGCCTCGGGCTCGGTCAGGATGCGCACGAAGTCATCCCGCGTCAGGGCCTTCAGCTCGACCCGGATCGGCAGGCGACCCTGCAGCTCCGGCAGCAGGTCCGAGGGCTTGGCGACGTGGAAGGCCCCCGAGGCGATGAACAGCACGTGGTCGGACTTCACCGGCCCGTATTTGGTCGAGACGGTCGTGCCCTCAATCAGGGGCAGCAGGTCGCGCTGCACCCCCTCGCGCGACACGTCGGCCCCGCCGCGATCCTGACGGCCCGCGACCTTGTCGATCTCGTCGATGAAGACGATGCCCTCGTTCTCGGCGAGCAAGAGCGCCTCGCGGGTCAGACTGTCCTGATCCAGCAGCTTGTCGCTTTCCTCGGCCAGCAGGGGCTGAAGCGCGTCACGGACCGTTGTCCGCACCGACTTGGTGCGCCCGCCACCCAGCTTGCCCAGCATGTCGGACAGGTTCAGCAGGCCCACATTGCCGCCGCCGCCGACGTCCAGACCCTGGATCGGGGACGCGGTGTCGGCCAGTTGCAGCTCGATCTCCTTGTCGTCCATCTCGCCGGCCCGCAGCTTTTTGCGGAAGGCGTCGCGCGTCGCCGGCTGGGAGCCGGGCCCGACGAGGGCATCGAGGATCCGCTCCTCGGCGGCCGCCTCCGCCTTGGCCCGGACGCCGGCGCGGCGGGCGTCGCGCACCATCAGCAGGGCCGCCTCGACCAGGTCGCGCATGATCTGGTCCACGTCGCGGCCGACATAGCCAACCTCGGTGAACTTGGTCGCCTCGACCTTCAGGAAGGGCGAGCCCGACAGACGCGCCAGACGCCGCGCGATCTCGGTCTTGCCGACGCCGGTGGGCCCGATCATCAGGATGTTCTTGGGCGTGACCTCGTCGCGCAGATCGTCGGGCACGCGCTTGCGCCGCCAGCGGTTGCGCAGCGCCACGGCGACGGCGCGCTTGGCGTCATCCTGGCCGACGATGAACCGGTCGAGTTCGGACACGATTTCGCGGGGGGACAGGTCGGTCATGCGCGGCCTCCGCCCAGGATTTCAACGGTCAGATTGCCGTTGGTGTAGACGCAGATGTCGGCCGCGATGGCCATGGCGCGGCGGGCGACGGCCTCGGCATCCATGTCGGTGTTGTCGATCAGGGCCCGGGCGGCGGCCAGGGCATAGTTGCCGCCCGATCCCACGGCGGCGACGCCGTATTCGGGCTCCAGCACGTCGCCCACGCCGGTCACGGTGAAGATCGCATCCTTGTCGGCGACCAGCAGCATGGCCTCCAGCCGGCGCAGATAGCGGTCGGTACGCCAGTCCTTGGCCAGATCCACGCAGGCGCGGGCCAGCTGGTCGGGATACTGTTCCAGCTTGGCTTCCAGCCGCTCGATCAGGGTGAAGGCGTCGGCCGTGGCCCCGGCGAAGCCCGCCAGGACCTTGCCGCCGGCCAGGGTGCGCACCTTGCGGGCCGCGCCCTTGACGATGGTCGCGCCCATCGAGACCTGGCCGTCGCCCGCGATGACGGTGCGTCCATCTTTGCGGACCGCCAGGATGGTGGTGCCGTGCCAGTCGGGGAATGTGGGTGGTGTCTGGATCATGAGTCCCAAATGGAGACGCAATTGGGACCCGGCAAGCCGAAAGCTCAGCAAATACAATGTGACGGAACTGCCACATTTTTACCCATGTAACGGGTTACAAGGACACAATCATATCCGTTAATGTCCCTATTTGAGGTAACAACTTGCTTTACCGCCTCATCTACATCAGTGAAGCCGTCGGATCGACGGGGGCCTCCACCCTCTCGATCGCGCAGATTCTGGGCATTTCCGAACGCAACAACCGTCGCGACCACATCACCAGCGGTGTGATGTTCCACGACGGCTGGTGTCTGCACGCCATCGAAGGCGCGCGGGTCGACATCGATCGCCTGATGCGCCGTCTGCGCGAAGACCGGCGTCACACGAACATCCGCGTTCTGGTCGACAAGCCGATCGCCGAGCGCCGTTTCTGCGAGCCCATGGGCCTGTGTCACGACCCCTTGGCCATGCTGCGGATGATCGGCTCGCCCGAGATGGCCTCGATCACGGGCTACGAGGCCGAACGCATCGTGGACATCCGGCTGGCCGCCTAAACCGCAGCGCGTGACCTTCGCCCTCCGAGCCCCTAACTGGGGCGGATGGCATTTTCTCCCGAAGAGGTCGAACGCTACGCCCGCCATCTGGTCCTGGCCGAGATCGGTGGACCGGGTCAGCAGAGGCTGGCGGCCGCGACCGTCCTGATCGTCGGTGCCGGCGGGGTCGGCGGCCCGGCCGCCCTCTATCTGACGGCGGCGGGCGTAGGGACGATCCGCATCGTCGACGGCGACACGGTCGCCCTGTCCAACCTGCAGCGCCAGGTCCTGTTCGACACCCCCGACGTCGGCCGATCCAAGGTCGAGGCCGCGGCCGACCGGCTGCAGGCGATCAACCCCCATGTCCGGGTCGAGACGATCGACCATCCCCTGACCACCGGAAATGTCGCCGGGATCATCGCCGGGGTGGATGTGGTGCTGGACGGCACCGACGACTTCGCCACGCGTCACGCGGTCAATGCGGCCTGCGTCGCCGCCGGGGTGCCTCTGGTCTCCGGGGCCCTGGGCCGGTGGAGCGGTCAGGTCGCGGTCTTCGCGGGCCGCCCCTGCTACCGCTGTCTGGTCCCGGAAAGCCCGCCGGACGCGGAGACCTGCGCCCGTGTCGGCGTCGTCGGTGCCCTCGCGGGGGTCATCGGTGCCATGGCCGCGCTGGAGGCGATCAAGCTCATCACCGGGGCGGGCGAGCCGCTGACCGGCCGCCTGCTGCTCTACGACGGCCTGTCCGCCACCAGCCGCACGGTCACGGTGACCGCGGACCCGGCGTGTCCGGTGTGCAGCGAGGCAGTAGGCAGTAGGCAGTAGGCAGAGCAGGTCTTGCAGCAGTCGCGGGCGGACGAGCCTTCCCTACTGCCTACTGCCTACTGCCTACTGCCTACTGCCTGATCATCACGCCCAGTCGGGACGCGCGCGCTTCTTGCGGAACGACGGGTTCAGCGTCTGCTTGCGCAGGCGGATGGACTTGGGCGTGACCTCGACCAGTTCGTCGTCGGAGATGTAGGCGATGGCCTGTTCCAGCGACATCTGGCGCGGCGGGGTCAGGCGCACGGCCTCGTCCTTGCCGGAGGCGCGGACGTTGGTCAGCTGCTTGCCCTTGATCGGGTTGACGTCGAGGTCGTCCCAGCGGGCGTTCTCGCCGATGATCATGCCTTCGTAGGTCTTCTCGCCGGCGCCGACGAACATGATGCCGCGATCCTCGAGGTTCCACAGGGCGAAGGCCGCCGTGTCGCCGTCGGAGTTGGAGATCAGCACGCCCTTCAGACGGCCGGCGATCTCGCCCTTGAAGGGCTCGTAGTGGCTGAACACGCGGTTCAGCACGCCCGAGCCGCGCGTGTCGGTCAGGAACTCGCCCTGATAGCCGATCAGCGACCGCGACGGGGCCTTCAGGCTGATGCGGGTCTTGCCGGCGCCGGACGGACCCATGTCGGTCAGCTCGGCCTTGCGCTGCGACAGCTTCTCGATGACCACGCCGGAGTATTCGTCGTCGACGTCGATCATGACGTCCTCGATCGGCTCCATCTTCTCGCCGTTGGGGCCTTCCTGATAGACCACCCGCGGACGGCTGATGGAGACCTCGAAGCCTTCGCGGCGCATGTTCTCGATCAGCACGCCCAGCTGCAGTTCGCCCCGGCCCGCGACCTCATAGGCGTCGCCGCCCTCGGTCGTGGTCACGCGGATGGCCACGTTGGCCTCGGCCTCCTTCAGCAGGCGGTCGCGAATGACGCGCGACTGGACCTTGTCGCCTTCGCGGCCGGCCAGGGGGCTGTCGTTGACCGAGACGGTCATGGAGATGGTGGGCGGATCGATCGGCTGGGCGGGCAGGGCCTCGGTGACTTCCATGGCGCACAGGGTGTCGGCCACGGTCGCCTTGGACATGCCGGCGATGGCGACGATGTCACCCGCCTCGGCACCCTCGTCGACGGCCTGACGCTTCAGCCCGCGGAAGGCCAGGACCTTGGTGATCCGGCCGCGTTCGATTTCCTTGCCGTCGCGGTCAAGGGCGTGGATCGCCATGCCGGGAACGGCCTTGCCGCTCTCGATCCGGCCGGTCAGCAGACGGCCCAGGAAGGGGTCGCTCTCGATCAGCACGTTCAGGATCTGGAACGGCTTGTCCTTGTTGTCCTGCACCTTGGGCGCGGGCACGTGGTCGACGATCAGGTCAAACAGCGGGGCCAGGTTATCGTTGGGGACGTTCAGGTCCATCGTCGCCCAGCCGTTCCGGCCCGAGGCGTAGATGTGCGGGAAGTCCAGCTGCTCGTCCGTCGCGCCGATGGCGGCGAACAGGTCGAAGGCCTCGTTGTGGACGCGGTCGGGATCGGCGTGGGCGCGGTCGACCTTGTTGATGCAGAGGATGGGACGCAGGCCCATCTTCAGCGCCTTGGTCAGCACGAACTTGGTCTGGGGCATCACGCCCTCTTCGGCGTCCACCAGGATGACGCAGCCGTCCACCATGCCCAGGATCCGCTCGACCTCACCGCCGAAGTCGGCGTGGCCGGGGGTGTCGATGATGTTGATGCGGGTTTCGCCGGCCTTGCCGTTCCAGAGCACGCTCGTGCACTTGGCCAGGATGGTAATGCCGCGTTCCTTCTCCTGGTCGTTGGAGTCCATCGCCCGTTCGGTCTGGGCCTCGTTGGCTCGGAAGACGCCGGACTGGGCCAGCAGCTGGTCCACCAGGGTGGTCTTGCCGTGGTCGACGTGGGCGATGATGGCGACGTTGCGTAGGTTCATGGCCGAGGTTCTAATTCTGTCAATGCGAAAAGGCGGCCGACAAATGCGGGGGCCGCTCGTTAGGGGCGTCATGCGGGGAGCGCGCGCCTCTTACAGGCTGGACGCGCGAAAGGCCATAGGGGCGCAATACGGCACCGGTTTGACAGATTCCGGGTCACGGCGCAGCTTTCCCCCTCAATCAGAGGGAGCGGGCCGGTGAAGCGTACGATCGTGATGGGCGTCGTCGCCCTGATGTGTGTGGCGGGCGTTGCAGGGGCACAGGGCCAGACCTCGCCCGGCCCGTCCGAAATCGTCGCGGCGCGTCAGGCGGCCTTCGCCATGTCTGCGGCGGCCTTCGGGTCGATCAGGACCGGCCTGGACAGTGGCGCCCCGGCCCAGGGCCTGGCCTTCACGGCCGGAGGCCTGAACCGCTGGGCGACCGCCCTGCCGACGATGTTCCCGGCCGGCACCGGGTCGGACAGCCTGCCGGGCGCGACAAAGGCGAAGGCCGGGATCTGGACGAACCGCGCGGACTTCGAGGCCAAGGCCGCGGCCTACAAGGCTGCGACGGCCGATCTTCAGGCGAAGATCGCGGCCAACGACACGCCGGGCGCGCTGGAGGCCTGGACCGCCGTGCGCGGTACCTGCGGGTCGTGCCACGACGCCTATCGGGAATAGGCCGCCGCCTCAGACCTTGGCGGACCGGCTCCGGACCCAGGTGTAGAGGGCGAAGGTCAGGACCGCGAACACGGCGATACCCGACAGCATCGCCGGCCAGGTCGAGCCCTCGGGCAGCATGGCGAAGGGCGCGTCATCGCCGGTGGAGACGATGACCCCGGCGGTCATGACCAGGAACAGGCTCTCGCCCACGATCAGGCCGGAGGCCAGCAGCACACCCATCCGGCGGCCGACGTCGGCGAAGCGCGTCGTCTTGATCGCCCGGTCGTAGAACCAGCCTGCCACAGCGCCGATCACCAGCATCGTGGTGACGGCGGCCGGCAGATAGAAGCCGATCCCGACGGCCAGCGGCGGCAGCTTCACCTTGCCCTTGGTCGTGGCGTTCAGGACCGCGTCCACGATGATGATGACCACGCCGATACAGGCTCCGAGGCCGATCAGGTCCCAGCGCAGATCGCCGCCGATGACGCCCCGCGCGAGGGCCGAGATCAGCGTCGCCTGCGGGGCCGCCAGCGGCTCGTCGGCGATCCCGGGCGGGCCTCCGGCAAAGCCGAAGGCCTTGTTCAGAAGGTTCAGGATCAGGGGGATCACCAGAGCCCCCGCGCCGACACCCACGATCAGGGCCGTCTGCTGACGCCACGGCGTCGCCTCGACCAGCTGGCCGGTCTTGAGGTCCTGCAGGTTGTCATTGGCGATCACGGCCACGGCGAAGACGACGGCCGTCACGATCAGGGCGAAGGCGACCACAGAAGGATCCGCGGGCACACCGGCGAGGGCCAGGACCCCCAGCATCAGCACCGAGGCGATGACCACGGCCAGAATGCCCACGCCCGAGACCGGGCTGTTGGACGAACCGATCAGCCCGGCCATATAGCCGCAGATGGCGGCCACGGCGAAACCGATGACCACCACATAGACCAGCCCGCCCGCGACCAGCAGGCCGGTCGAGCTGGCCAGGGTCGGATTGCCCTGGGCGAACCAGGCCAGGATGCCGGCGATCCCGATCAGGCAGACGACCGACAGGCCGGCCACGATGGTCATGGGGATGTCCTGTTCCGTCCGGTCCAGGACCTGCCCGGCGTTGCGCTGACGGTTCGCCGCCAGGGCCGAGGTCAGGCCGCCGATCAGGGGCCCGGCGAGCTTGATCAGGGTCCAGATGGCGGCGACGCCGATGACGCCCGCCCCCATGAACCGGACCTCGCGGGCCCAGACGGTGGAGGCCAGTTCCTCGGCCCCGACACCGGCGGGCAGGGTGGTGGCGATGGAGGGGATGCCGTTGGCGGTCAGCCAGGCGATGGTGTCCGGGCTGGTCAGGATCGGCACGGCGATACCCCAGGCCAGCAGCAGGCCGAAGGCCTGGGCGAGACCCACACTGAGACCGATCAGGTGGCCGGCGCCCAAGAGGGCGAACTGCATGCCGAAGCCGAGGCCCGTTGCCCCGCCACCCAGCGATGCGGGCAGTTTGATGAACCGGGCCGCCTCTCCGGCGAAGACCCGGCCGGCGACCAGCAGGGCGTAGCCCGCCGACACGATCGCGCCCGTGACCACGACCCACAGGCCGGAAGCGTTTTCCCGCACCGCGCTTTCGGTCTGTTCGGCCCCGCGCGAACCGACGGTCAGCACCTCGGCGGCGGCGACGCCTTCCGGGTAGGGCAGGCCGGCCTCGACGACGAGGGCGCGACGCAGGGGGATGGAGAAGGTCACGCCCAGGACGCCGCCGAAGACGCAGATCAGCACCGATTCCCAGAACGGAAACTCAAGCCACCAGCCGACCATGACCAGGCCGGGCAGGACGAAGATGATCGAGCTCATGGCCCCGCCGACCGAGGCCACGGTCTGGACCGTCATGTTCTCCCAGATCGTCGAGGTCTTGAACATCCGCAGGATGGCCATGGAGATGACGGCCGCCGGGATCGCGGAGGCGAAGGTCAGACCCACTTTCAGGCCCAGATAGGTGTTGGCGGCCGTGAAGATCACGGCCAGCACACAGCCCAGCAGCACGGCCCGGACGGTCAGCTCGACCCGTTTGGCGGGGGCGGCGGCAGCGGTGGTCTGGGTCATTCAGGGATCCTCGGCGATCGGTCGCGCGACCTAATCGACAAAACCCCCTTTCGGCAACGCTCCTCTTCGAGCGGTCGAGCTCCTCAGGCGGCCTGCAGGCCGCGCGCCCGTTGCCGGAGCGCCCGCCGGGCCCGACGCGCCTCGACCGGGCAGGCCAGCATCAGCCGGTGCAGCACCGCCAGCACCAGACCGGTGATGGCCCAGGACAGCAGGGTGTCGGACAGGAAATGCCCGCCGAACGCCATCCGGTTGACCGACAGGGCCGCGCCATAGGTCAGGGCGGCCGGCACCGTCCAGCGCCGCCACTCCGGCGGTGTCATCAGCCAGACGGCCGCCACCATCCAGGCCGCCGACGAGGCCTCGCCCGACACGAAGGAGCAGTTGCGGGCGCAGCCGTCGCTGATCGTCCAGGCGGGGGTGAAGGCCGCTTCGCCGCCGAACAGGTCGACCTGGACCGGACGGGGGCGGCCCCAGGCGGACTTCAGCAGGCCATTGACGATCAGGCCCGGTCCGATGGCCAGGCCGGCCAGCAGGACGACCGCGCGGCGGCTGTAGTGCCGGAACCGGACGGCCTTTGTCCTCAGGCCGACGGCGACCTCGCCCAGCAGTCCCAGCGCGATTATCATCAGCGCATAGGTGGAGGACTGGCGCAGGGCCTTCAGCACCACATCGCCGGACAGGGGGAAGCCGGAGCCGGGAGAATAGAACAGCCGGGTCACGGCCAGATCGACGCCGGGCAGCATCACGAAATAGACGGACAGGGCCAACAGGGCGACGGCGGCCACCGTCACCGGTTCGCCGAGGCGCAGCCCGGCCGCCAGGGACAGGCGGACCCGCGTGGCCTCGCGCCGGATACCGTGCAGGCTGACCCGCGGCCGGGGCCGTTGGCGTGTGTCGTCTGCCGTGATGTGCGCCATCGAATCCCCCGATACGAAGCTGAGCCCAAGCCCTGCCCCTTTCCTGCGGCGGATGCATCACGAAAAGATAGGTGTTCGGTGGCGATCGCGTGGCGTTTCGGTTCAGAACGCTCCGTCCACGGTTGATCGCGCCGGTCCGGTCGGTGGAGGGTGCCCCTTCACCCGGCGTGCGCCGTCGGCTAGACCGCGCCATGCCCGAGCTTCCCGAGGTCGAGACGGTCCGCAGGGGCCTTGAGCCCGTCCTGGTCGGCGCAGCGCTCACCCATGTGCGACAGAACCGTCCGGACCTGCGATTCCCCTTCCCCGAGCGCTTCGTGGAGCGTCTCTCCGGCGCGGTGGTCGAGCGGATCGACCGCCGGGCGAAATATCTGCTGACGGCCCTGTCGACCGGCGAGACCTGGGTGACCCATCTGGGCATGACCGGCCGGTTCACCGTCGACGGCGAACAGCTGGGCGAATTCGAGGAACCGGCCCCCATCAGCGGCAAGCACGAGCACATGAGCCTGTGCGCGCTGCGCGACGGCGCCGCGACCCGGATCGGCTTCGCCGACGCCCGTCGGTTCGGCTTCATGGGGCTGATGGCGACCGAGGCGGTCGACAGCCATCCGTGGTTCGCCGGCCTGGGCCCCGAGCCGCTGGGCAACGGCTTCTCCGGCGCGCATCTGGCCGAGGCGTTCGACGGCAAGAAACAGAACATCAAGGTCAGCCTGCTGGATCAGCGGACCGTTGCGGGCCTTGGCAACATCTACGTCTGCGAGGCCCTGTATCGCGCCCGCATTTCGCCCCGGATCGCGGCGGGCAAGGTGTCCCGACCGCGGCTGGAGCGGCTGGCCGTCGTGGTGCGCGAGGTTCTGAACGATGCGATCGCGGCGGGCGGCTCGACCCTGCGCGATTTCGCCAATGCCGACGGCGGCCACGGCTATTTCCAGCACCGGTTCGACGTCTATGGCCGCGAGGGCCAGCCCTGCCTCGGTGAGGACTGCAGCGGCGTCGTCCGGCGCATCGTCCAGGGCGGGCGCTCGACCTTCTACTGTCCCGGCTGCCAGAGGCGGTGATGGACCACCGCATCATCCTGTTCCGCGCCATGAACACCGGCGGCGTGCGCGCCCCGGTGACCGAGCAGCGCGCGATGGCCGGGGCGATGGGGCTGAACAACCCGCGCACCCTCCTGGCCAGCGGCAATCTGGTGGTCGAGAGCGACCGGGACCCGGCCGGACTGGAAGCCGCGATCGAGGCGGAAACCGAGGTCCGGTTCGGCCGCCGGATCGAAACCCTGGTCCGCACCCCCGCCCAATGGGCGGCGATGATGGCCGCCAATCCCTTTGTCGAAGGGGCGGCATCGGATCCGACCCGGCTGCTCGTCATGGTGATGAAGGGCGAGATCCGGCCCGGCGCGGTCGAGGCGCTCCGTGCCTTCGCCACCGGCGACGAGGGCGTCGAGGCGGTCGGCGGAAACCTGTTCTTCTGGCATCCGCACGGCATCGGGTCGTCGAAGATGGCCGAGAAGGCCCAGCCCCGGCTGATCGGCACCGGCACGGGGCGCAACTGGAACACGGTGCTCAAGCTGGCGGCCATGGTGGGCCTGTGACGACGCGGGCTTGATCCCCGGACTTGAAACCATGCCCCGGCTCGCGCGATGCTGGTGGCCACAGCCTCCCAGGAACGACCGACATGATCGAGATGGTGATCGACGCGCGCAAGAAGGACCTGGGCGGGTTCGAGGTCGGGCGCATCCTGCCCTTCCATTCGCGCCGGATGGTGGGACCATTCATCTTCCTCGATCAGATGGGCCCGGCCGAGTTCGCGCCGGGGTCCGAGGCGATCAACGTTCGCCCCCACCCCCACATCGGCCTGTCGACCCTGACCTATCTGTTCGAGGGCGAGATCATGCACCACGACAGCCTGGGCTATAATCAGGCGATCCGGCCGGGCGAGGTCAACTGGATGACGGCGGGCAAGGGCATCGTCCATTCCGAGCGCACCGACCCGCTGAAGAAGGCGCAGGGCGGCCCCATGAACGGCATGCAGGCCTGGATCGCCCTGCCGAACGAGGCCGAGGAGATGGACCCCGGCTTCCAGCATTACGGCGAGGACTCGCTGCCCGCTTATGAGAACGGCGGCCTGTTCGCGCGCCTCGTGGCGGGCGAGGCCTACGGGGCCGTGGCCAATGTGAAGACGTCGTCGCCCCTGTTCTACGTCCACTGGGAGATGCAGCCGGGCGTGCGCACGACGCCGCCGGCGGGCAAGGGATCCGGCGGCATGTCGGAGCGGGCGCTGTATGTGGCCAAGGGCTCGATCGAGGTCGGCGACCGCACCTTCCACGAGGGCCAGATGATCGTGCTGGAGCCCCATGCCGAACCGACGGTGAAATCCCTGACCCAGGCCACCGTCATGGCCCTCGGCGGCGAGCCGGTCGGCGAACGCATCATCTGGTGGAATTTCGTCTCGTCGTCCCAGGCCCGGCTGGATCAGGCCAAGGCCGACTGGCAGGCCGGACGGATGAAACTGCCCGATGAGGACGATCTGGAGTTCATCCCCCTGCCCGAGGACTCGGCCGTCACGACCCGCTCCGAGCCGATCCAGCCGCCGCCGACGCACCCGGTCTAGGGCTCAGGGCGCGGTCACCTTCACCACCCAGTCCGTCACCGTCGCCAGCGCAGCCGGCGACACCGTCTCCTCGATCGTCCCGTATTCGCCGGGCAGGCCGGTGGTCGCGGTCTGCATCAGGTGGTTCAGCCCGGGCAGGATGACGATCTCGGCCGCGGGCTGCAGCCGCCGCAGCGCTCCGGCGTCGAGGTCGGCCGGCACCTGCAGGTCCTTCTCGCCGTACACCGCCAGCAGCGGCACCGTCAGGGCGGACAGCGCCGGGCCGGGGTCGTAGGCGACGAAAGACCGGTACCAGCCCGAGGCGATGGCGGCGGTGCTGCCGCGTGCCTGTTCCGTCGGTATGCCGGCCTCGACCAGCACGGCCTGGGCGGCCGCGGCCGCGGCGGGGCCGTCGTCCTTGTTGGCCAGCACGGCGGCCATGATCCGGCTTTGCAGCTGTCGCAGCTCAACGACCTGCGCCGGTGTTTGACCCGAAGCGGTGGCGATGCGGACGGCCTGTTCGATGATGATCTCGGCGCCCGGCATGGCCGGTCCGGCCAGCAGGACCACGAACGCGGCCGGTGCGCCGTTCCGGACCGCCAGCGGCGCGGTGGCACCGCCCTCGCTGTGGCCCATCAGGCCGATACGGGCGGGATCGATCTCGGGCCGGGTGCGCAGGAAGGCGATGGCGGCCTGGGCGTCCGTGGCGAAGTCGCCGGTGGTCTCGTTCGGCCCGCCGCCGCCCGACCCGCCGACCCCCCGGTCGTCATAGCGCAGCACCGCAATCCCGCGCCGTGTCAGGGCGTCGGCCCAGACGGCGAAGGGCTTGTGGTCGAGGATCGTCTCGTCCCGGTCCTGGGCGCCCGACCCGGTCAGCAGGACCACCGCCGGGAATGGCCCCGTCCCCTCGGGCAGGGTCAGGGTGCCCGCCAGAGCGATGCCCGCGCCGTCGTTCCGGAACGTCACGGCCTCGGCGGCATAGGGGAAGGGCGGTCGGGGCGTCTGGGGCCGGTTCGGACCGGCCGGCTCCGCGGTCGCGGCGGCTCGCGTCAGGATCAGCGGCAGCGACCCCGCCCCTTGCGTCCACACCCCCGTCCAGGTCCCGCCGTCGGCCGAGACCGCGCCCTCGAACCCGCCCCGCGCCGCCGGGACCGTGAACCGGACCGTGCCGCCGCTCCGGGTCAGCCCGGCGACCGGCAGGCCGCGCACGTTCTGGGCCGGGCTGTCCATGACCGTCACCAGACCGCCGGGCCCCGGCTCGACCCGGATCACGATCGGCAGGGCCGTGCCGCCGACGGTCAGGGCCCCCTCCCACCGTCCGGCCAGATCGGTCTGGGCCGCCTCGGCCTGAACCATTTCCATCGCCACGATCATCGCTGGGCCCCTGACAGGTTGCAGCGTCAGAGTGCGCCGGTTGCCGGACGCTCGCCAGTGCAATCGGAGGCGACGGACCCCGATTGCGGCGGGTGTGGTGCCGGTGCACGGTGGGGCGCCAACCGGAGCGCCGCCCATGCAGACCCGCATCCTCGAGACCGACGGCCTGACCCAGCAGGTGCTGGAGGACGGCCCCGAAGGCGGCCCCCTGGTCCTGCTGATCCACGGCTTCCCGGAACTGGGGATCAGCTGGCGGGCCCAGGTCAAGGCGCTGGGCGAGGCCGGCTACCGCGCCGTCGCGCCCGATATGCGGGGCTATGGCGGGACCGACCGGCCGGAGCGCACCGAGGACCATTCGATCCTGCATCTGGTCGGGGACATGGTCGATCTGGTCCGGGCGCTGGGGCGGAGCGACTGCACCGTCGTCGGTCACGACTGGGGCGCGCCGGTGGCCTGGCACTGCGCCCTGATGCGACCGGACCTGTTCACGGCGGTGGCGGGCCTGTCGGTGCCGTTCCAGCCGCGCCGCGCGGGCGGTCCGCCCACCCCGGCCATGGCCGCCCTGGCGAAACGGGCCGGCAAGGGCGAGCTCTACATGAACCAGTTCCAGGCCCCCGACGCCCATCGGATCTTCGAGACCGATGTGGCGACGGCGCTCAGGAAGGGCTTCTACAGCTACGACGGCGCGACGCCCGACGGCCGGCAATCCACCGGCTTCATCGCCCCCGGCCACGACTTCCTGTCCGAGGTGCCCGACGACGCCACCCTGCCGCCGTGGATGAGCCCGCCGCATTTCGCCGAATATGTCTCGGCCTTCGGCGCGGGCGGCTTCAAGGGACCGATCGACTGGTACCGCTGTCTGGACCTCAACTGGTCCCTCACCGCCTTCCTGCAGGGCCAGAAGATCCGCCAGCCGTCGATGTTCATGGTCGGGGAGCGCGATCCGGTCCGCCACTACGCCGGTCAGCACGAGGCGCGGCTCAAGGACTGGCTGACCGACCTGCGCGGCCAGACCGTGCTGCCGGGCGCGGGCCACTGGCTGCAGCAGGAACGGCCCGACGCGGTCAATGCGGCGCTGATCGGGTTCCTGAAATCCCTCTGACCCCGCTTGGCACCCGGGCGGCGGCTCGTGCATTGTCGTTGGCATGACCCGCATGACCAGCTTCTCCGACGGCACCTCGGTGCCCATCCTCGGCCAGGGCACCTGGATGATCGGCGACGATCCGAAGACGCGCGACGCCGAGCAGGCGGCGCTGGCGCGGGGGATCGACCTGGGCCTGACCCTGATCGACACGGCCGAACTGTATGGCGACGGCCGCTCCGAGCGGCTGGTGGGCGAGGTCATCGCCGGCCGGCGCGACGAGGTCTTCCTGGTGTCCAAGATCAAGCCCGAGAACGCGGGCGAGATGACCATGATGCTCCACTGCGAGAAGTCGCTGGAACGGCTGGGGGTCGAGCGCCTCGACCTCTATCTGCTGCACTGGTCGAGCCGCCATCCGCTCGAGGAGATCGTCGCCGGCTTCGAGGAACTGATCGACGAGGGCATGATCGCCCGCTGGGGCGTCTCCAACCTCGACCTCAAGACCATGAACCGGCTGGAGGCGATCGACGGCGGCGACCTGTGCTCGGCCAACCAGGTCCTCTACCACCTCGGCTCGCGCGGGATCGAGTTCGACCTTCTGCCCTGGTCGCAGGAGCGGATCATGCCGCTGATGGCCTATTCGCCGCTGGGGCGCGGCGACATCCTCAACCACCCGGCGCTCCAGGCCGTCGCGGACCGCCACGACGCCACCCCCGCCCAGATCGCCCTGGCCGCCGTCCTGCGTCAGGAGGGGGTCATCGCCATCCCGAAAGCCTCCACGGTCGACCACGTCGAGGCCAATGCCGCCGCGCTCGAGATCGAGCTGGACGCCGAGGACATCGCGGTGCTCGACCGCGCCTTCCCGCCGCCCACCACCAGCCAGCCGCTGGATATCATCTGACGGCCGAAGGCCAATCGTCCGACCGGGTCGACGGGATCGAAAGGTTCATCACGGCGACCACAACGAAAGAGGCACGGCGATCACGACGAGAGGGCGGCCGCTGACCCATCGCGGTTCCCGTCGTGATCGCTGTGATCCCGCTGTGCTCGCTGTGATGAAACCCCTTGCGCTGACGCGCGAAGTCTAGACGTCCACCGCCGCATCCAGCGCATTGTCCTGGATGAACTCGCGGCGCGGTTCGACGACGTCGCCCATCAGCTTGGCGAACAGGTCGTCGGCGTCGTCGGCGTGGTCGACCTGGACCCGCAGCAGGGTGCGGGCGTTGGCGTCCAGCGTGGTCTCCCACAGCTGTTCGGGGTTCATCTCGCCCAGACCTTTGTAGCGCTGGATGGCGAGGCCCTTCTTGCCCTGGTCCAGCACCGCGTTCAGCAGGTCGATCGGACCCCGAATGGTGATCGACCTGTCCTTGCGCCGATAGGTGGCGGGCGCGTCGAACAGGCCCTCGAAGGCCGCGGCGCGCTCGGCCAGTCGGCGGCCGTCCAGCGAGCGGATCAGCGCCTCTTCCAGCACGATCGTCTCCTGCACCGCGCGGCGGCTTCGCCCGAACACGATGGCGCCCTGTTCGCCGGGCGAGCCCGACCACACCCCGTCGCCTTCTTCGGCGTACAGGTTCAGGCGTTCGGCGGAGGCGGCGGAGGCCCCCACCGGATCGGCGTTCTCCGCGAACAGCCCGGCCAGGGCCCCCTGTTCGATGGCGAAGGCCGGGGCACGCTGGCTCAGCCGGTCGACCTGGGCCTTGAACGCCTTGGCGTCGCGGACCAGGGCCTGCAGGTCGTGGCCCGTGCGGCGTTCGCCCGTGGCCATGTCCAGCTCGGCGTCCGACGAGCCCTCCTCGATCAGATAGGAGTCCATCTCGGACTGGTCCTTCAGGTAGCGAGACTGCTTGCCCTTGGAGACCTTGTAGAGCGGCGGCTGGGCGATGAAGACGTGGCCGCGCTCGATCAGCTCGGGCATCTGGCGATAGAAGAAGGTCAGCAGCAGGGTCCGGATGTGGGCGCCGTCGACGTCGGCGTCGGCCATCAGGATGATCTTGTGATAGCGCAGCTTGTCGGCGTTGAAGTCGTCGCGGCCGATGCCGGTGCCGAGTGCCAGGATGAGCGTGCCGATCAGCTCGGACGACAGCATCCGGTCGAACCGGGCCCGCTCGACGTTCAGGATCTTGCCCCGCAGCGGCAGGACCGCCTGGTTCTCGCGGTTGCGCGCCTGTTTGGCCGAGCCGCCGGCGGAATCACCCTCCACGATGAACAGTTCGGACTTGGCCGGGTCGCGTTCCTGGCAGTCGGCCAGCTTGCCGGGCAGGGAGCTGATATCCAGCGCCGACTTGCGCCGGGTCAGGTCACGGGCCTTGCGCGCCGCTTCACGGGCGGAGGCCGCCTCGATGATCTTGGCGACGACCGCCTTGGCCTCGACCGGATGTTCCTCGAACCACTGGTTCAGGCCGTCGGTGCACAGCCCCTCGACCGCCGGGCGGACCTCGGAGGAGACCAGCTTGTCCTTGGTCTGGCTGCTGAATTTGGGGTCCGGCACCTTGACCGACAGCACGCAGGTCAGGCCCTCGCGCGCGTCCTCGCCGGTCGGGGCGACCTTCTCCTTCTTCAGGGCACCGGAGGATTCCATATAGGCCCCCATGACCTTGGTCAGACTGGTGCGGAAGGCCGACAGGTGGGTGCCGCCGTCGCGCTGGGGGATGTTGTTGGTGAAGCACAACATGGTCTCGTGGTAGGAATCGTTCCACCACAGGGCCAGGTCGATCTCGATGTTGTCGCGCTTGCCGCGAATGACGATGACGTCCTTCAGGATCGGCGTCTTGGACTTGTCCAGGTGGCGCACGAAGGCCTCGACGCCGCCCTCGTAGTGCAGGATCTCCTCGAACGGCTCGACGCCGCGATGGTCCTGCAGCTTGATGACCACGCCCGAGTTCAGGAAGGCCAGTTCGCGCAGGCGGTGTTCCAGCGTCTTCAGGTCGAAGTCGATGTGGGCGAAGGTCGTGACCGACGGATAGAAGGTCACCTGGGTGCCCGACAGGACCTTGCCGTTTTCGCGCATCGGGGCCTCGCCCGTGACCCGCAGGCTCTCGACCGTGTCGCCCCGCTCGAACTTCATCTCGTGGCGCTGGCCGTTCCGGAAGATCACCAGCTTCAGCCAGTCGGACAGGGCGTTGACGACGGAGACGCCCACGCCGTGGAGGCCGCCCGAGACCTTGTAGGAATTCTGGTCGAATTTTCCGCCCGCGTGCAGCTGGGTCATGATGACCTCGGCGGCGGACACGCCTTCCTCGGCGTGGATGTCGACCGGGATGCCGCGTCCGTTGTCGGTCACGGTGACCGAGCCGTCGGCGTTCAGGATCACCTCGACCAGATCGGCGTGGCCGGCCAGGGCCTCGTCGATGGCGTTGTCGACCACCTCATAGACCATGTGGTGCAGGCCCGAGCCGTCGTCGGTGTCGCCGATATACATGCCGGGGCGTTTGCGCACCGCGTCCAGGCCCTTGAGAACCTTGATGGATTCCGCGCCGTAGGCGGCTTCCTCGGCATTGTCGGCGGTACGTTCGTGGATCGGTTCGTCGGTCATTCGGTCGTCCGGAGACGCGGGTCTGTCGGGCTGCGCCGCGCGCCACCCGACCCGCTGAAAAAGGTCGTGCCCGGACGCGACGATTCACCCCGTCCGGATGTGACGTTTATATAGGAATTTCCGCGCCGAAAGCGAGCGAACAAGCGCAGCCGAACGGGTTGCGAATAGACCGACCAGCCCCATATGTTGGGCTCACCCATCGAAAGACCCACCACCGACGCCCGAGCCTGATCGGCCGAGGTGGGATCGCTTCGCGATTCCGCCGACGCCGTGAATCAGGCTCCTTCTGACCCCGAGCGCCGATGCCGCATGCCGACAGCCTGATTTCCACCCTCGTCGCCGGCTTCGTGCTGGCCTTCGTGTTCGGGATGATCGCCAACCGGCTGAAGCTGTCGCCGCTCGTGGGCTACCTCGTCGCCGGGGTCGTGGTCGGCCCCTACACCATAGGTTTCGTCGCTGACACGACGCTCGCGCCCCAACTGGCCGAGATCGGCGTGATCCTGCTGATGTTCGGGGTCGGTCTGCATTTCTCGCCCGCCGACCTGATGAAGGTCAGGAAGGTCGCCATCCCCGGGGCCCTCGTCCAGATCGCTTCGGCGACGCTGCTGGGCTGGCTGCTCGGGCGGTTCCTGCTGGGTCTCGGCGACGTCGAGGCGCTGCTGATGGGCTTCGCCCTGTCGGTCGCCTCCACGGTCGTCCTGATGCGGGCGCTGGAGGAGCGGCACCAGAACAAGGGCGAGGTCGGACGCATCGCCGTCGGCTGGCTGATCGTCGAGGATCTGGTGATCGTCATCGCCCTGGTCATGCTGCCCATGATCGTGCTTCCGGCCGGGACCGCGGTCGATCCGTCCGCCCTGGCCCTGAACGTCGGCTGGACCCTGCTCAAGGTCGTGGGCTTCGTCCTGGCCATGCTGTTCGTCGGCGGGCGCGTCCTGCCCTGGCTCCTGGTGCGGATCGCCCACACGCGGTCGCGCGAGCTCTTCACCCTGGGCGTCCTGGCCATCGCGCTCGGCATCGCCTGGATCGCCTACTACCTGTTCCACTCCTTCGCGCTCGGGGCCTTCCTGGCCGGGCTGGTTCTGAACGGCACGCCGCTGGGTCACAATGCGGCGGAGCGGTCGCTGCCGCTGCGCGACGCCTTCGCCGTCCTCTTCTTCGTGTCGGTGGGCATGCTGTTCGACCCGACCATCCTGTGGCGCGAACCCCTCTCGGTGCTGGGCGTGCTGGGCATCGTCATCGTCGGCAAGACGATCGCGGCCCTGGCCATCACCCATATGTTCAAGCTGGATCGTGCCACCGGCCTGACGGTCGGGGCCAGCCTGGCCCAGGTGGGGGAGTTCTCCTTCATCCTGGCGGCGCTCAGCATGTCGCTGGGGGCCATGAGCCAGCAGACCCACGATCTGGTGCTGGCCGCCGCCCTGCTGTCGATCTCGCTGAACCCGTTCGTGTTCGCCTTCATGGACCGGATCGGCGGCAAGCTGCCCGGCGCCCGCATCGAGGGCGAGGCCAATCCGGCGACGGCCTGACCTCCGGGACGCGACTTAGGAATAAATTCGGCTTCGCCTGTTGCGGTTCACCGATCGGCCTCCCACCTGAGATGCGGATCTTTGACACGTTGAACCGCGAAGGGGCCGCCACCCAGGATTTCGCATAATCTGGCACGTCGGCCGGGTCGCCGAGCTTCATGCCGCTGTTTTACCGAAGGTTTATGTTGGCACCTGGCAGGCTGGCAGGCGAATTTCGCCGTGGCACCCGCCCCGTCCTCAGCCTGACGTCAGCGCCCCGCCCTCGACCCGGACGAAGGCCGCCCGGCCCCGAAGTGGTTCGAACAGGTCGGCCTCGGTGCCGGTCATGAAGGCCTGCAGGTCCAGGGCCACGATCTCGTCGAACAGGGCCGCACGGCGACCGGCGTCCAGATGGGCCGGCGCCTCGTCCAGCAGCAGCACGGGCGGGGCGGGCGTGGGCCCGCCCGTCGCCTTCAGCCGCCCGATCTGGGCCAGGATCAGGTTCAGGACCAGCGCCTTCTGTTCGCCCGAAGACCCCTCGGCGGCCGGGCGGTTCTTCTCGCGATGGAGCGCGGTCAGGTCGGTGCGGTGCGGCCCGAACAGGGACCGGCCGGCGGCGCCGTCCCGCGCCCGCGACCGGGCCATCCCTTCGCGGATGCCGGCGGCGATAGCCTCGTCATCGGACCCGTTCGCCGCCGCCGTCTCGGCCGCGCCGTCCAGGCCCAGGTCGGCCTGCGGAAAGGGGCGTTCCGCCCGCGCGTCGATCGCGGCCTGCAGCACCCCCAGCGCCCGGGCCCGCGCCGAGGCCGCCCGCGCGCCCGTCTCGCCCAGCCGGACCTCCAGCGCGTCGAGCCACAGGGGATCGGCCTCGCGGCCTTCCGCCCCGTCGACCAGCAGCCGCAGTCGCTCGCGCAGGGCCTTCTCATAGCCCGCCACCGCCGCCGCATGGCCGGGATCGGCGGCGAACACCAGACGGTCGAAGAACTTCAGCCGCTCGGCCCGCGCGTCCGAGAACAGCCGGTCCTGCTCCGGCGTCGCCCACACGGGCCTCAGATAGTCCAGCAGCCGTCCGGGCTGGGCCGTCTCGCCCTCGATCCGGACCATCCGCCGTCCCGCGCCCGCGACCTGCACGCCCGTGCCCAGCCGGACGTCGTCGCCGTCGGGCCCGGCCAGCGTCAGGGCCACGGCCCAGGCCCGCCCCCCGGTCTCGCCGGGCTCCCGGCGGCCCATCTCCTGGGCGGTGGCCGCGCGCAGCCCCTTGCCGGGCGTGAACAGGCTCAGCGCCTCCAGCAGGTTGGTCTTGCCCGCCCCGTTCGGCCCGTGCAGCACCACGGGCCCTGTCTCCACGGACAGGGTGGCGGCGGCATAGGACCGGAAGTCGGTCAGGGTCAGGGCGCGGATCAAGCGCCCGACATAGCCCGCTTCGTCCGGCAGGTCACAGTCTCGGGCGTCCGGCGGGTCAGATTCCGTATGGCAACGCTGGCCCGGGCCCCGGACTAGGGTCGCATTTCGACCGCCGTGGGGGTGGTCGGCGTCATGGGGGCGCGGGCATGAGGACACTCTGGATCGTGGCGGCGGCGATGATCGCCGTCGCTGGCGTCGGCGGGGTCGTGACGCGGGCCGTCGCGATCGCCGGGCGCGGACCGCAGGGGCTGGACGCCTGTCGCAGCGCCGAGACGCGCGCGGGCCTCCGCGACGCCATCCTGACCCGGATCGCGGCCCGGGGCGGCGAGGTGGACGGAGCCTTCGCCTTCTCGCTGGACACGCCGCGTCTGGAAGCCGTCGACTACACCGCCGACCGGACCGTCTGCGGCGGCGTCGCCCGGATGTCGGTGCCCGAACACCGCCGCGCGGCCCTGGACGGGGTCTCCGAACTGTCCGACAGCGTCCGCTTCATGATCGAGCCCTCGCGCACCGGATCGGGCCGTGTGGTGGCCCTGATCGGCGGCGGCGACGTCATGGCCAACTGGCTGGGGGCGCCGCCCGCGCCGCCCGCGCCGCCATCCCCCGAACTGCTGCAGGCCGGCTATGTCGCCGAGGCGGTGGAGGTCGTTGATGCGCCCGCCGACCCCGAACCGGTCGAGGAGGCTCCGCCCGCCCGTCGTCCGGTCGAACGCGCCACCCCGGAGCGAACCCCGACGGCGGCCCGTGCGCCGTCCCCTCCCGTCCCGACGACGCCTTCGACACGACCCGCGCCCCGCCGACCTGTGCCCGCGCCGCCGGTCCGCCGCGCCGACACCCCACCTCCGCCTCCGCCGCCTCCGGCCCGGCCCAGTTTCGACTGCCGCCGCGCCCGCAACAGCGCCGAGCGCACCATCTGCGCCGACCCCGGCCTGGCCGACCTCGATGTCGCGATGGCGCGCCGCTACGCCCGGATGCAGAACAACGTCGACGGCAAGGCGGCCCAGATTCTGCGCGACGAGCAGCGCGAATGGCTCCGCCGCCGCGACGCCTGCGAAACCCGGTCCTGCCTTGCTCTGATGTACGAGACCCGCGCGGCGCGCATGGACCGGATGGGGTGAGGGACTAGACCCTCAGCGGCATCAGCACATACTGGACGCCCGGATCGCCCGGATCGAGCACCAGCGTGGGGCTGGCCGGGTCTGCGAACAGGAAGGTCGCGTTCTCGCCGGTGATCTGGCCGGCGACGTCCAGCAGGTAGCGGGCGTTGAAGCCGATCTCGAACGGGGCTTCGGAATAGCCGATCTCGACCTCCTCCACGCCCTGGCCGGCCTCCATGTTGCGCACCGTCAGGGTCACGCGGTCCAGCTCGAAGGCCAGTTTCACCGACCGGCTCTTCTCGGCCGAGATGGTGGCCACGCGGTCGACGGCCGAGGCGAAGACGGCATTGTCGATGTCGGCCTGTTTGTCGTTCCCCTTGGGAATGACGCGCATGTAGTCGGGGAAGGCGCCGTCGATGACCTTGGACGTCAGCGACGCCTGGCCGAACTCGAAGCGGATCTTTTGCGGGCTGACCGAGATCTCGACCGGGCCCGTGCCGTCGTCCAGCAGGCGGCGGACCTGGTCGATGGTCTTTCTGGGCACGATCACGCCGGGACCGCCGGCGGCGCCTTCGGGCGCGGGCGTCTCGGCCAGGGCCAGGCGGTGGCCGTCGGTCGCCACGGCGCGCAGCAGGGGAATGCCGCCTTCCGCCACCGTGTGCAGGTACAGGCCGTTCAGATAGTAGCGCGTCTCCTCGGTCGAGACCGCGAACCGGGTCTTGTCGATCAGGCGGGCCAGATCGTCCTTCATCAGGGTGAAGCGCGCGCCCGACTGGTCGGTCGACATCACGGGGAAGTCGCCCGCCGGCAGAACCGGCAGATTGAACTTGGAGCGCCCCGCCTGCACCGTCAGCCGCGGATCGTCGCCGTTGTAGGTCAGGGCGACCTCGGCCCCGTCGGGCAGTTTGCGCACGATCTCGTACAGGGTGTGGGCGGGGGCGGTGATCTGGCCCTCGACCTGAACGGTGGCGTCGGCCTCGTCCACGATCTCCATGTCCAGATCGGTGGCGGCGAAGCTCAGCCGATCGCGGCCCGCCGACAGCAGCACATTGGACAGGATCGGAATGGTGTTCCGGCGTTCGACCACGCTCTGCACATGCCCGAGGGCCTTCAGGAGCGCGGATCGTTCGATGGTCAGTTGCATGGTGTCTCGGGCGTCCGGAGCGAAGGCGGAATCATCCCTCGCTGAAACAGTGGCTACGGACACTAAAGGATTGGCGGCGGGGGGCAACGGGGGGTGCGCCTGTCCACAGACTTCTCCCTCCCTGAGGGGAGGGAGAAGGGTCGGCCTAGCCCCGCAGCTTGCGCGTCAGCGCCTCGACGTCCTTGGCGATCTGGTCGTCCAGCGGCATCAGTTCCTCGATCTTGCGCACGCCGTGCAAGACCGTGGTGTGGTCACGCCCGCCGAAGCGGCGACCGATGTCGGGATAGGACCGGGTCGTGTGCTGCTTGCACAGCCACATCGCGATCTGACGCGGGCGGGCGACGGCACGGGTGCGGCGCTCGCTGAGCAGGTCGGCCTGTTTCATGTTGAAATGCTCGGCCACCGTCTTCTGGATCTCGTCCACGGTGATGCGGCGCTCCGGCCCGCCGCGCAGGGCCGAGCCCAGCAGGGTCAGGGCCTCGTCGACGCCCAGCGACGTCAGGCGCGGTCCGGCCGCGGCCGCCAGGGTGTTCACGGCCCCTTCCAGTTCGCGCACCGAGCCCGGCGTGCGGTCGACCAGCTGTTCCAGCACCTCGCGCTGGGCCTCGCCATTGACCACGCCCAGACGGGCGAAGGCGGCGATGCGGTTCTGGGCCACGGCGATCTTCAGCGAGCGGTCGGCGGGCTCGACCGGGCAGGTCAGGCCGGCCGCCAGGTGGCTGCGCAGGCGCGGCTCGACCTCGGTCAGGGCCATCGGCGGACGGTCGGCCGACAGGACGATGCGCTTGCCGTCCTCGATCAGGGCCGTCAGCGTCGACAGCAACTCTTCCTGGGTGGAGGCCTTGCCGCCGACGAACTGGACATCATCCAGCAGCAGCATGTCGGCTGAGCGCAGGCTTTCCTTGAAGGCGGCGGTCGAGCGGTCCTGCATCGCCTTGACGAAGGTCGACAGGAAGCGCTCGGCGGTCAGGTAGACCACCTTGGCGTCGGGACGGAGCCGCTGCGCCTCCCAGGCGATGGCGTTCAGCAGGTGCGTCTTGCCGTAGCCATAGGGGCCGCAGAAGAAGATCGGATTGAAGTGCCCGTCGGCCCAGCTGGCCGTCTGGCGTGCGATGGCCAGGGCGAAGGCGTTGCCTTGGCCCTCGACGAAGCTGTCGAAGGTCAGACGTTCCTGCAGGCCGGCGGCGCGGACCGCGCGGGCACCGTCGGTGACCGGGGCGATCGTCGGTGCCACCGGTGTCTCCAGCCCGACCGACGACAGCGACGGAAGGGCCACGGCCGAGGCCGGGGGCGCGGAGGACACCTCGGCCCGGCAGCGGACGTCCAGACGGCGCGACAGACCGTCCAGGCCCAGCCACAGTTCGTTCAGGCGGCGCAGGGCGTTCTTGCGGACCCAGTCGCGGGCATAGCCGGTCGGCGTGACCAGGATCAGGTTCCCGGCCGCGTCGATCCGGACGGCCGACGGCGCGATATAGGAGCTGAACGGGCCTTCGCCGATTTCAGCACGGAGCCTCACCGAAGCCTCGTTCCAGATACGGTCCGGATCCGTCATGCTCGTCGTCGCCAACCCTGTGCCCCCCATCGCCCGTCACCACCCCAAAACTCGATACATCCCGCAATCGAACGATTGCGGGCCACGCCGGAAGCGCCGGTCTCGGGGACGCGTTCTCCTGCCCCGAAAAGCATGCGCTTTTCAGGCGGGGGCGACCTCGCGGACAGACGTCTCCCGCCGGCTCAGGGGTTCGCCCCCGCTCCGTCTTCATCCGTGTGGGGATGGAAGTGCGTTAGAGCCCAAAACTTACGCCCGGCGGGCCGGGGGTCAACGCTGATTCGAAGCCGATTCGCGAACTAAAT